>JAFROY010000002.1:0-702070 GCA_017429425.1 Bacteroidales bacterium | reverse complement strand
GAGAAGGAAAGATAGAGCGAGCGGTTGATTTACTGAGTTATTTCTCTCAGAGATATACGAAAGGCGGTTATAGCGGTGAGGATCCACCTCTTCCCATTCCGAACAGAGAAGTTAAGCTCACGTGCGCCGATGATACTGCTACACCAAGTGGGAAAGTAGGTTGCCGCCACCTTAGAGCCCTGGGCCAAAAAAGCCCGGGGCTTTTTTTGTGCCCGGGCTCTAAGGCGGCTTGCGGCCGGCAAGCCGGCCTTGTATTACTGGGGCACGGCCCCAGACCCCCCGCTTCCGCTTCGGGGCAGGCCCTCGCTCCTGCTAGGCCGCTGACGCGGCCCCTCAAGGTGGCGCTGTGTTGACTGGGCACTGTCCCAGGCCCCTCGCTCTGCGCTTGCTATTGCGCAGGCTTACTCTGCTCGCGCTCCCGCTAGCGTCCTGCCGGGCGCCCTCTAGCTGGCGTTGCGGCCGGGCCTCCGCTGCCCGGGAGCTTTGCTCCCGAGGGGCTCCGCTCACTTCGTTCGCTCCGTCCCTCCCAACGTCTACTGCGTCATTTGGCCTTAGAAAGCAAGCTTTCCCGGCCAAATAACTTGTAGTCGTCGGGCCCCGTCCCGCTATATCTGTCCGCGGGTGGACAGACCCTCGGGAGCAAAGCTCCACGGTTCCGCTTCCGCCCGTCCGCTCGCCAAAGTCGCGGCGGAAGACCCCCTTTCTGGGGCCCTGCAGGCTATATGGGCCGCCGCGAAGGGCCCAAATCGGACTCTCGAGGCCGCTCCCCCACGTTCTAGGTATCTGCAGGGGCTATTGTCCGCCGCGACTTTGGCGGAATCCTGCCGTAGGTGCTGTTAGCGTCCCAAATACCGGGACGCAAGCGATACTCCAAGTATATTTGAAAGGAACCCTCCTTGGCCCAACGCTTGACGGTTCGCGTTCGCAGTCGGGTGGCAGAAGTGCTTGCCCCAACCAAAGCCGACGCGCGTGCCGCGCGCCGGAATCTTTCGCGGGCGGGGTGTGCATGGTGGTCCAAACGGTGGACCACTATGCGCGTTTTACTCCCGAAAATGTAGACAGTGGTCCACCGACTGGACCACTATGCACGCTTCGCCCTTGGAAGTGTAGCAGGTAATCCAATCTATGGACCACCTGACACGTTTTACCCCCGAAATCGTAGCAAGTGATCCATTCAGTGGACCACCTGAAACACTTTAACGGAGCGTGTATCAGATTTTTTCTATCTTTGTAGAAATGAAAGTAATTCTTTAACACATAAAATGATGAAAAGATTCGCAATTTTTTCGATGGTTTGCCTGGCTGCGACGGTGCTTTTCTCCGCTTGCGACAAAGACGGCGACCTGGACGGTAACTGGTGGTATCGCAACGATCTCCAAACAGGTATCAAGAAAATCGTTGAGACAAGCAGCTATGGCTACGTCACGACGTACGAATATGACCGGGTGGGACACCTGACCGCAGAAAAATCAGAGTATTATGACTATCAATATACCTACAATTCCGACGGTCTTCCCGTTTCGATTGTCAGAAAGACCTTGAGCAACGGAACGGTGACATCGAGCGGTTCGACGAAGTATACCTATAGTAAGGAAAATGAGGGACGTTTTGTGCCCAGAAGCCTGATGGGGACCGGCATTTTCCATTTGGATCACGTGGGCCTGCTTCCCGGTCTCTCCAAGATTGAAGAAGACCACGGCGACGGCCTCGAGACCATCGTGTTTACATTCAATGGAGATGTCATGACAGCAACGAGCACCGGAGCGCAGGATTATCAGACTTTTGTGGTTTCTTGCCAGTACAACGGTGCCTACCCGAATACGTCGAAGGGAGATTATCAGACCATGGGCCCGGTTACGTTCTTTGAAAACGGTATGTTCAAATCCTATCGCGAGTGCTTCCTGGATGACGACAATTCAATCTCTACGGAACGCGTCACCACCTACAAGAACTTCAAGGACAAATTGAATCTCGCGGAAAAAACGGTGGATACCTACAAAGACGGCAGCAAATCTACGACGACCTACACGTACGATGATCACGGCAACGTCATCAAAGAGTTGCGTGAATCCCGCCCCGTTGATCCCGCCTTCAACAATACGGAGTATTCCGAATGCTCTTATGAGTACGACTCAAAGGGGAATTGGACCAAGGCGAGCGGCCGCAGCGTGGGTAATGACGGCCAGGTTTACAATCCCTACACCGTCACCCGCACGATCGAGTATTACTAGAGACTAGCGGATAAACGCCCAGTTGTCGTCGGCGGTGGGGGTGTAAGGCCCCTGCGAGAGATAATCGCCGATCAGCGAGCGGATATCCTTGAATATCGCTGTCACCGACAGCGAACCCGGATCGACGCCGGCGCCTTCAGAGAGGAGGTTGCCGGCGCCGCTGGTTCTGTAGGAGGTCATTGCGACGCTGTAGGTGGCTTCCGGATCGAAGGGACGGCCGTCGGCCATCGAAAGAATCGTCACGCGCTGGCCGTAAGGCGCGCTGCAGTTTACCGTATAGCGGATTCCGGCGGCAGAATCATAGTTGTAGGAGGGACCGTCGCGGCGGATCCAGTGGTCGTAAGAGTACTCCAGATAGCGCTGTATCTGGGCGCCCGTCAATTCCACTGCGTAGAGCAGATTCTCATAGCGGTAAATGCGGGTTAAATCCAGATAAGTGACCGGACCTTCCGGGAGCGAACCGCGGTTAGTGAGCGGTGCAGAAATGGAAACGTCCGCTCCGCTGAAATGCAACTGTGTCCTGTGAATCAGTGACATATAGCCGCTTGGGCCATCGAGCGCATCCTCGAAACTGAGCGGAGCCGTCAGTGTGCCCACCGGCCGCAGCGCATAGTCGCGTACGGCTTCGAACTGGCGCGAGAAGCGATCCGTGAAGTCGGGATCGGGCTCGTAGGAGCGCATGTCCAGGAGCTCGGCGACGCCGGTCTTCGCTTTGATCCGGTGTTTCTCGACGTCAATCCTGAAGGTTGCCACACCCAGCTGACGGGCCTTCGTGCCGGCATTGACCAGCAGCGTTTGCGTGCCGTCCTCGTGGATGAAAGTTTCGGCAATCGGGCGGTGGTCGTGTCCGCAGAGCACCAGGTCCACGCCTGTCAGATTGGCGGCCAGGTAGCGCGCTTCATTCTCAATATCAGGACTTTCTCCTGTTCCGGCTCCGCTGTGGACGGCCAGCACCACAAGGTCGGGTTTCGTACGTTTCCGGACTTTGTCTACCCAGTGCTGGGCGACGTCGGAGATGGGAAGGAAATCGATTCCGGCCCACTTTTCTTCAGAAAGCCAGGCCTTGATGTTGGCGTTGGTCATACCGATCACCGCAATCCTGAGGCGGTCGCGGAGAATCACCTTGTAGGGCTTGAAATAGGGCTTTCCGGTGAGAATGCCTTTGGTGCGTATGGCGTTGGCTGCCAGCAGCGGCGCACGGTGCTGACGCTTGACGCGGTCGTAAACCCTGTGGCCCGTCTCGATGTCGTGATTGCCCACCACGATAGCGTCGTAGGCCAGATACTTCGCCATCGAGGCAAAGACGTGTTTTGAAGCGGTATCTACGTAATTATAGTAGTAGGCGGCATTGTCACCCTGCAGGTTGTCGCCCACATCGATCAGGATTGGCCGGTCGCCCTCTTCGCGAAGCGTCTTCATGGCGCTGGAGACATGGGCCAGCGAGGTGGCGTTTGCACTGCCGTCGTAATTCTCAGGGAAGTAGGCGCCGTGCAGGTCGGTCGTGGTGCAGACAGTGACGGTGTGCTCACCGGCGGAAGGGCGCGGGGTGAGAACGAGCATCCAGGCGCCGAAGGCACCTGCGACAGATCCGATAACCAGGCAGCCCAGTACGGCCGCCAGTGCAATCAAACCATTCCGGAGCGCAGCTTTCATAATTTACTCCTCTTTCTTTTTGAACTTAATTGTATTGACAATCAGAGCGATAGCGCCGTCACCCGTCACGTTTCCGGCCGTGCCGAAGCTATCCATGGCAATATAGAGCGCAATCATCAGACCCTGCATGTTGGCGTCGAATCCAAGCATCGAAGCCAGCAGGCCGAGCGAAGCCATGATGGCGCCGCCCGGTACGCCCGGAGCTGCAATCATCGTGATGCCGAGCATCAGGATGAAACCGAAGTAAGTGCCGAAACTCACGTCCATACCCATGCTCATCGAAATGGCCAGTGCGCAGGCCACGATCTTCAGGATGCTGCACGAAAGGTGGATGGTGGCGCAGAGCGGCACGGTGAAATCTGCCACTTCGCTTCGCACGCCGTTCTTCTTGGCCTGGGCCAGCGTCACCGGAATCGTGGCGGCGGAGGACTGGGTGCCCAGCGCGGTGAGATAGGCGGGCAGCATGGTCCAGAGGGCCTTGAACGGGTTTTTGCGCGCAATCGCGCCGGCAATGCAGAATTGCAGAACCAGGAAGGTGACATGCATCGCGAAGATGATCAGGATGATCTTGATGAACATTCCCAGCACGGGACCGACCTTGCCTTCGGCGCCCATCTGCAGGAAGATGCCGAAGATGAAGAGCGGCAGCAGCGGAATGATCACGTGGTTGATGACCAGGAAGACCATGTCTCGGAAATCGGTCATCACGTCTTTCAGCGCGTGCCCCTTCATCTGGATCATCGTGAGACCCAGCATGAAGGCCAGCACCAGCGCGCTCATCACGCTGATGAAGGCGGGCATCTCGATGGTGAAATAGGGCTTGAGTCCTCCGGACATGTCCATGCCGCCCAACGCGGTCAGAGAATCACCGAGCATCGAGGGATAGGTCCAGCTGCAGATGCCGTAGGAGAACGTTCCGGCCAGCACCGTGGAGAAGTAGGCGATGGCGGTGGTGATGAGCAGCAGTTTGCCGGCACCCTTGCCCAGATCGGCAATACCCGGGGCAATCAAGCCTATGATCAGCAGCGGAATGAAGAGTCCGAGGAAGTTGCTGAAGATGGAATTGAAGGTAATGAAAAGGCGGACTGCCCAGCCATGGAAAAAGAAGGAACAGCCGATACCGAGCAGAATTGCGATAATAACTTTCGGAAGCAGGCCGATCTTTCTTTTGCGCTGATTCATAGAGATTTTCGTTAATAAGTGCAGAAAAGTTCTTTACAAAGTTAAGAAATAATTATCTTTGTATGACAATAAATGGACTATGGCTTCCTCGCCGATCGAATCGCTCAAAGCCGGCATTGCCGAGTTGCTCTCCCGCTACGAAAAGCTGTCGCGTGAGAACGCGGAACTCCGGCGGGAACTGGAGGGGGCGCACGAGGCCATCGATGAACAACAAAACCGAATAGAAGACCTTAAAAAAAGAATAGACCGACTGCAATTGGATTTAGCATTCAGCAACGCTTCGCCTGACAGGGCGGAGGCCAAGCGCAAGGTTTCCAAGATGCTCAAACAAATAGACCAGTGCATCGCACTGCTCGACGATTGATATGGACAAGCAACGGATCAATGTCACGATAGCCCGGCGCAACTACCAGCTGGATATCGCGCCGGACATGGAGGAATCCATCCGCGCGGCCGTTGATTCGCTCAATGCACGAATAGAAGATACGACAACCCGCTTCGTAAACGTGGACATCCGTGACATCCTGAGCATGGTACTTTTGGAAGAAGAGGTTCGCCTGATCGACGCCCAGCGGCGCAACGCCGGCGAACTCAAGGAGATGAGCGATGAAATCGCCGCTCTGGACCGCAAACTTGGCACCTATCTGCTTAGCCGTTAGTTTTGCTCTAAGCCAAAATCAACACTAAAAACTAAAACGAGTTACTCGGAAATCGAAGACAGGCCTGGGTTACCCTTCGGGGGATTCCTGCTTTCAGGGACGTTGGAAGTCTGAGATCAACACACTCCGGAGCTCAAATCTTATTTATTAAGATTTTCGTCAGACCAAAACTAACGGCTTTTTCCAATTGCGTCCATACCATGCACTTTCAATCAACATATAACCACTATGATTCTCACAATCATCATTACCGCAATTCTCTCCGCAGGCCTTGGAATCCTGATATTCTGGCTGATGCGGAAACTTATACTCGGCAACAAGAGTAGTCAGATTTTAAAACAGGCAGAAGCCGAAGGCGAGAACATCAAGAAAGAGAAGATCTTCCAGGCAAAGGAGAAATTCCTCCAGCTCAAGGGCGAACACGAAGCCTATGTGAACGAAAAGAACGCCCAGATCCAGCAGGCGGAAAACCGCATCAAGCAGCGCGAGATGCAACTGAACCAGCAGAGCTCCGACCTGGGGCGCAAAGCCAAGGAGTTCGAAGCCGCACGCGAAAACCTCAAACTCGCCCAGGAGGCGGTCAACAAGGAGCGCGACGAATACGAAAAGCTTCGCAGCCAGGAGATTGTCAAGCTTGAAGAGGTGGCCGGAATGACGGCCGACGAAGCCCGCAACCAGTTGGTCGAGACCATGAAATCGGAGGCCAAGACCCAGGCTGCCGCCTACATCAACGACGTGATGGACGAGGCCCGCCTGACGGCCGGCAAGGAGGCCAAGCGCATCGTGATCAACACCATCCAGCGCACCGCGGCTGAAACCGCCATCGAGAACGCCGTCACCGTCTTCAACATTGACAACGACGAGGTCAAGGGCCGCATCATCGGCCGCGAGGGCCGCAACATCCGCGCGCTCGAGGCTGCAACCGGCGTTGAAATCGTCGTGGACGACACGCCGGAGGCCATCCTGCTCTCCGCATTCGACCCGGTTCGCCGCGAAGTGGCGCGTCTGGCGCTGCACCAGCTGGTGACCGACGGCCGTATCCATCCCGCCCGCATCGAAGAGGTGGTGGAGAAGGTCAAGAAACAACTCGACGACGAGATCATGGAGACCGGTAAGCGCACCTGTATCGACCTGGGTATCCACGGTCTGCACTCCGAACTGGTCCGCATGATCGGTCGCATGAAGTACCGTTCCTCCTATGGCCAGAACCTGCTGCAGCACTCGCGCGAAGTGGCCAACATCTGCGCCACGATGGCATCCGAGCTCGGTCTGAACCCGAAGGCCGCCAAACGTGCCGGCCTGCTGCACGATATCGGCAAGGTCTCCGAGGAAGAGCCTGAACTGCCGCACGCACTGCTGGGTGCCAAGATCGCCGAGAAGTACAAGGAAAAACCCGAAATCTGCAACGCAATCGGTTCGCACCACGAAGAGATGGAGATGGCTTCGCTGATCGCTCCGCTCGTGCTGGTGGCCGACGCCATCTCAGGCGCCCGCCCGGGTGCCCGCCGCGAGGTGGTCGAATCGTACATCAAACGCCTCAAGGATATGGAAGGTATCGCCCTCTCGTATCCGGGCGTCACCAAGACCTACGCCATCCAGGCAGGTCGTGAATTGCGCGTGATCGTGGGCGCTGACGCCGTCTCCGATGCCGACTGCGAACAGCTCTCCTTCGATATCGCACGCAAGATCCAGGACGAGATGACCTATCCGGGTCAGATCAAGATTACCGTCATCCGCGAAACCCGAAGCATCGCCTTCGCAAAATAACGCACCATGGAGAACAAAGTTGACATCGAATGCCGTCCGGAAGTGCTCCGGGGGCTCTATTCGAACCTGGCGGTCATTACCCACTCCGCCAACGAGTTTATTCTGGATTTCGCGCAGATGCTGCCGGGCTATCCCAAGCCGACCGTGGGCAGCCGCGTGATTATGACGCCGGAACACGCCAAGCGCCTCTTGAACGCCCTCACGGACAACGTGCAGAAGTACGAACAGCAGTTCGGCCCCATCAAGCTGGATCAGGGCTATCCGGGCAACCTGCCTCCGATGGGATTCGGCGGCGGACAGGCCTAGATTATTTGGAGTAGAACTGAAAGCCCTTGGCGATACCCGCCACGACGGCTTTCCATCGGATGATGATGCCGATGATGCAGATCAGGCCGATCCAGACGAACGCCTTGGTCGTGTCGCTCTGCCGCTGATACCACTCCTTGATTTTTCTGAACATATGCGGGATTTTATGCGGAACAAAAGTACGCAAAATCCCGCATAATTCGTTATCTTTGTAGGAACGGCTAAAACCACGCACTATGATCAAGATCGATTTAAGCGGTTGCCGGCCTTTTATCGGCCGGGAGACCTTTGAGGCTAGCCTTGCCAGGGCACGCGAAGCTTTCGGCGTGCTCGAAAGCGGCACGGGCGCGGGCCATGAATTCCTGGGCTGGAAAGACCTTCCTGCCCGGATCGGACAACCGCAGATCGACGAGTGCCTTTCCGTGGTGGAGGGGTGGATCGCCCGCGAGGTGGAAGTAGTGGTGGTGATCGGTATAGGGGGATCGTACCTCGGCGCGAAGGCCGCTATCGAGGCGCTGGGCCATACCTTTGGCGTGCAGTTGGGCAGTGCAGGCGGTCCGGAGGTGGTTTTTGCCGGCCAGAACCTTTCTGAAGAGTATCTGGCGGAGTTGAAAGACCTGCTGATGGCGCGTTCCTGTGCGGCCGTGGTGATCTCCAAGTCGGGGACGACCACGGAGCCGGCCGTCGCTTTCCGGATGGTGCGCAACCTGCTGCAGCGGAAATATGGCCGCGAGGAGGCGCGCGAACGGATTGTGGCGGTGACCGATGCGCACCGCGGCGCGCTCAAAACCCTGGCGGACCGCGAGGGATACAAAACCTTCGTCATCCCGGACGATATCGGCGGCCGCTTCTCCGTGCTGACCCCGGTGGGCCTTCTGCCCATCGCGCTGGCCGGATACGATATCGACGCCCTGGTGGCCGGTGCGCGCTACATGCAGCGCGTCTGTGCGGAAGATTCCGCAGAGAATCCCGCCATCCGCTATGCCGCCATGCGCAACGCGCTCTACAACAGCGGAAAAGATATTGAACTGCTGGTCAGTTTCCACCCCAAGATGCGCTGCTTCGCCGAGTGGTGGAAGCAGCTCTTCGGCGAATCGGAAGGCAAGGAAGGGCAGGGGCTCTTCCCCGCTTCGGCGCTCTTTACGACCGATCTCCATTCGCTGGGACAGTACATCCAGCAGGGGCAGCGCAAGCTCTTCGAGACGGCCGTCACTATCGAAAACAGCCGCCGCGAAGTGATCGTGGAACACGATGACGACGACCTGGACGGCCTGAACTATCTGGAGGGCCGGAACGTGGAGCACTGCAACCGGATGGCCCAGGAGGGGACCCGGATGGCCCATATCGACGGCGGCGTGCCCAACCTGGCGGTCTCTGTGGAACAGTTGGACGAATACAACCTGGGCCAGCTCTTCTATTTCTTTGAAATGGCCTGCGGAATCAGTGCATATATGCTGGGCGTCAACCCGTTCGACCAGCCCGGCGTGGAAGAATACAAAAAGCGGATGTTCGAGTTGCTCGGCAAACCCGGCTATCGCAAATGAAGCGTTTCCTGGAACAGATAGCCAGCCGCTTCTATCAGGAAGCCGGCAACGCGCTGGGAGAATACTGTTTCGTGTTCCCCAACCGGCGTTCCGCGCTCTTTTTCAGCAAGTATCTGGGCCAGGCGGCCGACAAGCCGGTCTTCTCGCCCAAACTGCTCACCATCAACGACCTGATGACCGATCTTTCGGGCCTTCGTCCCATCGACAAGATCGGCGCACTCTATACGCTTTACCGGAACTACGCGGCCCTGATGTGGCCCGGCGAGGCGCCCAGGGAGAGTTTCGATGAGTTCGTCTACTGGGGCGACATCCTGCTCGCCGATTTCGACGACGTTGACAAATATCGCGTGGACGCCCGGCTGCTTTTTGCCAATATCCGCGATCTCAAGCAACTGGATTCCGGCTACGATTTCCTCACTGATGAACAGGCGGCCGCCATCCGTGAATTCTGGCGGGATTTCCTGACCGATTCCGGCCAGCCCCGGCCCGGTTCACTGGACAAAAAGGGGCTGTTCCGTTCCGTGTGGACCATCCTCTTCGACCTCTACACCGCTTTCCGCGAGAATCTGCAGGCGCAGGGGCTGGGGTATGAAGGAATGATCTATCGCCGGGTGGCGGAGACGCTCTCGGGCGAAAGCCCTGAAAAAGAGGCGCTGGTAGCGCGGCTGGGCAGCTACCGCAAGATTGTTTTCGTGGGACTCAACGCCCTCAATGCCTGCGAGAAGGCGTTGCTCGATACCATCCGCGAACGGCTGGAGGGCGATTTCTACTGGGATTTCGAAGATCCGCGCACCACGGATCCGGCCAACAAGGCTTCGCTTTTCCTGCGAGAGAACGTGGCCCGCTATCCCTCCAAATACGAACTGGCCCTTTCGCTGCCCGAGGCGCAGCAATTCCGCACCATCGCGGTGGCTTCAGGCGTGGCGCAGACCCGCGTGGCGGGCGACCTGTTGAAGACACTTGCGGCCGGGGCAGGATTCGATCCGCTCGAAACGGCGGTCGTTCTGCCCGATGAACGGCTGCTGCTGCCCATGCTCGGCGCTGTGCCTGAAGAGATTACGGACATCAACGTGACAATGGGCTTCCCGCTTTCGCAGAGCAATGCAGCCACTTTTATCACTTTCCTGGAGCGGCTGCACCGCAACAAACGCTTGGGCGCAGCGGGTTGCAGTTTCTACCACAAAGACGTGGTCAACCTGCTCAACCATCCCTTCATTGCGATGGATCCGGCCGTACAGGAAACGCTGTCGGAAATCCTGAAGCAGAACCTGATCTATGTTGAGGACCGGTTCCTGACGGGACGTGGTTCGAACCTCTTTGGACTGATTTTCAAAAATATAACGGACGCCTCGAAACTCGCCGGTTACCAGACGGCCATCCTGGACGCCATCCCGGAAGGACTCTCCAAGGTGGATCTGGAGTTCGTCTATCACCTGCGTGCCGCCATCCAGCGGATGCAGTCGCTGCCCGTTGAGATGGAGGAGAAAACCTACTATGCACTGCTCGGGCAGCTGATCGGCGTCATCTCCATCCCGTTCCGGGGAGAACCGCTTTCCGGATTGCAGATCATGGGCCCGCTGGAGACACGCGCGCTGGATTTCAAGAACGTAATCATCCTCTCCATGAACGAGGGGACCTTCCCCAAGCGGACCGTCAGCGGCTCCTTCATCCCGTATAACCTGCGGCTGGGATTCGGCCTGCCCAACTACGAATTCCAGGATGCCCTCTCGTCCTATTACTTCTATCGCAGCATTGCGCGGGCGGAGCACATCACCTTTATCTATGATGCCCGCACCGAAGGCCTCCAGAGCGGAGAACCGAGCCGGTTCATCAAGCAGCTGAAGTACCACTACAACGTGGATCCCGGCGAGACGACGGCCCCGATGCCGCTCCGGAACGACGGTCCCGGCGGCGCGGAGATCGTGATTCCCAAGACCCCGGAAGTGATGGCTGCGCTTCGCGCCCGCTATCTCGAGCCCGACCCTGTGACCGGCCGCCGGAAAGGTTTTTCAACCTCCGCGCTCAATCAGTACCTGGATTGTGCCGTCCGCTTCTACTACGGCCACGTGGCCGGCGTAGAGGAGACGGAAGAGGTGGTGGAAGAGCTGGATGCCAGTCTCTTCGGTTCCATCTTCCACAAGGTGATGGAGCGGCTTTATGCGCCGTACGTGGGGCAGGAGCTGCAGAGCGGAGAACTCGAGAGGATGGCGAACGATACGCAGAAGATAGACCGCCTGATTGTGGAGGCCTTCGCCTCCGAGGGCAAGATCCGCACCATCACGGGGCGCAACCTGATATTGCGCCAGCTGCTGCAGACCTTCGTGGTGGAGGTTTTGAGGTGCGACGCCTCGGCGGCCCCGCTGACCGTATCGGGTACCGAGGTCGGCGCTTCCGCGCAGCTGAAACTCGCCTCCGGTGAAGAGGTGAGCCTGTACGGCATCATAGACCGCAAGGATCTCCGGAGCGGCCAGCTCCATATTCTGGACTACAAAACCGGCAAGACCGGCGACAAGGTGAAACGCAAACTCAAGACGGCCGACCTGCCCGCCCTCTTCAAACGGGAGGGGGAGAAGCGTCCGACCATCTCCTTCCAGCTGCTCTTCTATACGCTGCTCGTCACTGCGGGCACTCCCGGCCTGCGCGTCGAGGATGTCAAACTGGATATCTACGCGCTCCGCGATATCTTCGGCAGCGCGGCGGAATCGTTCGGATTCGATACGTCCACGCTGGCGCAGTTCCGCGAGCTGCTGCAGGAACTGATCGGGGAGATCCTGAACCCGGCAGTCCCGTTCCGCGCCGTGAATCCGCGTTGCGATTACTGTGATTATAAACTCCTTTGCGGCAAATGACGGGCATCGATATCATAAAAGCATCGGCAGGCAGCGGAAAGACCTGGACGCTGACCCGGGAATTCATCCGGTTCCTGGTGCCGGCCGACGACGCCCCATTCGACGAGCGTGCTTTCCGCCATATCCTGGCCGTGACCTTCACCAACAAGGCTACGGAGGAGATGAAGAGCCGTATCATCAAGGAACTGCACGCGCTGGCCACGGATCCGGATTATGACTATCCGGAACCCGGAACGCGCGCCACAGAGCTGATGAAAAAGCGCGCGGCAATGGCCCTGACCGCCATTTTGCACGACTACGCATCGTTCTCCGTCAGCACCATCGACCGCTTCTTCCAGGTGGTGATGCGCGCCTTTGCGCGGGAGATCAACCAATATGCCTCCTACAAGGTGGAGTTGGACCGCGACTCCGTGCTCCAGCAGGCGGTGGACCGGATGCTCGCTTCGCTCGACGAGCCGGGCAACGAGACGCTCCTCCGCTGGCTCACCGACTATTCGCTCGAACAGGTCCGCAGCGGCCAGCAGTGGGATATCTCCAAGAAACTCTTCGACTTTTCCAAACTCTTCATGACCGACGCCTTCAAACTGAAGCGCCGCGCCCTGGGTCCGGACCTGTGGAGCAAGGATCGGATTACCGAGTTCCGCGGGATGCTGCAGGCAATGATAGAAGAGGCCCGGAAACCGGAATCCTCCATCTCCGCGGAGGATGCCAAAACCGCAGATATTCTGGACAAGAACGTCCATCTGCTGGGCATCTTCTCCGACCTGTACGCACACCTTTCCGCCTGCCTCAAGGAGAATAACCTGGTCCTGCTGAGCGAGACCTCTGACGTATTGAGCCGTATCATTGACGGAAGCGACACCCCCTTCATCTACGAGAAGGTGGGAACGCGCTACGACCATTTCATGCTCGACGAATTCCAGGATACCTCCCGCCTTCAGTGGGAGAACTTCCGCCCGCTGCTGCGCGAAGCCGCCGACCGGGGCGAGGGTTCGTTGATTGTGGGCGACATCAAGCAGAGCATCTACCGCTGGCGCGATTCGGATATGAACCTGCTCCACAGCGAGGTGCAGGCCGCATTCGGGGAAGACCGCTTCCGGGTGGTCCACATGCAGAAGAACTGGCGCAGCGAGGAGCGGATCGTGGATTTCAACAACCGTTTCTTCGGCGGAATCGGCGACCTGCTCGCGCGCAACGGCGTGGAATTCGCCCGCCGGATTTCCGGCTACTATTCGGACGTGCGCCAGCAGGTGGCACGCAAGGCGTCGCTGGGCAAGGGCTATGTGCAGGTGGAATTCCTGGAGCGCGGTTCGTCGAAATCGGATGCGACCCCCTGGCGGGAAACCGTGCTGGAGCGCCTTCCGGACCTGATGCGCGACCTGCTCTCACGCTATCGCGCTTCCGATATTGCTTTCCTGGTCCGCAAGAACGAGGAGGGTGCGCAGATTGCGCAGGCACTGCTTTCGCTGGGCTATCCGGTGGTGACCGAAGATTCGCTGACGCTCGTCTCGTGCCTGAGCGTGCGCAAACTGGCCGCCCTGCTCAAATACCGCGTCAACCCGGACGATCCGGTCAACACTACGCTGATGTTGCAGCTCTTCGGCGAGATTCCGCACCTGCCCGAATCCTGCCGCGTGTCCGATTCGCTCTACGAGATCTGCGACGCGCTTCTGCGCGAATACCTGCCCGATATCCCGGATGGCGACCATCCCTTCATCTTCGCTTTCCTGGACGAGGTAATCTCCTATACGGACCGTTACGGATCCAACCTCTGCGGATTCGTCAACTGGTGGGACGACCGTGGCCGCAATGTAAAGATATCCTCTGCGCGCCGCGACGACGCCGTGACGGTGATGACCATCCACAAGGCCAAGGGACTGGACTTCCAGGTGGTCGTGCTGCCCTTCTTCAACGATACCTTCCGCCACTCGGGCGGCGAGGCTCCGATGATCTGGTGCACACCCCGGAAGGCGCCCTTCGACACGATCGGCCTGGTTCCGCTGAGCGCCACCAAGACCGAGATGGAGGGGACGCTCTTCGAGCCGGATTATCAGGAAGAGAAAGAGATGGCTGCCGTGGATGCCATCAACACCGCCTACGTGGCCATGACCCGCGCCGTCAAGGAGATGTACCTCTTCTCGCCCGTGCCCGAGATTACACAAAAGGATACCTTCAACGGACGCTCTTTCGCCGTCTCCGACCTGCTCTACAGCCATTTGATTGCAGAAGACCGGAAAATGGGCGAAGCTTTCCTGCACAGGGAGGGCGTCCCCGGACGCTCTGATTCGCGGCAAGCGGCTGCAGAGGGGGTGATCGCACCGCTGCGTTTCTCGAGCATTCCCTACGACGGCCGGTTGCGCCTCTCGCTCAAGGGCGGAGAGTTCTTCAGCCGGGAAGAGGGCATCCGTTACCACGACATCCTTTCGCGCATAGACCGCGTTGAGGATTTGAAACAGGCTGTGGACGAGGCGGTTCGCGAGGGAATCCTGGCGGCTGCCGAAGCGGGTGAAGCCGAATCGAAGATTGCCGCGCTGCTGGATTCGGTGGCCGGCCGCCACTGGTTCGACGGGACGTACCGCGCCCTGAACGAAATCACCATCGTGGACGCCTCCGGCGAGATTCACCGCCCGGACCGCGTGCTGGTGGAAAAAGACAAGCCGCTCGGGCAGGGGACGGCCCTCGTGATCGACTACAAGTTCGGCCGTCGCGAAGAAAAATACAGCCGGCAGATCCGCCGTTATATGAAACTCCTTTCACAGATGGGCTACCGCGACGTGCGGGGCACCCTCTGGTATTGCAATGAGAAGCCTGAAGATGTGCAATAAAAGAATCCTGATCATCGCCGCGCTGCTGCTGGCGCTCTCGCCGCTCCCGCTGCGGGCACAGTTTTACTCCTTTGGCGCAGAGCCTTCGGGCGTGCGGTGGCGCCAGATCCGTTCCGAGCATTTCCGGCTGATCTACCCGGAGGAGACCGATTCGCTGGCGCGCACCTACCTGATGATGCTCGAAAAGCAACGTCCGCTGGTCAATGCGCCCGTCAAGATCGACACCAAGCCGCTTCCGGTCATCCTGCATGCCTACACCACCCTGAGCAACGGCAGCGTGTCGTGGGCGCCCAAGCACATGAACCTGATTCTCTCGCCGGATCCGTACGACCCTTCGCAGTTCCCCTGGCAGGAACAGCTCGTCACCCACGAACTGCGCCATGTGGCCCAGACCCAGCAATTTACAACGGGCCTCTGGGGCGCTCTCCACTGGCTGCTGGGCGAACAGTCCGTGGGCGTTGGCATGGGCCTTTTTGCCTCCTCCAAATATCTGGAGGGTGATGCCACGGTTGCCGAGACCGAACTCACGCGCTCCGGCCGCGGCCGCAACGCCGAATTCCTGATGCAGATCCGTACGGACTGCCTTGAAGGTCGCTTCCTGAACTGGGAACGCGCCGCACACGGATCGTATTTCAAACCCTCCTACAGTACCTACGCGATGGGTTATATGCTTGTGGCGGGGGAACGCGTGCGCACGGGCGACGCCGATTTCGCCGGCGGATTCTTCGGCGGCAAGGCGGGCCTTTCCGACGTGACGGACGTCTTTATCCCCAAAGAGAAACGCTACGCGCTCTCGCGTCCGGAGGCCCTGAAAAACGCGCAGGAAATCTTCACCAAAATGTGGCAGGAAGACGCCGCGCGCCGGGGCGAACCCACTGTGGGCGAACAGATTTCGCGGCGCCAGCGGCTCTACTGCGATTACTGGGGCGCGATCGAGGTCAACGACACCCTCTCTCCGCTGCACGGTTCCGTGGTGGTGCTGCGCCGGGGCAAGGAGTTCCCGGAGGAGCTCATCCAGATTGATTCGCTTGGCAACGAGCGTCACATCCGTTACCACGCGCCCGTCAGTTCCAAGATGAGCGAGTCGGTGGACGGCCGCGTCTACTGGTCCGAGTGTGTGATGCACGACCCTTCGTCGCTGGAAAACTTCTCTGAAATCAAGTATTACGACACGCGCGCGGACCGCCTGGGTTCGCTGACGCGCAGCACCAAATACTTCAATCCGGCCATCTCGGACGACGGTTCGGTGCTCGCAGTGGCCGAATACCCTGTGGGCCAGCCCTCGCACCTGGTGCTGCTCAATCCCGCCACGGGCGATCAGCTCGAGCGCGTCGAGGCGCCGGGCAAGGGACAGCTCGTCGAAACGGTGTTCGTGGGGGAGACGCTCTACGCCACGGTGGCCACCGACGTGGGACTCTCGCTGCTGCGGATTCCCTACCGCGACCTGACCTCCGGAAACTGGACGACGGTCATTCCGCCCCAGCAGGCCTCCATCTCCGGTCTGCGGCACATGAAAGGGCAGTGGATCTGCTTCTCCTCCGACCGCGACGGCGTGCAGAACATCTACGCGCTGCATCCGGCGAACGAACGGATCTTCCGGCTGACCAATTCGCGCTACGGGGCCGAGGCACCTTTCCTGGACGACTGCCATGAAGTGCTATATTTCAGCGAGTTCGATTCATACGGCTATCATCTTGCATCGCTCGATTTCCGCAAACTGCTCTGGGAAGACGTCGACTTCCTGCAGCGGCATGACGACTCCGTGCTGCAGACCCTGGTCGCACAGCATGCGGCGGCCCATCCGGAACCGGCCGTGGCCGACAGCAGTTACCTGGATCCCGAGCGCTATCCGTCGCGTCACTACAGCCGGCTCTTGAACGGTTTCCACATCCACTCCTGGGCACCGGTCTATTACAATGTGGACCGCATCATGAGCATGTCCATGGACAACTGGTGGGACCTGGCCGCTCCCGGCGCCACGCTCTATTCCCAGAATGCCCTGGGCGACGTGACCGCCATGCTGGGCTGGTCTTGGTGGCAGGGATGCCATTCCGGTCACGGAAAGGTGGCTGCCACGGTGGTGGATTTCGACGTGGAATTCGCGGCGGACATCCATCACCTCAAGCAGTACGACGACGGCACGCCCGAAGGAAGCCTGATCCCCTATGACCAGTACGGTCTCACCATTTCCTATCCTTACAACTTCTACGGCGGCGGCTGGAGCAGCAGCCTCATCCGTTCGCTGAGTTTCGACGCCTACAAGCCCTGCAACGCCGCGTTCGGCACCTGGACGGAGACCATCGAGGCGGGCGTGCGCTACTACCGGATGCTCTCCACCTCCGGCGCGGCCATCTATCCCCGCTGGGGATTCAGCCTCTATCCGCGTTTCGTGCTGGGATCGGGCGAGGGCAACGGCTTCCAGACGGCTCTTTTCTCCGGCTATGCGTATGTACCGGGCCTGAGCCGGATTCAGGGATTGAAGCTTTCGCTCGCGGGCCATTACCGACTCTCCGGGTTGCCCGACGCGCTGGATGACAGCAACTCCGCAGCCCTGCCGCGCGGCTACAAGGCCTATGCGGCCGAACCGCTTTACCTCAAGGCGGGCCTCGACTATGCCGTCCCGCTCTACCTGGGCGACGTGGCCATTCCCGGCGTGCTCTACTTCCAGCGGCTGCAGCTGATTCCCTTTGCCGACTACGCGATGGGCTGGACGCCCGGCGCTCCCAGGAACGACTACTGGTCGGCCGGCGTGAGCGCCATGATCGACTACCACGCCTTCCGACTGGCTCCTGGCATCTCCACGGGCGTGCGCTGGAGCTACACCGCTCCGAATGCGACCGGCTCGCGCCACGGTTTCCAGCTGCTGTTCGGTCTATCGATATGATTTTTTGAATATTTTTGCGCCGCCATGCAGAATTCCATCACATTCCTCGGTACCGGTACTTCCCAGGGCGTTCCCGTGATCGGGTGCGACTGCCCGGTGTGCCGTTCCGCCGACCCGCGCGACAAACGCCTGCGGGCTGCGGCCCTCGTGCGTTACGAGGGACTGGAACTGGTGATTGACGCAGGGCCGGACTTCCGCCAGCAGATGCTGCGCGAGCGAATCGTCTGCCCCGACGCCATTCTGCTCACCCACCAGCACAAAGACCATACGGCCGGGCTGGACGACGTGCGCGCCTTCAACTATACCCCGCGCGACGGTTACCGCACGGCGCATCCTTTTCCCATTTATTGCGAAAAACGCGTGCAGGAGGCGCTGCGCGAGGAGTTTTCGTACGCATTTACGGAGGAACGCTACCCCGGGATTCCGCTCTTTGACCTGCACACGATCGGTGAGGATCCATTCCGCATCAAGGGGGTGGAGATCGTCCCCGTCCGCGTGATGCACTATCTGCTGCCGGTGCTGGGATTCCGGTTCGGCAAGCTGGCCTATATCACCGACGCCAACCGGATCGACGACGCGAACCTGAAGAAACTGGAAGGGGTGGAGATCCTGGTGCTCAACACGGTACGCCGCGGGAAGCACATCTCGCACTTCACGCTCGACGAGGCGGTAGCCCTGGCGCAGCGCGTAGGTGCGCGCGAAACCCGCCTGACGCATCTCTCGCACCAGCTGCCGTGCCACGCCGAGCTCTCCGCCGAGCTCCCTTCGAATATCCAACCCGCCTTCGACGGCCTTACCCTCACTTTCTGATGAACGGAAACCTCTACCTGATCCCTACGCCGCTGGGCGATTATCCTCCGCAATATGTCCTGACGCCTGCAGTCCTGGAACTGCTGCCCAAAATCAAGCTTTTCTTCGTGGAAGAGCTTCGCACCGCGCGCCGTTTCCTTTCGGCTGCCGGCCTGAAGGGGCAGATCGATGCGCTGGAACTCCACGAACTGAACGAGCACACCACGCCGGAGGAAATCTCCACGATGGCCGCGCTGCTCGAGGGAAACGAGGCCGCACTGATTTCCGAGGCCGGACTGCCTGCCGTGGCCGATCCCGGTGCGCAGCTGGTGGCCCTGGCGCATGAAAAAGGGGTGAAGGTGATTCCCGAGGTGGGTCCCTCGTCGCTGATGATGGCCCTGATGGCCTCCGGCATGAACGGGCAGCACTTCGCATTCGAGGGTTATCTGCCCGTCAAACCCGACCAGCGCCGCGCGCGCATCGCCGAACTCGAACGCCGTTCGCAGCGCGAGCGCCAGAGCCAGATCGTGATCGAGACGCCGTACCGCAACGACGCGCTCCTCGCCGACCTGCTCTCCGTCTGCCGTGCGGAAACCCGCATCTGCATTGCGGCGGACATCACGCTGCCCACGCAGTTCATCAAAACCCTGACCGTAGCGCGCTGGCGCAGGGAAACGCCTGCAATCGGCAAGCGCCCGTGCGTATTTGTGATTCAAGGATAGAAGCTTATGTCCCGTCAACCCCGAATAGCATTCGTCACGCTCGGCTGCAAGCTGAACTTCTCCGAGAGTTCCACCTTTGCGCGCCAGTTCGCCACGGCCGGTTATAAGATTGTCCGGCCCGTAGACCGCAGCGACTGGTATGTGGTGAACACCTGCTCCGTGACCGAGCACGCCGACAAGAAGTGCCGCAACATCATCCGCAAGCTGCACAAGATCTCGCCGGATGCCCGGATTGCGGTGGTGGGATGTTACGCGCAGCTCAAACCGGACGAGATTCTGCAGATCGAGGGGGTGGATATCGTGCTGGGCGCCGCCCGCAAAGGCGATCTGTTCGAGGTCGTAACCAGCTACGAGACGGAGCGCGGCCAGGTGGCCTGCTGCACGGCCATCGAGAGTGTGGAGAACATCTTCCCGGCCTACTCTTCCGGCGAACGGACCCGGTCGTTCCTGAAGGTCCAGGACGGCTGCGACTACCGCTGCACCTACTGCACCGTGCCGCTGGCCCGCGGTGCGAGCCGCAACCTGCCGATCTCCACCCTGGTGGCCCAGGCCCGCGAAATCGCCGCCACCGGCATCTGCGAGATCGTGCTGACGGGCGTCAATATAGGCGACTTCGGCCGCACCACCGGCGAATCTTTCTTCGACCTGCTCAAGGCGCTCGATGAAGTGGAGGGGATTGCGCGTTACCGGATCTCATCGATCGAACCGAACCTGCTCACGCGCGAGATCATCGGCTGGATGGCCGGCGGACAGACCAAGTTCCTGCCGCACTTCCACATTCCGCTCCAGTCGGGCTGCGACCGGATTCTCAAGGCCATGCACCGCCGCTACACCGCGCAGATGTTCGAAGAGAAGATTGCGCTGCTGCGCGAGATGCTCGAACGCCCGGAAGAGCGCGGCACGCGCATCTTCTTCGGGATCGACGTGATCGTGGGCTTCCCCGGCGAGACCGAGGAAGATTTCGAAGAGACCTACCGGCTGCTGGAGCGCGTGAAGCCCGCTTTCCTGCATATTTTTCCCTATTCGCGCCGTGCCGGTACGCCGGCCGCCGAGCGCGACGACCAGGTGCAGGAATCCGTCAAAACCGACCGCGTGGCGCGGCTGGAAAAGCTGAGCGACCGCCTGCACGCCGACTTCTGCCTGGCCAACAAGGGCCGCGAGGCCGACGTGCTCTTCGAGAGCGCCAACAAAGGGGGGATGATGTTCGGCTACACCGACAACTACATCCGGATCGAGCGGGAATACGATCCGGCGCAGATAGGCCGGATCGTGAAGGTTACTGTGTAGGAACCTCTTCTTCCTCAGCGACTTCCTCTTCTTTCTTCTTGCGCGTGAAGACCTTCTTCCAGAGGTCTGACACCGTGTCGAACTCTTCCTGGTAGACGATACCGGCGCCGTTGCGCTGCGTCTGGTCCAGGTAGTTGCTGTAACGGTCGGCGGCGTGCGAGAAGAGGTTCAGGCGGAGCCGACCGCTCCGGTTCAGTTTGATCTCCACATCCACGTTGCCCACCACCTCGCTGGTGCTCGACGACATGTACTGCTGGTTGCCGATATTGCCGTTGATGGTGACGCGGTTGTTGAAGAGCTGCGTGGAGATGGCCACGTCGAAGATATCGTTCGTGCCCTGCGCGGCGCCCGGCTGGTAGTTGAGACCCAGGTCAACCGGGATGTCCAGCTGGTGGAAGATGTTGTTGATCTGGCTGGAAACGATCTCGGAGGCGTTGGAGTAGAGAATCGTGCTGTTGTTCACGATACCGCTCTGCTCGTCGGGCACGAAACTGCCGGAGACCAGCAGCGCCAGGGTCTGCTTGAGGTTCTTCTCGTCGGTGCTGAGGGCGTTCTCCACGAGTCCCTGGGTGGTCGGATCCAGGTCGGGGATATCGATCTTGAAACTCAGTTGCGGGTTGGAGACCGCACCCGAGATGCCGATCGTACAGTTCACGGTCCGCCGCGTAGAGACGGAGGTGTTGTCGCCGATCAGCGTTTCGATCGAGGCCTTGGTCCTGTAGAGGGCGTTCATGTTGAACTCGGTCTGCAGGATATCGCCTCCGAAGATGATGGTACCGCCCTGTTCCACGGTGAAGTCCTTGGCGGTGAGGCCCATCAGCGACATCGTGTAGCTGCCGTCTTCAATCACGTAGATACCGCGGATATCGAACGACTTGGGCTCGATCTTCATCTCCACGTTGCCGTTGCCGTGCGCGCGGATGATATCGCCCGTCGCCTCGTTGATATCGATGTCGATCTCGGAAGCGGGATCGGCTGCAATCTTGATGTTGAGCGAAAGCCCCTTGCCCTTGGCGCGTTCCTTCTCTTTCTGGACGTTGCCCGCCACGATCAGCGAGTCGTAGACGTCGATGTGCGGCCGCTCCCGGCGGTTCACGAAGGTCAGCAGGTCGCTCTGGGTGACCGTACCGCCGCTGATGGGGATGTGGACGGTGCCGGAGCTGGCCTCCAGGTCTATGTCCATCTGCAGCGCGAGAATCGGGCCGTAGAGGTGCACGGTGCCGGAACCGAAGGCCTTGCCATAGAATCCCTGGTCGGCCTGCGCGTTGGTGGTGTTGATGCCCAGCATCTCGTCCACGGTGAAGAGAATGTCGAAGTCCAGGTTCTTGAATCCGTTGAACTTGATGCCGCCGCGCGCGATACCGGTGTTGCCGTATTCGTCGGCCACGTCCACGTTGGTGAACTCGATGCCCTGGGTGTTGACGTCAAAGTCGCCGTTGCAGATGTAGGTCACGTTGGTGAAGGGGATCCGGCAGCGGGTGTCGTTGAAGCGAACGCCGTTGCTGCTGATCTGCAGGCTGTCCAGCGGGCCTTCCACATGGATGTCGCCGCTGATGGTGCCGCCCATCTCGTCCAGGATGTCCACCACGAAGGGATCGACCCAGCCCACGTTGAACTCCACGAGCGAGAGATCCAGCGCGAGGCGCTTGTCGGAGGGACGGTACCAGCCTTCGAGAATCAGCGGCTCGTCCTCGTCCAGCATATTGTCCACCGCGATATCGAACCGCGACTCTTCCGGATTCCAGTTGCACTCCAGGTCGGCGTCGCCCAGGTTGATGCCGTCGGCCGACAGGTCACGGCCCGAGAAGGCGGCCTGGACGCCCAGTTCCTTGGCCAGCAGGCCGGTGGCCTGGGCTTCGCCCGTAAAGACGCCCTTGAGGCGCATATCGTTGTGGAACACGGCGTCGAACGGACCTATATCGAACTGGTTGACAGCCAGGTAGAGCGTGTCGGTCGGTTTATCGGAGATGGCGCCGTCCAGGCTGATGAACTGGTCGCCGTTGCTGATGTCAAAACCCTCAAGCAAGATGTTGCCCTCGCGGAAGTAGAGGGTGGCGGGAGCGATATCCCACGTTCCGGCCTGCTTGATGGAGATTTCGGAGGGCAGGCAGTCCGCCACGAAGATGTAGGGCTCTTTCTTCCGGTCGGGGAAGGTGAAGACGGTGTTGAGCCGTCCGTGTCCGCCGTCGAACCGGGTGTTGTCGTAGTTCAGGGCCACGCTGAGCGTGTTGTCCTGCAGCGAGGCGGCGATCGCATCTTCGTGCAGGATGATCTGTCCGAGCTGCAGCACCTCCGTGCGGATGGCGGCGTCGAGCGGGCCGTTGGTGTTGTTGGCCTTGATGTCGATGCCGCGGATATAGTTGTCCTTGACGGCCACCAGTCCGGATTTCAGGCCGATCTCCACATGGTCGCAGTCGTCGATGTCAATCTTCAGGTTCGTTCCTTCGCTGATGAAGAGGTCGGGCATCACGAAGGCGAGCAGCGGCCGCAGATCCTTGGTCTTGAAGTCCAGCGTGCCGTGGCACGCTGCGTGATCCTTTTCGCCGTTGGTCGTGATGGGAATCAGGTTGCCCAGCTCGGCTTTCAGCAGGGAGAGCACGTCTTCCACCAGGTGCGACGGGTGGTCGGTGCCGCGGTAGGAGGCCTCGGCCAGTTTGGAATCCAGCGTGACGGTATAGTCGCCGGCAGGATCGTTCTCTGCCCGGACTACAACGTTGCCGATATTATAGAAGTCGCTGTCTACGAAGCCGTTGACATTGCTCAGGGTGACGTCGCCCGTGAAGACACCCTCGCGCGAGCGCATCACGTCGGCGTCGGCCATCATGCTGAAGCGCGCCCGTTCACGCTTGTCCAGGTGCAGCGCGTTCAGGTCCGCACGCGCCAGGTCAAAGGTAATCTTGTAGGAGTTGTCGGCCTTCGGGGTCAGGTCCAGGTCGGCCGATGTAATAAAGTAGAGGTTCGGATCCACGCTGGCTGCGTTGAGGAGCAATCGGTTGTTCTCGAACGATCCGGAGGCCTCGATATCGCTGTAGGTGTAGCCTTTGTACTGGATTTCGCGCACGAAGAGGTTCTTCAGGTTGACAATCGGGCTCTTGGCCAGCTTGGCGTCGAAGTGCGTGTCTACGGTGACCTTGCCCAGATCCTTCATGCCCAGGTATTTGCCGGCATTCAGGCCGAGCGTGGTGACGCTGCCGCGAATGAAAGGCACGCCGTCGGGCTCCACCTTCCAGATGGCTTCGGAGACGATTCCGCCCTTCTGGCGGGAACCGAGCCGCAGCTTGGCTTCGGCGTCTTTCAGGGTGCCGTGCAGTTCGCCGCTGATGTCAATCATCTCAGAGGGCGCCCTGGCCAGCAGGGTGGAGGCGTCGAACTGCGGATTGATGCCGCGGATCACGTTCACGATGTCGCGCACGCAGGTATTGGAACGGTGGATGGTGGCGTCGACGCGGGTGCGGTTCAGATCGGGCAGTCCCTTCACACGCGCGGAGAGCAGCAGGTTGGTCAGGCGCGATTCGGACTGGAAGCGCAGGTGGTCGGCCCGCAGGTCGCCCAGCTTGCCCTTGACCTGGCCGCTCATGTAGCCCCGGGCGTGCAGTTTGGCGAGCTCCGGCACGAAGGCCTGCACGGAGGCCAGATCCAGGCAGGCGTCGGTGAACTCGGCGTCGATCTCCACCTTGTTCAGGAAATCTGAGAAGTCGGCGAAGGAGTCGTAGTAGAGGGCGATATGCGGCGCATCGATGTCGCTGTGGGCGTCTTTCAGACGGAAGTCGTTCAGGTAGAGCATCTTGTCGGAGACCAGAATACCCGACGAGAGGCTGTAGCGGTTGTTCTGCACAGCCTCGGTGAAGGCAAGTTCGCGCAGTTGGCCGTAGATGCTCCCGCCATATTCCAGATGGTCGGCGCGCAGCGTGAAGTCCTCGATCTGAATGCCCTTCTCCGCGTAGGTGAAGGCCAGGTCGCTGACCGCGATCTTCTCTGCCTTGATGGATTTCCAGGGCAGGCCGCCGCCGGATTTTTCGGTCTTGGTGCCGCTCTCGGGCAGGTCGTGCATCGTGGCGCGGCAACGCTCCACGCTCACGCGCCGGATGTCCAGCGTGTCGCGCCGCAGCGAGCGGCTGTCCACCTCCAGCAGCACCTTGCCGGCGTAGAGGAGGGTGTCGCCCGCGGGCTCCAGCACGGTGACGTCGGTCAGGATCAGGGTATTGAAGAGCGCATAGCGGATTTCGCCAATCTGGACGCTGCCGCCCAGGTTCTTCGAAATGGCCTTGAGCGCCTTGTTGCCCACAAAAGTCTGTACGGCAGGTATTTGCACGAGCACGACCGCCGCCACGGGGATGAGTATCACCACCGCGAGCAGGCCAATCAAGATCCGTTTCAATCCCTTCATTGTTAGCGTACAGTATCCTTAATCTGCCAAAAGTAGGAATTTTTTTCGTATTTTCGCGCAACAAATGCCCTGGAGTTACGTATGAGCCTGACCATTCTCGGAATCGAATCTTCCTGTGACGACACCTCCGCTGCCGTCATCCGCGACGAATACCTGCTCTCCAACGTGATGGCCTCGCAGGAGGTCCACCGCCGTTACGGAGGCGTGGTGCCGGAGCTTGCCTCGCGTGCACACCAGCAGAATATCGTGCCGGTGGTTTCGCAAGCGCTTGATCAGGCGGGAATTACGATGGATGAGGTGGACGCCCTGGCCTTCACCCGCGGCCCCGGCCTGCTGGGGTCGCTGCTGGTAGGCACCTCCTTCACCAAGGGGTTGGCTGTCTCTTCGGGCAAGCCCATCATCGAGGTCAACCACCTGCAGGGGCATATCCTTTCGCACTTCGTGAAGGTGCCCGGCGCGGAGAACCGGCAGCCGGAGTTCCCCTTCCTCTGCCTGCTCGTCTCCGGCGGTCACACGCAGATCGTACGGGTGGACAACCACCTGGACTTCGAGATTCTGGGCCGCACGATCGACGACGCGGTGGGCGAGGCCTTCGACAAGTGCGCCAAGCTGATGGACCTGGGCTATCCGGGCGGCCCCGTGGTGGACCGTCTCGCCAAGGAGGGCGACCCTAAGCGCTTCCGCTTTGCCAAGCCCAACATCCCCGGCCTGGACTACAGCTTCAGCGGCATCAAGACCTCGCTGCTCTACTTCCTGCGCGACCAGTTGAAGGAGGATCCGGAGTTTCTCAAGAACAACATGGCCGACCTCTGCGCCTCTTTCCAGAAAGACCTGATAGACATCCTGCTCAAGAAGCTGATTCTGGCCGTCAAGGAGACCGGAATCCGCGAAGTGGCCCTCTCGGGCGGCGTTTCTGCCAACTCAGGACTCCGCGCGCGGATAGAAGAGGAGGGGCGCCGCCGGGGCTGGAACACCTACCTGCCCGCGCTGCGCTTCACCACCGACAACGCCGCGATGATTGCCATCACCGGTTACTACCGCTACCTGCGGGGACTCTTTGCGCCGCTCGACATTGCGCCCGTCTCCCGGGCTGCCGAATACGGAGACCGATGAAAGAGTTCGAGATAGCTTTCCCTTTGCGTCATGCGCCGACTGATGCCGAACTGACGGCAGCCGCGGCCCGTGCGTTGGGCTGCTCGCCCGCCCGCGTGGCGGAGGTCCGGGTACTTCGCCGTTCGCTGGATGCCCGCGGAGAGATACTATACAGGTACCGCGTGGCTGCCTCCGCTCAGGGCGAAGAACCGCTGGAAGAATATCATCTGCCTGAATATAAAAACGTTGCTGCTGCCGAACCGGTAATCGTCATTGGCAGCGGCCCTGCCGGCATGTTCGCCGCTCTCCGCCTGCTGATGGAGGGACGAAAACCCGTCGTGCTTGAGCGCGGTGTGGATGTCCACGCCCGCAAAACCGATATCGCCACCCTCTCCACAGCCGGCCGCGTCAACCCCGATTCGAACTACTGCTATGGCGAAGGCGGCGCCGGCACTTTCTCCGACGGCAAGCTCTTTACGCGCAGCAACAAGCGCGGCGACATCCGCGAGGTCCTGCACCAGCTGGTGGCCTTCGGCGCCGATCCGTCCATCCTGGTAGACGCCCATCCGCACATCGGCAGCGACCGGCTGCCGCTGATCGTGGAGAACATCCGCAAATGTATCGTGGACCACGGCGGCGAGTATCACTTCGGGACCAAAGTAACTGATTTACATCCGATAGATGGCGCAGGCAAACGCCGCTGGAAGGTGATTTGCGCCGACGGCGTCTGCTTTGAATCGGAAGCCGTCATTCTGGCCACCGGCCACTCCTCGCGCGAACTCTACCGACTCTTTGCGGAGAAAGGCTGGGCGCTGGAGGCCAAGGGATTTGCCCTGGGCGTCCGGGCCGAGCATCCGCAGTCGCTCATCAACCGGATCCGCTATCACGGCAAGTATCAGCCAGATATGCCCGCTGCTGAATATGCACTGGTCACCCAGGCGCAGGGCAGGGGCGTCTTCTCGTTCTGCATGTGCCCCGGCGGAATCCTGGTGCCGTCGGTTTCGGCCCCCGGCGAAGTGGTGCTCAACGGCATGTCCAATTCGCAGCGCAATTCCCGCTGGGCCAACGCCGGAATCGTCTGCAGCGTAGAGCCGGGCGACGTGCCTGAGTATGACAAATATGGAATCTTTGCGCTGCTGGAATTCCAGGAGGCGGTGGAGCGGCGGATGTATGCCTTCTCCGATTCTATCCAGGCCCCGGCGCAGCGGATGATGGATTTCTGCCGCAAGACGGTTTCCGCTTCGCTGCCCGCCACGTCGTATCACCCCGGTGCGATTTCAGCGCCGCTACACGAACTGCTGCCGGACTTCGTCTACACGCGTCTGCGCGAGGCTTTTCCGGCCTTCAACCGCCAGATGAAGGGCTATTATTCGAACGATGCGCTGCTGCTCGCATGCGAGTCGCGCACTTCGTCGCCCGTGCGCATTCCGCGCGATCCCCAGACGCTCCAATCGCTCAGCTGCCCCGGCCTCTACCCCTGCGGCGAAGGCGCCGGCTACGCCGGAGGAATTGTCTCCAGTGCCGTCGACGGCATTCTGGCTGCGATGGCTGTTGCCCGGACTGCTTCGAGGTAACTGCTGCGCGGGGACAAAAACAGCCTTGCGGCGAGTCCCCGCTTCGCAGTTACGCTCTCCGCAGTCCGGTCAAATCAATAGATCTTCAACAGAGAGTTTCGGGACGTAGTGGACGCCCTCTTTGCGGAAATACTTCAGGGAGTCTCCCTGATGGACAGGGAGCAGGAAGATGCGTTCGGTACCCTTTCCCAATCCAAGTACGCACAGCGGTTTCAGTGGCAGATCCAGCGCCTGTTGTAGGGCATCCGGATTGAAGTTCAGGATGGCGATTCCGTTTAACCCATGATTCACGGCATTCAGCAGAATGCTTTGCGCAGCGATCCCCAGATCTATGTCTACCACGCGGTCTTCCGGCCGCGTGCTGCAGATCACCACGTAGCCCTGCGGCTCTTCTCCAGGATGGGGGAGATGCTCCTCGGGCAGTGCGGCCCCGAGTTTGACCAACGGATGCACCCGGTGCGCCTCCTCGGAGGGCACCAGGCGGAACCGCAGGCTCTGCGCATTCATTCCTGAGGCACAGAGTGTTGCGGCCGATACCAGGTCGCGCAGCGTCTCGCGCGAGAGTTTCACCGCCGCGTCGTAGCCCCGGTGGCTCCGGTTCTTCTTCAGCAGACTCTCCAGCGAGGGATGGTTGCGCACCACCTTCGGCCGCCGCTCCTTCAGCGCCTCCATCCTCTTTTCCAGATAGTTGTCTGCCATACGCAGCTAGAACGAATTGTAGGGCGTGGCGGTAGATTCGGCGGCGTTCTGGATAGCAGCGGGGACGTTGGCAAAGAAGTTGAGGCCCGAGAGCGATTCAACATAGTCGATCGTGACGTACTGTACTTCCGGGTCTGCCACGTGTTCAACCAGGTAGGCTGCACCCTTGGCCGAAACCGGCACTCCGCTGTTGTTGAAGGAGACCTTCATGAAGCACTGGTAATAGTGCGTTGGCTTGGCGCACGACATGCCGTTCTTGTCTTCCACCGTGTCGTAATTGCCGACGAACAGCGGTCCGGAGACCACGTACAGCGTATCCCTTCCGGTCGTGTTATTCCCCAGGTTCCTCACATTCGTTTCAATCGTGGACTGCCACTTTCCCTGGTTCAGCGCAGCGAGCTGCGGCGTCATGTTCGTATAGTAGCAGCTCATCTGGGCCTGCTTGGATGTAGTCCTGAGGTAGGACGATGCAATTTGGTGGCCGCGGTCATAGCTCTTTCCGCCCTTGTCGGGATAGGAACTGCTCAGGTCCGGCTGCCAGTCGTGCGAGAGTGCGGGATCGTAAGCCCAGTTGTCCTTGCGGCCCACGATACTCGGATAGTCGTCGCCATGCATGACGCAGGCCACCCAGAGCGCACACTTCTTGTCATAATCCTGCATCAGCGTGTAACTGCGCATCACCCGAGCGGGGGAGAGGATCGTGTCGTTGAAGGTGTGCATCACCACTTTCTGCTTGCTGTTGCCGGTCGAATAGCGCGTCCACTGGGTCGTGCCCAGCACTTCGTCGCCCGACGTTTCGACCTCGCCCGTCACGTCCGGAATCTCATAGCAGGAGAGCACCCCCGGCTTGTTGGCAACCACGGCGGCCGGCGTGGTGAAACTCAGCTCGCTGCCGTAGCGGTACTCGTACGACGACGTGCTCTCGTTATACTCGTACACGTAAGCCTGGTAGTAGTACGTAGTCTCCGCTGCGAGACCGGTCAAAGTCTCGGAGAACGGCGTGGCGTTGCCGGCCGTGTAGATGTCCTGGCTGAGGCTTCCGGAAACCGTTCCGTACTTGAAGCCCGTCCGGGATATGTTTCCTGTAGCTCCCTCGAACGAGCCCGACAGGGTTGCCCCTGTCGAACTCAATCCTGAGGTCCCTCCGGTAGTGACACTAGCAGTCGCCTGCGGAGTGGAAGAAGTTCATTTATCTACTTCTTGAAGTTTATAGAGATAAATTTCAGTGGTATTGCCACTAGCGAAATACCTGAATTTACCAGAGGAGGCATTGTAATTAAATTTACGTCCGCCCTTCCCAAGAATTGTTATCGTTCCATTCGCCGCAAATTCAATGGTATTTACATAGTTGTCGCCGAGAGTAGTGGAATTATCAATGCCATTACTATTCGCATTCCTTCCTATATACTTGCCAGCTGCAGTCTGTATTGAATAACCAGTAGAATAAGACTCAATTGTTACAGCATAATTCTTCCAATCGTCATAATCCAAAGAAGATAAGTCTGTTGCTGTTTGATAGTTGTTGGCTGCGTCTGGATTGCTCAAAGACCCATCGAAGATGAGATTATTGGTCTCTCTAACAATTAGGTACTCTCCCCCAATGGCTCCAGACGTAACTTTTACATATCGCTTTATTTTTTCTCCATTGGTGCTAGAGAATGAAGCGCTGATAGTAACAGCGGAAGTTCCCATCGTGAATGTCGTGGTGGCAGCGGATGCGTCAGCAACGGTAGCACCGCTTACACTCCAACTGGTGAACTCGTAATCAGTGCCTGCGGTAGCGGTGAGGGTGACAGTCGTACCGGATGCTACAGCATCTCCGCTGGTGATAGGGGTTCCACCAACACTTACCGTGAAGGAGCAACCAGCAGTTGCTGCAGCGCCGGTCGGCTGGCTGAATGTGATAGCCTTAGGTGCAGAACTGGTAACGGTAATATCGGCGGCAGCCCAAACTTTCAGTTCTTCTGTCGTCTGATACTTGGTAATCGTACCGACAGCCGTGATGACATCACCGGCACCGCAAGTAGCGCTGCTGGTATTATCGTACACCACATAAGTTTTAGTGCCATCCGTCACGTTGATGTTCTTGTCACTTACGCTCTCTACGGTAAGTCCGGCGACGGAAACATAGGCATTCTGGTAATCATCAAAATGTCCAGTGAGTTGAGACAGAGTAACACTCTCCGGAGCAACGGTAGTCTGTTCACCGGTGAATGTAGCATTGCTCCACGCAGTAATCTCAGAATACAAGCTATTGTACTTGATAGCCGTTACGGTAATCGCACCTGTATATGTCTGTCCCTGCAGGAGCCCGTGACCGGACTTGTAAATCATCACGGAACCGGTTGCATCTTTAACGATAGCAGTTCCCGTATTCGGAACGAAGGAAACGACTGCATTTGTGAGATAACCACTATACGAAGTAGAGGTAGAGGTCACAAGAGCATTCAGCTCAGCAACAGTCTCAAAATCATAAGCACCTGCAATCGTGTAAGCAGCCGTAGCGACATCACTATCGTCATAGCTGTCTTTAACGGCGATTGCCTTGATGGTCTTTGCTGCATCGATCGTAACGCTGGTACCTTCTGTGCTAGAAGTAGTAGGTGTGGATCCATCAACTGTGTAGTAGATAGTTGCACCTTCCGTAGCACAGGAAATGGTGACTGCCGTATTGGCTGCGACCTCACCGGCTGCGGGGCTGAACGTCGGTGTAGCAACCTTCAGCTTATTAATCGTAAGTGTATACTTGGCCGTGCCTGCGCGATAGGTGGTTCCGGTAATGGTCTGTTCGTTCCAGGTCACGGTGATGGTCGTTGTTCCGGGATTGCCGACGACATTGATTACGCCTGCAGCGCTTACTGTTGCGACACTTTCATTACTGGATACGCAGGAGGCAAGCGTGAGCCCGTGTGCATTGCTCAGCGTGGGAGGAGTGAGCGATTCACCATAGTCAATCGTATCGCTGGTGCGGGCATAGGCAATACCAGCTGCTGTTTTGCCATCGTTAAGTTTGTAGAGGCTCAAAGCACCGCCCGTACCAGTACCGTAGCATGCAAAACCATAGGCGCCATTGCGACGCAAATTTGCATTTACTGAAGCGGCAGCATTAGCCTTATTTACAAATTCATAAGTAGAAGAACCGGTAACAGTCCATTTGCTCTTATCATCAGATCCGTCATCAAGAAGCTGGGCCTTACTCTTCGCTCCAGTGGAAGCAGCATATTTGTCGGAATCAGCATTGTAAATTGTCCAATACTCACCGCTTTGTGCAATATGCCAAACGATATCATCACCCGGATTGAATACTTTGTTATCAGAGATAGAAACCGAGGTATATTGGAGACGATCAGAATCAATGGTGGCCTTCATTGCAACGCCATCATAAACGATCAAATAGTCTCCTTCGGAAATATCGCCGGAATAAAGTTCATAAGGATATGCATTAGCAGTAATATGGCTAGAATAAAGGCCTATATTAAGTGTGTTCACCTTGCCGGGAAGAAGTTCGATACCGCCGGCAGGGACAGTAATGGTCTTAGAAATGGTGTAGTCTGCTGTAGCGGCAGCAATGGTAAGTGATGTTCCCGCGGCCAACGTCTGAGGAGCCACAATCAGGTACGCTCCATTTGTACCATTGATGGCGTAGCGGGTTTCGTTGGTATAGTTAGCAGTAACCGTAGTTGAAGTGTTGTAGTACGGAGCCGTCATTTCTTGATTAACAAGATCCAACATTACATAACCAGCCAAAGCCGATTCTGCGGTCATAGAAACAGAGGTGGGGTACTGAGTGCCGGTCATCTTGCTTTCCTTGTCGATAAGGACAATTTTTACGATAGCACCAAGACGGGCGAACTCAAGGTCTTCAACAGTTGTATTTTCGGGGCTCACCGTAAACTTCTTGGCAACCATGATATCGGCATCTCCGTCAAAAGATGTAGCGGTCGGGTTTTGGTCTTTAATAAGATTTAACCTCTTTCCGGTAACTGCGTTTGCAGTTCTGATAGCGTCATCGTCATAGGGATAGTATGCGTACAAATCGCCGCTTACAGTGGAGCCGGTGAAACTTGCGGAAGTCGCAGCTGCTGCGATTCCAGTAGAGAATTCGTAGTTGCCGCTGGTACCAGTCGAAACACCAATCTTATCCCCAACAGACCAGTAAGGGGTCGTGCCGCTCATTTCGGTTCTGGTTGCAGCAGGTGCTTCCGGATTGCCGGCAATGAGAGTAACTTCAACGATGCGGTCTCCAGACAGGTTTCCCTTGGCGCAGGAGACAAGCGCTACAATTGCAACTGAAATAGCAAGAAATAATTTGATTGTCTTTTTCATAACGCCAGAGAATTAAAGGTCATACGTGTTGCCGGGAGTAATATCGCCGCCAGGAGCGCCGGGGTTACCGTAGCTCTGGCAGAAGAAGCCTTGAACTTTTACGTTCACGATTGTGCAGTCGGGAGCGGAGTAGGGAACCCGCCCGACGTTTTCATTGGTGTGTAAAGTTTTCATTATAATGAAGTTATAGTTTGTTAATGTCGTTTTTTGGGGGGCGTCCGCAAAGACGCTGTCGCCTGTATATCCACGCAAATATAGGGAAATACCGTATCATTCTAACAATCTAAAATCCAAAGTTATTCACATCTTTTCATCACACGCGCCCGGGCGCACGTGAGGGCACAAAAAAAGGCCACCCTTTCGGATGGCCCCGGAATTATAGCGTTCAGTGCTTTTATTTCTGTCGCTCTGCGTGGCAGGGCTTGTTGAACATGTCAATCTCGCCGGTGTCGCCGGAATAGGTGAAACCGATTTTGATGATGGCACCGTACTGGCTGGCGTCTTCCGTTTCAGAGGCCAAAGTCCATTTCTCATAAAGATTCTTGGGAAGGCAAGGGCTTTCACCGTAGGCATCATGATAAGCCGTTGCATTGGGGCGGGCGTAATACTTGTTCCAGGTGAGATAAACGAACTCTCCGTCGTAGGTGTAAGTTCCCTGCCAGCGGCTTCCCCAGGCACTGATGATGAAGTCTGCCGTTTTGTCGGCCTTGAGATCAAGGACATATGCAACATCGTCCTTGCTGTCGGGCGTGTTGTATCCATACCATTTGCCGACTTCAGTAGCGGAATCGTCGGGATCGCAGCTCACGAAAAGCATCGCGACAGCTGCCAGAATAACTGCGATTTTTTTCATATAACTCGTTATTGGTTTGCCAAATATAGTAATTATTTTCCACAATCGCTGTTGCAGTCGGAACAATTGCCGTTGCAACGGTGTGCGAGTTCGCCGTGGAGACCTTCTGCGAGCTCCTTGTCGGTGGCTTCGCGGACGGAGATAACGGACCCGGTGAAGTGCAGGGTCTTGCCTGCAAGTTCGTGGTTGAAGTCCATCCTGACCTTCTCGGCGCCAATCTCCAGCACACGGCCGGGAACCACGCGACCGTCGTTGGTCATCATGGGGATGGTGTTGCCGATACGGACCAGGGTTTCGTCCAGCTTGCCGTCGGATTCGAAAATCGAGCGGGGCAGGTCGATCACCGCGGAGGCGGAATAGACGCCGTAGCCGTCTTCCGGCGAGAGGGTGAAGTCGAAGTCTTCGCCGACCTCTTTGCCCAGGACGGCGGCTTCGAACTTGGGCAGCAGGTAGCCCATGCCAAAAATGAATTCAAGGGGATTGCCGGCGTCGGCGCGGTCGCGCTCAGCGCGTTCGACCTCGAGTACGTAGGAGAGTGCAACTACTTTGTTGTCAGAGATTTTCATATTGCTAATCATTGTTGATTCGATGAATTCGGAAATTGAAGGCCGCAATCACGATGGCAATCACGGGCGTCACCAGACAGAAGACTGCGAAGGGGAAATAGGCCATCGTGGCCACGCCCAGCACGGTGGACTGGATCACGGCGCAGGTGTTCCACGGAACCAGCACGGAGGTGACGGTGGCCGAATCGCCGAGCGTACGGCTCAGCAGCTCAGGCGCATAGCCCAGACGTTTGTAGGTGGGGGCGAACATCTTGCCGGGGAGCAGGATGGCCATATACTGGTCCGAAAGAATCATGTTGGAAACGATACAAGTGCCCACCGTGGTGGCCACGAGCGATCCTGCCCCGCGAATCAGACGGATCAGGGCGCCCGTGATGGTCTCCAGCATGCCGCTGCCCGCCAGCGCGCCGCCGGCCGCCATGATGCAGATAATCAGCCAGACGGTGTTGACCATCCCGGCCATACCGCGCGTGGAGGCGAGATTGTCCATCAGCGGATGACCGGTGCTGATGGAAACGGGGCTGGACATCATCTTGAAAACGGAGGAGAGGGCCGTCCCCAGGCCGGTTCCTTCGCCGGCAATCTGCTGCACGATCTGCGGCTGGGCCCAAAGGGCGATGATGGCGGCAAAGAGACCGGAAACAAACAGCGTCAGGAAGGCGGGGACCTTCTTGAACACCATAAAGAGCGTCAGGCAGGGGATCAGCAGCAGCCAGGGGGAGATGTTGAATGTGCCGCTGATGGCCGCCAGTTCCGCGGACATATCTGCCTGGGCCGTGACCGGAAGGGTGAACCCCACGATCAGATAGACCGTAAAGCAGATGATGAAGGCCGGAATGAGGGTATGCAGCGAATAGCGGATGTACTTGTAAAGATCTGACCCTGCGACTGTTGCAGAAAGGTTGACGGCGTCCGAGAGGGGAGAGAGTTTGTCGCCCAGGTAGGCGCCGGAGATGACGGCGCCGGCCAGCCAGCCTACGGGAAGGCCAATCAGTTTGCCGGCCGTGAGCATGGCCACGCCGATCGTGCCCACCGTGGTCCAGGAACTGCCCGCCAGGATGGAGACCAGGCTGCAGAGCAGGAAGGTGATGAGGATGAAGAAACGCGGACTGATGATCTTCAGGCCGTAATAGATCATGGTCGGCACGATTCCGGAGAGCATCCAGGTGGCGGTCAGGGCGCCGATGGCGAGCAGGATGAGCAGCGTGGGAGCCGTCTGCCGGATGTTTTCGGAGATGTCGCCTTCCACCTTGGTCCAGGGGACCTTCAGGAAAAGGATGGCGATGCCCGCCGTGAGCAGCGTGGAGAGCAGCAGCGCAATCTGGATGGGGCCGGAGGTGGCCTCGTCGCCGAAGTAGAGCACGCAGAGCGCCAGCAGCGCAATCAGTACCAGCAGGGTGGCGATAGAGAGCAGGAGGCCGGGTTTCTTCATAAGTTACTAAATGCCACTGAAATTGACGCCTTCAAAGGCCAGCGAGGGGATGGTCCAGCGCGAGGAATTTCGCGGGTCGTCGCCGGCGGCAATCAGGTGACGCCAGAGGTCGATCATATTGCCCGTGATGTTCATCTCATTGACCGGGTGAACCACCGCGCCGTTTTCAAAGAGGAAACCGCGGATTCCGTAGGAAAAATCTCCCGTTGCGGAGTTGCAGTTGCCGCCGTTGAAGTCGGTGATGAGGATTCCCCGCTCCGTCTCTTTCAGCAGGTCCGGCAAATTTAACACTTTTTCCGGATTCTCCCCGTTCCGCACGAAACGGAGCACGGAGGGGCCGTCTACGGTCGTGGGAACGCCCATTTTGGCCGCGTAATAGTCGGGGATGAAATAGTGGTTGAGGACGCCGCGGGTGATGATTTCGCGGCGGGCGGTGGCCACGCCGTCGTTGTCGAAGAGACGCGAGCCGGGGAGTCCCGGGAGGAAGGGGTCGTCCACCAGGGTGAGGCGTTCGGAGAAAACCTGCCTGCCCAGCGAATCAATCAGGAAGGAGTTGTGCTGCTGGAGCGATCCGCCGCTCAGCGCGCGGATGATGGGGGCTACGACCTTGGCGGAGACCGTGTTGTCTATCACGATGTTGTAGCGCCCGCTGCGCAATTTGCGCGGGTGCAGCTGGTCCAGTGCGCGCTGCAGGGCACGGCGGCCGCAGCCTTCGCAGGGGGCTTCGTCGAGCCGGATGCCGCTCTCGTACCACCAGGCTTCGGGTTTTTCGTCGCCCCAGCCGCGGATGGAGACGGTGGCGTTGATGGTGTGGTTGGTCTGCAGGGTTTCGCCGTGGAAGCCCTGGCTGTCAGCCGTATAGGCGTAGTCGACCGTATCGCCCCACTCGGTTTCCACCGAGAGCAGGCGGGGATGGGTGCCGAATATCTCCGCGGAGGCGGTCATCGCGCGTTCGCGGCGGTCGGCTGGCGTGAGCGTCTCGATCGCCGGATCGTATTGCTGCAGGTCCACGGCGGGACCGTGATAACAGAGTGCGGGGTCGGGCAGGCGGCGGCATTCGTCGCGCGTCATCAGCCGGGTGGAAGCGGCCGCGTTGCGGATAAAGGCGCGCAGGGCGTCCGGATCGAGCCGGTTGGTGGAGAAGGAGCCGTAGCTGCCATCGATATAAAGCTGGATGAAGAGCGTGGAGCCGCTGCTGCTCAGCATCTTGTCAATCTGGTTGTCGAGCACCGTGGCGGAGTTTTCGATGGAGCGCTCCAGTGCGATACGGGCCTGCGTGGCCCCCTCTTCGCGGGCCATCTGCAGGGCGGTCTCTACGATACTGTGGTCAAAGGCAATCATACGTCTCCTCCCACGATTAACGATTTGACCAGCACGCTGGGCATCCCGCAGGAGACCGGGCAGTACTGGTCTTTGCCGCAGGTCCAGGTGCCGTTGTCCACGCGGCTGTCGGCCGCCACGGCCACGATATCCGCCAGGGCTTCCGGGCCGTTGCCGATTATGTTGATATCCTTGACGGGCTGCGTCAGGCGCCCGTTTTCAATCAGGAATCCGCTCTTCACATAGAAGGTGAAATCGCCAGCGCCGATCTCCACCTGGCCGTTGGTGAAGGCGTCCACGAATATGCCGCGCCGTACGCTGTGGATGATCTCTTCCTGCGTGCCGCTGCCGTTCTCCATGTAGGTGCAGCGCATGCGCGGGATGGGATTGAAGCGGAAGGATTCGCGGCGGCCGTTGCCGGTGGGGGCCACGCCGTAGTGCGCGGCGCTGATGCGGTCGTGCAGGTAGGAGGTGAGCACCCCCTCGCGGACCATGTAGGTCTTCTGGCCGGGAACGCCCTCGTCGTCGATATTCACGGCGCCGCGGTTGGCCGCGAGGGTGCCGTCGTCCACCACGTTGATCTGCGGCGAGCAGATGCGCTTGCCCATCTTGTCGGAGAAGATGGAGATGCCCTTGCGGTTGAAATCGGCCTCGAAAGCGTGCCCGATGGCCTCGTGGAGCAGGATTCCGGAGCTGCCGGCTGCCATCACCACGGGCATCCGGCCGCCCTTGGGCCGTTTGGCCTCGAAGAGATGGGGCAGGTGGGCGGCCACTTCGGCCACCATTTCGTCAAGCAGGGCCTCCGTAAGCATGTCGCTCCCGCGGCGAAAACTGCGCGAGACGGTGATATTTTCGCTGCGGCCGCCACGCTCCAGGATGCAGCTGGCCACGAGTGAAGTGATGGGGCGCTCGTCGCAGAACAGGTCGCCGAGCGAATTGGCAAAAAGGATATCGGAGTGGTCGTAGGCCAGGTTGGCGATCACCTTGGTAATCTCGCCGCTCAGGGCCGAGAGCCGCTCGCCGAAGTGCTGCAGGAAGGCCTTGCGGCGCAGCAGGTCAAAGTCGCTCCAGTCGCCGACGATCGGGTAGCGGTCGGGCCGCCGGATGCGTTTGAGCGGGGCGGGAACGGGGCCTGCACCCGGGCAGTCGGCAATTCCGGCGGCGGTGCGGGCGGCGCGCTCCATCTCTGCGGGCAGGGTACTCTCCGCGTAGGCGTAGCCCGTGTGGGCGTCCTTCACGACGCGGATGCCCACGCCGTAGTCGGCCGTGCTCTCCACGGCATTGACCTCGCCGTCGCGCAGCGTCAGTTCGTCGGAAGTGGTGGATTCAAAAAAGATGTCGGCATAATCTCCACCGCGGGAGAGTGCCGACTGCAGCAGTCCGGAAATCGCCTCTTCAGTGACCTGGAAAAGGGTGAAATACCTCTCCAAAACCTTAGAGCTCCACTGCTTTAACGGTTACAACCTGGTTGGCCTCCGCAAAGGCCAGCTCGGAATTGGATTTCTTCTTTTCCGCAACCAGTCGTTCGAAGGAACGGTCCATCCCTTTGATGATCTCGTCCCGCAATTCTCTAGTCTCTTGTTCGCTCATATTCCAATATCGAGTTATAAATAGGTTTCGAATGAATCTTGGTCGATATGTTCACGCCGCCTTCGGCGACGATACGGCCCGCCTGGCCGGAGTTGTCGATAATGACCCAGTAGTCACAGATCGGCATATAGAGCTTGAACAGGTTGTCGATTCCGGAGGCGTAGCGACGCCGGATGGTGGCTTCGGGGATGTCGTGTCCGCCCGATTCGACCCGCAACCGGACCCGTTCAATGGCAAGTTCCGGAATACTCAGCCACAGGAACACCAGCGAGACCATATACCCGCGGCGCTGGGCGTCCACCACGATCCGTGCCAGGGATTTGGTGGAGAGGGTGGTTTCGATTCCGAAATCTTCCCGTCTTTCAAGCAACTCTTCCATCCGTTCCGCCATCAGTTTGCTGGCCTTGATGGCCGCCAGCGACGGATTGAATGGGGAGAGGCCCTTGGCAATCTCGTCGGAATTGATGAACTCCTTGCAGTCCAGCAATTCCGGCAGCAGGGTGTAGGATGCCGTCGTTTTTCCGGCGCCGTTACAACCGGCTATGATGAACATCTTTGGCATTTCGAGCCTCCCTTTCTCTGCAAAAATACAAATTTATCTTCCGCCTGGAACGAAAAGCGGAACGATTTATCAACAGGTTATTTAACTCTCCAGGGCTGGTCGTCGTAGAGCGCGTATTTCTTGGACTTGCGGAGCCATTTCTGCTCCTCCACCTTGATGTATTCGCTGGTGACGTCCCAGTCCACCTTGCCCTCCAGGTAGCACATCAGGGCTTCGTCGTCCAACAGGCGTTCCATGCCGTTGAATTCGAATTCCGGGCACTCTTCGCGCACGAAGCGGATGAGGCGCAGGGCGTGGTTCAGGGCGTGGTAGTTCACCCCCGGGATGAACATCAGCTGGAAACCGAAGCAGGCCCGCCCGGCGTGGATGCCGTAGGCCGGCACGAACCGGGTCCAGCGGATGCGGATGTCCGGGTTGGCAATGGGGCCCGCCGGATCGTTCCAGCCGTGGTAGCCGTGGCGTTCGTTGTAGTCGTAGAGCGGCTCCATGAAGGGGGCGCCGAACTGTTCGAAGGGGCGGGTGGTGCCGTGGCCGTAGCTGACGTTGGTGCCCATCCAGAGGCACTGGCCGCTGTAGAAGTGCGAGGTGAAGAGCCCCGCGAAGTCGGTAAAGGGCGGGATGGTCCAGGGCATCAGTTCCTTGTTGACCGGCTCCGCCGCGGCGGAGATGATGTGCATGGGGAACTTGGCGTTGGCCTCTTCGTAGAACAGGTAGGCCAGTTCGCCGAAGGTCAGGCCGTGGCGCTGCGGCAGCCCTATGCTGCCCATCGTGCCCTCGATCTGGCGGCCCGACGGGTTGATCCGATCCAGCAGATAGACAGCTGTTTGCGCGTCTTTCTCCTTGAGCATCCGGATCAGGTTCCAGAGCAGCAGGGTGAAGGTGCTGTAGCGCGAACCCACGTCCTGCAGTTCGATGATCAGGGCGTCGATGTCCTGCAGGTCTTCCCAGAGAATCTCGCTGCCCACCTCGATGGCCTCCAGGCGGTCGCTGACCGGGCCGTAGAAGGAGTGCTCGGGCATGAACACCTTGACCAGATTGCCCTGGCGTTCAAGCGTTTCAAAGAGATACTCCCCGGTGTCGGGGTGCCAGGCCACCTGGTTGCACAGCAGGGCCAGCCGGCCGCCGCTCAGCGTGCGGTCGCTCTGTTCCAGGAGCGGGGTGGTGCGGAACGAAAACATCAGCCTAACTGTGCCTGAATGATGTCGATCACCTCTTTTGCCAGGACGTCCGCGCTGTGTTCGTCACGAGCCTCGGCGTAGATGCGGATGATGGGTTCTGTGTTGGATTTGCGCAGCACGAACCACTTCTTGTCTGCCTCGAAGTCCACGCGCAGGCCGTCGGAGGTGTTGATCTGCTCCTTGGCGTAGTGCTTCTGGACAGCGGCGAGCAGGCCGTCAATCACGGCCGGGTCGGCAATCTGGATCTTGTTCTTGGAGATATAGTAGTCCGGATAGGTTGCCCTCAGTGCGGTGGCACTCAGCTGTTTGTGGGCCATCAGGCTCAGGAAGAGCGCGGTGCCGATCAGCGCGTCGCGGCCGTAGTGGAAGTCCGGCACGATCACGCCGCCGTTGCCCTCGCCGCCGATCACGGCGCCGCTCTCCTGCATCAGCGTGGAGACGTTCTTTTCGCCCACTTTGGAGAAGCGGTAGACGCCGCCGTGCGCTTCGGTCACATCTTTCAGCGCGCGCGACGAGGAGAGGTTGGAGACGGTGTCGCCCGGTTTGTGCTCCAATACGTAGTCGGAAACGGCCACGAGCGTGTATTCTTCGCCGAAGGGCGCGCCGTTTTCGCAGATGAAGGCCAGGCGGTCCACGTCCGGATCGACGCTGACGCCCAGGTGCGCACCGGTCTGGATTACCTTATAGGAAAGGTCGGTCAGGTTGGCCGGAAGCGGTTCGGGGTTGTGCGCGAAGTTGCCGTTGGGCTCGCCGTTGATCACGACGCACTCCACGCCCAGCGCGCGGAAGAGGGCGGGCATGGCAATCGCGCCCACCGAGTTGATGGCGTCGAGCACCACCTTGAACCCGGCGTTGCGGATGGCCGGCACGTCTACGAGCGGATAGTTCAGCACCGCCTTGACGTGTGCGTCGGTGAAGTCTTTGTGCGTCAGGCTTCCCAGTTCGGTTACGAAGGCGAATTCAAACTTGCCTTTGCCGGCCAGGCGGACCACTTCGCGGCCGTCGGCGTCGCTCAGGAATTCACCCTTTTCATCGAGCAGCTTGAGCGCGTTCCACTCCTTGGGGTTGTGCGAAGCGGTCAGGATGATGCCGCCGTCAGCCTCTTCGAAGAGCACGGCCATCTCCGTGGTGGGGGTGGAGGCCAGTCCGGCGTCCACTACGTCGATTCCCAGGGCCATCAGCGTGCTGCTGACCAGGTTGGCGACCATCTCGCCGGAGATGCGGGCGTCGCGGCCCACGACCACTTTCAACCGCTTGCCGGGGAACTTGGCCTTGCGCTGCTGTGCGTAAGCGGCCGTAAAACGGACGATGTCGACCGGGGTGAGCCCTTCGCCCACGGGGCCGCCGATCGTGCCCCGAATGCCGGAAATGGATGCAATGAGTGACATATCGTTAAGCTTTAGTTTTCAAATGTGTTCGGATGACAAATATACAAAAAAAATGACGGGAATCGCTTCCCGCCATCTTCATATTTGAAACCTTTAACTTATTTCTTCTTCTGACCGTAGCGGCTGTAGAATTTGTCAACGCGACCTGCGGTATCGACGAGCTTCATCTTGCCGGTGTAGAACGGGTGGGAAGTGTTGGAGATCTCGACCTTGACGACCGGGAACTCGACGCCGTCAACCAGGATGGTTTCCTTCGTATTCACGCAGGAACGGGTGATGAAGACGTGCTCGTTGGACATATCCTTGAAAGCTACAAGACGGTAGGTTTCGGGATGGATTCCTTTTTTCATATGATTTGATAATTAATTGGTTGTCTTTTTATCGGGCGGCAAAGGTAACAAAAAACTTTGACGTCGCAAAAATTTATTTGTAGATTTGGGCACTCAAACTGAAAGATTATGAGAAGAATCCTGCTTTTTGTGGCGCTTTTGACGGCTGGCATCAACCTGGCAGCCCAGGAGACGCCGATCGTCCCGGAACGGGAAGTCGTTGTGATCGATAACTTTACCGCAGTGCCGAACATGCCCCTCGGTCTCTACCAATATGCACGTCAGTGCGTGATTGACGGGCTTGCCCGCCGCCGGGTCGTGGCCGTGGACGTGGAGATGAGCGGCGTAGGCCGTGCCGATATCGTCTATCCGTCGTTCCGGTTCGCCCGCGCCAACAACGGCAGCCCCTTCGATATGAACCGTGCGGAGAACCTGATGCAGATGAAGGAGTTCGAGAATGCCCATTATTATCTGACAGCCTATATCTGCCGCTTCGGCAGCCATCCGGTGGAACACAAGAGCAAAGACAAAGAGGGCAATCCGATTGTCCGCACCGATTTCACCGGTGAGATTGAAATGGATGTCTATCTCTATGATACCGAGACCCGTATGATGGAAGGCCCCATCAAGTGGCGCTACAACTATACCGGCGCTTCGGAGCCCCAGATCGCTGAAGAGCGCGCCGTTTCCAATATGGCCATGCGCGCCCGACAGTTCGTGACCGACCGCTTCCGCATCAAGGCTTCCGTCATCCAGATGGGTGAGTACAGCCGGAAAGGCAAGCTGCAGGATCTCTACCTGAGCTGCGGCAGCGAGATCGACGTCGCCAGCGGCGATGTCTTCTACATCTATTCGGTTTCCGACATCAACGGAATCGCCACCGCCCGCAAGCTGGGCAAGGTGAAAGCCCGTGAAATCACCGGCCCCGAAAGCTGCCGGTGTTCCGTCTCCAGGGGAGAAGTCGAAATCGACCGGGCTTTCAGGGCCGGTGAAACGCTGATCGCCGTCAGTGACGACGACCGGTGGTTCTAGATCATCAGCGCAGCAACCAGCGCAAGAATTGCATAGAACTCAGGGAGTGCGGCGTAGATCATGGTATTGGTCTGTACGTCGTGGCCCTGGCTTATGCCAATGATACCGTTGGCGCAAACCTGTCCCTGACGGATGGCAGAGAAGAGGCAGACGGCACCGACTGCGAGACCCACTGCGAAATAGAGGAAACCTGCTTCCTGCATTGCCTCGAGGCCCTTGGGCCACATCAGGAATGCCACGAAGCCGTAGAGACCCTGCGTAGCGGGCATTGCGGAAAGAATCATGTAGCTGGAGGATTTCTCCGGGTTTTTCTTGAGTGCGCCCTCTGCAGCGTTACCTGCCAGGGTGGTACCGATAGAAGAGCCGATTCCTGCAAGGCAGAGCATCAGGCCGAGGCCGACATAGCCGAGAATAACTGATAACATAGTGGTATGATTTTGAATTGTTTGATTATTACTGTGTTTTGACTGTTTCTTGTTTGAAGGGGCGGAACTGCGTGCCCTTGCCCTCGTAGCCGCTGTTCTTGAAGTATTCCACGAAGGTCAGACGCAGCGGGTGGACGAAGGCGCCCAGGCAGCTCATGGCGAAGTTCAGCGTGTGGCCGAATACCACGATCAGCACGAAGGGGGCCCACTGCCAGGTGGGACTCTCGCCGAGCAGCATGCCGCCCAGGTTGTTGAAGGCGTTGCCCAGCATACCGCCGGCCAGGCCCAGGGCGTAGAGTCGGATGTAGCTCAGGACGTCGCCCAGGATGCCGGTGGCCATGCCGTAGGTGTCCCACAGGCCGGCGCCGATGTTGATCAGCGGATTGCGTCCGGGCTTGTTCAGGATGAAGATGCCCAGTGCGGAGATCACGCCTATCACGATCACGACGATCCTGGTGACCGATGCGTCAATCACGGAGGTCAGTGCCAGTGCCGCCGTAATCAGGCCGCCCACGATCAGCGTGACCCAGCCCCAGGTGCTGATGGCAGCCTTGAAGCCGAACCGCTTGGTGAGACCGATTGCCTTGATAATCATGGCCAGGCAGATGTGGAAGACACCGACCGCGATGGCGGCGACCATCGAGAGGTCGTAGCTGCTGCCGCCCAGATTGAGTTTGCCGGCCAGCATCAGTTTCTTGCAACCCTCAGGAACCCAGGACGCTTCCGCGAGCGGGATGCCGAAGAAGGTGCCCAGGAAGAAGCCGATCACCGTGGCGCCCACGCCCAGCGACATCACGAGCCGCTTGTGGTTGCGCAGCCCCAGGATGTTGACCTTGTCGAGCAGCAGCGCCACGCCCATCAGGACCAGGCCGTAGCCCGCGTCGCCCATACAGAAGGCCCAGAAGAGCATGAAGAAGGGAGCGAGGATCGGGGTCGGGTCGAATTCGTCGTAGACGGGCATGCCGTACATGCCGGTGAGCGTCTCGAACTGACGGGCGAACCAGTTGTTCTTGAGTTTGATGGGAGGATTATCTTCCTTGCACGCAGCCTCGCGGACGTAATAGAGATCCATCCCGTCCAGGGCTGCGGCAATCCGCTCGTCGTCGTCGGTGGGGGCGAAGGCCGTCAGGACGCAGAGCATCCCTTCGGCAGCATCCTCGCCGGAGACGGAGGCCAGGTAGAAGTTCAGGTCGTTCAAACGCTCGTTGGCCAGCGATTCCACGGCAGGCAGCGCGCGGCGCAGGGCCAGCAGCGAAGCCTTGGCCGTGCGGATCTCGCCGCGGAGCGATTCCGCCTTGCCGTCTGCCACCGTATAGTCGTATGCGGGCGCGGGGATTTCCGTTGCCGGAATATCCTTTGCATCGCCGGCCACGACGAACCAGACGTTCGATTCGTCGCGGTGGATCACTTCGAGCGGCCACTGGGCGGCCCAGTCGTCGGCAAAGCGTTTGGCGGGCGCCATGTAGAAGTGGAGCGTGATGCCCTTGTCGGCCAGGCGGGCAATCGAGTTCGCATCGAAGCGGCCCCATGGCTCCAGCTGGCTGCATTCCTTGAGCAGGTCGGAGAGACGGGTCTCCAGCGTGCGCAGGCGGGCAAGCCGTTCCTCGGCTTCGTGGCGGTAGTCGCCGTCGAAGTCCGGAACGCCCTCAGCCTCCTTTGCAATCGCCTCTGCGTCAGGGTCCAGACTGAAATCAATCCGGGCTATGGAGTCGGCGGCGCTGCGCGCCTCGCGAATCTCCTGCAGCAGGGCGTCGGAGTGCTTGTCTATGGGTTTGGCGGAACGGGTGATGTCCAGCAGTCCGAGATCGCGGATCCCGGAGAGGACGGCATCCTTTTCGCTGCCGGGCAGCAGGATGCTGTATTTCGTCATTTTGGCAATCATGCTTCCGCCGCCTCCTCTTCGGCCTGGTGGCGCGCCTTCACAATCTTCTGTGAAGCCTTGGAAAGGTTCTCTTCGTCTTCCATGAAGCGCTTGATCTTACGGATGGCCTCCTGGTAGCCGGGAATCTGCACCTTTTCGTACAGGTTCACCTTCTGGGTGGTCTTCTTGCGCTGGTAGTCGAGTATCCGGCTCTTTTCCGCGCAGACCTCCGATTCTATTCCCAGCCGGGCCAGCCGCTTGAGGATCTCCACGCCGTCGCTGTACCAGAGCGGACGGGCGAAGGTGTCGAAGGGCTTGACCTCGTAGAAGACCTCGCGCAACTCCGGGGTGCGGACGCCGGCCACCTTGACGGTGACCAGGTCGATATCCTTCACGGAGATCAGCCCCGGGGTGAATTCATTCCAGAGGCCGGCGAGGTATCCGTATTCCTTGAGAGAGCTTTCCAATTGCGCCAAAAGCGACTCTGACTGCGCCTTGGCGGCCTGCACGCTGACGCGGAGGGCGGACTCCTTGTTCTTCAGGGTAGGGAGCGCCCGCTGCCGCACCTTCAGCTGCTTGCCGAGGTTGGTCAGAGAGGTTTTGTTGTATTGAAATTTGATAGCCATGGGCTAAGCTTTCCAGTATTTGTCAATCATAGCCTGTTTGATACCGGTCTCTGCGGGGCTGAAGTACTTGCCGAAGAGCTCCCAGGCCGTGTCGAGCATCTCGTCGATCTTGATGTTGACGTCGATGCTGAGGATGCGGGTGGCGTACTCCTTGGCGTAGTCCAGGCAGCGGAGGTCATACTCGCTCAGGTCGAAACCGTTTTCCAGTTTGGTCTTGGCGTTCTGGGCGTCGGCGTAGAGACGCACGGAGGCGTTCATCACCTGCGAATGGTCTTCGCGGGTCTTCTTGCCCTGGACGTGCTGTTTCAGACGCGAGAGCGAACGGAACGGGTCGATGATGACCTTGCCCGTATCGGTGTCGAGGCGCAGATAGAGCTGGCCCTCAGTGATATAACCGGTGTTGTCAGGGATTGCGTGGGTAATGTCGCCGTCGTTCAGCGTGGTGACGGCGATGATGGTGATGGAACCGCCGTCGGGCAGCTGCACGGCCTTCTCGTAGATCTTGGCCAGGTCGGAATAGAGCGAACCCGGCATCGAGTCCTTCGACGGAATCTGGTCCATACGGTTGGAGACGATCGAGAGGGCGTCGGCGTAGAGCGTCATGTCGGTGAGCAGCACCAGCACTTTCTCGTTCTTGTCTACGGCGAAGTATTCGGCAGCGGTCAGCGCCATGTCCGGGATGAGCAGTCGCTCTACCGGGGGCTGGTCGGTGGTGTTCACGAAACTGATGATCTTGTCCAGTGCGCCGGCGTTCTCGAAAGCGTGACGGAAGTAGAGGTAGTCGTCGTTCGAGAGGCCCATGCCGCCCAGGATGATCTTGTCGACGTCGGCACGCAGGGCCACCTGGGCCATCACCTGGTTGTAGGGCTGGTCCGGGTCGGCGAAGAACGGAATCTTCTGGCCGGAGACCAGCGTGTTGTTCAGGTCGATACCTGCGATACCCGTAGGAATCAGCTGCGAAGGCATGCGGCGCTTGTAGGGGTTGACGGAAGGACCGCCGATCTGGCGGCGTTCGCCCTCTACGGAAGGACCGCCGTCGATCGGGTCGCCGTACGCGTTGAAGAAACGGCCGGCGAGCTCTTCGCTCACGCTGAGTGTCGGCGGCTCGCCGAAAAAGACGACCTCCGCATTGGTAGGGATGCCTTCCGTGCCGGCAAACACCTGAAGGGTAACGTTTTCACCCTTGATCTTCACAACCTGGGCGAGCCGGCCCGCTACGGTGGCCAGTTCGTCGTTCGAAACGCCCTCGGCTTTCAGCGATACGGTAGCCTTGGTGATGGACTCCAATCGCGTGTAGATTCTTTGAAATGCGTTACTCCCCATTGCCTAATGCTTTATAAAGTTGTTCGTGATATTTGTTGAAATCATCGCTGTGGAACTCAGAGTAGTTCATCTGGCGCAGGATGTTGATGATTTCCTTGTATTTCCTGGAGCACTCCTCGTAGTTCTCGAATTCGAACGGATGGTCGCAGACCTCGAGCACGAGGCTGAGCATGTACTCCTGGCGGGCCATCGGGGTGCAGGCGTCGATCGGGTCGAAGGCATCCTGCTGCAGGATCACGAAGTCGATCAGCTCGGACTTCCAGAACTGCTCGTGGTAGCTGACGGGCACGCCGTCGTCGCCCAGGATGTTGATCTGCTCGGCGACCTCTTTACCTCTGAGCACCAGGTTCTTGGCACGGTGGACCTTGTCTACCCAGTCGGCCTTGACCTTTTCGCCCAGGAATTCGATGATTTCGGGATATTCGAGATATTTGGAGTAAGATTCGATGGGGTTGATGGCCGGGTAGCGCTTCTTGTCGGCACGGTTCTGTTCCAGGCAATAGAAGCAGCGGGCCGCCTTCTTGGTGGATTCCGTAACCGGCTCCTTGAGGTTACCGCCGGCCGGGGAGACCGTACCGATAAAGGTCACGGAACCGGTCTCGCCGTTGTTCAGGCGGACGATGCCCGCGCGTGCGTAGAAGTTGGAGATGATGGCCGAGAGGTCCACCGGGAATGCATCGGCACCCGGAAGTTCCTCCATACGGTTGCTCATCTCGCGGAGCGCCTGTGCCCAGCGGGAGGTGGAGTCGGCCAGCAACAGCACCTTCATGCCCATCGCGCGGTAGTACTCGCAGATGGTCATGGCCGTGTAGACGGAGGCCTCGCGGGCTGCCACAGGCATGTTGGAGGTGTTGCAGATGATGGTGGTACGCTCGATCAGCTTGCGGCCGGTGTGCGGGTCGATCAGCTCCGGGAATTCGGAGAAGATCTCCACCACCTCGTTGGCGCGCTCGCCGCAGGCAGCCATCACGATCACTTCGGCGTCGCCCTGCTGGGCGATGGCGTGCTGCAGCACCGTCTTGCCGCAACCGAACGGGCCCGGGATAAAACCGGTACCGCCTTCGGCGATCGGGTTCATCGTGTCGATACAGCGCACGCCCGTCTCCATGATGCGGAAGGGGCGGGGCTTTTCGACATAGCCGCCCACAGCCACCTTGACAGGCCATTTCTGGGTCATTGTGACCTTGTGGTCTTCGCCGTCGAGGTCGGTCAGGACAGCCACGGCTTCGTCGATCGTGTAGTCGCCTTCGCCGATGATGGATTTGACGGTATATTCGCCCTTGAAGGCAAACGGAACCATGATTTTGTGAGGGAGCCAGCCCTCTTTGACCTCACCGAGCCAGTCGGCTGCCACGACCTTGTCGCCGGGTTTGACGATCGGCGTGAAGTGCCACTGCTTGCTGTGGTCCAGGGGGGAGGTGTATTCGCCGCGGCGCAGGAAGACGTCTTCCATCGTCTCGAGGTTGTTCTGCAGACCGTCGTAGTTGCTCGAGAGCAGGCCAGGGCCGAGGGTTACCTCCAGCATGTGGCCGTCGAACTCGACGGTGTCGCCCTTCTTCAATCCGCGGGTGCTTTCGTAAACCTGGACAAACGCATCCTTGCCCGTGACCTTGATGACCTCGGCCATCAGCCGGGTGCCGCCGAGGTTGATGTAGCAGATCTCGTTCTGCGCCACGTCGCCGTCAATGCGGACGGTCACGAGGTTGGAAATGATGCCGGTTACAATACCTGTGCTTTTCATATAGGTAAACAGTGATTGATTTCGTTATTTGGTGTTCGGATCGTAATGGACGCCGGAGAAGGTGCCGCGCACCTCGTCTACCAGCTTGCTGAAGAGTTCCGCGCCGGTCTTGGGATCGAGCGCGTTCCAGCGGCTGACGATGTGCGCCTTCACGAGGAAGGCCAGCACGACGTCGATGTCGAAGAGGTTGAACTGCGTCAGCTCTTCCGACTTGCGCCAGTAGAGGCGGTCCAGCTGCTTTTCGCGCTCCAGGATGTCCTTGGTGCCGAAGATGGCTTCCAGCTGTGGAAGTTCTTCGAATTCAGCTGTGTACGGACGGCCTTCCAGATGGGCGACCTTGGCTTCGCGCACCTTCCGGTCAAAGGCGAAGAAGGCCTTGAGGAAAGGGTTGCGCTGACGGGCCGCGCCTCCGTAGAAGGCGTGTCCGATCCGGTCGGCGTCCAGCCCGGTCTCCAGCCAGTCGATCAAGCGCGCGTCGCGTGCGGGACACTGCGCCTTGATGAAGGCGGTGAGCTCCGCGAAGTCGAAGGGATGCGGCTCGCAGTCGCTCTGGAAGTCCGGCAGTCCGGCTATCAGATAGGGATAGTTGGTCATTATTCTCCGAACAGGATTTTACGGGTGGCCGGGCGGAGATAGCCGCCGATCAACCGGCTGAAATCCTCTGCCGTGAAGCTGATGCGGTAGCTGCCGTCGGCGGGACCGATCTTGAAACCATTCGCCATACCCTTGGCATACTTGATTTCGAGTCCGGCGTTCAGCTGTTTGCGGATTTCCGCCTCCAGGGCGCCGTCCAGCTCTTTCTTGAGCGGTTCGGGCAGGATGACGGAGAGGGGAACGGACTCGGGGTTGGCTGCGTTGAACGCGCCGGCGACGGTCTTGATCAGCTCTTTGATGAATGCAGTGTCGGAGAGCGCTTTGGCGGAGCTGTCGGCCACGCCGCGGGTGAGAATCATCTGCTCAACGTACTGCTTGGTGGCGGTGATGCTCTGGTTGGAAGCCATCCGCAGGTCGTTGGCCGTCTTGGCCTGCAGTGCGGCAGCTTCCTTCTGTGCCTTCGCAATGATTTCCGCGGCCTGTTCGTTGGCCTCGGCCACGATATCGTCGGCCTGGCTGCGGGCCTTGGCAATCAGCACTTCCGCCTCCTGTTTTCCCTTTGACAGACCCTCATTGTAGAGTTTGTCCGTCAATGCTTGTAATTTGTTGTCCATATAGGGTATAAATATTTGTTATCCGAGGAAACCGAGCAGCATGCCGGCGGCAACGGCCGAACCGATCACGCCGGCCACGTTCGGGCCCATGGCGTGGGTCAGCAGGAAGTTGCTCGGATCGTACTCGCGTCCAACGTTGTTCGACACGCGGGCGGCATCCGGCACGGCGGATACGCCGGCGTTGCCGATTAGCGGATTGATCTTGTTGCCTTCCTTGAGGAAGAGGTTGAAAATCTTCACGAAGAGCACGCCGGTGAAGGTTGCTATCACGAACGAGCATGCACCGATGATGAAGATCCAAACCGAACGCAGCTGCAGGAACTGGTCGGCCTGGGTGGATGCACCCACGGTGAGACCGATCAGGATGGTGACGATGTCGATCAGCGGACCGCTGGCGGTGTTGGCCAGACGTTTGGTGACGCCCGACTCTTTGATCAAGTTACCGAAGAAGAGCATACCGAGCAGCGGAATACCCGACGGCACGATGAAGGCCGTAAGCAGGAAACCTATAATCGGGAAGAGCTTCTTCTCGACCGGGGAGACCGGACGCGGCGGTTTCATGCGGATCAGGCGCTCTTTCTTAGTGGTGAGCAGTCGCATGATAGGCGGCTGTATCACAGGCACCAAGGCCATATAGGAGTAGGCCGACACCGCAATGGCGCCCATCATGTCCGGAGCCAGTCGCGAGGAGAGGAAGATGGCGGTCGGGCCGTCCGCACCGCCGATAATGCCGATTGCACCGGCCTGTGCCGGGTCGAACCCGAAGGCCAGCGAGATGGCGTATGCGCCGAAGATACCGAACTGCGCCGCTGCACCGATCAGGAGCAGCTTCGGGTTCGAAATCAGGGCGGAGAAGTCGGTCATGGCACCGATGCCCAGGAAAATCAGAGGCGGGTAAAAGCCCTGTTTCACACCCTGATAGAGGATGTTGAGCACGGAACCTTCTTCATAGACGCTGACCTTCAGACCCTGGAACAACGGAATGTTGCCGATCAGGATACCGAATCCGATCGGGACCAGGAGCATCGGTTCCCACTCTTTCTTGATACCGAGGTAGAGGAAGAGCAGACCGAAGAAGATCATGATCAGATACTGGCCGTTGCAGTTCGCAAAGCCGGTATACTGCCAGAACTGTTGGAGGTTGGAGAGAATGTTTTCCATAACGTCCTATTCGATAACTGCCAGCGGTGCGCCTTCCAGCACGGAGTCGCCCTTCTGGACCATAAACTGCTTGAGGGTACCGTCGCACGGAGCTTCGATACTGTTTTCCATCTTCATGGCCTCGAGAATCAGGATGCACTGGCCCTTCTTGACGGCTTCGCCTTCCTTCGCGTTGAGCGAGAGGACGACACCCGGGAGCGGAGCATTGACCTTGGTGCCGCCGGCGGGGCCGGAAGCGGCCGGTTTGCTGACCTGGACGGTCTGGGCTGCCGGCGTGGTGGGACGGCCGGTGTTGATGACGACGGCGGGTTTCTTCCTTACTGCGACAGGCTGGTCGAACTCTACGTTGAAGGGAGTTCCGTTGACCTCTACCTTGGCGATGTTGTCAACGACTTCGTCGATGGTGACGTTGTAGTCGTTGCCGTTGATTTTGAGTTTATATTCTTTCATAAGTCGTGTATTCGTTTGGATTTACTTCTTTTTGATGACGGTAGGGGTCTGGCGGAAGCCCTGGATATGCGTGCTCCAGGGGGTATAGGTCCGGTCGACCGGGTTCAGCGTGACCACAAAGCTTTCGTCGTCGTGCGCCTCCTCTGCTACCATATAGAGATGGAGGGCGGTGGCGATGGCGGCATAGGTCTCGGCCGGGATTTCACCATAGGTGGATTTCTCCACGGTGGTGGCCTGGGCCGCAGCCGATTTCTTCTTGCCCGCGCGGATATTGATGATGCCGATGAGCTTGAAGAGGAGATAGAGAATGATGAGCGCCGTGAAGACGACGGTCATCGCCGTCAGTGCGAGAATCCAACCGTGCGGGTCGATCGCCTTCATCTTGTCGGGCTTGGCGGCTTTGTCGATGATGGCGTTGTTGGTGCTCGGCGAGGTACGGTCGAGAACGACCCAGCCTTCGCCGTCGCCGTTGATGGAGCCTTCACCGTCGGCCACGCGGCCGAACGACTGGTTCTCAACGAGATCGTGACGGACCGGGATGCGGTCTACGATGGATTTGCCGTCACCTTTGGTGAAGATGATCTCGGTGGCGTTTTCCAAATCGAAATTAACGTGGAACGTGCCCCGGAAGGGCTGGTTGTCAGCCCAGAAGAGGACGTGCTGGCGCGGCTTGATCTGCGTGAGGACGTCGCCGCCGGGGATCTGGTATTTCTTGAGGTTGTCGGGATCGTCGGAGAGATAGCATCCGCCGATATCGACCGTGCCGTAGGAGGCGTTGAAGAGCTCGAACCAGGCGTTTTGCTGTCCGAAGTCATCCTGGAAATCGTTGGTGTTGGTCACCAGGTATTCGTTCAGGCGCATCTGGCCCTGACTCTGCGCGAACGCTGCCGCGGAGACCGTCAGAAAGACAACCGTCAAAAGGATTTTGATGCGTTTCATTTTGCGGGAATCAGTTAACGGTTAGAGCGGGAGGTTGTCGTGTTTCTTGGCAGGGTTGACGAGTTTCTTGTTGCTCAGCTGTTCAAGCGCGCGGATAATACGGAAACGGGTGTTGCGCGGCTCGATCACGTCGTCGATATAGCCGTACTTCGCAGCGTTGTACGGGTTGCAGAAGAGGTCGTTGTACTCTTTCTTCTTTGCCTCTGCGAGTTTGGCTTTCTCTTCAGGATCTTCGACTGCCTTGATGTCTTTCGCGTAAAGGACGGAAACGGCACCGTCGGCACCCATCACTGCAATGTTGGCGGTAGGCCATGCGTAGTTGATGTCACCGCGCAACTGCTTGCAGCTCATCACGATGTGGCTTCCGCCGTAAGACTTGCGGAGCGATACGGTAACCTTGGGAACGGTGGCCTCGCCGTAAGCGTAGAGCAGTTTCGCACCGTGGAGAATCACGGCGCCGTACTCCTGCTGCGTACCCGGCAGGAAGCCCGGCACGTCCACGAGGGTGACGATCGGAATGTTGAAGGCGTCGCAGAAGCGGACGAAACGGGCGCCCTTGCGGCTGGAGTTGATGTCGAGCACGCCTGCGAGCACCTTGGGCTGGTTGGCCACGATACCCACTGCGGAACCGCCGAAACGGCCGAAGCCCACGATGATGTTCTTCGCGTAGTCCTTGTGGACCTCGAGGAACTTGCCGTCGTCCACGATGTCGCGGATCACCTCGTACATGTCGTACGGGGCGTTCGGGCTGTCCGGGATGATTTCATTGAGGGAATCCTCGCAACGGTCGACCGGGTCGTTCGTCGGGAGGAAGTTCGGCTCTTCCATGTTGTTCTGCGGAAGGTAGCTCATCAGGTCGCGGATGGTGGCGATGGCCTCTTCCTCGTTGGCTGCGCAGAAATGCGCCACACCGCTCTTGGAAGCGTGGACCGAAGCGCCGCCCAGCTGCTCCTGGGTGACCTCTTCACCGAGCACCTGCTTGACGACTGCCGGGCCGGTGAGGAACATGTAGCTCGTGCCTTCCACCATGATGGTGAAGTCGGTGAGGGCGGGGGAGTAAACGGCACCGCCGGCGCAGGGACCGAGGATGGCGGAGATCTGCGGTACGACACCCGATGCGAGGATGTTGCGCTGGAAAATCTCAGCGTAGCCGGCCAGGGCGTTGACGCCCTCCTGGATGCGGGCTCCGCCGGAGTCGTTCAGGCCGATGATGGGCGCGCCGTTGCGCATGGCCATGTCCATCACCTTGCAGATCTTCATGGCGAGGGTCTCGGAGAGGGAACCGCCGATCACGGTGAAATCCTGTGCGAAGACATAGACCAGACGGCCCGCGATGGTACCGTAGCCGGTCACGACGCCGTCACCCAGGTAGCTCTTGCTCTCCATGCCGAAGTTGTGGCAGCGGTGGGTCACAAACATGTCGAATTCTTCGAAACTGCCCTCGTCGAGGAGCATGTTGATGCGTTCACGGGCGGTATATTTGCCTTGCGCGTGCTGTTTCTCGATGGCTTTTTCGCCGCCACCGATACGAGCTTTCTCCCTAAGTTCGATAAGCTCTTTTACTTTTTCGAGTTGCTGGCTCATGGAAGTATGCTTTGATTGATTATTTACCTTTTTCACAGAGTTCCGTCAGAACGCCCATCGTGGACTTCGGGTGCAGGAAGGCGATGTCCAGGCCTTCTGCGCCGCGGCGCGGCGCCTTGTCGATCGTGCGGAGGCCTTTGCCCTCGACTTCTGCGATTGCGTTGGCCACACCGTCTGCCACGGCGAATGCCATGTGGTGAATGCCTTCGCCCCGTTTCTCGATGAAACCGGCGATGGTGCTTTCCGGGCAGGTCGGCTCGAGCAGTTCGATCTTGGTCTGGCCGATTTTGAAGAAAGCGGTCTTGACCTTCTGGTCGGCGACCTCTTCGATGGCGTAGCATTTCAGGCCGAGTACGTTCTCGTAATAGGGAATGGCTTCCTCAAGCGACTTGACGGCAATTCCGAGGTGTTCAATATGTGTAAGTTCCATTTGTATGACTATTGTGGTTGGTTATTCCATGTTGTGGTAGACGTTCTGGACGTCATCGTCTTCCTCGAGTTTCTCGAGCAGTTTGTCCACATCCTCGCGGTCGGTGCCCGAGAGCGCCTTCATCTCCCCGTTGGGGAAGCGGTCGAAACCGGCGGAGACCATCTCGTAGCCTTTCTCCTCGATGAACTTCTGGATGTTGTTGAAGGCGGTGTATTCGCCGTAGATGTTGATCTGTTCCTCCGTGTCGCCGTCTTTGTTCTCCACTTCGTCTACGAAGACTTCGTCGGCACCGTAGTCGATCAGCTCCAGCTCAAGCTCTTCGACGTCGATCTCCGGGGAGTTCTTGATCTTGAAGACGCACTTGTGGTCGAACATGAAGGCCACGCTGCCCGAGGTGCCCAGGTTGCCGCCGAACTTGCTGAAGTAGCTGCGCAGGTTGGCGACGGTGCGGTTGGTGTTGTCGGTAGCGGTCTCTACGAGGATGGCTACGCCGTGCGGGCCGTATCCCTCATAGACGATCTCCTTGTAATCCGCCTGGTCTTTCTCGGAGGCGCGCTTGATGGCGCGTTCGATGTTCTCCTTGGGCATGTTCTCGCCGCGTGCGGTCTGCAGGAGTGCGCGGAGGCGCGGGTTGCCGGTTACGTCCGGGCCGCCCTGCTTGACGGCGATGGTGATTTCCTTACCGATCTTGGTAAACGTTTTGGCCATGTGGCCCCAACGTTTGAACTTTCTCTCTTTGCGGAATTCAAATGCTCTTCCCATAGCGACTATCTGTTTTCAATTCTGGAGATGTATTTCTGGATTTCGTAGCCCTCGAGGCTCTGGGGATAGCGGGTTTCAATCTCTTTGTAGAACTTGAGCGCTTCCGCATCTTTGCCCATCTCTTCGCAGAGCATGCCGGCCTTCATCAGGTAGCCGGCGCGGTAGATATTGTCTTCCAGGGCGGCAGCCTTCTTGTAGCAGCCCAGCGCGGTGGATTTCTGGTCCAGGTTGACGTAAGCGTCACCCAGGCAGCAGAGTGCGCGTGCCTTGAGAATCTTGTCTTTGCCGTTGTATTTCCTGAGGTAGGAGACAGCAGCCTCGTAGTCCCCCGTGTTGTACGCGGAGATGCCTGCATAGAGCCAGAGGGCCTTGCCGGCCTTGGAGCCGTACTGGTCGGCCACCTGGGCGAACCCGAGGATGTTGCCGTCACCGTTCAGCGCCTGCTCGTAATTGCCCTCTGCGAAGAGCTGCTCGGCGGCAAACATCTGGCCGCGTGCCTCTTCCTGTGCGGGCTTCACGACCCAACGGTTGACGGCGATGATGCCGAATACGATGACGAGGATACCGATGACGCCCCAAGTGAGGATGTTCTGGTATTTCTTGATGAATTTTTCGAACGACGAAACCTGAACTTCAGGCTGTTCTTCCTGTGTTTTTTTGTTCTTTGCCATAGATATGCTAATATTTAATTATTGCGCTATAAATATCTTGCGAATATACTACAAAAATGGGAATCCACAACAATAAAATGGTACAAATAAATTTGTACATTTGCGAAGCAATAGTGTCTATATGCACCTCGAAAAGATTCTTCTTCACGACTTCCGTAATATCGCCGACGCGCAGCTCTCCTTTTCTCCCGGAATCAACTGCATTTCGGGCAGCAACGGTGCGGGCAAAACCAACCTGCTGGACGCCGTCTATTACCTGTCCATGACCAAGAGTCACTTCTCCGCTTCGGACCAGTACCTGATCCGCCACGGCTGCGAGGAGGCCGTCGTCGCCGGTACCTACCGGATGGACAACGGATGTGAGGAGCGTGTTGCCGTTTCGCTGCGCAAGGGCGAAAAGACGGTGCGCCGCGGCGAAAAGCCCTATCAGCGCCTTTCGGACCATATCGGCCTGATTCCGGTCGTGGTGGTTTCGCCCTCCGATTCCGCCCTGGTCAACGACTCCGGCGACGAACGGCGCAAGTACCTGAATTTCATTCTATCCCAGACAGATAAGGCCTATCTTTCGCACATCCAGCAGTACAATCAGCTGCTGCTGCGCCGCAACCGGCTGCTGCACGACGGCGTGGAATCCGAACTGCTGCTCGAGACCGTATCGGAACAGATGGAACCCCATGCGCAATATGTGTTCGAAGCGCGCCGCGCCCTCTGCGAACAGCTGCTCCCCATCACGCAGGAGCTCTACAACCGTCTCAGCGGGGGCGCAGAGGAGATTTCGATGGAGTTCCGTTCGCATCTCGCCGGCCGCTCCTTCACCGAACTGATGTCCCTCAATGCGGAAAAAGACCGCGCCCTGGGCTTCACCCTGGGCGGCATCCAGCGCGATGAACTGCACTTCCGCCTGGACGGCCATCCGCTGCGCAAATGCGGCTCCCAGGGGCAGCAGAAGACCTTCCTGCTCTCGCTCAAGCTCGCCCAGATGCGGTTCATGCGGGAGCGCTACAACCTGACGCCCATCCTGCTGCTCGACGATGTCTTCGACAAACTCGACACGAACCGCGTGGAGCTGCTCCTTTCGCTGGCCGCGTCCAGCGATTTCGGACAGATATTCCTCACGGACAGCAACAAGGTCCGCGTGGAGGGAATCGTGAACCGGTTCAAGGCGGACTGCGCCTTCTTTGCGGTGGAGGGAGGCCGCTACGAACAGCGCTGACCATGAAACGGCAGAATCTGGTGATGATCGGCGACCTGGTGCGCGAATTCGTGGCGCAGAAACCCTTCGACGAGGGGCTGATGCGCTGCCGCGTGTTCGACGCCTGGGATGCGCTGGTCGCCGAACGGACGGGCAACACCCCGGAAGAGGCGGCCGCACTCACGCTGCGCAAATTCTATAAAGACCGCACACTTACCTGCAAGATGGCCTCCTCGATGGTCCGGATGCATTTCCAGATGCAGATGGACCAGCTGCTGCCGCTGCTCAACGCCCGCCTCCCCGAACCGGTCGTGGACAAAATAGTCCTTCAGTAAAATTCCTCGCTTATGCTGAAAACAGTCAACGTCATTGTCGATCGCGACATTCCCTACATTTCCGGCGTGCTGGAACCCTATGCCGCTGTCCGCTACCTGGTGGGCAGCGAGATCCGCCGCTGCGACCTGCACGATGCGAACGCACTGCTTGTGCGGAGCCGTACCCGGTGCGACGAGCTGCTGCTGGAAGATTCTCCGGTGGAGTTCATAGGCACGGCTACGGTGGGGACGGACCATATCGACTTCGACTTCTGTGACGAACGCGGTATCGAAACCGCCTCCGCACCGGGCTGCAATGCGGGCGGCGTGGTGCAGCACTTCTTCACGTCGCTTTACGCTGTAGCTGCATGCAAGGGGATTTCGCTCGAAGGCAAGACGCTGGGCGTGATCGGCGTAGGCCATGTGGGCAGCCGGGTGGCCGATCTGGCCGAACAGATCGGATTCCGCGTGCTGCGCAACGACCCGCCGCGCGAGGCGCTGGAGAAGCGCGAACCCGGCTATTTCTGCCCGCTCCAGCAGCTTCTGCAGGAGTCGGACATCGTGACCATCCATATTCCGCTGGAATACAACCTGAACTTCGCGGGCGAACGGTTCTTTGCCGCCCTGAAGCCCGGCGCCATGTTCTTCAACGCCTCCCGCGGGGAGGTGGTGGTGGAAGAGGCGCTGCTCGCGGTCCGCGAAAAACTCTCCGCCGTGGTGCTCGATGTCTGGCGTAACGAGCCGGCCATCAATCCCGCACTGCTGGCAGCGGCCGACATTGCCACACCGCACATCGCCGGCTATTCGCAGCAGGGCAAGATCAACGGTACGGTGGCCGTAGTGCGGAGTTTCGGCCGGCACTTCGGGATTGAGGCGCTGAAGACTTTCACGCTGCCCACCCAGGTCAAGCCGCTCGATTTCGCACAAAAGAATCAGGAGCAGATCTGCGAAATGCTCCTGAATCGCTATGATATCTGGGCGGACGACGCTGCGCTGCGCTCCAATCCGGCTGCATTCGAGCAGCTGCGCGCCGACTACGATTACCGGATCGAGTTCTGATTCCCGCGCGGCGCCACCAGATTCATCAACACGTAGATGGTAAAGGCCAGCAAAAGGCCCAGCGGCAGCACGGTCAGCATCCAGCCGGCCATGCTCAGGGCCGGGCGGCCGAGACTCCGCATCAGCGTCAGCACGAACAAGATCACGACCGACAGCACGAAGAAGATGCTCTCTTTGGGGAATTCCTTGAAAGAGAGCCTTTTATGTTTCATTGAAAACATCGGGATATTCGAAATCATCAGAAAGGCAAGCACCGCGGAGAGCACCGGAATGAACCAGCCTGTATTGAGCAGCGTGCTCACCAGCGTATCGGTCTGGGTACGGACGCTGACGGAAGCGTAGGCTGTCGCCGATGCTGCAATCATCGCTGCGGCCGGAACGGGAAGTCCCCGGAAATCGGTTCCCTGGCCGGGATCGGTATTGAAGCGGGCCAGCCGCAGGGCTGCAAAGAGCACGATCAGCAGCGAGCAGTAGGCGAAAGCCGAATAGCTGTGGCCGGCATGGAGATACCAGTGAAAGAACATCAGGGTGGGGGCGAGGCCGAAACTTACCAGGTCGCAGAGCGAATCCAGTTCCTTGCCCATGGGGGAAATCGCCTTCAGGAGCCGGGCGGCAAGTCCGTCCAGGAAATCGAAGCAGGCGGCCGCCAGAATGAAGAGCCAGGCGGGCACATACTGTCCCATCATCGCCAGGATGCAGGCCAGCGTACCGCAGAGCAGATTCATCAGCGTGACGCAGTCGGGGATGTGTTTTTTCATATAAAAAACAGGCGGGCCGTTTGGACCCGCCTGCAAAGATAGGGAAAATGTGCTATTTGATGCCCATCTTCTTCTTGATCTCCTTGGGAATGGCATCCTTGTGGACCATGATGTCCATGGTCTTGTAACGGACGTACGACTCGGAGACGTACCAGATGCCGCTGTATTTGCTGTTGGTGCCCCAGGAGTTCTTCACCAGGTAGTACTTGGTGCCGTTCTGGTCCTTGGCAATACCGTAGAGGTGCATGCCGTGGTCGTCGGTCGTGCTCTTCTCTTCGTAGCCTTTCTGGCGGATTTCAGGGGTGACATCCATTTCCTTCACGGGAGCCTTCGGGTCGAACTTGCGTGCGCCTGCACCCATACCGAGCCACTTGGCTTCGTCGCTGCCGGCTTTCTTTGCCTTGTCAATCACTTCCGGATCCGGGTTGACTGCAATACCGCTGCGGGTGAAGCCCATCTCGCTCACGTCGGAAGCCCATGCTACGGTGTAGCCGTTCTCGATTGCGTTGTCGATGACAGCCATCATTTCGTCGAGCGGAAGGTTGTAAGCGCGTTCCCAGCGCCAGTTGTCGCAAACCTCCACCGGGTGTTCCTCGTAGTAGGAGAGGTGGGTCCAGGAGGTGAGGTCTACATAGTCGTCAAGGTTGATCTTGAGGGACTTGAGGTACTCCTGCGGGGTGTAGGTCTTTCCGTTGTAGGTGAACTGCTCGGGAGCCTCGCCCAGGTAAGCGTTCAGGATGCCCTTGTAGCCGTTGAGCCAAGCCGTGGAGAGGGTCCGGTTGGGAACCTTGGAGATGGCGTCGATATAGCCTTTCAGGCCGGCTGCCAGTTCACTGTGCATGTGACGCTCCGTGCCGTAGTTCAGGCCGACCATCACTTCATTGGGAACGATGCCGTGGTCTTTGATGGTGTAGAGCACATCGCCGAAGGAGCTGCCCTGGCCGAAGGTCAGGTTGCCGTCCAGGCGGACATATTTCACTGCGCGGTCAGCGTAGGAGTTGTAGACGACGAACATCTCGGAGAGGTCGATGTCGCTGATCTTGCCGTTGAGGCGGAGAATCTCGGACTCCAGGAAGGAGATGCCGGAGAAGCACCAGCAGGTACCGGAGCTTGCCTGGTCTTTGACGGAAGTGATCGGGTTCTCCTTGACGGTCTCGAACTTGAAGCCTTCCATTGCCTTCTCGGCGGGTTTCTCTGCCGAAACGGCGGTCGGGGTAGCGATTGCCTGTACCGGCTGTACCGGCTGGGCGAAAGCGGAAACGCTCACGATGAGCGCAGCTGCGAACAATAAGGTTTTCTTCATATGGAATGTTGGTTGGTATTCAGTTATCCGCACGAAGATAGTTTATTTTGCATGAAAATGCAAATATCACGGGCCTTTAAACCAACTTCAGCATCCCGTTCTCGTAGGTCGCGGTGATGACGGCGTCGCGCGAGAGCGATCCGTCGAGCAGCTTCCTGGCGAGTTCGTCGATCAGTTCGCGCTGCAGCACCCGTTTCACGGGACGTGCGCCGTAGGCGGGGTCGTAGCCCTTGTTGCTCAGGTAGTCGAGGAACTCCTCGCTGAACTGCAGGGTGATGCCCATCTCCTTCATCCTGGCCTGCAGCTGGCCGGTCTGCAGCAGCAGGATCTTGCGGATGTCGGCCGGCGTCAGGGAGTGGAAGGTGATGATCTCGTCGATCCGGTTCAGGAACTCGGGCCGGAAGGCGTCTTTGATGAGTTCAGGCTTCAGGTTCGAGGTCATGATCAGAATCGTGTTCTTGAAGTCTACGGTCCGGCCCTTGTTGTCGGTCAGCCGGCCGTCGTCAAGTACCTGCAGCAGCACGTTGAAGACGTCCGGGTGGGCCTTTTCAATCTCGTCGAGCAGGATCACAGAATAGGGTTTGCGCCGCACGGCCTCGGTCAGCTGGCCGCCCTCTTCGTAACCCACGTATCCCGGAGGCGCGCCGACCAGCCGCGAGACGGTGTGACGCTCCTGGTATTCACTCATATCGATACGGGTCATCATGTTCTCGTCGTTGAAGAGGTATTCCGCGAGAGCCTTGGCCAGCTCGGTCTTGCCCACGCCGGTGGTGCCCAGGAACATGAACGATCCGATCGGCCGCTTTTCGTTCTGCAGGCCGGCACGGCTTCGGCGGACGGCGTTCGACACGGCCTCGATGGCCTCGTCCTGGCCGATCACGCGCTTATGCAGAACTTCCTCTATATGAAGAAGTTTCTCCTTTTCGCTCTGCAGCATCTTGCCCACGGGAATACCGGTCCAGCGCGCCACCACCTCCGCGATGTCCGCATCAGTGACGGCCTCGTTCATCAGCCGGTCGGGGTTCTTGTCACGCTGGGCGGTGAGTTCTTCGATCTGCTTTTTGGCATCTGCGATCTTGCCGTAGCGGAGTTCCGCCACCTTGCCGTAATCGCCGCGCCGCTCGGCCTCGTCGGCCGCAATCTTGTATTCCTCGATGGCCTGCCGGTTCTCCTGGATGGCCTTGAGGACGCCTTTTTCCGCGTTCCACTGTTTCATCAGCCGGTCGCGTTCGGCGGTGGCCTCCTTGAGGTCGCTGGTCATCGCGTCCAGTTTGGGCGAGGCGCCTTCGCGCTTGATGGCCTCTTTCTCGATTTCCAGCTGCTTGATCCTGCGGTTGAGTTCGTCGATGCACTCCGGCACGGAATTCATCTCCAGACGCAGGCGGGAAGCCGCTTCGTCGATCAGGTCGATCGCCTTGTCGGGCAGGTAGCGGTTGGTGATGTAGCGGTGCGAGAGTTCCGCCGCCGCAATGATGGCGTCGTCTTCGATCCGGACTTTGTGGTGGTTTTCGTATTTCTCCTTCAGGCCACGCAGGATGGAGATGGATTCCGCCACGGTGGGTTCGTCCACCATGACCATCTGGAACCGGCGCTCCAGCGCCTTGTCCTGTTCGAAGTACTTCTGGTACTCCTCCAGGGTGGTGGAGCCGATGGCCCGCAGCTCGCCGCGTGCCAGGGCCGGTTTCAGGATGTTGGCGGCGTCCATCGCGCCGGAAGTGCGGCCTGCGCCCACCAGCGTGTGGATTTCGTCGATAAAGAGAATGATCTCGCCGTCGCTTTCGGTGACGGCCTTGACCACGCCCTTCAGACGCTCTTCGAATTCGCCCTGATATTTTGCACCGGCGATCAGTGCACCCATGTCCAGGGAGTAAACCTCCTTGCTTTTCAGGTTTTCGGGCACGTCGCCGTTGATGATCCGCTGCGCGATGCCCTCGGAAATGGCGGTCTTGCCCACGCCGGGTTCGCCCACCAGGATCGGATTGTTCTTGGTGCGGCGGCTCAGGATCTGCAGGACACGCCGGATCTCGTCGTCACGGCCTATGACCGGGTCGAGTTTGCCGGTCCGGGCCCTTTCGTTCAAATTGATGGCGTACTTGTTCAGTAGCTCCAGATTTTCCTTGTTCATCTCTTAATCCTCCTTTGATACTTTTTACCGGAGGGAGCGCAAGGAATTTGCCAAGTACGAAAAACTGACAAAATGGCAGATGGTGATCCAGTTGGGGCTCGAACCCAAGACCTACAGCTTAGAAGGCTGTTGCTCTATCCAACTGAGCTACTGGACCGCGCTTTTGCGGGCGCAAAGTTATCTCTTTTTGACGAGTTGTCAAAAAAACGTTATTCGATGCCTTCGAAGGCGTAGGGTGCCCAGATGTAGCCCCGTTCGGCGTAGAGCGGGAGCAGGGCGGTGGAGATGCGCTGGACGAACGACTCGTACGAGGTGCGGTTGGTATTGCTCCAGGCAACCTCCGAGAGCGCAGCCAGACGCGGCAGCAGCATGTGCTGGACGTGGTCGAAGGAGGCAATGTATTCTGTCCAGAGGTTGGCCTGAATGCCCTTGATGTGGGACTTCTCGTCATCACTCAGCTGGTCGTACGGATCGAACGAATAGCACTTGCGCAGCGGCAGGCAGCCTCCGATGCCGAGCGGCTCGCCGTTCCCGGCCGGGTCGGCGGTCTGGTAGTAATCCAGATAGTAATGGCTGTTGGGCGTCATAATCACGTCGTTGCCCAGTTTGGCCGCAGCAATCCCGCCCTTGGGACCGCGCCACGACATCACGGTGGCGCTCTGCGAGACGCCGCCGTCCAGAATCTCATCCCAGCCGATAATCTTCCGGCCCTTGCCGGCGAGATACGTCTCGATGGTCGTGATCAGGTAGCTCTGGAGTTCGGCTTCGCGGGTGTAACCCCTCACTCGCATCTGGGCCTGGCACAGCGGGCAGTTCTCCCATTCGCTTCGCGGAGCCTCGTCGCCGCCGATATGGATGTATTCGGAGGGGAAAACATCACAGATTTCATCGAGCACCCGCTCCAGGAAGGTCACCGTCTCCGGATTGCCTGCACAGAAGACCTCCGGGAAAACGCCCCAGATGGTCTGGACGATATAAGGATAGTCTTTTCCGCGGCATCCGAGCTCCGGGTAGCTGGCCAGGGCTGCGGAAGCGTGGCCGGGCATCTCGATCTCGGGAATGACCGTGATGAAGCGCTCTGCGGCATAGCGCACAATCTCGCGCATCTCATCCTGCGTGTAGTAGCCTCCGTACGGAGTTCCGTCGTAAGTATCTGAACCGTAGTGGCCTACAAGTGTTTCCTTGCGGATCGACCCCACCTCGGTCAGGCGCGGATAGCGCTTGATCTCGGCGCGCCAGCCCTGGTCGTCGGTCAGGTGCCAGTGCAGCACGTTGAGTTTGTGGAGCGCGAGGATGTCGATATAGGTTTTGATTTCGTCAATCGTGAAGATATGGCGGCAGCAGTCCAGGTGGGCACCGCGGTACGCGAATGCGGGCTTGTCCTGAATCTTCATGCCCGGGATGCTGTCCGCACCTGCTGCGCGCAGTTGCGAAACAATCTGCATGAGCGTCTGTCGACCATAGAACAGACCGGCCTGGGAACCGCCCCGCAGCAATATCTTCCCGCCTCGGGTGTCCAGCACGTACTCCTCGTCGCCGAGTCTGCTGCAGATGCGTGTCTGAAGGTCGGGTTCTCCCGTTTCCGGCAGGAGAACCCCTTCGCCGCCGCCTGTGATCGAGGCGGGATTCGGCACGATGCAGAGTTCGGGGGCTGGGATTTCGTTACGGCATGATCCGACCGCGAGAACGGCGAGAACTGCAAGAAGGGGAAGTATTGTTCGTTTCATATCTTTTCGGTTAACGACGGCGGCGGCTCAGGTAATCGGTGCCGAGTACCAGCGCGACGCCGATCAGGCACCAGAGAACCGCGGCGCCGATATAGGGCGTATAGGGCATGCCGGCTTCGAGCCCCTGCGAGAGCCGGATGGCTTCCGGGTTGGACCACGGCCATACTTTGACCAGCGAACCCAGCACGAAGCCGAGCAGCACCAGCATGGTCTGCCGTTCGTAGCGGCCCAGCAGCCAGTGCAAAAACTTCGAGAACGCGAGGATGCCCACCACGCATCCGGCTAAAAATATCAGCAGCACAGGCACATCGAGCTGGGCAATCGCATTCATGATGTAGTCGTATTTGCTGAATAACACCAGCACGAAACTGCCGGAGATGCCGGGCAGGATCATCGTGCAGACGGCCACTGCGCCGCAGATGAAGATGAACCACCACGAATCGGGCGTCTGCGTGGGGGAGAGAGTGCAGACCAGCAGCCCGAGTCCCAGGCCCAGAAGGGCGAAAACTACGTCGCGGACGCGCCAGCCTTTGATGTCGCGGAACATCAGCACGGCGGAGGCAATGATCAGTCCGAAGAAGAAAGCCCAGGTCTGCACGGGGAAGTTCGCCAGGCAGTAGGTCATCAATTTGGCCAGCGAGAAGACGCTTGCCACGATACCGATGGCCAGGGCCAGCAGGAACCGGCCGTGGATGCACTGCCAGAACTTGCGGAACTCACCGTGGAAGAGGGCCTTCCAGGTGGCGCCGACCATCAGGCTGTTGATCGCCTCGATCACCTCTGCGTAGATGCCGGTAATCAGGGCAATAGTGCCGCCGGAAACGCCTGGAACCACGTTGGCGGCCCCCATCAGGAATCCTTTGAATCCGACCGATAAATCAGAGTTCTTCATCTTCCCGCTGGTCGATTTCACGTGTGAGCACCTTGAGGCTGGAGAGCAGCAGTTCGGCGAGGTTTCCGCCGCGCTCGTTCCATCCGATCCGAACCGTCAGGTCGTAGATGCGTTCGCTGGCGGAGCCGGCGCGGCCAATCTTGAAGCCGGCCGCGGACTCCTGCATGATGGCGTCGATAATGGAGGAGGGAGCGGCGCTGAGGGCAATCAGGTAGTCCCGTTCCTGAATCCAGAATTTCTCGGCGGTGCCGGTGATGAACCGGCACGCACCGTCGAAATCCACTTTATAGTTGATGACCGTCATCCCGTCGCGCAGCGCCCACTGGGGAATCGCCACCTTGAAGGGATTGATGAGCAGGTAATCGATTGCAAATCCGAAACGCGCCGCCTCGTCGTTGAGATAGCGGACGCTTTCCGCACAATCCGGATTCTCCAGATTGAGCACGACGCCGACCCGCCGGGCCTGGGCCAGGGGAATCAGCTTTCCTGCGCGTCGAACGGTCTTTTCCATCGCAGATTACTTCTCTTCGATGGCAGCCTGGGCCGCTGCGAGACGTGCGATAGGCACGCGGAACGGCGAGCAGGAGACATAGTTCATACCAATTTTGTGGCAGAAAGCAACGGAGGAAGGTTCACCGCCGTGCTCGCCGCAGATACCGATCTTCAGCTGCGGGTTGGTCTTGCGGCCGCCCTTCAGGCCGAGTTCCACGAGATAGCCTACCGCGCTCTGGTCCAGGATCTGGAACGGGTCGTTCGGGAGGATCTTGTTGGCCAGATAGTCCGGCATGAAGGCACCCACGTCGTCGCGGGAGAAGCCGAAGGTCATCTGGGTCAGGTCGTTGGTACCGAACGAGAAGAACTCGGCAGTCTGGGCCATGCGGTCGGCCAGGATGGCTGCGCGCGGAATCTCGATCATCGTACCGTATTTGTAATCGATGGTAACGCCGAATGCGGCCTCGACGGCTGCCTTCTGCGCCTCGCAGATCTTCTTCTGGAAGTCGAGCTCCTTGACGTCGACGGTCACAGGGACCATGATCTCCGGGTGGCACTCGATGCCTTCCTTGATCAGTTCGGCAGCGGCCGTGAAGATGGCCTTGAACTGCATCTCGCTGATTTCAGCGTAGGTGATGCCCAGACGCACGCCGCGGTGGCCCATCATCGGGTTCACTTCGTGGAGCGATTCGCCTCGTTCGCGAACCTCTTCTACGGTGATACCCAGTTCCTTGGCGAGTTCAGCCTGCTTTTCGGAAGACTTGGGGACGAACTCGTGCAACGGCGGGTCGAGCAGACGGAAGGTAACCGGGCGGACGCCCATCACCTTCATGGTGTTCTTGGTGGCGTCTTTGACATACGGTTCGAGCTCTGCCAGGGCGGCTTTGCGCTCTGCGGTGCTCTTGGCGTGGATCATCTTGCGGAGTTTTGCCAGCGGAGCTTCGGAATTCTTGCCGTAGAACATGTGCTCGATACGGAAGAGGCCGATACCCTCTGCACCGAATTCGATGGCCTTGGCTGCGTCCTCGGGGTTGTCAGCGTTGGCGCGGACGCCGAGTTTGCGGTATTTGTCGACCATCTGCATGAACTTGATGAAGCGGGGATTCTCGGTGGCGTCCATCGTAGCGATCCGGCTTGCATAGACGAGGCCCTTGGTGCCGTTGAGCGAGAAGACGGTGCCTTCCGGATAGCTCTGTCCGGCGATCACGACGACCTTCTTGCCCTTCTCTTCTGCGAAGCTCACGGCGTCGCAGCCTACGATACAGCACTTGCCCCAGCCGCGTGCCACGAGGGCTGCGTGCGAGGTCATACCTCCGCGTGCGGTGAGCAGACCTGCGCAGGCGCGCATGCCTTCCACGTCTTCCGGGTTGGTCTCCTCACGGATGAGGATGCCCTTCTCGCCGCGTGCAGCTGCTGCAATCACGGCCTCGGAGGTGAAGTAAATCTTGCCGACTGCACCGCCCGGACCTGCAGGAAGACCGCTGGCAATCACCTTGCCGCTCTTCTCTGCCTCGGGGTTGAGGATCGGGTGGAGGATTTCGTCGAGCTGCTTGGGAGCGACGCGCATGACGGCCGTCTTCTCGTCGATCAGCTTCTCTTCGAGCATATCCATCGCCATGTTGAGGGCGGCGATACCGGTGCGCTTGCCAACGCGGCACTGCAGCATCCAGAGTTTGCCGTCCTGGATGGTGAACTCGATGTCCTGCATGTCGGAGAAGTGGTGCTCCAGGTTCTGCTGGATCTGGTCGAGTTCCTTATAGACAACCGGCATGGCGGTCTCGAGGGAGGCCAGATGACGGTTATGGTCGTTCTTGGTGGCTTCGTTCAGCGGGTTCGGGGTGCGGATGCCGGCCACGACGTCTTCGCCCTGGGCGTTGATCAGCCATTCGCCGTAGAACTTGTTTTCGCCCGTTGCCGGGTTGCGGGAGAAGGCCACGCCCGTAGCGGAGGTCTCGCCCATGTTGCCGAACACCATCGACTGCACGTTCACTGCGGTGCCCCAGTCGTCGGGAATGCCCTCGATGCGACGGTAAGCGATTGCGCGGCGGCCGTTCCATGATTTGAACACGGCGCCGATACCGCCCCAGAGCTGGTCTTTGGCGTCATCCGGGAATTCGGCGCCGAGTACCTCCTTGACGCGGACCTTGAAAGCGTCGCAAAGCGCCATCAGGTCTTCCGTCGTGAGGTCGGTGTCGCTCTTGTATCCTTTGGCGCGCTTGACATCCGCCAGCATATTGTCCAGCTGGACGCGGATGCCCTGGCCGTCTTCGGGCTCGATGCCCTCCGCCTTCTCCATCACGACGTCGGAGTACATCATGATCAGGCGACGGTAAGCGTCATAGACGAAACGCGGGTTGTTGGTCTTTTCAATCATACCCGGAATGGTTGCGGAGCAAAGACCGATGTTCAGCACGGTTTCCATCATGCCCGGCATCGAACTGCGGGCACCGGAACGGCAGGAGACGAGGAGGGGATTCTTCGGGTCGCCGAATTTCATTCCCATGATCTTTTCGGTCTCGGCCAGAGCGGCGTTGACATCTTTCTCCAGTCCTTCCGGGTACTTGCCGCCGAGGTCAAAATACTCTACGCAGCAGCCCGTGGTAATGGTAAATCCGGCCGGTACCGGGATTCCGATCTTGCACATCTCGGCCAGGTTGGCACCCTTGCCACCCAGCTCATTCCGCATAGTGCCGTTTCCTTCAGCACTTTTGCCGCCGAAGCGGTAAACTCTCTTTGTCATATTTCTCAATTGCGTTAAATGAATTTCTACTTGACTAAAACGCGCAAATTTACGAAAAAAATGGGTATCTTCGCATTCGCAGACAATAATTTCTCCATGAACTACAAGGATTTGCTCGATTGGCTCTTCGTTCGGTTCCCCTCTTACCAGAAAATCGGGGACCGGGCCTACAAGCCGGGTCTGGAAGCAATGCAGGCCTTCGCCGCCGAACTCGGTCACCCGCAGAAGCATTTAAGGATGATCCATGTGGCCGGTACCAACGGCAAAGGGTCCGTCAGTTCCATGCTGGCCGCCGCGCTGGCCGCATCCGGAATGCGGGTGGGACTCTACACCTCGCCGCACCTGACGGATTTCCGCGAGCGGATGAAGATCATTACGGCCGATGGCTGGGAGATGATCCCGGAGGCCGGCGTGGAGCGTTTCCTGAGGCAGTGGAAAGCGTATTTTGAAGAGAAACAGCTCTCCTTCTTTGAAATCACGACCGGAATGGCCTTCGACTGGTTCGCCCGCGAGGCGGTGGATGCGGCCGTGATCGAGGTGGGACTCGGCGGCCGGCTGGATTCTACCAACATCCTGATGCCGGAGCTTTCCGTCATTACCAATATTTCGCTGGAACACTGTCAGTATCTGGGACATACGCTGGCCGAGGTGGCGGGGGAGAAGGCGGGCATCATCAAGCCCGGCATCCCGGTCGTGATCGGCGAAGCGCTGCCCGAAACCCGCCCCGTGTTCGAGCGGGTGGCGGCCGAAAACGGGAGCCCGATTCTCTTTGCGGAAGAGGCCGCCGAATCCTTCCTTCCCGTTTGTCCGGAAGAGCTGGATCTGCAGGGCGATTACCAGGCGCGCAACCTGCGCACGGTGGATACGGCCCTTTCGCTGGCGGCTCCGGTATTCGGTTTGCACGACCTTGCGCTGATGGCCCGGGGCGTCCGCCGCGCCGGGGCGATGACCGGTCTTCACGGTCGCTGGGAGACGCTGCGAGCGGCCGACGAAACACGCGCACAACTCATCTGCGATGCGGGCCACAACGCCCACGCCTTCCGGTGGATCCGCGCCCAGCTGGGCAAGATTTCCTGTGAATACGAAGAGATTGTCTTTATCCTGGGAATCGTGGCCGACAAGGACCTGGCGGCCATTTCATCGTATCTGCCGCGCGATGTGCACTATATCTTCACGCAACCCTCCACGGCCCGCGCGCTGCCGGTGGCCGAACTGGCCAATCTGCTGCACGAGAGCGGATTGAACGGCGAGGTCGCTCCCACGCTTTCCGACGCCCTTGCGCGCGCCGAATCCATCACCGGCCCCCGCGACCTGATCTTTGTCAGCGGCAGCTGTTACCTGGTTTCGGATCTGTTGGCGTTGATCTCCTAGCGGTTGACAACCAGCCAGACGATATAGCCCAGATAGAGGGCCACGAAGAGCGCGCCTTCCCAGCGGTCCAACCGGTGGGTGCGGAGCGGGAACATCGAAAGCATCAGCAGCACGGCAGCGACTGCAGCCAGCAGGATTCCCAGCGCGTTGACCGAATCGATGGCCAGCGGGGAGACGGTGGCGCTGAAGCCGATAATCAGCAGGATATTGGAGATGTTGGAGCCCAGGATGTTGCCGATCGCCATCTGGGCGCGGCCCTTGACGGCTGCCGCCACGCAGACGGCCAGCTCGGGCAGGGAGGTGCCGAATGCCACGATGGTGATACCGATTACGGATTCGGGAACCTGCAGGCGCTGGGCGATACTCACGGCCGAATCCACGAACAGCTGCCCGCCTCCGATCAGGCCGCCCAACCCGATGAGGATCAGGAGAATCATCTTCCAGAGGGGCATCGCTTCTTTCTTGGTTTCCGCTTCTTCGCCGGACTCTTTTCCGGACTTGAAGTTATACCACAGGTAGGCCGCGAAGCCCAGCAGCAGGATGATTCCTTCCCAGCGGTTGAGATCCGGGTTGCCGGAGGGCAGGCAGGCGAAGAGCAGGAAAAGTGCGCTCACGCCTATACAGAGCGGAATGTCGCGACGGATGTTGCCGCGCGTGTAGTTCAGCGGGAGAATCAGGGCGGTGACGCCCAGAATCAGCAGCGTATTGAAGAGGTTGGAGCCGCAGACGTTGCCCACGGCCATCCCGGCGCTGCCCTGAATGGCGGCAATGCCGCTCACCACGAATTCCGGCATCGAGGTGCCGATTCCTACGATGGTGGCACCGATCACGAACTCGGAAAGACCACTGCGGCGGGCCACGGCGGAAGCGCCGTCTACCAGCCAGTCAGCCCCGAGCACCACCAGTGCCGAACCCACGATAAAGAGGAGAATGTCCCAAATCATACCGCGCAAAGGTAACAAAAAAACGGGGCGGCCGTTCAGCCGCCCCGCAGGAATTCCGGTTCAACGACTATTCGTCAAGCAGATAGAGGGCAATTACCTGCTGTGCCGAGTAAGAAGCGGCCTTGTAATAGCGGAAACGCAATTGATTCGATGCGGAATTGAAACGCAGATGGGCGCTACTGCTGATGATGTCAGCATTACCCGAGCCGTCAATCGAGACAGTATTCTTGTACTGTGTAGACGTGCTGCTCTGCAAACCATTGGCATCAGAGGTCTGGCCGATGTAGTAACCGCTCTTGGACTGGATAGCCCAGACCCCATCAGAAACAGTGAACGTAAAGGAAGCCTGTCTCATAGCGTCGGTAGCTTCAATCTTGCTATCGTTAATTGTGACGGAAACATAGTCATTCACTGCATCAAGTTTTGCAAGTGAACCGTCGAATGCATAAGGTCCCTTTTCATAAACAATCAGGTAGGTACCGGCCTTTAGTCCTTCATTCGAAGTAACCTTCTTGAAGTAACTGACCTGGCCTGCGGCGTTGACCGTAATCACGCAGGTAGCTTCGGCTGCCGTGAAGTTGTTGGCAGCGGGAGCGGAGGCGGTGATGGTAGCTTTACCGGCAGCGATAGCCGTCACTTCGCCCGTGGCGGGATCAACAGAGGCGACGCCCGAATCATCGGAAGCGTAGGAGACAGTCGCACCAGAATTGCAGGTAGCGCCAATCGTCCAGTGCTCGCCGACGGTCATGACCTTTGTGGACTGCATTTCAATGCGGCCCTCGCCACCTTTGGCGGTAATGTCGGACTGTGCCCAGACACCCAGCTGGTTGGTCGTAGTGGATGTGTTCTTGTTGTAGTAATAGGTGGGCCATGCAACCAGGTCGATGGTAGTACCTTTTTCGATGGCGATGGCATTCTTGACCTGGGCGCGGAGGATAACGGTATCCTCGCCCTGCGCAATGGCACCGTCCTGGTCGGAAGTGGTAAGCTCATCGGTGACGAGCACGTCTTCTACTTTGACACGGCAGTATTCGTAGCGTGCGAATGCCTCTTTGAGCGCCTTGACGGTGGTAAAGACAGTCGGTACCTCCTGATCGGGCGTAACGGTCGCGTTGGAATAGTCAAATGCCGTGACTTCGAGGGTGGCGGGATTGAAACGGATGCCGGCTCCGGTTACGAGACCGTCGATCCGGTCGCCGACTTTCAGCTTGCTGGCAGCATTGCCGAATGCGTTGTAGAGATACATCGCATCATTGCCCTGCTGGATGTAGACGGTGTAAGGATATGCGTCCTGAACCAGCGTGACGACAGCGCCCGACAGGGTGGCTGCGAACGGCGTGCTGGTCGAGTTGTCGATGGCCCGTTTGATGCCTGCAACGCCCTGTACCGGATCCGCAACCGTCAGGTCGTAGCTTGCCCGGCCCGGTTTGTAGGTGTCGTCGGCAGCGGCTTTGACCGAGATGGTGGTAGTGCCGGCTCCCATCAGCGTGACGGCACCGGTCGAAGCGTCGACCGTTGCGACTGCCGTGTTGGAGCTGGTGTAGGTGAGGGCCGTGTGGGCGCCGGAGAGAACCGGAGCCTCGAACGGCGTGCCCATGAGGGCGGTGTAGGAAGCCTCGGGGAACGAGAGCGTCTGGACCGTGCGGCCATCTTCGAGATACTTGATGCGGATAGCCTTGATGTTCAGGCGTTTGTCGCTACTCTTATCTGCGCAGTACACGACCACCCTGTCGGTTTCAATGTCGGAGATGGTGATGCCGGCTGCAGCCGTGACATTGGCAGCTGCTTCGGTTATTTCTGCATCACCGACCGAGTAGAGGTACGTCGTGCTGTTGGCGATATCGAGATGAACTTCGGTCATCATGTCGCCGTTGGATTCGATTACGATGTAACCGCCCGTATCGTTGCCGGAGGGAGCCTGATAAAGACGAATCGCATTGTTATAGATAGCGGGATTCGTACTCGAGTATCCCTTGTAGGAGGTGTACTTGAATCCGCCCTCGATCGTGCCGGAAACTGCCGTGAAGTCTTTCTGTTCAACCGTGCAGAAGGTCTTGCCGAAGAGGGGATCGAGCTTGCCGAGATCCAGAACGTCGCCGGTCTTGAAGTTGAAGGCCTCCTTGAAGATTACGCTCTTGGGTTCGCCTGCGCCGTAGTTTGCGGTCAGCTTGAGGCCGCTGATGCCTTCAACCGGGAAGAAGCCCAGGTAGTAGGTACCGGCCTTGCCACCCACGTTGGCGGTCATGGAGGTCACGGCGTCTTCGTTGACAAACGTCTTGTCGGCTGTGTTCAGGGTGGCCTTCGTCGGGAATTCGTCGTCTTCAATCAGACCGGAAAGGGTGACGGAAGCGATGTCGGTGCCGGCGATGGTGAATGCGACGCCGGTGGAGAGGGTGCTCAACCGGATGTCATTTTCAGCAGCCTTGCCGAAAGCGACCTGGGCGTTGCCCCAGGTGCCGTCGGGTGCCATTGCAATCGTAAAGTGGGTGGCGTCTTTCTGCTCCACGGTACCTGCACCGGCATAGATGCCGTAATAATCGGTTGCGTCATAGTCGAGGCCGGTGTAGGTGAAAGTAGCAGTGCTCTTGCCGTTGTCGGCATCTTCGACAGCCGCGCTGGCCAGCGTGGTACCGTCGGATGCATAGAGGAGGTCGCCAGTCGCCCAGGCAAGTGTAAGGTCTTCCGTGTAGAAAGTGCCTTCGGCACCGATTGCACCGTTGGCACCGAAGCCTGCGGTCAGGACAACCTTGCTGTTGTCCGGTTGCTCGTCGATATTGCCGAGTTCCAGGATACTGCCGGCTGCGAAGCTGTGGACATCCTTGAGGAGGATTTCCTTCACGTCGCCGCCTTCATAGTTCACGGTCACCTTGATGCCGCTGATGTTCTCTACCGGGAAGAAGCCGAAGAAGTAGAGGCCGGCTTTCTTGTTCACGGCAACCGTCAGGGTTTCAGCGGATTCCTCGGTAACGGGCGCTGTGTCGCCCACGCCGACGGTCACCTTGGTCGGGAACTTGTCGGTCTCAGCCAGGCCGGAGAGCGTCACGGTGGTGATGTTCTCACCGGCGGTCTTGAACGTTACGGCGGAGGAGATGGTCGTCAATCTGATGTCGTTGTCAACAGCCTTTCCAAGAGAGACATGGGCGTTGCCCATGGTGCCGTCGGATGCCATTGCAATCGTAAAGTGGGTGGCGTCTTTCTGCTCCACGGTACCCGCCCCGGCATAAATACCGTAATAGTCGGTTGCGTCATAGTCGAGGGTGGGGTAGGTGAAGGTTGCGGTACCCTGGCCGTTGTCTGCATCGGTGACAGCCGCGCTTGCCAGCGTGGTACCGTCGGATGCATAGAGAAGGTCTCCCTTCGCCCAGAGAAGGCCGCGGACTTCGTCGAAGTAGGTGGCTTCGACACCACCGGTAGCCGGGCCGAAACCGGCGGTCAGGACCACCTTGCTGTTGTCCTCTTTCTCGTCGATATTGCCGAGTTCCACGATCTTGCCGGCTGCGAAGCTGTAGGTCTCCCGGAAGAGAATCTCCTTCACGTCGCCGCCTTCATAGTTCACGGTCACCTTGAGGCCGCTGATGTTCTCTACCGGGAAGAAACCGAAGTAGTAGACGCCGGCTTTCTTGTTCACGGCAGCCGTCAGGGTCGCAGCGGATTCCACGGTGACGAGCGGCGTGCTGGTCACGTCGGCGGTCACCTTGGTCGGGAACTTGTCGGTTTCAGCCAGACCGGAGAGCGTCACGGAGGTGATGTTCCTGCCGGAGGTCTTGAAAGAGACGGCGGAGGTGATGGATTTCAGGGTGACACTGCCGTTGGCAGCCTTGCCCACAGCGGCGTGCGCTGCTTTCCAGCTGCCGTCGTTGGTCAGCCCGAAGGAGAAGTGGGTGGCATCCGTGCGGGACACGCTGCCGCCATAGAGCGCATAATAGGAAACGCCTTCAGCACCATAGTTGGTGGCGAGCCCTTCGAAATCGAAGGATGCCATCTTCTTTCCGTTGTCTGCATCGGCGACCGCTGCGCTGACGAGAACGGCGCCGTCGGTAGCATAGAGCAGGTCGCCCTTCTCCCAGGCGGGAGTCAATTCGTCATCGATGGTCGTGCGGGTAAGCGGTGCGAAGCTCGCGGTAAGGGTTACCGTGGTGTCTTCCGGCACCGGTTCATCGCAGGCTACGGCAAAAGAAGCGATAGCCGCGAATGCACAAAAGAGTCTAAATAACTTTTTCATTGTATTGGATTATTGAGTAGTTACGCGTGGGGTTAGTGCATAATAATATCGGTGCAAGTTAGCAATTCACACCGACACGGGTACGCTCGCGCGCGTAGAAACAATGAACAAAGTATTAACAACGCGCCGGACAGCGGAGTGCGTAACAGCGAAGCGAGGATTTTTTTATCCGAGCGAAGCTGTTACCACGGAGCTGTCCAAGCGTAGCTAGCGTTTATCCTCAGCAATAAGTTCCAGAAGACGGTCGATGGCCTCTTCCTGCGGAACGGAACGCAGAACCGGCGTCTTGCCGCGATACAGCGTCACATGGCCGCGTCCTTCGCCCACATAGCCGTAATCGGCGTCCGCCATCTCGCCGGGACCGTTCACGATACAGCCCATCACGGCGATGCGCAGTCCGGCCAGGTGCGACGTGCGGCGCTTGACCTCCGCAAAAGTGCCCTCCAGGTCGTACAGCGTGCGGCCGCAGCCCGGGCAGGCGATATACTCCGGCCGGGTAAAGCGGCGCCGGCAGGCCTGAAGCAGCAGGTCCTTGAAATAGTCGAGCCGTTCGCCGGAAACAGGTTCGCCGGCAATCGTGGATCCGCTGAAATCCCAGTCGTCCGCCCGGCAGTCCAGCAGGGCGGGACCGGCGGCGCAGGATGCCCGGATAATGAATTCGTTCCACGAAGCGGCGTGAACCGGACCCTCGTCAGGCGCCGCGCAGGCAGCTACGATCTGGCGGCCCGCCTCGATTTCGCCCACGGGATTCTCGGTCAGCGAGACGCGGATGGTATCGCCGATCCCTTCGCGCAGCAGCGTGCCGATTCCCACGGCCGACTTGATGCGGCCTTCGTCGCCGCCGCCCGCCTCGGTCACCCCCAGGTGCATCGGGAAAACGACCCCGAACTCCTCCTGCATGGCGCTGAAAAGCAGCCGGTAGGCATCTACCATCACGCGGGTGTTGCTCGCCTTGAGCGAGACCGCGACGTGGTAGAAATCGCGCTCCACGCACATCCTGAGCCACTCCATTACCGCCTCCTTCATGGCCAGCGGGGTATTGCCGTAGAGGTTGGTGATCCGCTCGCCCAGCGACCCGTGGTTCAGGCCGATCCGCAGTGCGGTGCCCTCTTCGCGGCAGATTCCGATCAGTTCGGCAAACTTGCGGCAGGCATCCTCGTGCACCGGGGCGAAGTTGCCCGGGTTGATGCGGACCTTGTCGGCCACGCGGGCCACGGCCAGCGCCACATCCGCGGAGAAATGCACGTCGGCCACCAGCGGGGTGAAAATCCCCTCTGCGTGCAGCCGGCGCTTGATTTCGCCCAACGCTTCCACCTCGCGCAAGCCCTGCGTGGTGAGGCGGATCAACTGCGCTCCTGCGGCGGACATCGCCCGGCACTGGGCCAGCGAGGCTTCGATATCGGTGGTGGAGGTGTTGCACATGGTCTGGACCACGATCGGCGATTCGCCGCCGAGGGCGACGACCGCCTCCGGATGTCCTTCCTGCGGATGTCCGATTTCAAAGGAGATGCGTTTCATAGTTTACCAGAGGTGGAAAAAGAGCCCCGCACTGACGGAGAGGTTGCGCGGATAGGCTGTAATCCAGTATAAATCACTGTATTTGTTCGGATGATACATGCTGCAGAAAGAGAACTTGTAGTTCCCCTCGAACTGCAGTTCGAAGCGTCCCATCACAATCGCGAAGCCGCCGCCGGCATAGACGCCGTAGTCGTGCCGGATGTCGTATTCATCGAATCCGCCCTCCTTGTCGGTGGAGAGTTTGTAGGCGTAGTAGGTGCCGATGTTGATCAGCGCGCGATAGTGGCTGAAATCGATCTTCATCTGGCTGCCCAGCGGGATTTCCACGTATTTGACGGCCTCGCCCCAGTTGGAATAATCGGACTTGTAGCCCATCGTGCCGTACTTGGCGCCGAACTGCAGGCCGAATACGTTCAACTGGTCCCAGAGCGGGTGGTAGTAGGTGAACAGGACTGAGAAGTTGACCGGGCAGAGCAGGATGTGTTCGCCCACGGTCGGCATCGAGGCGATATTGCAGACGTCGTAGGAGTAACGGAATCCGACCATGTGCAGGCTGTGGTAGCGTTGCGGCGCGGGAACCGTGTCGAGGTCGGCGAATTCGTCGGGCAGCTCGCTGATCACGGCAAAGTCCGGGTTCTGCGCGTGGAGCGCAAAAGCGCTGAAGAACAGCAACAGCAGAAGGATCAGGCGGCGTCTCATTTCTTGAATAACTCCTGGATATCAATGGGTTGTTCGACTTCGCTGCGCTCGGGAATCTCCAGCACGCGCTTGCCGGGTTCGGTTTCGAAAACCAGTACCCGCTCGGGCTGGCGCCGCTCCAGCAGGTTGCCCATATCGTAAATGCCGTTGCGGTTGCGGTCCTGCATGATGCGGATGGCGTAGCGGTCGGCCTTCAGGTAAGGGCAGAAGAGCACCGAATCGCGCTCCACGACGAAACGCCGGTGTACGCGGTCGAGTTTCTCGCTGGTCAGTTCCACGATATAGCGGTTGTCCACGCCGGTCAGGGGGATGGTCAGCGAACTGAGTTCTTCGCCGGTCGGGAGGGAGAGCTTCAAGGTCTCCTCGCGGTTGGGCAGTCCGTACATGTTGGTGAAGGTCCCCCTGGGGATGGTGACCGTGTAGGTGTAGCCCGGCTGCAGCGTGCCTTCAGGCTGGAGGATAAAGCGGCGGATGTCGGCCGTATCGCGCATGAAGGTGATTGCACGCGGTTCTTCCTGGTTCTTGGGGTTGATCTCGACGAGCGAGATGGAATCCGGCGCCATCTTCACGACGGGGAACTCGGTCTCCAGTGTGATGCCCTCCTGCTCGACGGTTTCGGGCTTGGAGGAGATCTTGAGGAGGAAGACGGTATCCTTTTCGCGCGCTTTGTTGGCGCTGATCAGGGCCGTGTCGGTGGGCATGCCCAGGATGACGGATTCGTCCGTGGCCTTCAGGGCGCCCGTGGAGTCGGTCTTCATGTAATTCAGCCGGAGGATCAGGCTGTCCTCCAGATGGTACTTGTAGGTAATCCAGAAGTTGAGGCTGTCGCGCGTAGGGGTGTACTGCACCAGCACGTCGGAGCTGTCCACGCCGACGAACTCCATGGAGTTGATCACCACGTCGCCCGCGCTGAACTTCAGGAAGCCGGCTTTCTCAGCCTTGCGGCCGTAGTTCTGGAGATACTGCACGCTCTGCAGGCCGGTGAAGAGCGGCAGCTCCAGCATCGCGGTGCGGGCCGCGCATGCGGTCGTGTCTTTCATGTCGAATCCCTTCAGCTCGTAGACCGACTCGCCGACCACCGCGGTCGGGGTGAAGACCGAATCTAGAAAGGCCACCTTGTCGCCGTCGGGGTTGTATTTGTAGTCGCCGTCGGCATCGGAATAGGCATAGACGCGATAGGCGTCCGGCGCGATGTTGCGGATGGTGAAGAAGCCCCAGGCGTCGGTGATGGCCGCGGCGTCCGGAAGCGCCTTGAAGCAGGCCGAATCGGAGTGGTCGCGGTAGAGGGCAACCAGCGTTTTGGGAACGGGGGTAAGTGTCTGGCAGTCAATCACCCGGCCGGTCACGTACATCGAATCGATCACGTCGCCGGTGGAGAAGGTGTAGACCGTCCGGGGGGCGATGTTACCCTCGTTGTTGTCGGCGAGCGAGGAGCCGAAGTCGATCGTGTAGGTGGTGTTCTCGCGCAGGGTGTCCTGGATGGTCACGATGATGCTCTTGCCGCGTACGCGGGTCTTGAGCTTCTTTTTGAGCGGCGGCGAGAGGAGGATCTCTCCCGAATTCTTGACCACCGCATATTCGTTGAAGGTCAGGACTACCGTTCCGCCTGCTCTCTGGAATCCGGTGGCGCCGTTTTCCGGTACCATCTGGAGGATGACGGGCGGTATGGTGTCCTTCGGTCCGCCCTGCGGCGCGGTGGTGGTGTTGGCGCAGGAGTGCGACAGCAGGCAGGCGGCGGCAAAGGCGGCGAGGGCGAGGGCGGTCAGGGTCAGTCGGGTTTTCATGCTTTGTTGATGTCGGTACGTGAGATGGCCGTCACGCCCCGGATGTGTCCGAGACGCTGGAGAAGATTGTCAAGCACTTCCGTATTCTGGACAAAGACCTCGAGATAGGCGTCGAACACGCCGTCGTGCGATTCGAAGTGCATGTTGCGGATGTTGATGCCCAGACCGGTGGTGATGATCTTGACAAAGTCGTTGATCATGCCCTGACGGTCGATTCCGCGGGCGCTGATACCGGCCCTGAAGGAGCGCACGAGCGATTTGCTCCACTTGACGGCCAGCACCTTGTCGCCATACTTGGAGGCGAGGTCGGTGGCCACGGTGCAGGTCTTCTTGTGGACCGTGACCGTCCCGTCGGGGTTCATGAAGCCGATGGCGTTGTCGCCCGGGATGGGCGAGCAGCAGTCCGCAATGATGAAGGAGTCGGGCTGTCCGGTGTTGTCGGAGAGGATATAGTCCTTCTTGGGATCGATCTGCGCGGCTTTCCGGGCGGGGCGGAAGAGTTTGATGCCCCACATCAGCACGCTGTTGCTGGAGGAAGTGTTGGCCTTGAGGGCCTTGTCGATGTCGGAGAGGTCGATCAGGCCGATTCCCACGCGGTTGTAGAAGTCGTCCTTGGTCTCGATGTGGTAGTAGTCGAGCAGCTTGCGCATCACGCGGATACGCTCGGTGATGCCGCGGGCGTTGAGCGCGTCTTCCAGCATCTGCTGGCCGTCGCGGATGGCGCTCTTGGCATCGCGCTTGAGGTAGTCGAGCACCTCGCCCTTGGCGCGGTTGGTCTTCAGGAAGGCCAGCCATTCGCGCTTGGGCTTGCCCGTTTCGGAGGTGATGATCTCGATCTGGTCGCCGTTGTGGAGCACCGTGGAGAGCGGCACCAGTTTCTGGTTGACCTTGGCCGCGATAGCCTGGTTGCCGATCTCCGAGTGGATCATGTAGGCGAAATCGAGCGCCGTGGCCCCCTTGGCCAGGTTGCGCGGTTCGCCCTTGTGGGTGAAGACGTAGATGTCGGGCGTGATCAGTTCCTGATGGACATTGTCCAGGAACGAGATGGCGTTGGCATCCGGGTTCTCGAGAATCTCGCGCACACGCTTCAGCCAGATGTCCACCTCGGATTCGGAGACGTTCGGGTTGTTTTTCTTGTAGAGCCAGTGCGCCGCGACACCCCGTTCGGCGATCGAGTTCATCCGTTCGCTGCGGATCTGGATCTCCACCCAGTTGCCGCTGGGCGACATCACGGTCAGGTGGAGCGCCTCGTAGCCGTTGGCCTTGGGCTCCTTGACCCAGTCGCGGGTGCGGTCGGCCTTGTAGTTGTAGAGACTCGTGATCAGCGAGAAGATGTGCCAGCACTGTTCCCGTTCGGAGAGACCTTCCTTGGCCTTGAAGACGATCCGGATGGCGTAGATGTCGAAAATCTCCTCGAAGGGGACCTTTTTGACATTCATCTTGCGCCAGATGGAGTAGGGACTCTTCAACCGCTTGATGATCTGCGCTTCATAGCCGTGTTCCTGCAGTTTTCCGCGGATCGGGGCGATAATCTCCTCCATTCCGGCGCTGCGCTCCTGCTCGAAGGCCTGGAGTCGCAGGGAAATCTCATTGTAGGCCTCCGGTTCACGGTAGGTGAGCCAGATGTTCTCCATCTCCGTCTTCATGCTGTAGAGGCCGAGTTTGTGGGCCAGCGGGATGAAGATGTACATCGTCTCGCTCAGGATCTTGTCACGCTTGTATTCCGGCATGAACCGGATGGTCCGGACGTTGTGGAGCCGGTCGGCCAGTTTGATGAGGATGATGCGGACGTCGTCGTTGAGCGTCAGGAGGATCCGTTTGAAGTTTTCTGCCTGGAGGCTGGTCGCATCCTGGTTGTCGTCCAGGGCAATCTTGATCTTGGTGAGGCCGTCCACCAGCGAGGCGATCTTGTCGCCGAAGAGGCGCTGGATGTCTTCTACGGTGTATTCGGTGTCTTCCACCACATCGTGCAGCAGGGCCGCACAGATGGACTTGCAGCCGAGTCCGATCTCGCTGACCACAATTCTTGCCACGGCAATCGGGTGGAGGATATAGGGCTCCCCGGAGCGGCGCCGGACATTCTTGTGGGCTTCATTGGCGAACTCGAAGGCCTTGCGGCAGAGCTCGACCTGCTCCATATCGGCGCAGCGCTTGCGGGCCGCTTCGCGGAGCGGGGCCACTTCTCGTTCTATCAGCTGGTAATCTTCTTCGGTAAACATCGGCTGTCGGAAGGTGGGTTAGAAGTAGAGGTCGCGCTTGTCGCTGCCGCGGATGATTCCGAGGCGTTCGACGACCTTGGCCTTGCGTTCGTCGTCTTTCATCCTGGCCAGCTCGCGGTCGATCAGCTTGTAGCCTTCCGCCTTGGTTTCCGGCGAACTGTAGTCCTCAAGGTATTCGGCCAGCGTCAGGATGGCGTTCGGGGTGCAGAAATTGCCTATGAAGCCCGGGATGGCGTATTCCATGAAATGCTCGCCGGTGCGGCCCAGACGGTAGCAGGCGGTGCAGAAGCTCGGGATGAAGTCGCGCGTCATCAGCCAGCGGATGGTTTCGTCCAGGTCGCGCGTGTCGCCGACCTGAAACTGCTCGCGGTTGAGCTCCTGTTCGTCTTTCTTCTCCTGGTAACCGCCGATTTCGAGCTTGGTGCCCGAGTCGATCTGCGAAACGCCGAACTCCATCACCTCGTTGCGGACCGCTTCGTTCTCACGGGCGGTCATGATGAGGCCGGTGTAGGGGACGGCGAGGCGCAGGATGGCCACCAGCCGTTTGAAGTGCTGGTCGCTCACCAGATAGGGCAGATCCTCGCGGTTGAGGCCGTTGGCCGGCTGGATGCGCGGGAAACTGATGGTGTGCGGGCCTACGCCGAAGGTCTCCTTCAAGTGAATGGCGTGCGCCACGAGTCCGAGCACTTCGAAGCGCCAGTCGTAGAGTCCGAACAGGGCACCGATGCCCATGTCGTCGATTCCGCCCTCGAAGGCGCGGTCCATGGCGGTGAGGCGCCACAGGTAGTCGCCCTTGCGGGTGTCGGCCGGGTGGTAAATCTTGTAAGTCTCTTTGTGGTAGGTCTCCTGGAACACCTGGAAGGTGCCGATTCCGGCGGCCTTGACAATCTTGTAGCCCTCCACGTCGAGCGGAGCGGCGTTGATGTTCACGCGGCGGATGGAACCGTGACCGACCTTGGTCTCATAGACCTTGCGTACGGTGTGGGCAATGAATTCCGGGGAGTAGAGCGGCGATTCGCCGTAGACCAGGATCAGGCGCTTGTGGCCCAGGTTCTCCAGGCTTTCTACCTCCTGGACCAGTTCCTGGTCGGTGAGGGTGCGGCGGACGGTGCTGCGCAGCGATTTGCGGAAACCGCAGTACTTGCAGTCGTTGATGCAGTAATTACCGATATAGAGCGGCGCGAAGAGCACGATTCGGTTGCCGTAGATGGACTTCTTGAGCTCGTGGGCTGTTTCGAACAGCTCTTTCTCCATCTCGGGAGATTCGATCGCGAGCAGCTTGGCGGTCTCCTCGAGCGTCAGCGGCTCCTTGTTCTTGCTTTTGGCAAAGATGGCGCGGATGGCCGCCTTGTCTTCTTTCGTATCGCGTACCAGGGATTCCAGGTAGGCGTCATTGATGAAATCTTGGCCTTTCATATCAGAAGAGTGTATTTTGCGTTGGTGTACTAGTATGGTTGATCAGTGTGTAGAATTCTTCTTCGGAGATCACCTTCACGCCCAGCTTCTCCGCCTTGCGGAGCTTTTCGGGGCCGGCCTTTTCGCCGGCGAGCAGGTAGGTGGTACTGCCGCTTACGCTGCCGGTGTTCTTGCCGCCGTGGGCTGCGATCAGGGCTTTCATCTCCTCCCGGGAGACGGTGAAGTTGCCCGAAACGACCACCGTGGCGCCTTCCAGCGTGTCGGAGAGGCGGCGGGTCTGCTCTGCGCTCATTTCAAATTGGAGGCCCAGTGCGCGGAGCTTTTCAATCATCTCGCGGTGGCGCGGTGCGGCGAACCAGTCGAGGATGGCGTCGGCCATGATGCCGCCGACTTCGTCGATCTGCAGCAGTTCTTCGCGCGTGGCGTTCATCAGTGCGTCCAGGCTCCCGAAGTGTGCGGCCAGCATTCGGGCGGTGGTTTCACCGATGTGGCGGATGCCCAGGGCGTTCAATACGCGCGGGAAGGGCACCTGCTTGCTGCGCTCCAGGCTCGCGAGGAAGTTCTCCACCGACTTTTGCTGCCACCCTTCGAGCTGCAGCAGCTGTGCGGGGGTGAGGGCGTAGAGGTCGGGCAGTTCGCGGATCAGTCCGGAGTCGTAGAGCTGCGCGATCGTCGCGTCGCCCGCCAGGATGTCCATGGCCTTGCGCGAGATGAAGTGGATGAAACGGCCCTTGATCTGTTCCGGGCAGCTGTCGCTGTTCGGGCAGTAGTGGCGGGCCTGGTCTTCGTCGCGAACCAGCGGGGTGCCGCAGTCGGGGCAGCGCTCCGGGAACCGGGGCCGCTGTGCGTCTGCCGGCCGCCTGGAGAGCTCCACGGCCGTAATCTTGGGGATGATCTCGCCGCCCTTCTCCACATAGACCCAGTCGCCGATGTGGATGTCCAGCAGGTCCATCTGGTCTTTGTTGTGGAGCGACGCTCGTTTGACCACGGTGCCAGAGAGGGGAACCGGTTCCAGATTGGCGACCGGCGTCACGGCGCCCGTACGGCCCACCTGGTAGTCGACGCTCAGCAGCGGGGTGAGGGCCGATTCGGGTTTGAACTTGTATGCGGTGGCCCAGCGCGGCGATTTGGCGGTGAAGCCCAGCTGCCGCTGCAGGTCCAGTTCGTTGACTTTGATGACGATGCCGTCGGTGGCGAAGGGGAGACTCTTGCGGCGGGTGTCCCACTCCTGAATGTAGGCCACGGCTTCGCGGATGCTCGTTGCCTTGCGGGAGTAGGCGGAAACGGGCAGGCCCCACGATGCGGCGGCCTCGATGGCTTCGATATGTGTCTTGAAGGGGAGATTCTCGCCCAGCATGTGGTAGAGCACGCAGTCCAGGCCGCGGGTGCGCATCTCCTCCGGATTCTGGAGCTTGAGGCTGCCGGAAGCGGCGTTGCGCGGGTTGGCGAAGGGGGCTTCGCCTATCTCTTCGCGTTCGCGGTTGAGGCGCTCGAAGGCCTCGAAAGGCATGTAGATCTCGCCGCGGATCTCGAACTCCTGCGGGATGTCCGCTCCGTGGAGCATCTGCGGGATGGCGGGGATGTTCACCACGTTGCGGGTGACGTCGTCGCCCTTGGCGCCGTCGCCGCGGGTCAGCGCGCGCAGCAGGCGGCCGTCGCGGTAGGTGAGGCAGATGGCCGTGCCGTCGAACTTCAGCTCGCAGGAGAAACTGTACGGGGCGGTGACGTCCTTAGCGATCCGGGCGTCGAATTCCGTCAGCTCTTCGATACTGTAGGTGTTGCCCAGCGAGAGCATCGGATAGCGGTGCGCCACCTGGGCGAAGCGGGCAGTTGTGGCTTCGCTGCGGTTTTCGGTATCGTCTGTTCGGGATTTGCCTGCGGCGTCGGGTTTAGCTTCCGTCTCCAGATCACTGCCCACGTGGAGCGTCGGGGAATCCGCCGATGCGAACTCCGGCCAGCGTTTCTCCAGCCCCTGGAGCTCCTGCATCAGCAGGTCGAACTCGAAGTCGGAGATCGTCGGCGCATTGAGTACATAGTAGTTATGGTTATGCTTCTCGAGCTCCTTCCGCAGGAACCCGATCCGCGCCTTCGCTTCCGATTTACCCATCTTGGCCATAACCTTTGCTTTAACAAGCAAAGATAACAAAAAAACGGGCCAGTCTGTACGTTAAAGGCCGAGAATCTTCAGGGCTTCGGGGGCGGAGGTGAAGCGGAAGGGGGCGGGGATGCCTTGAAAGCCGCGGGAACGCCAGTCTGCGAGGGCAAAACGGCAGCGGGCACCGTCGGCGCAGCGGAAGTCGTGGATGGTGTCGCCGAAGTAGATGGCCTCGGAAGGAAGAATGGCCATCCCGGCCGCTTCGGAGGCGAGTTCCACGCAGCGGACCATCGGCGCCGGGTCCGGCTTGCGGCGGGGAGCGTCGTCGGCGCAGACGATATGGTCGATATGCTTCAGGAAGGGCTTGATGTGCTCGTCCTTGTCGAATTCGAAGTGGTTGCGGGCCGTGACGATTCCCGTGCGGAAGCCGGCCGACTTGATGGAGGCAACCATTTCCAGGGCTCCCGGGAAGGGTTTGATGAGGTGCGTCAGCGACACATAGTTCTCCTCCCAGCGCTCGCCGAAGGCCACGGCGTCGTCAAAGTGAATGTCCCGCGAAACGTCGGCGCTGGAGATGCCGAACCAGCGGTATGCCTCGTCGTAGGGCACCTCTTTTCCGGTGAGTTCCCGGATGGTCTGCATCAACGACAGCACCCCGGTCTTTTCAGAGTCGATCAGGGTGCCGTCAATATCGAAAATCACCAGTTTGAACGCCGCCATTCTACTTCACCAGCCGTTTTACCACTGCATTCATTTCCGGCAGCTGCGCTTCCATGGAGGTCAGCAGTTTGTACTGGGCGCGGGTGCGCACCAGGTTGTGCTCCGGATAGCGGATCTTGTAGTAGGTGTCGCCGTCGATATAGTCCATCAGGAAGCGCAGCACCTGCTCGTAGGTGATATACAACCCGCTGAATGCCAGATACTCGATCTCAACGGGTGCCAGGGCGCCTTTCATCTGCGAAAGGTAACCCTCCATCCAGGCGGAGAACATGGGCATCGACATCGCAACCCGCGAGAGTTCCGGATCGTCCTCGGCGCCCGAATTGGTGTAGGAACGCAGGGCGTCGCCGGTGTCGTTGAGCAGGGTGGAGGACATCAGGGTGTCCAGGTCAATCGCGCAAAGCACTTCGCCGGAGGCCGCGTCAAAGAGGAAGTTGCTGATTTTGGTGTCGTTGTGGGTCACGCGGGTGGGGATTTCCCCCTTCTCGAAACGCTCCCAGAAGGCGAGCATCTGCGCGCGGCGCGACTCGATCCAGCCGATCTCCTCCTTCAGCGAGGCCACCCGTCCGGCGGCGTCGCGGCGCAGCGATTCATCCCACTGGCTGAAACGGAACCGGATGTTGTGGAATCCCTTGATGATTTCGGTGAGCGGCTGCGTGAAATCGGCCACCTGCCGGTGGAAGAGACCCAGTCCCAGGCCGCCCTGGCGCGCAAGTTCCGGGGTATCGGCCCGGTCGTAGCTCTTGCTGCCCGAGATGAAGGTGCAGACGGCCCAGAAGTTGCCGTCGGCGTCCTGCACGTACCATCTGCCGTCCAGCGCCGGTACCACGGTCAGCGTGCCGCGCGCGGGATCGGCCACCTTGCCTTTGATGTGACGCGTCACGGCCACGATGTTCTCCATCATCGCCGGTACGTCCGGGAAGACCGCGTGGTTCTTGCGCTGCAGGATGTAGGCGGGCCGGTCGGAGCCCTCCACAAACACCATGTAGGTATCGTTGATGAAGCCTTCGCCCAGCGGCCGGACATCGGTCACGGTGCCGCGGAGCGCGAATCGGGATGCGAGTTCAGGCAGTTTCATTACCGGCGGATTTTATAGCCCTTGTAGGCGTAGAACATGATAATCAGGTAGAGCGGCAGGCAGATCCAGTATGCGTTCTGGCTGCCCAGACCGTCTTTCAGGAAACCGAAGAGCACCGGAATCAGCGCGCCGCCGCCGATGGCTGCCACCAGCAGGGAGGAACCCTTCTTGGTGAACTTGCCCAGATCGGTGATGGCCAGCGGCCAGATGGCCGGATACATCAGCGAGCAGGCGAGACTGAGCAGCGCCACGAACCAGACGGAAACCGCCCCGGGCGTCAGCACGATGGCCAGCGACATGACGACCGCCGTCCAGGTGCAGATGCGCAGCGCTTTGACCTGCGAGAGGTACTTGGGAATGCAGACGATGCCCACGATATAACCGATGGCCATGCCCAGTCCCGGGAAGATGGTGTAGCGCTCCGGGTTCGGAAGCCCCAGATCCTGCGCGTAGTCCAGCACGGTGAGCAGCGCAAGGTTCTCCACGCCCACGTAGACGAAGATGGAGAGCGCGCCCAGAATCAGGTGCGGGAACTGCCAGATGCTCTTCTTGCCGGCCGCGTAGGGGCAATCCTCCTCATTCTCTTCGCCCTGTGCCTTAATCTCCTCGAGCGGTGCGAAGATGGTGGCAATGCCGAAGACGATCATCACGCCTACGATAATCAGCAGCGGGGTATTGAGGTCCGTCAGCCCCACCTGTTCGATGGGTTTGCGCGTCACGGCCGCGATGAAAACCGACGGCAGGGCGAGTGCCAGCGAGTTGCAGATGCCCATGATGCTGATGCGCCGCGCGGCGCTGTCGATCGGCCCCAGAATGGTCACATAGGGGTTGATGGCCGCCTGCAGCACGGTGTTGGCCGTTCCGCTCAGGAAGCAGGCCAAAAGGTAGAGCGCGAAGCTCTCCAGGTGCGCTGCGGGGATAAAGAGCGCAAAGGCTGCCGCAAAGAGGAAGAACGACACGGACATGGTCCGCTTATAGCCGATCCGGGCAATGATGGCCGCAGCCGGAAAACTGAAGATCAGGAAGGCCAGGAAGGTGGCCGCGATCACCAGGTAGCTCTGCGCGGAGCTCAGGTGCAGGTTGTTCTCGAGGAACGGCACGAAATAGCCGTTGATGCCCACGGCGAATCCCACCGTGAAAAACATCATGCCTATGAAGGCGAGGGGGACGATATACTTGTTCTTGCCCATGACAGTCTAGTTGTTGAGATGATACTTGATGAGTCCTTCCATCGGGGCCTGCAGGATTACGCCCATCTTCATGCCGAACTCTTCCACCACCTTCTGCAGCAGCGGCTTGAAATAGTATGCCACGCTGCCTACAGCATTGAACGTATACTGCTGATAGTTAGGATAGTGGGTGACAATCAGCAGGAAGAACTGCCGGAATGCGTCGGTCACCAGGTTCGGGAAGTAGGGATCGAAGTCCAGATGGTCCGCGATAAAGCGGGCATACTGCGCGCAGAAGCGGTTGGGGAAGGGTTTGGTGTAGATCTGGTCCAGCAGCTCGTCGTTGTTCTTGCCGAGCGCCTTGCCCACCTCGTTGTAGACCTTTTCCGGCATGTTGCGGCGGATGAAGTCGGTGATCATCCGCTTGCCCAGGTTGGCGCCGGAGCCCTCGTCGCCCAGGATAAAGCCGCAGGAGTCCACGTTGAGCCCTTCGTTGCAACCGTCGTAGAGGCAGGAGTTGGAACCCGTGCCCATGATGGCCGCAAAGCCCGGTTCGGCCTGCAGCAGGGCGCGGCACGAAGCCAGCGTATCCATGGCGATGAAGACTTTCGAGGCCTTCGTGAAGACCTTCTTGAGCGTCTCCGTCATGAAGGGATACTGGAGTTCGGTGACGCCAGCTCCGTAGAAATAGATTTCCGTGACTTGATCCACGGGGAAACCTTCCGGGAGGTTCTTGCGAATGTCCTCCACGATCTGCTCTCCCGTGATATAGTTGGGGTTGTAGCCCTGGCTGCCGAAACGGATGACGGCTTTCGTTTCGCGGGAAACGCAAGCCCAGTCGGTCTTGGAAGCCCCGCTGTCTGCAATCAGTATCATATTAAATATCAGTTATTTCCAGAGTCCGTGCATATCGGGAATCTCGCCCAGGCCAAAGCGGAAGAGCACGATACCCACCGCCTTGGAAGTCGTGAGGTCGCGGCAGTCCACGAGGGTCTCCTCTGCGGTCATCGGAACGGGGTTCTCATCCTCGGGACCGAAGTCCTGCGGATCCTTGTCGCGGTAGGTGGTAGTGCCGGCCCAGACAACAGCCGGAGCACCCTTCTCGGCAAAGTGGTTGGCCACGCGGACAGCCCAGCCTTCGTCATTCTTCTTGTAGCCGCCGCTGTGACGATAGATCATCGGCATCAAAATGTCCAGATACTGGCCCATTTGTGCGGGATTCTGGCCATAGTAATACTCGCTGTCCGGTTCGGGCATCAGCGCTGCGGAAAGAACGATTTTGGGATTGTGCGCACGGCACGCCTCGCTGATCTGGCGGCAGAACTCGGTGACGCAGCCCGTGGCGGTGATCTCCTCGGAAGGATTGTGCTTGTGGGCGGTACCGCCGAAGCGGATGTAATCCAGGTGGATGCCGTCCACGCCCCAGTCCACGTACTGCACGGCGCGTGCGATCACTTCGTCAAAATAGTCCTGCTTGTAGCAGTTGTTCTCGTCGTCCACGGGGTTTACCCATTTGCCCTCTTTGTAGAAGCACTGGAACCAGATATGGACCTTGACACCCTTCTTCTGGGCAGCCTTCACAAAATCCAGCGTGGAATCTACGCCGTGGGCCGTGAAAGCCTTTTCGTGAAGGATGACATTGCGGATGTCTTTCTGGACGAGTTCATCCAGGTCCACTTCGGGCATGAACTTGGACCAGAGCCAGATGGCGTTGGTATTGGGTTTCTGGCAGCAGGAGGCCAGCATCAGCGCCGCAGCGGCGAGAAGAAGTATGCGTTTCATGATAAACAATTAGAATTCAAGTTTGTAGTAGCGGCCATTGAAGGTTTCCATGCCCTTCCAGGTAGGGGTGCCCCAGGTGGCGTTGTTGTTGGACGGGTCGCAGATCCACCACTGTCCGTCCACATAGATTTCCGGAATCACGTGGCCGATCACGCCGGATTTGAAATAGCACTGCCCGTGCAGGTAGCGGGCGGGAATGCCGGCTGCGTGGCACATGGCCAGCGTGGTGTGGGTCAAATCGCAGCAGTTGCCGCCCTTGTCGTGGATGGTTCCCACGGCGCCCTTGCGGGTGTTCATGTAGTTCTCCCACTCCCATTCGTCGCGGGCGTAGGTGAAGATGGCCTCCGCCTTCTGGCGGTCGGTTGCATCGGCGCTCAGATCCTTCAGTGCGGCAGCCAGCGTGCTTCGGACGAGTTCATCGTCTGCAGGGCTGTTGGGCGATGATTCCAAATAGCTTGAAGGCCAGGATGATACCTCTTCCGGCCACTTGCCCCGGTTCTCCACGAAACGGTTGACGACGCGGGCCATCACCACCATCGCGGCGCGCAGGTTCATCCGGTTGTCGTGCCGCGTGATGACCATGGTCAGCTGCGGCATGTACCCGGGATTCTCCGAATCGTCGGACGGGAAGGTGATATAATTGGGCAGGCGGCCGTTTTCCCGGGCGTATTGTGCGATACGGCCGGCCATGTAGCGGATGTGCGCGAAATCGATCACATCCGGATCGAAGGTGTTCCAGCGGTATTCGTCCTCGCATTCGACGGGGGAAAGCGCGAGATCCTCTTTCTGCCAGGTCTCGGGCTCGGAAACGATCTTCTCGAGCAGCAGGCAGGCTGCCAGCGTGTAATTGCCCTTGTCGTATGTGACTCCGTCAACCGTAACTTCGGCGGGCAGCGCCCCGCCGGTTTCAAACGATTCGTAAGCGTCCGAAATGGCCTGCAGGAAGCGGCCGTTGTGGCTGTCGAGCGTAAAAGGGCGGCCGCAGGAGGCCAGCATCAGCACCGCGGCGGCGAAGAGGAGAATTCTTTTCATCTTTTCATGCGTTTATTGGGCGAACATTCCGTTGAAGTCAGGAAGGGTGCCGATCCCGTCGCGGAACAGCGCGATGCCTTGCGCGCGCGACGATTTGATATTGTAGCAGTCGCGATATATCTCCTCTGCACTCAATCCCTGCGTATTGGAGTTGTAGGTGGAGATGCCGTGCCAGACCTGCTTGTCGCCGGCGCGGTCCGCAAACCAGTTGGCCACAGCCACGTTGGTCGAAGCCGAGTAATTGTACGACGAGATGTAGGCCATCGGCATCAGGATGTCGATATACTGCGTCATCTGCTGCGGATCCTGGCCGTAGTACTGCTGGGCATTGCGTTCACCCATCAGGGCCGCGGAGAGAACCAGGGTCGGTTTCTTGCCCTTCAGCGTGACGTATGCTTGGCGGCAGAATTCGGTGATGGCACCGATTCCGGTGATACCGTCGTCCGGGAAATCATGCTTGTAGGAAGTTCCTCCGAAGCGGATATAGTCGAAGTGGATCCCGTCGATCGGGGCGGAATCGATATAGTTCTTGCCGCGGTTCAGGATGTCGTTGAACAAATCCTGGTCATAGCGGGCCGGGGTGTCGCCCACGCGGTCAATCACCGGGGAACGCCATTTGATGTCGTCGTTCCACCAGAAGCACTGCATCCAGATATGGAGCGTCATGCCCAGTTCGTGGGCCTTGTTTGCCAGACTGGTGACCTTGGCGGCTCCGTAGTTCTTGAAAGCATATTCGTGGAGCAGGATATTGCCGATTCCCAGGCGGCAGAGCGAATCCAGATCGATCGTATTGGTGGAGGACTGGCGCACCCAGAGGGCGATGGTGTTGCCCACCTCGATTCCGTAATTCTTAGCGCCCTGGGAAGGGGTGAGGACGGTGAACCAGCGGCCGGTACCGTCGGGCAGGCGGCTCCAGCTGGTGGATGTGGTGGCTGAGCGGCCGTCGTTGCGCACGTCGCTCTTGGCGAAGCTGTCCAGCGTTGTTCCGTCCGGCCCGCAGAGAGTGAAGGAGTTGTTTGCTGCCACATCTGCGTCAAAGACCACCTTGCCGCCCGCTGGAATCGTGAGCGAACTCTTGGTTGCGAGCGTGGTGCCGCCGGCTTTGAGCGTTAGGCTGCTTGCGGTCATCGTTGAAACGGTGGGGTTGCAGACCTCGATCCATCCTGCGAGCGATACTTCATTGATAACCAGACCCGTAAGGTCGGTCGTGTTGCTTACGTTCTCTACGCCCTTGGTGGCGGTTTCCGTCACGCGGAACGCTCCGGTCAGATCGGGCAGACGGCTCCAGCTTCCACCGGCAGGCGGCGTGGCCAGGCTGCCGGCCGAGAAGGAGACGACCTTCTTGTCCGTGTTGCTGTAATAGGTGAAATCACTGAATTTGGCGGCGTCCGTCTTGTTCTCGACCACCAGCCGTTGCCTTCCTTTCAGCACGAGACCGGCCGGCGCGGTGAAGAGACGCGTGTTGTCGGAAGACTCGATATAGGAGTACTCCAGCCGCTGGTCCACACCGCTGTTGTTGTAGATTTCAATCCATCCTTCAGCGGGGCATACCTCATTGATAACCAGGTTGGAGAGGCTGTAGGGGATGATTTTGTAATTGGCCTCGCCACGTGTGGGGGTGGTGGTCACCGTCCAGCTGCCGGTCACGTCCGGAATGCGTGCATAGCTCTCTCCGTCGTTGAGCCGGGTGCTGCCGTAGAGGTCATACGTCAAGGAGAAACTGTTGAGCAGGACTCCTTCGGCATCGGCCACGCCAACCTCGTCAAAGGTGGCGCGCAGCATCGGACTGGTAAAATTCACTGCATCCGTGCTGATGACGAAATAGCTGCGTGAGGCGATTTCGCCCTCCGTCAGCGTAGCGACCAGTTCGTCGTAGACCGTATCACTGGTCAGGCGTATCTGCATGCCGTTCAGGTGAATCAGGTTGTCGGACTGGTTGTAGAGTTCAATCCATCCTTCCTTTCCGATACCCGGTGAGGGGGAGACTTCATTGATAATGATTCCCTGCATCGAGTCATACTTGTCGGGTTCCGGACCCGGGCAGCCGGTCAGCACGACCAGGCAGAGTGTCAAAAGTGCGGGTGATAAGCGTTTCATCAGTTTTTAGAAAGGGAGTTCTTCGTAATAATGCAAGCTCGTATAGCTGGTGAAAGTGACGGTGCCGAGTGAATTGCCGTTGTTGGATGCATCGGCCATCACCCATTCCCCGTCAATGAACAGTTGGGAGACTACGTGGCCGTAGACTCCGTCGGAATACTGGCACTGTGCATGAAAATATCGGCCCGGGATTCCGCTCAGCCGCGCCATGGCCAGCACGGAGTGCGAGAGGTCGCAGCAGTTCCCGGCTTTTGCCTTAATGGTGCCGACCGCGCCCTTGCTGGTGTTGTTATAGTACTGATAATCATACTCGTCGCGCGCATAGTTGAAGATGGCGGTGGCCTTCTGGCGGACGGTGGATGATTCGGTCACGCCGGCTTTCGCCCAGGCTGCGTCGCGCGCGGCTTTTACCTCCGGCGCATTCTTGTCGCAGTTGTTGGTAGCGTGGGTGTAGGAGGCCTCCCAGGTGCCGATGGTCTGCGGGAAGGCATTGTCCTTGGCATAGGCGGCCATCGCGCGGTAGAGCATCACGACGAGCCCCGTGGTGGAGAGATTCGAATCATATCCCGGGATCGTCATGTTGAGCATCACCGCCTTGTTCTGCGTCATGCTCGTGTATTGGTTGCGCAGCAACTGGACAAAGGCGGTGAAGGGAACCTCGTTCGGGAGGAACGGATTGTCGCTGGTCAGGCCGAAGGTGGCCGAAGGGTAGGATATGTCTTCGTCCATCCAGGTCTCGGGCTCGTCCACCATCTTCAGTGTCAGGGCGATACCGGCGCGGACATACTCGGAGACGTGGACCTGTACGCCTTCCCACTTGACGGTGTTCGAAATCTTGTTGTTCGCGACCCAGTCGTCGTAGGCTTGAGCAAGCGTTACGACCAGTTGCCCGTTATAGGTTTCTTCCCAGCCGGTCTCAGGACCGGGTTCCGGTTTGTCCTCGCAGCCGCAAACGAGAACCGCCAGGCACAGCAAAGCGAAAAAGCGTTTCATAGCAGTTTGTTTTAGTATAATTGGCTCCCATAGGGCGTTTCACCGCCCCATGGGAAATAAGTGTTAGTAGAGGTCGAATGCGACCTTCGCGTCCTTGATGGCATCGTAGACATTGGTCTCGATGTTGTTGTCAAGAATGTACTTGTAGATACGGGCTGCGATCAGAAGTTCACGCATCGGGGAAATCAGACCGACATAGCCGTCCAGAATGAGGGTGCCGCTGGTCGTACCGAATTCCTGGAAGTTACCGATCTTACCCAGCGGGCTGTTGCCGGCATTGGAAACCAAGCCGCGGACAACATGCCAGGAACCGCACTTCAGCAGGAAGTCGATACCGACCTCGGTGATATCTGCTCCGTTGTACTTGACCGTATTGTCGTATTCGTACCAGGGAGTATTGCCCCAGACATTGTTGGACGAATAAGCCGGGACGGGAGCGTCGAGACCTACGCCGTTGGCCAGGGTGTAAGGTTTGTTGCGGTCGGTCATGCCAGCCAGGAACTCATCACCTTCCGTGGTGCAGAGATCCATCAGGCCGCGGATAGCGATTTCCCAGCACTGATTCGAACTGTATTCCGTCTTGCCTACCTTAGCCGTCCAGAACGGTGCGTACTTCTGGTCATACTGATTGCCGTCTGCGCCGTAAATGTTGTTGGGGTTGATGATAGGAAGCAGGTGGACGTCGGTCCAAGCCGTAGCGCCGTTGTGCGTACCGTCAGCATCGACCGTACCGATCGTGTTCTGCCATACATCGAGGCAGGTCACGAAAGCCTTTGCGAAATCCTTGATGGAAGGAACCTGGTGGTACATGTCGAAGTCGAACTTGACATCCTTGATGGCATCCCAGACGTTGGTCTTGATGTTGTTGTCAAGGATGTACTTGTAGATGCGGGCGAGCACGATGAGTTCGCGCATTGCGGAAATCTGGCCGGAGTAACCCGTCAAGACGAGCTCGGAGCTTGCGTCGGTACCGAATACCTGATAGTTACCGATCTGGCCGAGAGGGTTCGGGTTGCCGTCATTCCTGACAAGACCGCGGACAACATGCCAGGAACCGCACTTGAGGATGAATTCTACATCGACTTCTTCGATATCCTCGCCGTTGTACTTCACAAGGCCGTCACCTTCATACCAGGCATTGGAGCCCCACTTGTTGTTGGACGAATAGGTCGGCATCGGGCTGTCGAGTCCGACACCATTGCCCAGCGTGTACATGTGGTTGTTGCGGGAGGCCATGTTGGCAAGATGCGCTTCACCTTCGGTGGTGCAAAGCTGCATCAGGCCGCGGATAGCGATCTCCCAGCACTGGTTGGAAGTATACTCCTCGTCTCCTACGACTGCCTTCCAGTAAGGCTGCCACTTGGCATCGTACTGGTTGCCTTCGTTGGTATAACCCGGGGATGTGACGTTGATAGGAAGGAAATGGACGTTCTTCCATGCGGTTGCGCCGTTGTGGCTGTAGTCGGCATCAACGGTGCCGATGGTTGCTTCCCAGACGGGCAGGAGGGTCACAAATGCCTTTGCGAAGTCCTCGATGGTACCGGTCACGGGTTTGACATACGCATTCTGCGTGATGGCAACGCTCTTGGAATAGTTTTCGGAGGTGATGACGACTTCACCGGTGCGGGCCTCTTCAACCGTATAGTTGTCGACGGTTACGCTCACGGTAGCATCGCCGGCTGCGCCGCTGGCGGTTCCAAGATGGATCCAGTCGTTCTCGGTAGTCGCCGTCCACGCGCCGGTAGCGGTGAACTCAATGTTCTGGGCTGCTTCCGGAGCGGCTTCGAAGGTCAGTTTGTCGGTCTTGAGAACAACCGGAAGTTCCTGGTTGTAAAGCTCGAAGTCGACCTTCACGTTCTTGAGGGCATCGTACACGTTCTTGTCGATGTTGTTGTCGAGCATGTACTTGTAGAAGCGGGCAAGGATGAGGAACTCACGCATCGGGCAGATGAGGCCGTCATAGCCTTCGAGGTTCAGCGTGGAGGAGCCGGTGCCGAACTGCTGGAAGTTACCGATCATGCCCAGCGGGCTGTTGTTGGCGTTCTCGATGAAGCTGCGGACAACATGCCAGGAGCCGCACTTCATGATGAACTCGAGGCCGACTTCGGTCAGCTCCTGTCCGTTGTACTTGACAGGGCCGCCGTCGTTCTTGGACTCGTACCAGGGGTATTTGCCCCAGACGCAAGCTGCGGAAGGCGTGCTGATAGGTGCACCCGAGAAGGACTTGCCGTTGCCGTAAGGAATCTCGCCGTTGCGGGAATGGTTGTTGAGGAATGCTTCACCTTCGGTGGTACACATGTTCATGAGACCGCGGATTGCGATTTCCCAGCACTGTGCAGCGGTGTAGGTGGTACCCTCGATTTCCACGGTCTTGTAAGGCTGGTACTTGGGATCCCACTGGCCGCCCTGTTTCTGCCAGTCGTTCTTGGTGTCCTGAGGAATCGGGATGAAGTGGACTCTTTCCCATGCGTTGTTGTTGTCCTCGCAAGCAGAACCGTCTGCGCTGAGGGATTCAGCAATGGTGTTCTCCCAGACTTCGAGATACTTGACGAATTCAACGGCCCAAGCCTTGAGGGTAGCGCCGCCGCCCAGATACTCGGTGGAAACCGTTGCGGGAAGCTGACCTTTTGCGGAATACTCTGCCAGCGTGCGGGCGATGGTCACCATCGCACGGTTGGTGGAGAATGCCAGGGCTTCGGTGCCGCGATAGACGAGAGTCTGGTTGGGGAACTGGCCTTTCTCGTCAGCTGCCTTGATGAGGCTGGCTGCGATCGTGACGATGTCCTCATTGACACCTTTGCCGTCTTTCGGGCCGTTCACGACTGCGATTTCATCTTTGTCATAGCTGTCGCGGTCGGGGTTAGCCGCTGCCCTGACGCTCTTGACAGGGATGTCGGCCGTCTCGCCCTTGCTGATGGAAACCAGCGCGGAAGCGCCCAGATAGAGGTAATCCGCTACCTGGAGATTCTGGCCGTCAACGGTGACGGTTGCGGGGATCGTGCGGTTTTCTTCCCACGCTGCGTAAACGTCAGCGGTGGCTGCAACGATCTTGGTGATTGCTACGCCGTTTTCAATTTCGGGTTCCTTGGGGCAGCCCGTCACTGTCAAAACGCCGAGAATCATCGCAAACAAAAAAGCAAACTTTCTCATAATAAATGATTTTGGTTAGTGAAAAAAGTTTAGTGAATAAATGAGTGAATTGTTGGTTATAGATTTCTAATAAAATGATTTGTGTCGGGTTTCACCGACCGGGCGGCCGTCGCGGAATGCGCGGGCCGTCACGGTCTGCTGGCGGTTGATGACGAAGGGCAACTCATAGCGGGGCGAATCCATCGTAGGCTCGCTGCCGTCCAGGGTGTAGCGGATTTCGGTATCCGGTGCGTCAACGGAGAGGGTCACCACCTTGTCGTATTCCGTGTCCTTGTGGAATTCGATGAAGGGATTCCAGAATGCCCGGCAATAACCTACCTCCAGGTTATCAAGCCGCTGCAGGTGATGCTCCAGCCGCCGGGTGAAAGCCTCATAGTCCTTTGCGCCGTTGCTCCAGCCCGATTCGGCAATCGCACACATGCGCGGCCAGGCCATATACTCCACACGTGCGGGCGTGGGCATATACTCGGTCCAGACGCAACCCTCCACACCTATAATATAGCGCGCCTCTTCCGGGGTGAGCACCGCGGGAACCGGCTCGTATTCGTACATGGTGCGCAGGAGGGTGGGACCGCCCATCGCCAGCGGTTCGCTGTCGGGGTCGGCCTGCCAGTAATCCAGGTAATACTTGGGGTAGGGCGCCATCACCACTTCATGGTGCTGCTGGGCGGCCTTGATGCCGCCCTCTTCGCCCAACCAGCTCATTACCTTGGCGTTCGGTGCAAGACCGCCCTGCAGGATCTCGTCCCAGCCGATGATCTCGTGGCCCTTGCTGTTGATGTACTTCTCCATCCGGGTGATGAACCAGCTCTGCAGTTCGAACTCATCCTTGAGCCCGAGTTTGCGGATCAGCGCCTGGCAGTGCGGACACTGCTTCCAGCTGGCCTTGGGGCACTCGTCGCCGCCAATGTGGACCAGCGTGGAGGGGAAGAGTTCGAACACTTCGTCCATCACGTCCTCCAGAAATTTGAAGGTCTCTTCCTTGGGACAGAAGACCTGCTTGAAGATACCCCACCTGGTGGCGGTCTCATAGTGGTCTTCCAGTCCGCAGGAGAGTTCCGGATAGCAGGCGATGGCGGCCAGTGCGTGGCCGGGCATCTCGATCTCCGGAATGATGGTCACATAGCGCTCGGCCGCATATTGCACCAGTTCGCGTACCTCATCCTGGCTGTAGTAACCGCCGTGCGGAATTCCGTCGTAAACGCCGGATTTGAGCGATCCGATCACCGTCTCCTTGCGCCACTGTCCCTTTTCGGTCAGCAGCGGGTACTTCTTGATTTCGAGCCGCCAGCCCTGGTCTTCGGTGAGGTGCCAGTGGAAGCGGTTGACCTTGTGGAGCGCCATGATGTCGATGTAGCGCTTCAGGAAGTCCATTTCAAAGAAGTGGAGGCAGCAGTCCAGGTGCATGCCGCGGTAGGCGAAACGCGGAGCGTCTTCGATATCGCAGCAGGGAACCTCCCAGCGGACGCCGCGGACACGATGGTCTGCGAAAACCTCCGTAGGGAGCAGTTGCAGCAGTGTCTGGAGGGCATAGAAGGCGCCTGCGCCGTCGCCGTATTCAATCACAATCCTTTCCGGCTGCACTTTCAGTGAGTAGGCTTCGGAAGGGAGGCCTGCATTCAGGAACCAGATGCCGCGCTGCGGGTTGCGCAGGTCGGCCTGTTCCGTCTGCAGGGTGAAACCGGCGGCCACGGAGAGCCTTTCGTTCAGGAATCCGGCAATCCGCTGGAATTCCGGTAAGTTTTCATCCAGAAAGACGGGCGTGCCGGAGGCGATGCGGAAGCATCCGTCCGCCAGCTCCATGTGGTGCGGCAGCGGAATGACGCTCACCGCCTCCCGCTCCGCGGGGGCGGAGCAGGAGACGAGTGCCGTCAATAGAATCACTATGCTGAAGAATCTCTTCATCCGGTGAATGACAGTCTGTTAGTAACCGGGATTCTGGATGATGGAACCCTCCGACTTGACAATCTCCTGGCTCGGAATCGGCATCAGGTAGTTGGGATAGACGCCGTCACGTTTCGGGAAATACTTCGGGGTCGGGGAGATGTTCATACAGCAGTCGCCGTAGTCGATCTTGTAATCCTTGCCCAGCCAGCGGTAGGTGACGATGTAATCGATCTTGTCACCCTTGCGGTCGCCTTCACCGGCATACACATAGGTGTTGTAAGCGGCGGTGTTGGGCCAGTAGTAGTTGGTGTTGTTCTTGGATTCGTCGTAGAGACGGGCCACGCGGTAGAGGGTGTCGAAGGTGCTGCCGTTCTTGAGAATCATGGTGCGGAGACCGCAGATCGGGACATTCTCATAGAACTCTGCCACCTTCCAGCGGCGGACGTCGAAGTAGCGGATGAACTCGAAGGCGAGCTCTACACGGCGCTCGTTGACCACGCGGTCCCAGAGGTCCGTACCGGTATCGGTGATAGCGGGCATCATCACGTCCGGACGCTGGCGAACCTTGTTGAGATAGGTGCGGCACTCCTCTTCGCGGTTGGTCATGTAGGCGCACTCGGCCAGGTTCAGGTACATCTCGCCCAGGCGGAACCAGGGATAGAGCAGCGTTCCCACCTCCGATTCGGTGATCGGCTTGGTAGGGATATACCACTTGTTGAGTTCCACACCGGTCAGGTTGGTCGCATCCCACATGTGTGCGGCCTTCTTGGTGTACTCGGGCTCTTTTGCGTTGTTGGTCAGGAGGAAGTCACTCTTCTGGACGCCTTCGTAAAGCAGATAGAGCTGCAGGACGTTGTCGCCGAACTGGCTCTTGGTACCGTCGGTATAGGTCCAGTTGGTCCAATTGGTGATTTGGGCAATCGATTCGGCGTCGTGCGGGTCGACCAGTTTGCCCTGCGGCAGTTCAGCATGATAGACGCCCTTGTCGGTGTTCTGGTAGTAGCTGAACGGGCAGGCGATACTGTAGTAGAAACGCGGGTCGCGGTTGTTGAACGGGTGGTTCGGATCGTAGCCGGAGCCTTCCTCGAAGAACTTCTTGCCGTTCGTCATTTCATAGTCGAGCATCACGGCCTGCGTGGGGTTCAGCGAGGTCCAGCCGTTGAAGTAGACGTTGGAGTAGAGCAGCTGCGCCTTCTTGGCGTAGTTGGTGGTGGCATCTGCGTTGGCCATGAAGAATTTGCCCCAGATGACCTCCTTGTTGTTGATGCTGCTCCAGAAACCGTCGTAGGTGGGAGTCAGTTCGTATGCCTTGTCCACGTCGGCGCGGTCTACGATGGCTTTGGCAGCCACATAGGCGCTGTCCCATTTCGCAGCGGAGTAAGCGCCGTGGAGGATGGTGCTTTCGGGATTCTCCGGATCGTTGAAGAATTTGGAGGCGGAAAGCATCCAGACGCGGCACTTGAGGCAGAGCGCAACATCCTTGTTGATGCGGCCCAGCGCGCCTTTCTCCTTGGTAGGGAGAAGGTCGAGCGCTTTGTGAATGTCGCCCAGGATGAAGTCTACGCAGTCGTCGAACTTCTCGCGGGTCACGCCGTAGGTATCGTTCAAATCATAGACCTTGGTGATGATGGGAACGCCGGCGTAGCGCTGGATCAGGTTGTAGTACGACCAGGCACGGAGAAAATAGACCTCGCCGAGCAGCCGCTGCTTGACGGCGGCGCTTAGCTTGGTATCTCCGTTCTCCACCTTGTCGATGAAGATATTCATGTTCCGGATCCATTCGTAGGTGCGGTTCCAGATGTTGAGCGTGGTGGTACGGGTATCGTGTGCCTGTCCGCCCTGCGCGATCGGCAGGATGTTGTCGGCCGTCATCGTACCCGAGAGGATGTATCGGGTGGAGGTGCCACCGTAGCGGAAGAAGCCTTCATCCGTGATGCAACTGATGTTGCCCTCCTGGAACGGGTCGGGAAGGACCACGTAGAGACCGTTCACGTAGTTCTCTGCCAGCGGATCGCTGTTGAACACGGCGTCTTCGGAGAGTTTGTCGAGCGGAGTCTTGTCGAGGAAGCCGTCGTCGCAGGATGCGAAGAGGGCGATGGTTGCGAGTAGTGCAAATATCTTTTTCATAACAGGTCCTCCTTAGAAGTTAAGTTTAGCACCGAAGTTGAAGATGCGCATCTGCGGATAGGTCTGGTAGGATTCGTCGCTCGTTTCCGGGTCGACGTTCTTCAGGCCGGAGAGGGTCAGCAGGTTGTAACCCGCCGCATAGACGCGGAGGTTCTTGATGCCGATCTTGTCGCCGAAAATATTACCGGGAATCGTGTAGCCGATTTCAATGTTTTTCAGACGAAGGAAGGAAGCGTCACGGTAGTAGTAGTCGCTGGCCGTCACACCGCCGTTGACGATGTTCGAACCGATACGGGGATAGTTGCTGTCCGGATTGTTGAGCGACCATGCGCGCTCGGCGGCCTGTTTCTCCACGTTGCCGGAAACCGGGTCGGTCAGCGGAGCATAGTAGAAACGGGCAAGGGCCTGGCCCTGAAGCAGCATCGTGAAATCGATGTTCTTCCAGGTCATCTGTGCGTTCAGGCCGAAAACGATTTCCGGAACGACCGTGTAGTCGCAACGCTTGCGGTCGAGGGAGGTTATCTTTTCGTCACCGTCAAGGTCTTCATAGATGAAGTCACCCAGACCGGCACCGGCCATCTGCGGATACTTGGCCAGGTCATCGGCCGTCTTGTTGATGCCGATTACGTGGTAGTAGAGACGTGCGCCCATCGGATGGCCGGTGGCGTTCATATACTCGTGGCCAGGGCCCCAGGGCGTTTCGTCCATAAATTCAACGTTATTCTTCGCGTAGAGGAAGTTGGCGGTCAGGTGGAGGAGCATCTCATTGTTGAGCAACTTGTTCTCATGCGAGAGCTGCAGCTCTATACCGCGGTTGGAAACGATACCGATGTTCTCGTCCGGCAGATTGTTGGTCAGACCGGTGTAGTACGGAATGGAAGCGTTGCGCGGGATCAGAATGTTGGAACGGCGGGTGTTGAAGAGCTCGAATTCCCAGCCGAGGAGACCGTTCCACAGGTTGCCGTCGATACCGAGGTTGGTGGTGGTGGCCACCTCCCAGGTGACGTGCGGGTTGGGAATGGTGCCCGGAATGATGACGCCCACGTCCTTGTCGTCGATACGCATGCGGTAGGAGACGCCGGATGCATACTCGTAGGTGGTCATGTACTGGAAGGGATCGATCTTGTCGTTACCCTGCTGCCCGAAGGATGCACGGATCTTCAAGTTCTTGATCCATGGATAGTTGTCCTTGATGAACGGCTCTTCGCTCAGGCGCCATCCGGCGGAAACTCCGGGGAAGAAGCCCCAGCGGTTCTCCTTGGGGAAGTTCTCCGATCCGTCGAAACGCATGATGAACTGAACCATATATTTGCTCTTGAAGTCGTAACCGAGACGGCTGAAGAAGCTTCGGGTAGCCGTTTCCTTGGCGTAACCGTTGATCTTGTACCAGCTCGCGTCCTTGGTACCGGCGAAGAACTCGTCCAGAATATCGGAATCATAGGAGTTGATACCGGCGTTGAAGGTGTCCAGACGATAGGAGTTCTGCTCGAAACCGGCCAGTGCGCTCACGTGGTGGCCGTCAAAGTCGCGGTCGTAGTTGATGTTTGCGTTGACGGACAGCGAGTGGGTGCCGGTATGGTATTCGTGCAGCACGGGGCTGGACCAGTAGGAGACGGTGCGCTCGGTGAAGAGGCCGGTGATCTCGTCATAGCTGTAGTAGTTCCAGTTCTTCTGCCAGTTCTTGCGGAAGCGGTTCAGGTTGTCGTAAGCAATCTTGGCATTGACGGAGAGTCCCTCGGTGATCAGGTCGCTCAGGTCCCAGTCCAGGTTGAAGGTGGTGTTGTTGGTGTTGATGGTGGTACGGTCGTAACCCGTCAGGTCCTGAACCAGGACAGCCGGGTTGGTTCCGCCGCACATCAGCCTTCCGGGAAGGCCCTGGTCGATACCCGCATCTTCCGGGAAGTAAGCCTTGCCGGTAGGTTTCATACGGGTGGCGATATAGAAGATACCGTAGTCGTCCGAAGGGAACGCCGAGTAGTTCTTGTGCTGCTGGCGGAAGTTGAGGTCGAATCCGATCTTGAGGTCCTTCGTGACCTGGATGTCGATGTTGGAACGGACTGCGAACTGGTTGTAGTTGGTAGCCGACTTGATGTAGATACCGTCCTGGTACTGGCCGTTCATCTGCACGAAGTAGGTGACCCGGTCACCGCCGCCGTGCATGCTTACGCCGTATTTGTGCTGGGCACTTAGCGGCTTGATGATCTCTTTGAACCAGTTGGTGTTCGGGTAGGAGATGGGGTCTTCACCCGATTCGTATAGGGCGAGCTCGCGGGCATTGTACTTGGGCGCGCCGCCGGAGATGGCCAGCTCGTCGTTGTAGGCGTGGGTGTAGAGCACCGCATCCGCCATTTCCACCAGGCGGGTAGGCTGCTGGAGACCGAGGTCATAGGTGAAGGTAATCTTCGGGGCCTCGTTCTTCTTGCCTCGCTTGGTGGTCACGAGAATAACGCCGTTCGCGCTTCGTGCACCGTAGATGGCTGCCGAAGCGTCTTTCAGGACGTTGATGCTCTCGATCTCGTCACCGGTCAGGCGGGAGAACTCTTCGTCACGTCCCTGCACGCCGTCGATGATGATGAGCGGAGAGTTGTTGTTGAGGGTGGAACGGCCGCGGATGAACATCACGGCGTCGTCCTTGCCCGGCTCACCGGAACGGTTGTTGACAATCACGCCGGAGAGACGGCCTGCAAGACCCTGGGAAAGGTTCATGCTGGAGCTCTTGGTGAGTTCTGTACCGGCCGTCGAAGTGACGGAGCCCGTGAGCGTCAGTTTGCTCTGGACACCGTAACCCACGACGACGACTTCGTCGATCAGTTCGGCGTCTTCGACCAGAACGACGTCGATCACGCTCTTGTCACCGACGACAATCTCCACGGTCTTGTAACCGATGCTGGAAAAGACCAGGGTGGTCTTCGGGCCGGGGACAGTCAGGGAGTAGCCACCGTTCATGTCCGTTGCGGCTCCGGTCTTGGTCCCCTTGACGAGCACGCCGGCGCCCACCATGGGATCTCCCTGGGAGTCGGTGACGGTACCCGTAATCTTGCGGGACTGTGCCGATGTGCTGAACGCTGCAATCAGCAGCAGGACAGTCGAAACAGCAAACAGTTTGGTTAGTTTTTTCATAGATATTGATTTAGGTTGTGATTACTTGGGAAGATGCTCTTCGGCTTTCTTGAGTCCGCCGTACTGCTTGATGAGCGTTTCGCACTGCTCATAGGTCATGTCCGGGTGGCGTTCCACCATCGTACGGGTGAGACGGTCTATCACCTTGTTGTTGATCAGGTTGGCGTTCACCATCCGGTTGCCTTCCACGCGGCCCAGACGGCACATCAGCGTGGTGCTGATCATGTCGCAGAGAAGTTTCTGCGTGGTGCCGGATTTCATGCGGGTACTGCCGGTAATGAATTCAGGTCCGGTGATGACCTCGATGGGATAGTCCGCAAAGGCGGAAATCGGGGAGCCGGGGTTGTTGCAGATGGAGGCGGTGGGGATACCGTTTTCGCGGCAGGCTTTGAGCGAAGCCATCACGTAGGGGGTGCAGCCGCTGGCCGAGATGCCCACCACGATGTCCTTCGGGGTGACGTGGTGCTTGTCGCGCAGCGTGCGCCAGCCCTCTTCGATATCGTCTTCCGCCTCTTCAAGGTCCAGGACGAGGTTCTCGACGCCGCCGGCCAGCACGCACTGGATCATTTCAGGATCTACGCCGTAGGTGTTGGGCACCTCGAGAATGTCGAGAACCGCCAGTTTGCCGCCCGTGCCGCAGCCCAGGTAAAACATCCGGCCTCCGGCGCGGATCTTCGCCTCGATGGCGCTGATCATGCGTTCGATGTCCGGAAGTACCTTTTCGATGGCGAGGGGTACTTTCTTGTCTTCGTTATTGATGTCGCGAATCAGTTCTGCGACCGATTTCTTTTCCAGATGGTCGTACAGGGACGGCTGTTCTGTGAGTCTGAGAGCCATTGTATTAATGCTTGCTATAAGGTTGTTTTTTGAAAATGCGTGTCATGGGTTGGCCCACGGGGGTGCCGTCTGCCCTGAAGCCCTGCGCCCGGATGCAGTCGCCCTCGTTCACGGTGAGGAGGGCGGGGGCAACGGGCGAATCGGCCGTAGGCTCGCTTCCGTCCGTGGTATAATGAATCTCCGCGAAGGGGTAGTCCAGCGTGAGTTCGACCTCGCGGGGATAATCGGATTCCAGGTTCATGTTGACGATGACGTTCCAGTAGGCGCGGCTGTAGTTGATATGGCGCGCGTCCAGCCGTTCGAACTCCTTGAGCATGCGGAGGCGGAAATCATCGAAGTTGCGTCGCCCGTCCGCGCTCCAGCAGAATTCAGCGATGGCGGCGGCACGGGGATAGGCCTGATGTTCCAGCTGGGGAACGTCGGGAATGAATTCTCCCCAGAGGCAGGCCTCGTAGCCCAGGATCAGGTGGCCTTTGGCCTGCATCAGCGAGTCACCGATAAATCCGGCCGGGTTGTAGTTGTAAGCTTTGCGGAGCGTGATGAAGAGGTGGTGGTTCTTGAAATTGTCCTCAATCTCGTTCTGGTGGTAATCGTAGTAGCAGAACCGGTTGGGGCAGAGGATTACATTCATGTCGCGCTCCATGGCCCGCATGGCGGGATTGTGGCCGCGATACGACATCACCACCGTACTGGGCACGGCGCTGCCGTCCAGGATTTCATCCCAGCCGATCACGGTCTTGCCCCGCTCGCGCAGGTAGGCGTCGAAGTGCTTGACGAAGTAGTACTGCAGGTCGTCAACGCTCTCCAGCCCCAGCGAATCGGCCAGCTGACGGCAGTAGTCGCTCTTGCGCCACGCAGTCTTGGGGCATTCGTCGCCGCCGATATGGTAGTAGGGCGACGGGAAGAGTTCCAGCACCTCGTCGAAGACATCCTCCAGGAATTTGAACGTCTCCGGCGACGGGCAGTAGACGTCGTCTTTCACGCCCCAGTAGGTGTTGACCTTCTTGGGCTCGTCCGGGGTGCAGGAGAGGAACGGATAGGCGGCGATCGCGGCGCTGGAGTGGCCGGGGAGTTCGATTTCCGGCACTACGGTGATGTGGCGGCGGCGGGCGTATTCCACCACTTCGCGGATATCGTCCTGCGTATAATAGCCGCCGTGGCGGATTCCGTCGCCCGGGCCGTCATAGCCGCAGGTTTCGTCCCGCCACGCGCCGACCTCCGTGAGGAGGGGATATTTCTTGATTTCGATGCGCCATCCCTGGTCTTCCGTCAGGTGCCAGTGCAGGTAATTCTGCTTGTGCATGGCCATCATATCCAGGTAGTCCAGCACTGCCTGCTTGGGGTAGAAGTACCGGCAGCAGTCCAGGTGCATGCCGCGCCAGGCCACGCGCGGGGCGTCGACAATCCGGCAGCAGGGGGCTTCCCACGCGATTCCCCTCACCGGTGTTTTGGCGTAGACGGCACCCGGCATCAGCTGGCGGAGCGTCTGCAGGCCGTAGTAGGCGCCGGCGGCGTCGGAAGCCTTGATGATCACCTTGTTCCTGCGTACGCGAAGCTCGTAACCCTCTGCGGGAATGCGCGAACGCTTCTTCAGGATGACGGCCTTGCCGAAGAAAGCGCGTTTTTCCGGCAGGTTGAATCCGGTGGAAAGGGCCAGATCGGCGCGGAAGTCGGCCGCGGTTTCGGCGAACTCGGCGCAGCGGGCCACGACGGCCGTCCGCTCGTCGAGCGTAAAGACGCCTTTCTTCTCTTCCACTGCCTTCGGCTGCGGAATGATAGAGACGGCGAGCAGGAGCGAAAGCAGGAACTTCATCTATTTGACGGCATTAAGGGTATTGAGAATGGCTGTCTGGTAGGCTTCGGGCATCTCATGTGAGAGCGGATAGGGAGCCTTGATATAGACGTGCATCTGTTCGATTTCGTATTCATATCCCTTGCGGTACTCATAGGCGTGCGTGGAAGGGAGGTAGGAGTTCTGTCCGTTGGTGTAGCCGGCAAAGAAGACGGTGCGGTCCGGGAATGCGGCGCGGGTGGCAGTCTGGTATTCGCAGAAGGGTTCGCCCTGCGTGAAGAAGAATAGCACGCCGTTCAGGTTCAGGGCGGTCATGTTGAAATCCAGCCGGTTCTTGACCTCGCCCGTCTTGAAGCGCTCCAGAATCTCGGCTTCCCAGCCGCGGACATCGCTTGCAAAGCGCGGGAAGTTGGTCGATTGGCTTACCAGGGCGTCTGCGTGCGCCTTGACGGCCTCGGGCGTGATTTCGTCGATCAGGAAGGGCAGTTCGGCCTTGCCCGTAGCGATTCTGAGCAGGTTCTGCTCCTTTACGCGTTTGAACTTCAGGCTCTTGAGCGCATCAGCGAGTTCGGCGCCGATCTCCTCGGCATGGTCAACCAGTTGGCAGCCGCCCTTCGGGTCCATGTTGCCGGCCGCTCCGGTCAGCTGAAAGACGGGGCAGCCCCAGACGGGCTCCACGGCCCTGCGGGCAACGCCGGAATAGTCGGAGGAGAGCAGCAGGCTCTTGTGGCCCATCGCCACCGGGTGGCAGGCGATGTTGAAGAGGGCGCAGAGCGGTTTGCCGTTCACGAGGAAGCGGGCGGCATAGAGATCCGGATCCACCGGGCCGGTCTCCGGCTCGCAGCGGTTGAAGTTGATGGCTGCCGTGCCTTTGGCAATCTCCATGCGGAACGGTACGTAAGCGGAATCGTCAAGAATGGTCTTCACGGCATTCTCCACAATGGCGTTGAAGGTGCGCTCGCGGTATGCCACGTTCGGTCCGCCCGGAGCCGTGGAGACGCCGCCCATGCGCGGTGCGCTGTGGGTATGGATGCTGTGCAGCAGGATATTCTCCCGGGCCAGGCCGGAGCGGGCGCTGATGGAATCGCGAAGTTCGCCGGCGAGGGCGGGGGAGATCTCCATCAGGTCGTTGGAGACCAGGCAGACCTTCTGTGTGCCGTCGCTGACCACGAGGCAGCTCGACTTGAGCGGGATGTGGATGCCGTCTGAAAGTCCGGTACGGGCAGCGAAGCCCGCGAGCACGAGATGTTCGTCTTCCAAAGCGGAGATATCTGCAACAGAAAAATTGCAGGTCAATTGCGGGCGTTCGCACGCGCACGCGATGAAGAGAGTCGAAAGTAAGAGGAGCCAAATCTTTTTCATGTCTTTAGAAATGTGGCTTGGAGCCGCTTCTATGGGTGATTTTCGTTTCTATGACGTGTACGCGTGCGCGCTGCGCGCAACCACAAATATACACAAAAGATTGGCAAAATGCAAGAAACAGGGTATTTGGCGCCTGATTTTTGTTACAACTATTTGCAGAAAATGAGGCGATTTTGTGAGATTTTGTACATTTGTACTGCGGGTCAATTCCCGTTCGCACGCTATGATCCAGGTACCCTATATCGAATCGGCCGATCTTCGCAGTGCCGCTTCACTCCGCGCCGTTGCCGATACTTTGACCCCGCACGCCGTTGCCTGCTGCAACTGGCCGGACGCCTTCCCGTACGCTCCGGAGATGAGCCTGCGCCTTTTCCACACGGGGTCTCATCTGGTGCTCGACTACACCGTGCGCGAGGCTTGCACGGCCGCCCGCGTGAGCGAAGATCTGGGCGAAGTCTGGACCGATTCCTGCTGCGAGTTCTTCCTGCAGCCCCGCGGCGAAGGCAACTATTACAACATTGAAGCCACCTGTATCGGCCGTGTCCTGATCGGATGGCGTCCCGGCCGCGAAGGTGCCGTCCATGCCCCAAAAGAACTGTTGGACAAAGTGTTACGCTATCCATCGCTGGGCTCGGAACCGTTTGAGGAACGCTGCGGCGACAACCGCTGGCGCCTCACGCTGGCCGTTCCCGCCGAGGCTCTTTTTGCCGACAAAATCGCATCGTTCTCCGGCCTCGAAGCCCGCTTCAACTGCTACAAATGCGGCGACAACCTCTCCCGGCCCCACTACATCTCCCTGGCGCCCATCGCCACACCGTCCCCGGACTTCCACCGCCCGGAGTATTTCATACCGATTCGTTTTGAGTAGAGCCCGAAGGCGGAGTGCGTAATAGCGAAGCGCGGACTCGCCGTAAGGCTCTTTTTGTCCGCGCGAAGCTATTACCACGGAGCCGAAGGGCAGAACATTAAAGCTTCACGAACACTTCAATAGCCTGATACTCAGCCATTCCAAGACGGTCGTAGAGGACGGCCGTGTTGTGCGTACGCTCTTCTGCCCGCTGCCAGAACTCACGGGTATCCTCGCCCGGGAACGGCACGTTGTCTTTTTGGGACAGGTGGTGGAAAATCGCGTGGCGCTTCTCGACCACTTCGTCGGGACTGAGCGGAACCGCCATATCCACGCGGTCGATTTCCCACTCCATCCAGGCACCACGGTAGAGATAGACCTCGCAGGTATCAATCCAGGCGTGGTTGGCTGTCTTTTCGTGTTCGCGGCGGATCTGTTCCATGGCTTCGAGTGCGGCCTCCGTACAGATACGGTGGGTACCGTGCGGGTCGGCCAGGTCGCCGGCCATATAGATCTGCTCGGGAGCGACCTCGCAGAGGAGTTTCTTAATGATGTCCACATCTTCCTGGGAACAAGGCCTTTTGGCCGCTTCGCCCGTCTCGTAGAAGGGGAGATTCAGGAAGTGGATGTGCGACGGATCCAGGCCGAATGAACGGCACGCGCCGCGGGCTTCGGAACGGCGGATACCGGCCTTGATGTCGAGCAGTTCGCGCGGCTCCGGCGCACCCGGTTCCTTGGAAGAAATCAGGTATTTCACGTCGTCGCGGCGGTCGGCGAATCCCATCTCGGCAGCAGCGTCAAAGTGCTGGATTACAACGTCGTCCAGCACGGCGGCGTCGCCCGAAGTCTGGTAGGCCACATGCACGTTGTGTCCGTGGTGTGCCATCCGGATCAAGGTGCCGCCCATCGAGATGATATCGTCGTCCGGGTGCGGCGAGAAGACCACGATCCGTTTCTTGCCTTCGCGCCCGCCGGGGAAGCCGGTGATGGTGTCCTGAAGATCGCGGAAAACCTGCACGTTCAGATCGTTGAAAGGACCGTATTTTTCGATGAGTTCGTCCAGCGAATTTTCCAGATAATCCTGGTTGGTGAGCTTCAGGATGGGTTTGTGGACCCTTTCGCAGAGCCAGAGCACCGCTTTGCGGCGGAACTTGCGCGTCCATTTGCAGGGGCCTATCACCCAGGGCGCCTGGTAACGCGTCAACTGGCTGCCGGCCGGGGTGTCAATAAAGATTTCGACGTGCGCATGGTTCAGGAAAACCGATGCCGGGCAGGCGCTGTCGGGCGCACCCTCCACGATCTGGCGAACGGCTCCCGATTTGGATTCACCCCAGGCCATCAGAATCACCCTTCCGGCACTCATCATCGTGGAGAGGCCGATCGTCAGCGCGTTTTTAGGCGTGACGCTCACATCGCCGTTGAAATTTCGCGACTGAGCCTTGCGGCTCGGGTAGGGAAGCGTCACCATTCGCGTGCGGCTCAGCAGGTTGGATCCCACCTCGTTGAATCCCACCTGGCCTTCGTTGCCGATACCGCAGATGAGCAGGTCCAGGTTGCGGGCAGCTGCGTCGTACTCCGCACAATAGGCGGCGATGCGCTCCGGCGGGACCGTTCCGTCCGGGATGTGGATGTTCTTCCGGGGGATGTCGATATGATTCAGCAACTCACTGTGTATACGATAGTTGCGGCTCTGCATCTCCTGGCTGCCCACCGGGTAGTACTCATCGATGGAATAGACCTCCACGTTCTTGAACGAGACCTTGCCCTGACGGTAGCGTTCGCTCAGGATATTGTACAGCTGGATGGGGGTGTTGCCGGTGGTGAGGCCCAGGCGGAAACGCTTTCCTTTCGGGGTGGCATTGATGGCACCGATCAGGATGTCGGCAACCTTCTCGCTGGCGACCAGCGGATTCTCGTAAATATGGGTTTGAATCTTCTCAAACGCATTGACGGCAGTTCCGTCTTCAATCAGGCCGCCATCCTGCGGCAGGGTGAAATGACGCATATACTTTATGGGGTTATGAATCTTCTTCTGAATTCGCCGCAAACGATGGCTGCGGCGGTCGCAACATTGAGGGATTCCGGTCCTGGGGCTTCTCCGGGCGGGAAAGGAGGAATATAGAGGCGCTCGGAAACTACGGCTTCCACCGCGGGAGAGATGCCGTCGCGCTCGGAGCCCAGGACAATCACGCCCGCTCGGGCAAGCGACGCCCCGTAGAGCGGATTCCCCTGCAGGAAAGTGCCGTAGACGGGCAGGCCCGCCCGGCGGAGTCCGGCCAGGGTTTCGGGCAGCGGACAGATGTGGACGTGCACGCGGAAAATGGCGCCCATCGTGGCCTGGACCACCTTGGGATTGTAGATTTCCACGGTGTCCGGACTGGCCAGAACCGTGCGGATCCCGAACCAGTCCGCAATGCGCAGAATGGTCCCCACGTTGCCCGGATCGCGGAGCGAATCGAGCGCGAGAATCAGTTCACCGGTGGGCGGAACGAACACTGTTTCAGCGGGTTTGCGGACCACTGCCAGCGCAGGCGAGGGGTGAGTGAGCAACGAGATGCGGGCCATCTCCTCCTCGCCGATCTCTTCGGTGCGGAAGAGTTTGACCACCTCGTATCCGGACTGGAGCGCTTCGGCCACCAGTTTCTCTCCTTCCACCACAAAGAGGCCCGATTCGTCGCGGAATTTCTTCTGCGCGAGCGCCCGGATCTCCTTGATTTCCCGCTTGCTGATCATCTATTTGCGCTTCCAGTTCAAAATCTTGTAAAAGTCGAAATCCTCCGGATTCTCGAGCCACTTGGAGGCGGCTTCGTAGTCGTCTTCCGTGATGAAGTTGAGCATCCGGCGGAAAATGTTCTGCGCGTAGGCGGAGTTGATGTCCACCAGGCGCGGCTCGATCCTTCCGGTGCGTGGATTCTGCAGCTGATGGAGGTAGAGCGGTTTGGTCTGTCCTACCGGATCTACATAGACGATACAGCCCGTGCAGCCCTGCTTGTAGAGCTCGTAGACGCCGCAGCCCAGCTGCGTGCAGTAGAAGAGGTCGTAGGCCACCGGCGTCTGGCAGCGGATTTCGTAGCCCACGTCGATCGGGCGCGTGCTGACCTTCAGGGAGAGTTTCTCCTTGTAGGTCTCGAGAATGTTGTTGAACAGCTGCCCTTTGGAGACCTTGCCCAGTTCGATATGGCCGTGTTCGTCCTTGGTGAAATGGACGCCGCTCTTCTCGATTTCCTCGGTGTCGAGCGCGTGGAAAACGCCCTCGGAGATCAGTACGGCGCCATAATCCACGCCCATGATGCGGCGTTTGATGATGGAGGAGATGGTCAGCCGGATGATCTTGTCCAGGGTAATCTTCGTCTTGTCGAACATCTCCGGGATGATGATCATCGGGTAGTGGCAGGAAGCGCCGATATGGATGGCCAGCGAGCCGGAGGAGCGGCCCATCGAGGAGACCAGGAACCAGTTGCCCGTGGTGCGCGCATCTTCGTAGATGGTGGAGGCGATATGGGCGCCTTCGGCCATGGCGGAATGGAAACCGAAGGTCGGCGTGCGCATCGGCAGCGGAAGGTCGTTGTCGATGGTCTTGGGAACGTGGATATTGCTGATCGGGTAATTCCTGGTTCTCAGAAAGTTGGAGATTCGGTTGGCCGTGCTGGCGGTGTCGTCGCCACCGATGGTCACGAGCAGCTTGATGTTGTTGTCCTTGAACAGCTGCAGGTTGAAACGCTCCTGAAAATCTTCATCGGTGGGTTTGTAACGGCTCATCCGAAGGTAGGATCCGCCGCTGTCGAAAATCATATCGACGGTGCTGAAATCCAGGTCCGTAATCTTGGGATCGGGAGAGAAGAGACCCTTGTAGCCGCCGTGCAGGCCGATCACGCGGTAGCCGTAGCTCAGGAAGCACTTTCCGACCGTTCCGATCACCGTGTTGATACCGGGGGCGGGACCGCCTCCGGCGAGAATGAGAATAGAGTTTTTCAGATTCATTGTATCTTGAAATATAGTAGTTTAGAACGGATATCCGATACCGAAGTGAAGTGCATAACCGTTCTTGGTAAACCATTGGTCCGGCCCGCGCCATGCCTGGGTGACCGGGTCGTATAACTTGAGGCCGAGGTCCACGCGGACCAGCAGCATGTCAATGTCGAGTCGCAGTCCGAATCCCCAGTCGAGTGCGCAGGTCTGGAGGAAGTCCTCCTTGTGGAAGACGGTGATCGGGTCGCGCATCGCGTTGGTTTCCAGGTTCCAGATGTTGCCCGCATCCGCGAAGAGGCCGCCCTGGAACTTCCAGAAGAGCGGGAAACGGAACTCGAGGTTCGCTTCGAGATGCAGGTCGCCGGACTGGTTGGGGATGGTGAAGGAGCCATCGAGCGCAGCGCCGCCCGGTCCCACCGAACGGGCCTGCCAGCCGCGCAGCGAGTTGGCGCCGCCGCCGTAGAAGAACTTTTCAAACGGCAGGGAGGTGGCGTTGCCGTAGGCATATCCCACCCCGGCCAGCGCCCGCAGCGCTACGGCGAACTGATTCTGCTTGCCGAAGTGAAGGGTCGGGACCACCGAGATTTCGCCGCGCACATACTGCGAATAGGGTACGCCGAAGATGGTGTGCGCGCTGCCGTCGTCCGTCGTGGGCAACACCCCGTCCAGCAGGCTCAGGACATTGCCCGCACCGCCGATACTGGCTCGTACGTAGAAGTGGCTCTTCCGGGGATTCACCGACGCGTCGGTGGTGAAGTAGATGGAGGCCTCCGAACCGAAGTCCATGTGGTCCTGGTAGGCATTGATCAGGTACGGGTCCTTCAGGTTGGCGTAGAAGTCGGAGGAGATGTCGTAGATCTTGACAAAGTTGAGTTTCAGCGGATAGAGCTGATAGAAGAAGTGACCGCCGTCGTTCCAGTTGTAGCCGAACGAGAGAGAGGTGATGTTGCGCGTGTACTCCGGACGGTTCTGCCAGTTGAAGGCGCCGGAGATCTCCGTGTTGGGGATTGAAATCTCGAACCAGTCGCGCGGAAGTCCCAGGAATCGCGGGAAGAGCAGCGACGCGGAGGCCGCATACTCGTTGGAGTGGGTATCGTCGTCCAGACGGAACTGGAAGTTGCCGCGGAAGCCGAGCGAGAGTTGCTCCCCGCCGCCGAAGATATTCTTGTGCGAATAGGAGATCGACGGGGTCAGACCCAGCAGGCCGGTGGAGTTGAACGAACCCTCGAAACCGGTTTTGATGCTCTGCAGGTGCGATTTCTTCAGTTCGATGGTGCAGTCCACCAGGTTCGAATCGCGTTCCTGCAGGCCTATGTTCACGCTGTTGAAGAGCGGGATGCTCGAGAAGCGGGTGTAGGTGGTGCGGATATCGGTTTCATTGTAGGTCTTTCCGCTTTCGATCTTGTTGAGATTGAAGAGGAAAGAGGGTTTTACCCGGAAACCTCCGACCGGCACGATATCCACGTCGCCGAAGGTGTATCTGCGGTGCGGCCGGGCGGCGGAGGGGGCTTCGTTACGGGTATAATCCTCGAGCCGGACGGTCAGTTCGGCCGTGCCGTCGTGCGCGGAGGTATCCGCAAAGAAGAAGAAATGGTTCTTGGAGAGTCCGTAGTACCCCTGCTCGCGGAAGAGGCTGGCCAGCCGTTCGGATTCGGCCTCCAGCGCCTTTTGGGAAAGGCGGTCGCCTACCTTGAGCCCCAGATTGTCAGCCTGTTCGGTAAGAATCCGGTTCATCTCCGGCTCCCGGATGATATAGTTGATCTTGGAGAGCCGGTAACTGTGGCCGGGATTGATGCGGTAGGTGACGGTGGTCTTCCGGTCTTTCTCCTCCGTGCGGACGTCGGCCGATGCGTCGTAGAAGCCCAGATACTCCATGTGGCCCACCATCCGCGCGGCGCTTTCCAGCACCACGGTGGAGTCGTAGACCACCGGTGCATTGCCGATGCTCTCTACGATCCGGTCCCAGGCGGTTCCGTTGCCGGAGCTCCAGTTGTAGACATAGAGCCACGGATCGAACTTGGCGTTTGCCTTCTGGCGCAGGTAAGGGGTCAGGTTGGCCGCTTCAGGCGCCTCCGCACCTTCCGTGAAGACAATCCTGTTTTCTGCCAGGCGCGTAGCCCCCTCCGGCAGCATCCGCGTGGTAGAGCAGGATGCCGCCGCAAGGGCTATCAGGGCCAGCAGAAGGGGACGTCTCATCGGAATCGGCTGGTCTTATTCGTTAATGACGAAATCGTCCAGGCTGTTGACCGTGAACTGGATGCTGCCTTCGTAGAGGGTCAGGATGCCCGTGACGTCGAGCGTCGCCGTGCCGGCGAGCAGCGAAGCGGGGATCTCCACGTCGGAGAACTTGCAGAAACCGCTTGTGCGGATCTGAATGGTCTTGCTGCCCATCTTGAAATACTGGCTCACGGAGTAAGCCGCCTTCTCCACACCGTCGTACTGCCCGTTTTCGCCCTTGAAATCGGCGAGCGTCTCTCCCGTAAAGTTGGTGCCGCTGCCCACCTTGGCTGCATCCCAGATGCCGGAAAGCAGGTATTCCTTCATCTTGTTCTTGGACATGGCCCAGGTGGTGACACCGCAGGTCGGGTTGGTCGTAATGTTGGTCGGCGAGAGGAACACACGGTTGGTGTAGGACTTCTTGTCGAGGTTGGAGTTCAGGTAGAGCAGGCAGAAAATCTCGTTGCCGTAGGTAAGCCCCTTGAGGGTGACCAGACGGCCCAGGTATTTATTGTTCTTCTGACTGTCGGTCTTGGAGGGGAGCTGCGCCTCGGTGATCTCCACCGGTTCCGGCATCTCTCCGATCGCTCCTTTGATGATGTGCTGGTCGATGATCAGGCTGTTCTCGATGTAGGAGGTTTCGTAGGTGCCCGAAGGGTCGCTGTAGCCCAGGCTGATCATACCGTTGCCGCCGTAGTTGCCGCTCTTGTAGCCGTACTGGCCCAGGGTGAGGCCGTTGCAGCGCACATAGAGCGTCTGGCCGGGACGGTAGTCGTTGTAGAGACCGTTCTTGCCGATCTTGAGCTCGATGCCGGCCGTCGAGTCCTGGATGTAGAGGCTCTTGTAGAAGTTGCCGGGCTGGTCGTCGGTGACCACGACGCCGGAGATAATGACGTTCTTGTGGATTTCCACAGGCTTGCCGCTGTACATCGCACAGAGCTGGGCGATGGTGGTATTGGCCTTGAGGGTGGCCGCCTCCTGCGGGGGAACGTCGGCGTATTTGCCGGTGAAGACCGGCTGCCACTCTTCAATCAGGGACTGGCACGAACTGAAGGCCAGCAGGGCCGAGATGAGGATCAGTATCTTTTTCATAGCCTTAGAATCTGAAATAAATGTTCAACATGTAGCTGGCTCCCGACATATAGAAATACTTGGGATCGAAGCGGTAGTAGCGGTCCTTGCCGACGCTGCTGATCAGACGGGTCTGTTCGTAGCCGCCGGTGCGGACATTCGTGTTGTTGAGCATGTTCTTGAGCTCGAGGCTGAAGCCGATGTTGTACTTGCGCTGGATGTACCAGGACTTGCCGATGCTTCCGTTTACAAGGAATGCGGTGGGGAATTCTTCCTGGGCCGCCATGTACTCGACTTCGGCGGGGGTGACCACGCCGTCCGCGCCGCCGCAGGCCATCTGGGTGCGGTAGAGCGGGTTCATGTCAAGGTAAGCGCGCGAGAACGACTGGGCGTTGAGTTCGAAGAACCAGTAGGACTTGAGCCGGTAGTTGAGCGCAACTTCGCTGGCCGTCTGCGGGGTGCTGGGCACGTAATGCTTTTTCTCGCCGGCGACGATATAGTTACCGTCGTCGTCGGTGGCGTAGGTGAAGGCTCCGCCGCCGCCCTTGATGTAATTCTTCTTGTAGATCGGATGGCTCATCCAGTAGGTTACCGGCTGGTTGTCCACCACGACCTCCACGCTGTTGTCGATGGTCTGCGTCATCATCGGGGTGGAGGTATAGACGTATTCACCCGCGCTGATGACGGCGGAGAGGGTGAGACCCTCCAGCGGCAGCGGGACGCGGGCACCGAACTCGATACCCATGTGGCGCTGGTCGATTCCTGACATCGCGAAGTTGGTGAAGGAGTTCTGCGAGTCGTCGTAGAAACTCATCACGTCCGTCTGGTCCTTGATCTTGGTGTAGAAAGCGGTGAGGCGCATGTCGATACCTTCGTTGCTGTACTGGTAGTTGACGTCGGCCGTAAAGGTGCGGATGGGCGTCAGGTTCGGCACGATGGTGTTGCGCGTACGCGGCGAAACGAAAGCCTGGTTGAAGGTGGGCGCCTCCTGGAAATAACCGGCGTTCACCGAGAGCCGGCTGGCCCTGGATACATAGGCGAGGCTCGCCTTGGCCGACCAGGTGAGGAACCGGCAGGTATCGGAAGCGCCTTTGGAGGTGATGACCCGGCCGTCCTTGTCGTAACCGGTGAGTTTCACGCCGTTGTCGTAGATTTCATTGCCGTTTTCGTCCAGACCGGCGAAGAGGCCCTTGCGGAGGAGACCTTCACGCCAGAAGGAGGTATAGCCGATGCTGCCGCCGATGCTGCCCACCAGCGGTCCTGCGGTAAGCTGGGCGTTGAGCCAGGCTTCGGCGCGGCGCACCTGGGCGTAGTAGTCGTAGCCGTACTTCCCGCCCTGAAGGATCTTCTCGGCCTCGCCGTGTGCGAAGTAATAATCCAGGTCGTTCTGGATCATCGCGTTGGACGAGGAGAAGTCGCGCTCTGCGAAGGAGTCGATGTTCAGGTAATACTTGCCGCCCAGCAGGTCGTTCATGAGCTTGTAGTTCTCCGTCTTGTTCCAGCGGCCGTTGACACCGCCCGTCAGGGTGCGGCCCCGGCCGTTGCTCCATTTGAAGCTGGTGGCCAGGTGGAGGTCGTTCTGGTCAACGTGGCGCTCCTCAAGCGCATATTTGCTGCGGCCGTCCGCGCTGTTGTAGTTCACGTTGTACATCCTGTCCCAGTTGAGGTGCTGGTAGTTGGCGTACTCCGGCACGTGCTGGCTCCACATTTCGACTGCCCAGCGGTACTTCTCTTCGTTGGTACGGTTGTAGTCCTCGTCTTCCATATAGGAGTAGCTCGGCAGGTTGCGGTAGTAGTCCGGACGCGGGTCGGCTGCGTCATACCAGTCGAGTGCGGTGTAGCCGTTGCGGCCCGTGCGCCAGAGTCCCGTGACGTTCGCCTCGAAGCGGTCGCTGGGGGTGAAGCTGTAGTGCAGCACCGTCACCGGCTCGAAGGTCTTGCGGACGCGCGCGTTGCGCACTTTGCCGTTCTGGTAGCCCCAGTTGGAGTTGTACATGTTGTCGCCCATCAGGTTGTAGACCTCCTGCGTGGAGGCGTTCTGGGCACCGCGCTGTCCGGGCGTCGCGAACCAGACCAGGCTGATGCGCCGGATGTCGTCGAAGTTCTTCTCGATACCGGCATAGAGGGCGAAGTTGCGGTAGTAGACACCCTCGATCCAGTCGTTGCCGCCGGCACGGACCGACGCGTTGACCGCATAGGAGATGCCGTTGTCCATCTCGCCCGATGCGTAGGTGCCCATCAGGCGGAGGCGGTACATCGCACTGTTGGTCAGGATGCTGTAGCGCCAGCCCTTGCGCACGCTCGACGGAGTCGCATAGATGTTGGTGGAGCCGTTGTAGCCGCCCAGGCCCACATCCGACGCCTCGGAACCGATCGTGGTCTCCTTGCTGCGGGTCGCCTCGTTCAGGCCGGACCAGAGGGAGTAGGGCGAGTACCCCGTGATGGCGTCGTTCAGCTTGACGCCGCTCAGGTAGACATCCTGCGATTCGCTGTTGTAACCGCGGTTCTTGAAGCGGACGGAGCTGAATCCGTAGCCGGCGATGTTGTTGTAGATGTCGTTGGAGGTGAAGAGGATGGTCGGGGTGTCGCTGTATCCCGAATCGTCCATGTCGAATTCCGTGAAGCTGGAATCGTCCACCTCATTGATGCGCCGCGCTGCCGTCATCGTCACGAAATGCATGTCCTTGATGAATCCGCCGTCCACCGTCACGTTGACGACGATGGGGCTGAAATCCTCAGCGGTTACGTGCATATCGTACATCCCGTTCGCCAGGGCGTCGATCTGGAAAATACCGTTTGCATCCGAGCTGCATTCAGCCACGGTGACTCCTTTCTGCGACAGCACGATATGCGCGCCGCCGATAGGAGCCCGTCCCTGACGGTCCACCACACAGCCCTTGACGCCGCCGGTGGGCAGCTGGGCGAAAGCGGTGGCCGAGAGCAGCAGGGCTGCGATGAAGAGCAAAGTCTTTTTCATTGGAATATAATGTCTTGTACTTATTTGCTGATGACGATGTAAGTGGGGTAGTGGTCGGAATACCCGTTGATGAAGGCGCCGTTGCTGAAGGTGCGGAACGGATAGCCCTTATACTGTCCCTTCTGGGTGGTCATGAAGGGTTTCTTGAAAACGCGGCCGTAGTATTTGCCCTTGACGATGGGGATGATCCTGAGTCCGCCTTCAGGGGCGACGGCCAGGTTGTAGTTGACGAGTTCCTGGTCGAAGATGCTCCAGACGCCCTGGTAGCAGAGGGTGCCGTAGCCGTCCTTGAGCATCCGCAGGTAGGGGTTGAAGAAATCTTCCGGTTTCATCTCCTCGATGGTTTCGCGGCCGTGGAGCCAGACGGCCATACTGTCGTCGAAGGGGTCGTCGTTCATATCGCCCATCACCACGATCTTGATGCCCGGGAACTCCTCTTCCAGCTCGCGGGAACGGTTATAGATGATCTCCGCACAGCGGGAACGCAGATCGCCGCCCTTGCCGCCCACGCGCGAAGGGGTGTGGGTCACGAAGAAGGCGAACATCTCGCCGTCGATCGTGCCGCGGACCATCAGGATGTCACGGGTGCGGAAATAGTCCTGCTCCTCCGGCGTGAGGGTGATCTCCACCTTGGTGTCCACGAAGTTGAAGGGAATGCTCTCGCTGGTGATGTAGTTGAACTGCTCGGGTTTGTAGAGCAGCGCCACATCCACGCCGCGGCGGTCCGGACCGTCGTAATGGATGATCTGGTAGTTCGCGGCTTCGATTTCCGGTTGAGAAATCAGGTCTTCGATCACGAGACGGTTCTCAATTTCGCTGATACCCAGAATGGTATGCCAGCGGCCATTGTCGTCGTGCATGGCCCGGATGACGGTTGCCATGTTGTGGAGTTTCTTTTTGTACTTGACCTCCGTCCACTGGTTCTTGCCTTCGGGGAGGTATTCCTCGTCGTTCTTGGCCGGATCGTTGTAAATGTCGAACAGGTTCTCGAGATTGTAGAATCCGATGACATAGTGACGGGTTGCGGCGGTCTGCCCTTTCTCCGGTTTCATGGCGCCGGATGCGAAGGGGAGGAGAACCAGCAGGGTAAGCAGAGTCAGGATGCGTTTCATATGCGGGTTGTTCTTTGTTTGCGTTTAATTCCACCAGGGGTCTATGGTTGATTCTACCTTCGCGGCGAGTTCAGCGCCGATGGCCGAAGGCAGGTTTACGAAAAAGTCGTGGCCGGTGCGCGTCTCGAGGTCGTCGATGGTCATTTTCTGGGACATTACCACCGATTCGCTGGCGCTGTATGCTTTGTGGTCGAACCAGAATCCGATGGCGGTGTAGCCGCCGTTGGCTCCGGTCTGTCCCAGCGTGCCGCTCCTCTTGTAGCCCAGCAGCGCCTTGTAGTAGCCGGTGGGTACGGTCACCTTCTTGCGGTCGTTGTCGTAGCAGTATTCCGTGCTGCCGTCAATCACGCAGCCGGTGGTGACGTAGAGGGTGTCGAACTGCCGCGCCCAGTTGCGGACCATTCCTTCCAGCGTACCCCAGGCCGCCGCATTGAGCTTGTTCAGCTGCGGGGTCATGTTGGTGCCGTAGAAAGTGGCCACGTTGGCGTCGTAGTAAAGCCGGTCGGCGGAAGGTATCTGGTGCCCGCGGTCCAACCTGCCGGCATTGCCGGAAGAGAAGGCGCTGAAAAGCACGGGCTGATACTTGCGGGGAAGCTTGGGATCGAGCCCCCAGACGTTGCTCCGGCCGCCGCTGCCTATACTCCAGGCATTGAGCGGATAGGCCACCCAGAGGGCCACGAGGGCCGTGGGATGCCAGCCGAAGGCGTAATTGCGGGTGGTCTTTCCGCCGATCTCCATGTTGTGGGAGAAATAGTAGAGTCCCGGCGTATTGGTGGCGGGGAGTTCCATCCATGCGCCCAGTTCGTCGGATTTCAGCGTCGAGGGCAGGATGGAGGCGGAGGGCGTTGCGCCGGACTGTCTGAAAACGGCCGTCGCTTTCCGGGAGCCGGAGGCCGCGACGAGTGTCACGCTGCGCTGCTCGGAGCTGGCGTTGGCAATCCAGTTGAAGGTGATGTCTTTGCGCGTGCCGCTGCCGGAGATGACGGTGAGGGTGTCGTCGCCGTTGAAGTAGGCCCACGGCGTAAAGTCCGTTTCCGTGCGGTCCGGGAAATCGAGTGTCAGCGTCCAGTCTCCGGTGGCCGTAACGGTAATCCACTGGTTGGAGGGGGAAGGTTCCGCGTTATTCTGCCGCAGTTCCAGCCCGATGGCCGAATAACTGTCCCCGCAGGCGACGGCCGAAAGGACCGCCGCTGCAACCAGGAGGGTTCTGCGAAGGATTTTTCCGAAGACGTTCATTGCGCCGCTACTCTGCATTTACACCGAATACGATGGCCCGGAGACCGCCTGTCTGCGTTTCAAAGGTAAGCGTCAGGTTCTCCGCGAGGGCCGATCCGAAGTCGAGCGAATACCAGTCGTTGTCGGAGAGCGTGGTGATGGTGAAGGGCGAGTTCTGTGCGCAGCCGGAATTCTGTTTGACGGTGTACTCCTGCGAGAATGATCCGCCGCTGACTTTCAGCTTACCGTCGACTCCGTTCCAACCCAGGGCGTAGAATCCGATCTTGCTCTTTCCGGCCGGCACGGTAACGGTAGCCGTTCCCGCAATCGAAGCGGTGCCGAGCTTGAGTGCGTCGTACTGCGAACCCTGGAAGTTGATTTTGGCCGCCGAAGCCTTGTTGCCCGGCGTCCAGGTGAGGCTGCTGGTCAACGGGTGGGTGAGCGTGACGGGAGCCACGCCGGCACCGGCTTTGTGCGAGACATAGACTGCGGGCGTCGTACCGCCGGCTTCCACGCGGCCATTGTATTCGTCGCGGAGCGACCAGATGGTCAGCGTATCCGTCTGGTTGACGCCCAGGGTATTGAATGATTTGTCGTTGCTGGTGACATAGGCTTTTACCACGCCGTAGACGTAGACCGTGTCGGTGTCGTCTTTCAGCATCAGGTTGCCGTAGGTGGCATTCATGAGTTCCGTTACCACGCCGGTCAGTTCGTACCAGGTGCCCGTTCCGGTCTGTGCCGCGCGGAAGTCGGCGATCGTACTCTTCACCACGGAAGCAGGGTCGGGACCGCCGGAAGGCGTCACAGGCCCGGTGCCGCTGCCCTTGCGCCACTCGATATAACCGCCGGTCATTTCCACCTTGGTGGCGCCGGTATTGTTGTTGGTGTAGAGGAAGTAGTGGCCCACCACGGCAATCGAGTCGCCCTTGGCGATGGCGCTGTGTTCGGAGATATTGTCCACACCGTAGACATAGACGGAGCCCGTCTCGTCCTTGACGTCGAAGTTGCCGTACTGCGTGTTGACGCTGCCGTCGCCCACCACGCCGGTGAGGCGGTACCAGCCCTGGGTGTCGCTCAGCTGCGCGAAGGCGCTGCAGGTGATGTCGGTGATATCGGTCGGCCGGACGGTACCACCGCCGGCTTTGCGCCACTCGATATAACCGCCGGTCATCTCGACCTTGGTGGCGCCGGTATTGTTGTTGGTGTAGAGGTAGTAGTGGCCCACCACGGCGATCGAGTCGCCCTTGGCGATGCCGCTGTGTTCGGAAATGTTGTCCACGCCGTAGACGTAGACGGAGCCCGTCTCGTCCTTGACGTCGAAGTTACCATAGGTGGTATTGACGCTGCCGTCGCCCACCACACCGGTGAGGCGGTACCAGCCTTCCGTATCGGTGAGCTGGCTGAAGGCTGCGCAGGAGATGTCCGTGATGTTGGTCGGCCGGACGGCGCTGCCCTCGGTAATGGATTCGATGGTGCCGTTCTTCATCTCCGCCTTGCCGTTGTAGGTGGTCTTGGGACCGACCACGGAGATTTGCCAGCCTTTCTTGAGCTTGTCCTTGAATTCCGTCACGTTGGTTACGCCGAATACATAGACCGATCCGGTTTCGTCCGTGACGTCGAAGTTGCCGTAGGTGGTGTTGATGCTGCCACTGATGGAGCCCTTCAGACGATAGGTCTTGCCGTCGTCGTCGGGAAGGGCGGCGAATTCGGCGCAGGTGACGTCGATAATGCCGTCATCGATGCCCTCGGGTCCTGCCTGGTGAAGATAGATGCTCTCCATGGAAGGACCTGCGATAAAGAGCAGCTCCGCCGTGCGGTCGTAACCCACGTTCTCCGGAACGGTGATGGAGATGCTGACCGGACCGTCGGATGCGGTGCCGGATTCAGGGTCTACCAGCGCCCAAGCGGGAATCTCGTCGATCTTCCAGTCGCGGGATGTTTCAAGCAGAAGCTTCGTTTCGCCGCCGATTGCGTCGAAATGAAGCGTGTCGCTGCTCACCTGGCGGCTGAGCGAGATGAAGGGCGACTGCCAGACGGGCTGTGTTTCACAACCGATTGCGCCAAGCAGGAGCGCGCCAATCGCTAAAATGCAGAAATTCAGGTGTTTGAGTTTCATGTCTGTATGTTTTGTTTATTATTTCCCAGTGTGCGTGCACGCTCGTCATGCACGTGCACGTGCCCGCGCTATGCGCACAATCGTACAAATGTACGGAGTTTTGCGCACATTATCCCCAGCGATGGGAAAACTATTATCAACAGGAAGTAAACAGTTTACTCGGGATCCTCTCCCTTTAGGAGCTCCCGGTAGCCCGGGATGGCCATTCCGCCCGATTTGTGCAGGTCCTTGCGGTCCGCAACGACCACCAGCACTTGGCCTTCCGGCGTGATGGTGAACCACCAGCTGTCGTAGTCTACCGACTGGCGGCCCCGGGTGAGGTGTCCGCTGAAGCGGTAGTCGTAGTAGGCGGTCTGCGAAAGATCCGCCTCCATGACCTTGCGCAGGCTGTCCAGTCCGGCGCGGATGCGCCTGCCGTTCTGCATGGCCTGCAGTTTGGCGGCGGCGTTCTTCATCTGGCCGCCGGTGACGTAGCGGCTGTAGAGTTCTTCGTTCTTGGCAATCTGGCGGTTGAAGACTTCTTCACGGCGGTCGAATTCCGTGGCGTAGGTGGTTGAATCGACCTTCTGGAGGTCGGTCAGCATCAGTTTGCATCCCTCCGGGGATGAAGCCAGAATATGGGCGGTAAGAGCCTGAGCGACAGGATCGCTGTCATATTTTCCGCCGCAGGCCGTAACGGCCGCCAGCGCAAGAAGAAGGAAGAGACGTTTCATACGGCAAAGGTACAAAAAAAAAGGCGGCTGCCGGAGCAGTCGCCTTAAAGTATCGTAAAGGTAATGGTTTACAGATAGAAACGAACGCCGATATTGCCGCCGGTGTTCACGCCGATCGAGAAGTCGTTGGAGTCCTCGTTGGTGTCAAACGTCAGGCTGCCCAACGTGAAGTCGAAGGCGAGCAGGTCATTCAGGCGATACTCGAAAGCAATGAAACTCAGATCAATACCGAACGTGAATGGATCATCGATGACGAAGTTCAAACCGAGGGTCGGGGTGTAATAGAAATTGCTTGCGACAGGAATGAAATAAGAAGCGCTCGGAGTGATTGCTACAGTATTACCGGTTGCATAGGTTGCATCCAGGCTGACGCCGAGGTTATCGATCACGAAGTAGGTGAAACCTGCACCGATGGCGAAATTGGTGCCATCAAGCGTAACGTCAAGGGTCTTGTTGTGACTGCTGTAGTAACTGAAAAAAGTGGTGGCTTTGATGGCCATGTCGCCCTGGTTCTGGGCGAATGCGCTTGCACCGAGAAGCAGTGCAGCTGCGAGGGTAAAGAGTTTCTTCATATTAGTTAACAGTTGGTTAGCCGTTTGGTTCTGGCAAATATATAAAAACATCACGATTATTCCTTAAATTTGAAGAAATTTTTCGCAGGAAAACAGATATGGACGAACTGGAGATATTGGAGGATCTTCCGGAGATTCATGCCGGATTTCCCTCACCCTCACAGGATTACATGAAAGGGGTGATAGACCTGAACAAAGAATTGGTGCACCATCCGGCCGCGACCTTCTACGGTCGCGTGGTGGGCGATTCCATGGTGGACGCGGGGGTGCAGGAGGGCGACGTCCTGATCATTGACAAGGCCCTGGAACCGGCTGAAGGCGACCTCTGTGTCTCGTATGTAGACGGCGAATTCGCCCTGAAACGCCTCTCGCTGACCGACCCTTCCGGCAACGGCGAAAAGGGCGTCTGGCTGCTGCCTGCGAACCGGAAATATAAACCCATCCGGGTGGAGGAGGGGAACGACTTCCTCATCTGGGGCGTGGTGACCTACATCATCAAACGGATGCGTTAGGATGGCCTGTTTCGCGCTGGTTGACTGCAACAATTTCTTTGTCTCCTGCGAGCGGGCATTCCAGCCGCAGCTGGAGGGACGGCCGGTGGTCGTCCTCTCCAACAACGACGGCTGTGCCGTGGCCCGTTCCAATGAGGCCAAAGCGCTGGGTATCAAGATGGGAACCCCTTTCTTTCAGCTGCAGAAACTGGTTGCGTCCGGCCGTCTGGAAGTTCGTTCATCCAATTATACCCTCTATGGCGACATGTCCGCCCGCGTGATGAGCATCCTGCGCGAAACCGATCCCGCGCTGGAAGTCTATTCCATTGACGAGGCCTTTCTGCATCTGGATGAAACCGATCCTTCCCGACGACGGGAACTGGCGCTCGCACTGGTACGCAAGATCCGTCGTTGGACCGGCATCCCGGTGAGTATCGGGATTGCGCCCACGAAGACGCTCTCCAAGGTAGCGGCGCGGTTTGCAAAACGCTATCCCGGGTATCGGGGCGTCTGTGTGATAGACAGCGACGAAAAACGCCGCAAGGCGCTCTCGCTTACGGAGATCGGTGATGTCTGGGGAGTCGGGTGGCGGGGCGCGCCCAAACTGATTTCGCTCGGCATTACCACCGCCGCCGCTCTGGTGGAAATGCCCGAAAGCTGGGTCAAAAAACACCTGGGTGTGGGCGGGCTGCGTACCTGGCGGGAGTTGCAGGGAAAGGTGGCGCTCAACGCTGAGCGGCCGGAGAGCCGCAAGAGTATCTGCACCTCGCGCTCGTTTGCCGATATGATCGAATCATTCGACGATCTCCGGCTGCGGGTGGCCGATTTTGCCGCCATCTGCGCGCAGAAGCTGCGGCGCGACGGCACGGTGGCGCACGAGGTGGGCGTTTTCATGCACACCAACCGGTTCCGCCCGGAATTGCCGCAGTACTGTCCCTTCTTCAGCGTCCGGCTCAAGGTGCCCGCGAACAGTACGCACCGGATCGTGGGCGCGGCGCTGGAGGCGGCGGAGCGCATTTACCGTCCGGGCTACGCTTACAAACGCGCCGGCGTGCTTGTAGACGACATTGTCCCCGCCGAAGGGCTGGCGGTTGAACACTCCCTGTTTGAAGACCCTGAAAAGATTGCCTCCGCGGCGCTCCGGCGCAAGCGCGAGAACAAGATATCCGAACTGATGGATGCGCTCAACACGCCCGCTTCTCCGCTGCTGCGGCTGGCTTCCCAGCATGCCGGGCCCTATTCGGAGGGCATCCGTCACGACCACATTTCGCCCCGCTACTCCACCGACTGGTCGGAGTTGCTGGAGGTGCATTAATTCGTTATCTTTGCCTGAACTACACTTAACAGATCCGCATGAAAACCCGATTCCTCTCCCTGATTGCCGTAACCTTCCTGTTATTCGTTTCCCATACACTTGCCGCCCAGCCGCGCACCACGCCGGCCGACGACGAGGCGCTCATGCGCAGTTGGATCAAAACGCTGGGTTCCGATGAATTCGGCGGCCGGATGCCGATGACCGAGTATGAGACAAAAACCATTGAGTATCTGGCAGATCAGATGCGCGCGATTGGCCTTCAGCCCGCCTTCGACGGCAGCTGGTTCCAAAAAGTCAAGACGGTGGGGGCGACCTGCCGCCTGGCCAAGGACCGCCTGCGGATCAAAGGGTCGAAGCGGCGCGTGGATCTCCGCTCGCCCGACGACCTGGTGGTCTGGACTTCGCGCGCCACTGCGCAGGTGAAACTGCCTTCCGCCGAGTTCGTTTTCTGCGGGTTCGGCATTGACGCGCCCGAGTTCGGCTGGAACGACTTCGAAGGAGTCGATGTCAAGGGAAAGATTATCATCGCCATGGTCAACGATCCCGGTTTTTACGACGCCGGGCTCTTCCAGGGCCGCAACATGACCTACTACGGCCGCTGGACCTACAAGTTCGAACAGGCGCTGCGGCTCGGCGCGGCCGGCTGCCTGGTGCTGCACAACACCGCGGCCGCCAGCTACGGCTGGAACGTGGCGGCCAACCATACCGGCAGCAACCTGGCGCTCTACGATGAAGCGACCGCCAACGCCGGCGAACTGGCCGTAAAGGGGTGGATTCACGAGGATGGCTGCCGCAAACTTTTCGCGGCGGCCGGCGCAGACTTCGAGGCTGCCCTGGCTGCGGCCAAGCGCCCGGGTTTCAAGGCCTTCCCGCTGAAGGCCAAGACCAGCCTGGTAATGGACGTTACCTGTGAAATCAACGAAACCTGCAACGTGGGCGGCATTCTGCCCGGTCGCGACCTGAAAGACGAGGCGGTGGTATTCAGCGCACACTGGGACCACTTCGGATTCGGAGAACCGGACGAGACGGGCGATGCGATTTACAACGGTGCTTCCGACAACGGCTCCGGCATGGCGGCCGTGCTGCTGCTGGCCAAGCGGTTCGCCGAGATGCCGGTGGCTCCTCGCAGGTCTATGCTTTTCCTGATTCCCACGCTCGAGGAGAGCGGCCTGTTCGGTTCCGAGTACTACTGCGCGCACCCGGTTTTCCCGATGGAAAAGACGGCGGCCTGCATCAACTTCGACTGCATCGCCCCGGAGCCGCTGACGCACGACGTGATGGTGCTGGGCGGCGGCAACAGCCCGCTCGATCCCTATCTGATCGCGGCAGCTGGCGCCCAGGGACGCTATATAAAATGGAATGACGACAACTCCGACGGATGGTTCTTCCGTTCGGACCATTTCAACTTCGTAAAGAAAGGTGTTCCTGCCGTCGTGATTGAATTCGGCACGGATCTCGTGGATCCCTCGCGCCCGAACAAATACCCGCGCAGTGACTGGTACCACAAACCCTCCGACGAGTATCTGGAGGACTGGGACTTTGCCGGCACGCTCGCGCACGTACATTTAATGTTCAGCGTCGGCCTCTCCGTAGCGAATCACTAGTAGAAGGCTGCAGGGCGAGGATGCTTGCGAAGCGAGGATTTTGCTTCCGAGCGGAGCAAGACGTCCGAGACCGAAAGCCGATTGGAATAAAAAAAGAACAGCAGCGCTGTTCTTTTTTTGTGGCCCTTAGCAGATTTGAACTGCTGACCTCCTGCCTGTCAAGCAGGCGCTCTAAACCAGCTGAGCTAAAGGACCGGTTTGGGACCGCGAAGATAGAGAAAAAAATAGTATCTGCAAAATCTGGCCGGATTTTTTTCTGAATCCCGCAGGAATGGTTAATTTTGTGATTCAAACAATCGATAACCTATGTCCAAGAAACCTTCACAGATTTGTAAGAACTGGCCCAAATACCTCCTTCAGTGGGGTGTACTGGCTGTTCTCGTTCTTTGCCTGACCGGTATCTGCACCGGACTGTTCACCAGCGACGCCGCAGATCCCGAGCGCTTCTGCCCCTTCGGCGGCATCCAGGCTTTCGTAACCTATCTGGTGCGCGGTTCGCTGCCCTGCAGCATGTCGTCCGTGCAGATCCTGATGGGTCTCGCCCTTGCGGCGGCAGTCATTCTTTTCAGCAAGCTGTTCTGCGGCTATCTCTGCCCGGTCGGCACGGTGGAAGACCTCTTGACGAAGCTCCGCAAAGCGATGAAGATTAAAGGCTTTGAAATTACTCCGGGCTCCGCTGCAGACAAACTGCTCCGCATTGTCAAGTATGCGCTGCTGTTCTGGATATTCTATATGACCGTAACGGCCAGCGAATTGTTCTGCAAGAAGCTGGATCCTTATTACGCTGTGGCAACCGGATTCAAGGGCGAAATCACCCTCTGGATGTCCATCATCACGGTTTCGATCGTGATTCTGATGGGCCTCTTCGTAAAGCGTTTCTGGTGTAAGTATATCTGCCCGCTTGGCGCCGCTTCCAACACCTTGAAGTTCTGGATGTGGCTCGTGGTCGTGGCACTTGTGGTCGTGGTCCTGGGCCTGTTGGGCGTCCATATCCCCTGGGTCTGGGTGTTCGCGTTCATCTGCCTGCTGGGCTACCTGCTTGAGATTTTCCGTATCCGGCCGCGCGGCCAGCTGGTCCACGTGATCGTAGACCAGACGCGCTGCGGCCGTCAGTGCTACTCCTGCCAGAAGAATTGCCCGTACCATATCGACATTCCGCTCGAGGGCTCAGTCGTCCGCAATGTGGACTGCGTGCTCTGCGGCGAGTGTGTGGCAGCCTGCCCGAGCAAGGCGCTTTCGATCGGTCTTTCCCGTTCTTCCCGCTGCGGTTTCATGAAGTACGTTCCGGCCATCCTGACTGTCGTTCTGGTGGCTGCGGCCATCATTATCGGCGGAAAGTTCGAACTGCCGACCATCGACGAGAACTGGGGAATCGAAGAGGGCATGAAGCTCGAGACCGTCAAGATCGAGAACCTCAAGTCAGTCAAGTGCTACGGCAGCTCCATGGCCTTCAAGGCCCGTCTGGAAGGCGTCCGCGGCGTGCACGGCGTGAAGACCTATGTGGGCAGCCACTCCGTAGTCATCAAATACGATCCCCGGAAAACCACCGCTGAACAGATTCAGGAAGAGGTGTTCGTTCCTTCGAACTTCCGCGTGAACAGCCCGGATCCCAAGGCATATAAGTACCTGAAAGTGCTGACCATCCGCACGGAGAAGATGTATGACCGTTCCGACCTCAATATGCTGGGCCTGCAGTTCCGCCTGACCGGCAAGAAGATCTACGGTATCGACTCGCAGTACGACTGCCCGCTGATCGTCCGCGTCTATGTAGACCCTGAAGAAGAGGGTCTCGACGAAGCGTTCTTCCGCGAAACGGTGGAGAAGAAAACCCTGGATATGCCGGTTCACGGCGGCCAGATCAAGACCACGCCGCTCGATATCGATTTCGTGCGTCTCGAGAAAGGGGAGAGCACCATCGCAATCGACGAATATCTGCACATGATGTTCGACGGCCTCAAGGCTGAATACAAAGGCAAATACACGGAAAACGGCGAAACGGTGATCCGCCCCCGCGCAGAGGTCTACGCCGGCAAGCCGCAGTTCTTCTACGAGATTGTGAATCAGAATTATGAGAAGCCCATCATCAAGCGCATGCTTCCGTACCTGAGCAACCATGTCTCCAAGGAAGAAGGCGTGATCGGCACCTATCTCTGCCTGAACGACGACCTGCTGCCGTGCATCCGCATCCGCTATGCGGCCCCGATGACGGAACAGCGTCTCTGGGAACTGATCACGATGCCCGTCTGGACCATCACGTATGCAGAGGATGACGTTCGCGAGGAAGGGGCGAAGATTGCCTTTGAACAACCCGGAAAGGTTTATCCCTGGAAGGACTAACCGCAGGCCGTGCCCCGCAACGGACGAATCATAGCCTGGCTCAAAGAATGGATGCTGGCCCTGGCCATTGCGGCCGGGGTCGGCGTCTATCTTTTGTATCACGCATGGCCGGCCCTGCATCCCGCGGGTCCTGTTCTGAAGGTTCTGGCCGCATGGGTGCAGCCGCTGCTGCTCTCCGTGATGCTCTTCCTGAGCCTGTGCCGTGTTTCGCCCCGGGACATCCGGCCGCACCGCTGGCAGATCCGGCCGCTCCTGCTGCAGTGCGGCGTCTTTATCGCGCTCTGCCTGCTGCTGATTGCGGCGCGTCACGGTTCGGGCGCATTCTGGCGCTGGATTTCCGCCCATGAACTGATCGTGCAGGCCGCTCTGCTGTGCTTTATCACGCCCACGGCCAACTCGAGCGTGGTGGTGGTCGGGAAACTGGGAGGCGAGGTGTCGGAAACCGTTACCTATACGATCCTGATCAATCTGGCTTGCAGCGTGCTGATTCCGGTCTTTCTGCCGCTGGCCTACCCGGTTGAAGGACTGACGCTTGGCGCAGCCGTGCTGCGGATCCTGATGAAGGTATTCCCGCTGCTGATCGGGCCGATGCTGCTGGCCATGGCGGTTCGCGCCTGGATGCCGCGTCTGCTCTCCCGGGTACTGCGCCATCCGGATCTTCCGTTCTACCTTTGGAGTATTCTGCTTTCGCTCTCGATTGCGCTGGCAACGCGTGTGGTCGTGCTCTTCACGAACGGTCCGCAGGTTCTGCTGGAACTGGTTGCCGTCTCGCTGCTGTGCTGCATCTTCCAGTTCGCCTACGGCCACCGGATCGGCAAGCGCTACGGACGAAGGATTACCGCCGGACAGTCGCTCGGACAGAAAAACACCTCATTCGGCATGTGGGTGGGGCTCAGTTTTCTGAATCCCGTGGTCTCGGCGGTGGGCGGTTTTTACAGCATCTGGCACAACCTCTACAACACCTTCCAGCTTCGCGCACACGAGCGCAGGCGTGCGAACCATTAAAAAATAGTACACTTTCTCCATTTATTCTTATATTTGCGCCCATTAACCATAACCATAATTTTATGAAGTGAAAATGAAGAGACTCATCCTTGTTTTAGCGTTACTCTCGCTAAGTTCCCTTGCTATCGCGCAAGGTTCTGAAAAAGACGGTTTTACTGCCGATTTCTCAGTTGTTTCAAGAATAGAAGCCAACCCTTGGATCGATTTTAGCGGAAGTCCCACCCAAACAGGGATTGATATGGGCTCTTCCTCTCTCTACTTCCTGGGCGACGGCCAGATTACGGAAAACCTTTCTTTCAGTTTCCTGATCAATCCGCTCAACACGGACCCCGCCGCTCTCTACAACAACACTTTCCGCAGTGATGATTTCAACTGGCTCAACTGGGCCAGCCTTACCTACAGTTTCGGCGATTTCTCGGTGACCGCCGGCAAATCCTATTGGTACTGCGCTACTTTTGAAGAGGACGATTACGACTATGACCGTCATTCGTTCCTGAGCACCTCCGTCTGGAACAACTTCCCGATTTACCAGTGGGGCGCAGGCCTCTCCTGGACTCCTTCCGAGAGCTTCGGCGTTTCCGCCAACGCCTTCACCTCTCCGTATGGCGATTACATCTTCAAGAGCGGCCTGTTCGGCTTCTCGGGTATCGTTTCCTGTGAAATGAAGGGCCTGGGCGCACTGGTGGGTGCAGCTGCCATTCCGGATGGTACGGGTAACTGGATTCCCGTCATCTCCTGCGGTCTGAAGGCAGAAGTCGGTAAGTTCACCCTTGTCAATGACTTCTACAGCCAGGCCTGGGATAACGGCTTTATGGATATCCTCTCCGACGGAATGAGTATCTCTTACCGCCACAATGACCAGTGGAACTTCTCCGGTCATTTCATTATCGATTATTACCAGTTGATTCCGGATCCCAGTGCCGATTACCATATGGGTGTCGTCTGCGAATATACCCCGCTCGAAGGGTTGAGACTGCACGCGATGGCCGGCTACCAGCCGGGTGGAGATGCGATGGCCGCTTTCAGTGTCGGCGCAACGTATAACTTCTCGTTCTCGCTGTAGAGATGGCCGGATCCGAACGAATTATCGATATCAAGCACATCAGCAAGGCCTTCCGCGGCAAAACGGTGCTTGATGATATCAGCCTCTATATCCGCAAGGGAGAATTCGTGACCCTGCTGGGCCCCTCGGGCTGCGGCAAGACCACGCTTCTCCGTATTCTGGCAGGCTTCGAAACCGCCGATGCGGGCGTCGTGGAGCTCGAAGGACGCGACATCGCCGGCACTCCGCCGCACTTGCGTCCGCTCAACACGGTGTTCCAGCGCTATGCGCTCTTCCCGCACCTGGACGTCTATGACAACATCGCCTTCGGCCTCAAGCTGAAAAAGGTCCCCCAGGCGGAGATTGACAAACGTGTCCGCAAGGTGCTCAAGCTCGTGGCCATGTCCGACTACGAAGACCGCAACGTGGATACCCTCTCCGGCGGTCAGCAGCAGCGTATCGCCATCGCGCGCGCAATTGTCAACCAGCCCAAGGTGCTGCTGTTGGACGAGCCGCTCGCCGCGCTGGACCTGAAGATGCGCAAGGACATGCAGATCGAACTCAAGGAGATGCACCGCAAACTGGGCATCACCTTCATCTATGTGACCCACGACCAGGAGGAGGCGCTGACCCTCTCCGACACGATCGTGGTGATGAACGAGGGTCACATCCAGCAGATCGGCACGCCGGCCGACATCTACAACGAACCGGTTAACGCCTTTGTAGCCGACTTTATCGGTGAGAGCAACATCTTGAAAGGCAGAATGATGCACGACCGCCGCGTGGCCTTCATCAAGCACGAATTCGACTGCGTTGACGAAGGTTTCGGCGAATACGAACGTGTGGACGTGGTGGTCCGTCCGGAAGATATCTACTTCACGACGGATCCTGCCAAGTGCCAGTTCAAGGCCACCGTCAACTCCTGCACCTTCAAGGGCGTTCACTACGAAATGTGGGTGGATACGGATACCGGCTATGAGCTGATGATTCAGGACTATGACCCTTACGAAGTGGGCACGGAGGTGATGCTCTACATTGACCCGGACGACATCCAGGTCATGAAGAAGGAGCGTTATACCAATACCTTCGAAGGCAAGATCGTGGACGAAACCCACGTGGAATTCCTGGGAGCAAGTTTCGAATGCCAGCCGCACGAATTCGAAGAGGGCGACACCGTGAAGGTCACCGTACCTTTCCACAAGGTCGACCTGCTGGACCATGCGGAAGAGGCGGCCGTCGAAGGCAACGTAGACTTTATCCTCTATATGGGCGACCATTACCACCTGACCATCAAGACCGAAAACGGCGAGAAAATCTGGGTGGACACCAACGATATCTGGGACAAAAACGACTTGGTAGGTATCCGGATCCAACCCAAGGATATCAGTCTCGAAAAACCGGCTGAAAAGAGAGATGAATAAGCGCTCCAGTTGGGCGTTGCCCTACTTCATCTTCCTGGTACTCTTTGTGGTACTGCCGCTCCTGCTGATTGTGATCTATTCGCTGCAGGATGCGTCGGGGCACTTTACGCTCTCCAATATCACGAAGTTCTTTACGGACAAGGACGCCCTGGGTACCTTCGCCCTCTCGATCGAGGTGGCGCTGGAGAATACCCTGCTCTGTATCCTGATCGGCTATCCGGCCGCCTGGATCCTGGCCAACAAGTCGCTCAACCGCAGTGCGGTCACCGTGGTGCTCTTCATCCTTCCGATGTGGATCAACGCGCTGATGCGTACGCTGGCCACCGCCGAACTCTTTACGATGGCCGGCGTGCAGCTCGGCAAGGGTACGCTGCTTTTCGGTATGTGCTACGATTACCTGCCCTTCATGATCTATCCTATTTACAATGTGCTGAATAAGATGGACAACTCCTATGCGGAGGCGGCGCAGGATCTGGGAGCCACCCCGGGCGAGGTGTTTCGCAAGGTGACCCTTCCGCTCTCGATGCCTGGCGTCTGGAGCGGCGTGCTGATGGTCTTCATGCCCACGGTATCGACCTTCGCCATCTCCGAATTCCTGACCAACAACAAGATCAAACTCTTCGGTACGATCATCCAGGAGAATATCAACAACTCGATGTGGAACTACGGCGCCGCACTCTCGCTCATCATGCTCGTAATCATCGCCATCACGACCGTGATCCAGCGCGGTGATTCGGATGCCGAAACGGTAGGAGGGGCCATCTGATGAACGTCAGGCGAATTGCCGCGAAGGCCTACATCTGGCTGATCCTGATCGTGCTCTATGCGCCGATCGTCTTTATCGCCATTTTCTCCTTCACTGAAGCCAAGAGTCTCGGCAACTGGACCGGATTCTCCACGGAACTCTACCGCAACCTCTTCACCGGAGCCATGCAGAACTCCTCCGGACTGATGTCTGCCGTCAAGAATACCCTGCTGATCGCGCTGGCCGCATCGCTCGTGGCTACGCTGCTCGGTACGATCGCTGCGATCGGCATCTATCACCTGAAGGGACGCAAGAAGAACGTGATGAACTTCCTGAACAACATCCCGATGATCAACCCGGACATCATCACCGGTGTTTCGCTGTTCCTGCTGTTCGTCTTCCTGCACATCTCGCAGGGCTACGCCACGGTGATCCTGGCGCACATCACCTTTTGTACCCCGTACGTGGTGCTGAACGTGCTGCCCAAGCTCTCGCAGATGAACCCCAATATCTATGAAGCCGCGCTCGACCTGGGTGCCACCCCGATGCAGGCCCTCCGCAAGGTGATGGTTCCTGCGCTGCGGCCCGGCATGATCTCCGGCTTCATCCTTTCGTTTACCATGAGTCTCGACGATTTCGCCGTGACCTTCTTTACCCGGGGCACGATCGGCCTGGATACCCTCTCTACGTACATCTACGCAGATGCGCGCAAGGGCGGCCTGACCCCCGAGCTTAAACCGTTGATGACCATCCTCTTCCTCGTGATCCTGGTGGTCCTCCTCGTAATCAACATCCGTCAATCCAAGAACACAGCTAAGAAATGAAAATGAAATTCAGATTCCTGGCGCTGGCAGCCGTCGCGCTGCTCGCAGCTTCCTGCGGCTCTGACCGTTCGCAGGTCCTCAAGGTGTACAACTGGTCCGACTATATCGACGAGTCGGTCCTCCCGGAATTCGAAGCCTGGTACAAGGCCCAGACCGGCGAGGATATCAAGGTCGTCTACCAGACGTTCGACGTCAACGAGACGATGCTCTCGAAGATCGAGAAGGGACACGAAGACTACGACGTGGTCTGCCCCTCCGACTACATCATCGAGCGCATGCTCAACAATCAGTTGCTTCTGCCGCTGGATTTCGCTTCTATTCCGGACGAAGTCAATTATATCGCCAACAACAAGTCGCCGTACATGCAGCGCGTTTTCAGGGAGTTCAATCCTGAAATCGACGCCAACGACTACTCCGTGCCTTACATGTGGGGTACCACCGGTATTCTTTACAATACCGACGAGGTGACCTATGAAGAGGCCTGCACCTGGGATGTCATCCGCAACCCGAAGTTCGCCGGCCGCATCCTCATCAAGGACGCTCCGCGCGACGTCTACGGCCCGGTGCTGATCTACCTCAAGCAGAAAGAGCTGCAGGAAGGTACCGTGACGCTCCAGGATCTGATGAGCGACTCTTCCGACGAATCCATCGCAGCTGTCGAGGCTTACCTGAAGCAGGTCAAAGACGGCGTGCTGGGCTGGGAGGCCGACTTCGGCAAGGATCAGATGACCAAGAACCGCGGCGTGGTTTCGCTCAACTGGAGCGGTGACGCCGTCTGGGCAATCGAAGAGGCTGCAACGGTCGGCGTCAACCTGGACTACGTGGTTCCCGAAGAGGGAAGTACCGTCTGGTTCGACGGCTGGGTAATCCCCAAATATGCCAGGAACATCAAGGCCGCTACCTGGTTCATCGACTTCATGTGCCGCCCGGATATCGCGATCCGCAACATGGAAGAGACCGGTTATGTGGCTGCCAACGGCGCTATGGAGGTGCTCGAGTCGCAGATCGACGACGAGTGCGAGCCGCTGGATCTGACCTATTTCTTCGGTCCCGAAGCACTCGGCATCCGTGTCGATCCTGTGCTCTATCCGGACGCTTCCGTGATTGCACGCTGCGCACTCGAACACGACTGGGGCGCTGATACCGACAAGCTGCTCGCCATGTGGTCGCGCGTCAAGGGCGACAACGCCGGCACTTCGACCTACGTGGTCGTGATTCTGGCAGCCGTTCTGCTGGTGATCTTCTTCGTAACCCGCGCACGCGGCAAAAAGTCCCGCAAACACGGAAGACGATGAAGCAGAGAGGTTGGGCGTTGGTGACCGGCGGCAGTGCCGGAATCGGTCTGGAAGTATCCCGCTGTCTTCTTCGCAAGGGGTACTCGCTGATTCTGGTCAGCCGCTCTCCGCAGAAGCTCAAAAACGCGAAATATGAGCTCTCACGCGAGCTCCAGAAGTCCGACGAACGGCAGATTACGATCCATACCGCAGACCTGGCCGAGCCCTCCGCTGCGGACGAACTCTACGCCTGGGTCCAGTCACGCAAATTCGTGGTGGAGATGCTGGTCAACGATGCCGGCATGTACATCTGCGAAGATGCACTGAACGTGCCCCGCGGGCGTGTGGAAGCTATTCTCTCCCTGAATATCCATGCCGTGACAACCCTCTCGCTGCTCTTTGCGCGCGAGATGGCAGAGCGGGGCAGGGGCCACATTGTAAACATCTCATCTTATGCTGTTTACATGCGTTTTGCCGGACTGTCGCTCTACGGTGCAACGAAAGCCTATATTCGAAACTTCTCAGTCTCCCTTTCGCGTGAAGTGCGCAAAAAGGGCGTCAGGGTTACTACGGTTGCCCCCAGCGGGGTCGACACCGGGCTGCTGAACCTGTCGCGGAGAAAGGCCCGTCTGGCGCGCCTTACCGGTTTCATGATGAGTCCGGCACGCTGCGGACGGATTATCGTGCGCGCTGCCATGCGCGGCCGCCGGTATATCGTGCCGGGATGGCACAACTACCTGATGATTCCGTTCATGAGGATGTTCCGTCCGCTCGTGACGCGTGTAATGCGCGATAACACGGCTACCGGCAGCGAAGAACTATAGAAGCTGCTTTAAAGCAGCGAACTCATCGATCAGCCACGTGGGCGATGCGGTCAACAGCCGTTCGCGCACGTGGTTTCCGTATGTGACGGCGCAGGTGCGGCAGTGCGCACGGTTGCCCATCTCGATATCGAAGGTGGTATCGCCCACCACGAGGGTTTCGTCGGCCTTTGCCCCGAGACGCTCCAGCAGTGCAAGAACCATATCCGGCGCCGGTTTGGAGGGAAAACCGTCTGCACTGGTGGCCCGGATGGGGAAGTAGCCGCTCAGTCCCCAGCCGGAGAGAATCTGCTCCAGCGAATTGCTCCCGCGCGAGGTGGCGATGGCCATGGGAATGCCGCGAGCAGCAAACTCTTTGATGGTTTCCACCACGCCCGGGTAGAGGCGGAGCCGGCCGAGTTCCAGTTGCGAGAAGAGCTCCCGGTAGATGGCCACGGCCTCCGCTTCGCGCGACTCCGGCAGGTTGCCGGCAATGCGAAGCGAAGCGCCCAGCGGCAACCCGATTGTGGCGCGGATCTCCTCCGGCGTAACGCCGTTCACGCCCATGCGCCGCAGCGTCTCGGTGGCCGTAGCTACGATTCCGTCGGCCGTATCGGCCAACGTGCCGTCAAAATCGAAAATGAGAGTCCGGATGGGTTTCACGGCCACAAAGGTAGTTCGGCGGAAGCAATTTGTCAAACCTTTTCGTATCTTTGTCAAATCCGCAAAAACAGAAACAGTATGATCCGCAAGCTCAACGACCAGGTCCATTATATCGGTACCGACGACCACACCAGTACGCTATTCGAAAGCCAGTATATCCTGCCCGAGGGAATGGCTTACAATTCTTATTTGATTCTGGATGAGAAAGTTGCCATTCTTGATACGACTGACTGTGTGACGGCCGATGCCTGGAAGGCCAATCTGCGAGAAGCGCTCGGCGGCCGCTTGCCGGATTACCTGGTGGTGCACCATATGGAACCGGACCACTCAGCCCTGATTGCCTGGGCGCTGGCCGAATATCCCGGCTTGAAACTGGTGTGCAGTGCCATGGCGCTCAAGATGCTCTCGCAGTTCTTCGAGGGAATCGACGTCAGCGGCCGTGCTGTGACGGTAGGCGAGGGGGATACCCTGGAACTGGGTGCTCACAAACTGCGTTTCATTGCTGCGCCCATGGTCCACTGGCCAGAGGTGATGATGACCTTCGACGAGACCGACGGGGCCCTCTACAGCGCCGATGCTTTCGGCAAATTCGGTGCACTCGATACGTGCGGATTCTACGGCAGGGATGATGACGACTGGAGCTGCGAGGCGCGCCGCTACTATTTCAATATTGTAGGCAAATACGGTGTGCAGGTTCAGGCCCTGCTGGGCAAGGTGGCCGCACTGCCCGTCCGGACCATCCGTCCGCTCCACGGGCCCATCCTGGAGGACAATCTGGGCGATTATGTCTCCCTTTACAATACCTGGAGCAGCTACGCCGTGGAGACCGAGGGTATCTTTATCGCATGCGCCTCCATTCACGGCGGTACGCTGGCGGCCGCTGAAAAGCTGGCGGAAATCCTGCGCGCTAAAGGCGCCGGCCGCGTAGAGATGAGCGACCTCTGCCGCAGCGATTTCGCTGAAAATGTGGAAGATGCCTTCCGTCACTCGACGCTGGTGCTGGCAGCCGCATCATACGATGCCGGCCTCTTCACGCCCATGTACGAGTTCCTGCACCGCCTGCAGATCAAAGGGTACTGCAACCGCCGTGTGGCGCTCGTAGAGAACGGTTCCTGGGCTCCGACCGCCGGCCGCGAAATGAAGAAGATGCTCGCGGAGATGAACGGGATCACCCTGATAGAACCGATGGTCTCCATCCGAAGCCGGATGAAGACCACCGATCTGCCGGCCCTGGAAGCCCTGGCCGACGCAATTCTGAAATAGTCTTTGGCGCTAAAACTCGTAGTCCAGGCAGGACCGCTGAACGGTATAAGGGCGTACCTTGCCGTTGGCCACTGCCAGGTGTTCCGGATGGGTGGCGTAGATTTTCAGCGCCTCCGCGTTTTCCATCGTGCAGTCCAGCATCAGGTCCGCGTTTGAAGAATCCAGGCGGCCGGCCGTCTGCACCTTTACGTCTATGAGCCCCGGAACCTTACCCACAAGTCCTTCCAGGCCGGCTTTGATGCCTTCCTTCACGTTTTGTTTTTCAGTTTCGGAGAGTTCCGGATTGAGCGTCCAGAGAATGATGTGTTTTACCATATCGTTTTGCAGTTTTATACCAGACAGAAATCCAGGGTGCGGGTGATGGCCTCGCGGTCCAGGTGCTGGCCTATGAAGACCAGCTTTTGCATGCGGTCACCATAGGTCGGATCCCAGTCGCGGCGCAGGTTGGCGTCGCGCTCCATCATGCCGCGCAGTTCGTCGGCCGGCATTGTGGCGAACCAGTCGCCCGCGTTGCGCAGCGACATCTGGCGGCCTGCCTGCTCGAAGATATAGCACGAATCGAACTCGTCTTCAAAGTAGCAGATTCCCTTCGCGCGGATGACGTTCTTGGGCCAGTTCTTTCCTACAAAAAAGTCGAACTTATTGATATCGAAGGGCCTGCGGCGGTAGTACACGAACGTTTCGATGCCGTACTCCAGTGCCTCGCCTTCATCGTGATGATGGTGGTGATGGCCGTGTCCGTGATGATGCTCCTCTTCCTCGTCGTCATCGTCATCTTCATCATAATGTCCCTCCACCTCCTGAATCCAGCTCGCCGATGCCGCAACGCTGTCGAAATCGAAGAGGCCGGTGTTGAGCAGGCGGTCCAATTCCACGTCGCAGTAGTCGCAGGCTATGATTTCAGCCTTGGGCTGCAGGGCGCGGACAATGGCGCGGACCTTTCCCAACTGCGCTTCCGTGAGCTCGGAGGCCTTGTTGAGCAGTATCAGGTTGCAGAATTCAATCTGCTGGATGACCAGATTCTCGATATCGTCTTCATCGAGCTTCCGGTTCATCAGCTTGTCGCCGCATTCGAATTCGTCCAGCATGCGCAGCGCGTCCACCACCGTGACGATACAGTCCAGCCGGGGGGTACCGTTTTTAACAAAGGAGCCGCCCAGGGTGGGTATCGAGCAGATGGTCTGGGCGATCGGGCCCGGCTCGCAGATACCGCTGGCCTCGATTACCACGTAATCGAACCGCTGAAGGGCGATCAGGTCGCTCAGCTGCTTGACCAGGTCCATCTTCAGCGTGCAGCAGATACAGCCGTTCTGGAGCGCTACGAGACTGTCGTCGCCCTGTCCCACGACACCGCCCTGCTGGATTAGGTCGGCATCTATGTTCACCTCGCCGATATCATTGACAATCACGGCAAAACGGATACCGCGACGGTTGTTCAATATTCGGTTGAGCAGGGTGGTTTTTCCGCTGCCCAGGTAACCGGTCAGCAGAAGTACGGGAATCTCTTTGGACGGAGTCATCTCTACAGTCGTTTACAAACGTTTCTTTACGCAAAAATACGTTTTTTCTTGCGCGGTGGGCTGATAATTGTTTAACTTTGGAAAAAATTCAATCTTAAGAAAATGAAAAAACACCTTATCGCCATCGCAGCGCTTGCTCTGTTTGCAACGGCTCCGCTCTCTGCTCAATCCGGACTTGGCAGCCTGCTCAAAAACATCACCGGCAACGAAACCGTCAAGAATGTCCTTGAAAACGTAACCGGCATTTCACTGAACGCCAGTATTGTGGGTACCTGGGACTTCAACGGCAGCGCCATCGCGCTCACCAGCGAAGAGACTGCCGCAAATCTGGCTGCCACGGCTGCAGCAAGCACCCTTGCCCAGCAGATCGACCCTTACCTGGCAAAAATCGGCATTGTCCCCGGGGCATTCCAGATGGTCTTCAACGCTGACGAAACCATGGCCGTCATCTATGGCGGAAAGGAATATGCAGGTACCTACACCATCAAAGGCAACGACATCAGCATTGTCTTTGCAAAGGGCGCCAAACTGCCTAAGATCTCCGGCAACGCTTCGGTTACCGACAAGGACCTCAAGATTCTCTTCAAGGCCAACTCCCTGCTGAAATTCATCAAAAAGCTCACCTCCGCCGTGGCCGGTTCCAACCAGACGGTCTCCACCATCAATTCTCTTCTCAAGAATTACAGCGGCATGAAGCTGGGCTTCGATATGACGAAAATCAAATAGTCCGCCGGCTGCAGGGCCGGGTTAACCGAAGAGATACTTTTTCTGGGCCGGGGTCAGCGCGTCGATGCGCAGGCCCCAGTCTTTTATTTTGCGCCGGGCCACCTCTTCGTCGATCTCGGCGGGGACGTCGTGCAGCTTGCTGCCCGGGGCCTCTTTCATGTCGGGATGGGCTACCAGGAACCGTGCGCTGAGCGCCTGGATGGCAAACGACATGTCCATAATCTCTGCAGGGTGCCCGTCGCCAGCGGCCAGGTTGACCAGGCGGCCTTCTGCGAGCACATAGATCCGGCGGCCGTCTTCCAGACGGTATCCCATGATGTTTTTGCGGGCTTCGCGAGCCTCTGCGGCCATTTTCCGCAGTCCGGCGACGTCGACCTCCACGTCAAAATGGCCGGCGTTGCAGCAGATGGCGCCGTCTTTCATCACGGCGAAGTGGGCGGGGGTGACCACATCGCGGCAGCCGGTGACGGTCACGAACAGATCGCCCAGCGGGGCAGCCTCGTCCATCGTCATCACGCGGAAGCCGTCCATCACCGCCTCCATGGCCTTGATGGGATTGACCTCGGTGACGATCACCTTGGCTCCCAGTCCTTTGGCACGCATTGCCACGCCTTTCCCGCACCAGCCGTAACCGGCAACGACCACCGTCTTGCCCGCCACGATCAGGTTCGTGGTGCGGTTGATGCCGTCCCAGACCGACTGGCCTGTGCCGTAGCGGTTGTCGAAGAGGTGCTTGCAGTCGGCATTGTTGACCAGCATCATCGGGAAACGGAGCTTTCCTTCGCGGTCCATCGCCTGCAGGCGCAGGATGCCCGTGGTGGTCTCCTCGCAGCCGCCCAGCACGCCGGGAATCAGCTGCGGGTATTCGGCGTGCAGCAGCGACACCAGGTCGCCGCCGTCATCGATGATGATGTTCGGACCCACCTCCAGCACGCGGCGGATGTGGGCTTCATATTCTTCAGAAGTCGCACCGTACCAGGCGAAAACGTTCAGTCCGTCGTGAACCAGGGCGGCTGCCACGTCGTCCTGCGTAGAGAGGGGATTGCTGCCCGTAACATACATCTCAGCTCCGCCGGCGGCGAGCACCTTGCACAGGTAAGCGGTCTTGGCCTCCAGATGCACGGAAAGTGCGATTCGCAGGCCTGCAAAAGGTTTTTCTGCAGTAAATTCAGCCTCCAGGCCGCGCAGAAGCGGCATGTGGTGGCGGACCCAGTCTATTTTCAGTGCGCCCTCTTTCCAGAGCGATTCGTTGCGGATGATGTAAGGCATAAGTCGTAGTATTTTTCAAATCGGGTGCGAAGGGCCGTCTCGTCGGCAATTAGGGCGCGCAGTTCGGCCAGCCGCTCCGCGTTGCTCGATTCGGGAATCCAAAGTTTCAGATACCCGCCTTCGGCATATTTCTCGTGAAGATGATTCAGCGTGCGCTGCCAATGGCCTTCGCGGTCCAGTTCCGGATAGTGCGAAAAGCCGTATTCCACCGTGCGGCGGATGACGGTTTCCGGTTCAATCAGGCGGTCGGCTTCCGCAATGATGCGGCCGTAGAGGGTGCGCGGTGCGCGGTCGGACGAAGCACGATGGTCTTCTGCAGCCTGGGCAGCCAGTTCGACGGCTTCGGGAGAAAGCCACTTCAGCAATCGCTGATCGGCGCGGATGATACGTCCGGAGACCAGGTGGTGCGTCTCGCGGCCTTCAGCGATTCCCAGGTCATGATAAGCTGCTGCTACATAGAGGATTTCGGGATCAACACCGTAATATTCCGCCAATTCCAGCGCCTGGGCGATCACCGCTTCCGCGTGATCTCTCCGGTGACCGGGGTCAAAGGCGTCGTAACGCGGAAGAATCTCCTCGCGGACAAAGCGTTGCAGGGTATCGCGGATGGGCTTCATCGGCGTGCCTCCGTATAATTGGGAATGGTGTCGTCGGCGTTATCGATCACGGGAAAACGCTCCAGGTAAAGACGGACGAATGCAGGATTGAGTTTCGCCTCTACGAGCGCCTCCCGGTTGTCTTCTGCCTGCGCCATCACTTCACCGTAGGGGTTGATGGCGCGCGTACCGCCGTTGTAGCCATCTTTCGGGTCGCTGCCGATCCGATTGACGGCCAGGACATAACACTGATTCTCAACGGCGCGCGCCTGCGTGAGGATATCCCATGCCGAGCGGCGGATTCCGGGCCAGTTCGCGGTCAGGAGAATCGCGTCGAAGTCCCCCCGGTTCCGGCACCATGCGGGAAAACGCAGGTCGTAGCACACAATCAGCAGGAAGCGGATGCCGCGCCATTCGACCACCACGCGCTCGTTGCCGGGCGTAATGAAGGCCGGCTCGCCGCCGGGGGCGAAAAGGTGATGTTTATCGTAACTGAAAAAAGTACCGTCCGGCTTCACGAAGTAGAACCGGTTGCGATACAGGTCGCCGTCGTGCACCGCGATACTTCCGCAGACAGCCGCATCTTTGGCGGCGGCCCACTCCTTCATCAGTTCCAGCGAAGCGCACGTTCCTTCAACCAACTCTTCCGCCACTCCGACGGGGTTTGTTACGAAGCCCGTGGAAAGCATTTCCGGCAGAAGATAGAGGTCTGCATCCGGCATCGATTCCATGCGTATCCGATTGAGTTTCAGATTCTCGGCGGGATTGGCCCAGACGATGTCTTGTTGAAGGAGGACGACTTTCATTTTCGCGGTTTTAGCATACAAAAATACGAAAAAACTTTTCCTATCTTTGTAGGAAAATGTAAAGCTATGAAAGCGACCAACAAATATATGCAAATGGCCATCGAAGAGGCGCGCGCGGGCATCACGCAGCAGCACGGCGGCCCCTTCGGTACGGTAATCGTCAAAGACGGCGTGGTCGTTGGCCGCGGACACAACTGCGTGCTGGTCGACCACGATCCCACCTGCCACGGCGAAGTCTCCGCGATGCGCGACGCCGGCCGCCGGCTGGGAACCTACAACCTCTCCGGCTGCGATCTCTATACCACCGGCGAGCCCTGCCCGATGTGCCTCTGTGCCTGCCTCTGGGGCCATATCCGCCGGGTGTATTACGGCTGCACGATTGAAGACAACGGCCGGATCGGATTCCGCGACGACAAGTTTGACGGACTCTTCGCGGGCCGCGGCAAACTGGGCGACTTCCTGGTCCCGCTCGACCGCGAAGCCTGCCTGGAACTATTTGACGATTATGCTAAAATGCAGCATAAGATATACTAAAAGATGCTGAAAATGAATAAATTCCGCAGACTTATCCTCGTTGCGGCCGCCTTGCTCGTGACCATCCCGGCAGGGGCAGTATTCAACGAAAAAGACCTGGGAAAGACACTCTCCGTGCTCCGCTATGAATTGAGCCAGGAGGTAGATAAGCGCGCCACGCGTCAGGACCGGATCGACAGCCGCAACCGTTCACAGCACGGCGTGATGGTCAATACGCTCAAGAAATGCAACGAGCTGGCGCTGATGCTCTATTCCCAGAATCAGGACTATACCTTCGATATGACCTACGCGCTCAAGGAGGTCACGAAGCAGTATGAGGCCTTCAACGAGCGCAAGATGCCCTACGACGAGATTGTCACGTCGCTCGACCTGGAGATCGACCGCTACTCGCGCCTGATTGAATCGTTGCGGCGCCTTCCGCCGGAACTACGTGATATTAAGGAGATTCCTGACAGTCTGAAATACAGGAACGACAGTATCCGCAGCTATGCGATGCCTACCGCTCCGCGCCGCGGCACGCGCGACCGGATGGTCAACGGCCGCCGTATGTTGCTCGACAGCCTGAATGCCAACGGAAACCTGTCAGCCTTCTTCCTGGACGACCAGGGGCAGGCCGACCGTGACTCCTGCATCCACTATGCAGCCACACTGCTCAAGATGTATCAGGATTCCAAGAACCGCATTATCAAAGACAACGAGCATTATCAGGATGCCAGCCAGCGGCTCAAGGAGTCGTACGATTATGCACAGGACCGCTATAAAGTGATCCAGCGGCGAATGTTCATCAAAGGCACCGGCCATTACGACCGGATCATCAAACGTTTCTCCAGCAACTGGAAACGTGCCTATGCCGACTGCGTCAACAAATACAGCCGCACCAAGGCATTCGACCAGACGCTGGCAGCCAGCGAATGGCGCGGCCCCATGGTATTCGGCTTCCTGGGCACCCAGTTCGGAATCCTGCTGGTGGCTACGCTGCTCAGCCTCCTGCTGGCGGCAATCCTGCGTCCGAGGATCAAAGCCATGCAGTCCGATGTCTTCAAGCACCGGCTGCCGTGCATCACGCTGCTGTGCGGAACCATCATCTTCGGCCTGTGTCAGTACATTATCTCCAAGGTTGTGGACAACAACTTCTTCCAGGTGGCCTCCTCGCTGCTGATCGTGCTTGCCTGGATTATGGTTGCCATCCTGGGCAGCGTACTTCTCCGCCACAGCGGGGAGGAGACATCGCCCCGCCTGAAACTCTATCAGCCCACCATTCTGCTGGGATTCCTGATCATCATCTTCCGCGTGGTCTTCATGCCCAACCGGATGATGAACATCATCTTCCCGCCGATGATTATTATAGCGGTCATCTGGCAGCTGATTCTCTGCCTGCACAACCGCAGATTCAAGGCTGATTCCGATATCATCATCGGATGGATTACACTGGTCATCCTGGTCGGCGTTGCCATCCTTTCGTGGTGCGGTTATGTATTGCTGGGCATCCAGATAGCCATCTGGTGGCTCTTCCAGATGGCGATGGCAGAAGCCATTATGGCCGTCATCGTATTGCTTGACCAGTTCAAGGTCCGCTATCTGGACCGCAAGGTGGCCGAGTATCGCAAAGCCCATCCCACTACGGAGGCTAAGGAGCGTCGCGGCGATACGATCCGCGTCACCTGGTGGTACGACCTGATTTCCCAGGTACTGGTGCCCGTGGCTGCCATCTGCTCGATTCCGCTCTGCGTCTATATGGCGCTCGACGTATTCGACCTCAGCGAAATCAGTCACCAGATTTTCTATACGACCTTCTTCGACTTCAAGAACGCCGACGGCAACGAGATCTTCAAACTCTCGTTCTATATGATCGTGCTGGCTTCGTCGCTGTTCTTCGTGTTCCGTTACCTGAACTACGCGTTGAGATTTATCTATAAAGACTTGATGTTCAGTCATATCCGTCGCAGAAGCGGTAAAGATCACGTGGAGGCCAACGAGATCAACCTGAGTCTCTCCGAAAGCGTCATCAGCATCCTGGTCTGGGGTTCCTACGTGATCCTCACCATTCTGCTGCTGCGCATCCCGATGGGTGCCGTGTCGATCATCGCCGCCGGTCTGGCTACCGGTCTCGGTCTCGCCATGAAGGATATCCTGAACAACTTCATCTACGGTATCCAGCTGATGTCCGGCCGCCTGAGAGTCGGCGACTGGGTGGAATGCGACGGCGTGCGCGGCAGGGTGACCTCCATCAGCTACCAGAGCACGCAGATTGAAACCCTGGACGGTGCCGTGATGTCGTTCCTCAATACCTCGCTCTTCAACAAGAACTTCAAGAACCTGACGCGCAACAACGCCTACGAGTTCCTGAAGATTATCGTGGGCGTCAGCTACGGTACCGACGTCGAGAAGGTGCGTGAGGTGCTCTCGGAAGCGCTCAAGCCGCTTTGCACCAAAGATGCCTTCAACCGCGAAATCGTAGATCCCAAGCGAGGGATCAACGTTACTTTCGAGAACTTCGGCGAGAGTTCCGTGGATATCGCCGTCAAACAGTATGTGCTGGTCTCCGAACGATTCGGCTATACGGCCCGAGCAAAAGAGACCATCTACGCTGCGTTGAATCAGAATGGCATTACGATTCCGTTCCCGCAGCGGGATGTCCATATCATTGAAGAACAATAAAGTAACGGTACAAATCCAAACCCCATACGTATGTTATCATTCTTACAAGCTCTTCCGGAAGGCGCCGAAGCGGTGGTCAATCCGGATTCCATTAAAACAGCGGTCGTGGAACTGGCCCAGGAGGCAGTGCAGGATCCCGGCGGAATGCTTCATCAACTCGGTCAGAGTGCCATTAGCTTCGGCCTCAAGGTCCTGGCAGCATTGGCCATTTATATCGTCGGCTCCTGGCTCATCCGTCGCGTAAAGAAACTCCTCAAGAAGATTTTTGAAAAGAGAAAAACCGACAAGGCGCTGGCAGGCTTCGTACAGAGCCTCACCACCGTGGTGCTGACCATCCTGCTGATCGTGATCACGGTCGGTACGCTCGGCGTCAACACCAGTTCGCTGGCAGCCGTACTGGCGGCCGGCGGTGTGGCGATCGGCATGGCCATGAGCGGTGCACTGCAAAATTTTGCCGGAGGTATCATGCTGCTTGCCTTCAAGCCCTTCAGGGTTGGCGATTTTATTGAAGCACAGGGCTATATGGGTACGGTGACCGACCTGACCATCGTCAATACGCACCTCACTACGCCCGACAACCGTGCCATCATCATCCCCAACGGCCCGCTCTCCAGCGGCAATATCAACAACTTCTCGAAGCACCCCATCCGCCGCGTGGACTGGAACGTGGCTATCGCTCCAGGAACGGATCTTGATGCCTGCCGTGCGAAGCTGGTCGAGATAATCCGCTCGGACGCACGCATACTCGACGCCAAGACGGAAGGCGCCGGCGATCCTTTCGCAGCTGTGCTTGAGTTTTCGGAGAGCAAAGTGGTCCTGACGGTTCGCGGCTGGGTGAATGCTGCGGATTACTGGGGCGTTTTCTTCGACATGAACGACCGCTTCTACGCAGAACTGCCTAAGGCCGGATTCGGGTTTGCATTCCCGCAGATGGACGTGAGAATCCGTCAATAATTACGAAAGGTGCTCCAGAAGGAGCTCGAAAAGACGCGGCTTGGCATATTCTGCCAGGTCGCGTTCTTTTATCCAACGGTATCCGTCGCTCAGGGAAGGTCGCTCCGGAGCCTCGTACACATAGAAATCGGTGAGGAGCGTGCGGTGGGTGAGCTGGTGGCGGAAACCCCTGCGCAGGGATTTCAGACGCTGCGAGTCAAGCCACTGCGGCCAGCCGTCGCAGCGCGCAGCGTCGGCATGCTCAATAACGAAAGGTTCCCAAAGCCCTTGCCAGATATCTCCGGCCCCGCGCCGGCGGATGGCGGTCATTCCGTCGCAGCGCAGATAGATGTAGCTCAGGTATCGTTCTTTAACGGCCGTTTTCGGGGCCTTTACGGGCAGTTGTGCCACGCGTCCGGCGGCCAGCGAACGGCAGGTGGAGGCGAGGGGACAGGTCAGGCAATCCGGATTCTGAGGCGTGCACTGTATGGCGCCGAAGTCCATCAGGGCCTGGTTGAAGTCGCCCGGCGCCGATTCAGGCAGCAGCGACCGGGCCAGTGCGGTGAATTCCTTTTTGGCGGCCGTACTGCCGACTGCCGTCTCGATTCCAAAGTAGCGCGCCAATACGCGGTACACGTTGCCGTCCACCACGGCGGCTGGAATTCCGAATGCAATGGAGCCGATTGCGGCGGCCGTATAGTCGCCGACGCCTTTCAGCGCGCGGATGCCCTCCAGCGTTTCCGGAAAGCCGCCGGCCGCCACGATCTGTTGCGCTGCGGCATGCAGGTTGCGGGCACGGCTGTAGTATCCCAGTCCTTCCCAGAGCCGCATAACCTCATCCTCCGAGGCCGCTGCGAGCAAATCAACGGTCGGAAACCGTTTCATGAAGCGTTCCCAATACGCGGTTCCCTGCGCAATCCGGGTCTGCTGAAGGATAATCTCGCTCAGCCAGATGGCATACGGATCCCGGCCGCGGCGCCAGGGAAGATCCCGGCCGTAGCGTCCGTACCATTGCAGGAGTGTCTCTGTAAAGGAAAGTTCGGACATGTGGCTTAGACCCGGCGCTTGAGCACCTGGGTCATGCAGTGTGCGGCGCCGTAGCCTTTGATGCTGTTTTCCAGGGGAACCCAGTTCACCTTGACGCCGGCCTCGCGAAATGCTTTCTGCAGCTCCACGGACTGGCCGCCGACCGCCATGATGCGGCGCGGGCCTACGGTCAGGAAGTTGTTGGCGTAGTGCTCTTCGTCGGCGTGGTTGATGGGGATGATCTGGTAGCCGGCTTCACGGAGATAGTCCACGAAAGGTTTGTCCTTCTCGATCAGCTTGTAAGGTTCGGCGGCGGAAGCGCGGCGCCAGATGTCGCAGGTGCCGTATTCCGGTTCTCCGGGACGGGCGTTCAGACGGCTGGAAACCATCGTGCAGAGATCCTTGTCTATGATATTGAACCAGGTGTCAAGGTGCATCTGTTTCTGCCAGAACTTGTGGTCGCGGACCACGATTACCGTGTCGTGTCCGAAAGCGTCTGCTTCCATGATCTGGCGGATGCCTTCGTCGTTGGTGCGCATGCCGCAGCCGATGAACGAAACTTCGCCGGCCGGGAAGTAGTCGCCGCCTTCGAGCCGGCCCTCTCCCGTAATCTGCAGGATGGGTTTGATGCCCAGCTGTTCGTAGCAGAGCAGAATAATGTCGATTTCCGGCGCCCTCTGGTCGGAATTCATGCGGCAGATCAGCAGTCCGCGCGGCGTATTCACGCTCTGGTCGCGCGTGAAGTAGAGGTTCATCAGCGGGCGGTAGCTGTACTCGGCCTGGTAACCGGTGTTCTGGTCGCTGTCAAAGAGGGTGACGGTGGGCCGCAGCAGGATACAGCGGATCAGGTCGGCGCGGGACATCTTGGAGAGCACCTCTTCGCGGTAGGCCTCCATGTCCGCACCGTTCGCGGCCGTAAGGTGCGAGCTGTCGTACGTGAGCACGCGCGAAGCAAGCGCACGCAGCCTCTCGGTGTCGGTGCGGTCCAGAATCTCTTTGACCGTGTGGACGGTGATGCCCTGTGCACGCAGGCGGCGGATGTATTCGCGGTGCTCGGCCGATACCTTGTCGGCGTCGAAATAGTCTTCGTAGAGGCCGGCGGCGGGGTGGATGACGGCATCAAAGGCCTCGAGGCCCGGGGTATGCATCAAAATCTCTCCGGCCTTGTGCCATTCGGCCTGCGGACGGGACCAGTTTGTTTTATGAAAAAGCGACATATCGGTTGCGTATTGAAATATCGGGACAATCAGGCATTGTGGAAGACGCTTTCCGGTTTTTCCAGCGCGCGGCAGGATTTCTCCTCGCCGGCGATCCAAACGACATCCCCCTCGGCAAACCGGTATGCCGGAGCGGGATTGGTGATGAAGTCTCCCTCGTGAAGCACGCTGATAATCATGCAGCGTCGCTCGCGAAGGGCGGTTTCGTCAAGTTTACGGCCTGTAAGCCAGTGGGTTGTAGTTAATGTAACGGGAACTACATCGAAGTTCTGCCGGGGTTCGGGAATCGGCTGGAGGTTCGAATCCGCAAGCAGCTCGCGCAGTTTTTCCAGCTGCCGGGTCGTACCCACGGCGAGCAGCCGGTCGTTCGGGAAGAGCCGGAAACTGCCTGTAGGAATGGTGATGCTGTGCGATCCGCGCTGCACCTTGATGATATTGGCGCCGGAGGCGGCCCGGATAGGCACTTCCTTGAGCATCTGGCCCACGAACTCGGAGTCGGGGGAGAGCTCCAGCGATTCGATGTGTACGTCGTATTTGGCCATTTTCTGCCGCACCGACGAAGTAACCGGCGTCCGTTGCCGTTCCCGCTCTTCCTTCTCGTTGAGATTGGAAAGGAAGCGCTCCTCCAGTGCGGAGTTGCGGTGCACGGTACGACGTGCGGAAATGATCAGGACAAAGCCGGCTACGGCAATCAGGACCAGGGTCCATCCCGCCAGCTGGAAATGGCTGGCAATCACACCAATGACAAAAGAGATGGCGATAAACGAGCGGATAATCAGCAGTCCGGCGATCGGCCAGGCGTTGCTGCCCTTGGTCTTCAGCAGTTTGGCGGCGGAGGTCTTGATGGAACCGGAGTTGACGGCCAGTCCGAACAGGAAAGGCGACATCGCGGCCAGTGTCACGACCACATCGATCAGGTTGTGCAGGAAAGGGCTCCAGTCGGGGAAGATCCGCTGAACCAGCGGTGAAAGGTAGAGATTGGAACCGATCATGATGGCCACGAGAACCACCCCGTACAAGGTGATGCGAATCGCGTAGGCCCGCAGAAGTTTCTTCCATTCGCTCTCTTCCGCCGCAGATACGAAGGCGATGCTTTGCGGCTGCAGGCGCGCCACGGCTCCGGCAGGGAGGATGCGGACGAGTCCGCGGTAGGCCGGACCGGCCAGCTTGATCATATAGGGTGTGGTGAAGGTCGTGATGACCGATACCGCGATAATGACCGGGTAAATGAACCCGCGCATGACGCCCATGCTCACGCCCACGCCTGCAATGATGAAACCGAATTCGCCGAGCTGAGCCAGGCTGAATCCGGTATGGACGGCATTTTCAAGTCCTTTGCCGGCCATCAGGATGCCCGCTCCGGCGAACAGGATGTGGCTGATCATGACGATCAGCGTGATAATCAGGATAACGAGCCAATTCTCCGCAATCACGGAAGGAGCCACCATCATACCGACGGATACAAAGAAGATGGCACCGAACAGGTCGCGGATCGGGCTGACTAGGTGTTCGATATGTTCGCTCTCGACGGTTTCGGAGAGGATGGAACCCATCACGAAGGCGCCAAGCGCGGCGGAGAAACCGACCGTCTCAGCCAGCGCCACCATCCCGAAACAGAGCCCGATGCTGACAATCAGCAGGATTTCGCTGTTGAGATACTTGCGTGCCTTTTTCAGCAGGGTAGGGATGACATAGATGCCCACCAGGAACCACAGAACCAGGAAAAAGGCCAGCTTGGCCAGGTTGAAGAGCATCTCCTTGCCGGCGAACTGGTTGGAAACGGCCATCGTGGAGAGCAGCACCATCAGCAGGATGGCAATCAGGTCTTCTACGACCAGCGTACCGAATACCATTCCGGCGTAGGGCTTCTTTTTGAGGCCCATGTCGTCGTAAGACTTGAGCACGACCATCGTGGAGGACATCGAGAGCAGTCCGCCCAGGAAAATACTCTCCATGGCGCTCCAGTTCATGGCCTGTCCCGTGAGATAGCCCAGCACGAAGACCCCGAGGAACTTGGTCCCCGCGGCCAGGAGGGCGCTGCTGCCCACTTTGAGCAGTTTCTTGAAACTGAACTCCAGGCCCAGACCGAACATCAGAAAGATAATGCCGATTTCCGACCATTGGTGCACGGTCTCTTCGCTGGTGATGCCCGGGAAGAAGGTAACGTGCGGTCCGATCAGGAAACCGGCGATTATATAGCCCAGAATCAGGGGCTGCTTGAGCGCCTTCGAGATAATGGTGAATACCCCGGCGGAAACCAGGATAATTGCCAGATCACGTACCAAATGGAGTTCTTCCGTCATACGAACCCCAAAGATAGTGAAAAAATGCTTATCCCGCTATGCGCTCGCGAGGGAGAGCCGGCCGCTCAGGTAGGTGACGATATCGTCGATGGAACGGAAGCCGATCAGATCACCGTTGGGGATGGAAATCCCGAAGTGCTCTTCAATCGCGCTCACCATTTCAATAAAGACGAACGAGTCGAGTCCGGCAGATTCCGCGAAGGATGCCGCGGTGTTGATTTCGGCTACCGGAAAGTCTACGTAGTCCTGGATGATATCCAGCAGTTCTTTTTTAATATCCATTGTCAATCTGTTTTATATCAGTGAAATGCCCTCACCGGAGCAAGCGGCGGGAAGCTGCGTGCGGCGGATCTTGCGGGTAGATGTCTTTTCGTATTCCTGAGCAGGGAGCTCGACGTACTCAATACGTTTGTAGTCGGGCAACTGCATGTTGGCGCGACGGATGTCGGCGGCAATCTTTTCACGGTCCTTCCGCTGTGCCTCATCTTCAATGAAGATACCGGCGCAGAGCGTCTCGCGGACGGCATTGCCGGTGCGGAGTTCAGCCTGGTAGACTACGATGTCTTTGGCGTAGTCCAGCACGGTTTCCAGCACGTTTTCTACCTCTTCCGGGCAGATGTTCTTGCCGTTCTGAAGCACGATGGTGTTCTTCTTGCGGCCTACCAGGAAAATGCGGCCCTTGGCGTCGATGCGGGCGCTGTCGCCCGTGTTGAAGAAGCCGTCGGCGCCGAATACGGCTGCGGTCGCTTCCGGGTCATTGTAGTAACCCTTTGCCACGCTGGCGCCCTTGACGCAGAGTTCGCCTACGCCTTCTTCGTTCACGCCTTCGAGACGGACTTCCAGTTGCGGGCAGGCGCGGCCGACGCTCAAGTGTTCGTCCAGCGTATCTGCGTTCATGGAGATCAGCGGACCGCACTCGGTGATTCCGTAACCGTTGTGGATGCGGATACCGAGGTCATTCATTCCTTTGATAACGACGGGGTTCAGCATGGAGCCGCCGCAGACGATCAGCTTTAGCTTGCCGCCGAAAGGAGCATAGACGTCTTTGAAGAGATCGTGCGTTTTGTCCACGCCGAATTTGCGCAGCAGGTTGCAGAGTTTGATGCCTTTGCGAAGCTTTTCGTCCTTGCCGGCTTTCTTGGCTGCCGCCCAGATGTTTTTGTAGAATGCGTTCGCAATCATCGGTACCACGGTGATGACCGTCGGCTGGAAGATCTTGATGTTCGCCATCATGTTGCGCATGTTGTCGTTGATGTAGGTCAGACGGCCTGCGCCGATACGCGCCATGATGTGGGTATTGATTTCCGTGGCATGGTGCATGGGGAGCACACTCATCGAAGTGTTCTCTTCGTTCTCTTCTACCTGAATGACATCCAGGCAGTTGACCATATTCGCAGCAAGGTTTCGGTTGGTCAAGACCACGCCCTTGTTGGCGCCGGTCGTGCCGCTGGTAAAGAGAATCTTGGCCGGAGCGTCCAGGTCCAGGTCAATCGTACGGTAAACGCTCTTGGAAGCCAGTGCACGGCCGCGTTCCACGAGGTCGTCGTAGTGCAGATCGCCGGTGGTCTTGCGGTCCATCGTGATGACGGTTTTGATCAGGGGGCAGTTCTTCTGCGCCTCGCGGACGATATCCAGGTAGCCTGCGCCGCAGAAGACAGCCGTCGCCTCACATTTCTGCAACAGCGTACTCATCAGCGGGAGCGGAGCGTTGCAGTCGATCGGGGTGACTACGCCCACGCCGCAGGAAACGGTAATGTCAGCAAGGACATAACGGCAGCAGTTTTCGGAAATGATGGCGATATGACCGCCTTTCAGGCCGGCGTCAATCAGGCCGTCGCCGAGGCACATCACCTCTTCGTAAACGTCGTGCGCCGTATAGTATTTGATTTTCTTTTCCTGGTCCAGTTCTGCCAACACCTGATTGCCGGGGATGAGGCGGTTGATGCGCTCCAGCATCTCGCGGATGCTGCCGTAGTCACCGTCTTTCAGGAGGGTCAAACCGAGATATTCGCGTTCTGTACGGTATTTATTCATAGTAAGTTTCTGCTAAAAGAGCCTTTCAAGGGGGGATTCCGAGTCTGCGAGTACCGCCTCGATGGTGCGTACGTAGACATTCTGGAAGTCGATCAGCTGCCAGGGAGTGATCATCAGGCGCTGAACGTCATAGTTGACGAAGGTTTCGTTCCGGCGAAGGTCGTGCATCATGGCGACGTAGGTAACCAGCGCGCCCTTTCCGTTGCTGTGAATCTGCAGGTTGATGCCTTCGGGAGCCATAAAGGGAATGAAGGAGAAACCGGCGCAGTTCACGCTTCCCAGCATGGAGTGTTTCCATGTCTCGTGCTGATAGGCCTCGCCTTCCAGATAGGTCAGGCGGGTATGCCGGTAGAGTTCGTTCTGCTCCTGTGCGAGTATGGCTACATTTTCAGCAAAGGATTTGGCGTAATCGATCTCCGTGCATACACACACACCCTGAGCCTTGGTGCCGGCAGCCTTGCGGTCGGCGACCGTGCCGCGGCAGTTAAGGATTTCGACGGAGGCCAGGCGGGTCTCGCGGTCATTGATCAGCGAGAGGGCCAGCGAGAAGTTGAAGAAGAAGAAGGCGTTCATGGAGACACCGTGATCCGTGCACCATTTTACCACCTTTTCCGTGATTGCGCTGGGGATAACAAACTGGTAACCCTCTGTGTCACAGCGGACCATCAGGTAGGGCAGGGAATACTTGCCCTTGCGTTTGAGCTTGAGCCAGCGGTCGCTGCCGTTGCCGTGAGGGCCGCAGTAGACGGGGTGTTGCGCATGGCGGTTCTTATAATAGTCAAGGAAGAACTCCTTGTCACGTGTCGTAGCCGCCTCGTCGTTGCGATACTCGTTGTCTTTGCGGACAATCTCCTCAAAACTGCCGGGAGCGGCCGGAAGTTCCTTGCCGTCGCGCAGGGCGTTGTAGATGCCGAAAAGGTCGTTAATGAGAATGCCGATTCCGTAAGTATCTGCTACATAGTGGCTGATCTTGAAGATAATCATCTGTTTTCCTTCCGGATTGACGGCAAACACTACGCGCAGTGCGTCGCCCTTGGCCAGGTTGGTGGGTTTGCGGCGGAAGCAGCGGAAGAATCGTTGCATCTGTGCGCTGGTCGTGAACTTTTCACGGCGGATACGGCCCACGGTGCGAACGGGTTCGAAGTACTGCATGGTCTCCTTGCCCTGCTTGACAAAGCGGAGGCGGAGGCAGTCGTTGCGTTCGTAGAGCAGGTTGAGCGCCTTTTCCATGAGCGCTTCATCGAAACCCTCGTCGCAGGTTACGGAAAACAGGATATTGAGCACGCGCTTGAAGAGCGCATATTTGCTTTGAAGGCGAATGACGTCCTGGGAATAGGTAAAATGGTAGAGCGTCGGGTTGGAATTCATTTCCATTGATCTTTGAGACTTAATAGTTGTTTATAATCGTCCTGATCCAATTTGGTAGGACTGGTGCAGGCGCGGTAGCGCCCGATGGCATACTCTAGGATGGCAAGCGCCTCTTCGCGATCGGAGAGGGCGCCCAGCCCTTCTGCATTCCAGGGAGCGCGAAGGAGATCCTGTGGCGCCCCGTCGAAAGCGGCGAATTTATCAATATTCTTCTTGGCGTTCAAGAACTTCTTGGCGTTTGTAGCAGCGGCGTTGCGGCGTTGCGCTGCGCTCCAGTTCCGCTTGTAGAGGCTCTGCGCGAGGAAGGAGAGAGTGACGAGCCTCAAATCGTTTTCAGGAATCGTCAGCGCTGCCTTCCGGCCGAAATTGATGGCTGCATCTTTCGACTTGAACGGGTGATGAATCCAGATTTCGGCAAGCGTGTGCCAGGCTTCGGAGCAGTCCGTACGTCCCAGCTTGTCCAGGACGGTTGCCAGGTCGTCGCTCATCTTTGGAGCAAGCGCAGCCTGTTCCATCAGTTTGCGGGTTTCCGCATCGCGTCCGGTGTTGGCACAGCGCCAGAGGTAGCCCTGCGGATTGTTCGGGTCGGCTTTGATGGCCTCTTCTGCATATTGAATCCCTTCCGCAAAGAATTCGCGCTTTTCCTTTCTCGTAGCGGCCTCCTGGCCCTGCAGCAGGCAGGCGCGGGAAATGCGCCAATAGACTTCCGCCTTCTCGGCATCGTTTTCCGCAGCGGGAAGCGTCTGCTCCAACTGGGTGCGGATCGCCGCCATGTCACCGGTCTTCTGGAAGGCCCGGTCGAGTTCGGCGAAATTGATGGCCAGAATGATGAAAAGGTATTTTATCATTATTGTTAAAAATGTGATGCAAAGGTATTTTATTAATAGGTCGGTGGCGAAATTTGGGATATTTGGGGTGAGAATTCCGTAAAAACCGTATATTTGTGGCAAAATATTAAAATTTGGGACGAAATGAGTGCAAAGACGCAATCCGCCACAAACCTGAAAACGCTGCCCTCGATCTTCGGGTCGTTCGGTACGCAGTTGTGGTATATTCTCTTGTCGGCTTACTTTTTTTTCTTTGTCGTGGCTGTTTACCGGCCATTCGAGATGAGTGAAGCGCTTGACATGGGCCGCGGGCTCTTCTATTTCAACACCACGATGCTCATGTGTATCATCCTGGTAACACTTCTGTTGACCCGGCTGCTTTTCTGGGGGCTCTTCCGCCATCTTCAAAGAAATTGGCTGGGTTACAGTTTCTGGTGTTTGGGCGAAATCTCAGTGGTGACCTATTTCATGGCGCTCTACCTCTGCCTGATGGGCGGTGGTGTCACGCCTTATTTTCAACAGGTTGCCATCTGCCTCCAATACAGTTTCCTGATTCTCGTCTATCCCTATTTCGGCATTACCGTCATCTGCGTGTTGATCGGCGCCAAGGATCAGGAGGACGATGCGGAGGTGGCCAAAGACCACATCCGTTTCACCGATTCCAACAATCAGGTACGGATCGTCCTGGCTGCCAAGTCAATTCTCTTTATCCGTGCAGAAGACAACTATGTCAAGATCCACTATCTGGACAATGGAAAGGTTAAGGATTACCTGCTGCGCGCCACGATGAATTCCATTGCTCCGCTGGTGGAACCGCACAACCTTTTCCGCTGCCAGCGTTCGTGGTTCGTCAACCTTTCCCATATCGTTGCCTTGAGAAAAGATCCGGAGGATCTGATCACCGTGGAGCTGGACACGGACGGGATTTCGATCCCCGTTTCGCGTGCCGTCTACAGGGACCTTTCCGCACGGCTGTAGTTTTATCTTGCAGTTTTTCACGTTTTTGGCCGTTTTCGTTAAAAAATTATTGAAGAAATAACGATTTGTCGATTGTCAATTCAAGAATAATCGCTAATATTGTGAATTAATTTAAAGCACAATATGAGCGCAATTGACAATATCAACGGAAAGGCACCTGTAGGCAACATCCTTGTCATCAATACAGGTTCCACCACCACCAAATTCGCACTTTTCAAAGACGGCGAATCGGCTTTCGTGAAGAAGCTGGACCATGCCGCAGAAGACCTCGCCGCCTTCTCCGACGTGATGCAGCAAGACAAGATGCGTGCAGAGGCTATCCTCTCGGCGCTTGACGAGGCCGGCATCGAACTGGACTCCATCGACCTGATCATGGCCCGCGGCGGCCTTTTCGTCCCCTGTGTAGCCGGCGTCTACAGCGTGAACGAAGAAATGAGGGAGGTACTCGTCTCCTGCCGCGACGGCAAGCACGCCTGCAACCTGAGCGCCCTGATCGGAGAGGAGATTGCAGCCCGCGTCAACGCACTGCGCGACAAGAAGGGGATTGCACCCCGCTTCCGCCCTTGCGAAGCCTTTATCGCCGACGCGCCGATGGCAGATGAGATGATTGCCGAATGCCGTATTACCGGCGTTCCCGAATTCCAGCGCACTTCGGTCCTCCATACGCTCAACTCCCGCGCAATCGTGCGACGTTACCTGCGTGAAACCGGCAAGAAGGCGGAAGAGACCACGGCCATCGTATGCCACATGGGCGGCGGCGTCTCCGTTTCGCTTCACAGCAAAGGCCGTATCATCGACACGACCAATGCGCTGGGCGGCGACGGCCCCATCACCCCGGAACGTGCCGGCGGTTGCCCTCCTTTCCCGCTGGTAGACATGTGCTTCAGCGGTAAATACACCAAAGAGGAGATCAAGAAGAAACTGGTCGGCCGCGGCGGCGCGGTGGCCTGGTTCGGTACCAACGACATGCGCATCGTGGAGCAGCGCGCAGCGGAAGGCAAAGAGGAATACGTCCTCTTCATGAAAGCTTTCGTGCTGAATATCAGTAAATATATCGCAGCACTGGCAACCGTGGTCAACGGAAAGGTTGACGCCATCCTGATCACCGGCGGTATCGCGCACAGCAAGACGGTGACCGGCGGCATCGCAGAACGGGTCGGCTGGGTCGCTCCGGTCAAGATCTATCCGGGAGAAGACGAACTTGAGGCATTGGCCGAGAACGGCTACCTGATTCTCGCCGGCGCAGCCAAGGTTCACACCTACAACAAGGACAACGTGATTGAAGACTAATCTTTTTTCAGATACTTTTTAAATCAAATAACTCATTTTCAGACATGGCAGAAATCGATTATTCGAAACGTAAGTTCGCTTACTATCCGACGAACGCTATCGTTTACAGCAAGTACATCGACGGTAAATGGTCGCCGATTACCGCTACGGACAACTTCAACCTGGAGCTGAACTGCTTCGCAGGTATTTTCCACTACGCTCCGTCCTGCTTCGAGGGCCTGAAGGCTTACGAAGGCGCTGACGGCAAGGTCCGCCTCTTCCGCCCGGACGAGAATGCAAAGCGTATGATCAGCAGCGCAAAATACCTTGATATGGCAGCTCCCTCCGTGGAGATGTTCATCGAGGCTTGCATCCGTTGCGTCCAGGAGAACTGGGAGCACATTCCGCCCTATGCAAGCGGTGCCTCGCTCTACCTGCGTCCGATTCTGATCGGTATCAACCCGCAGCTCGGTATCAACTCCGCAAAGGATGTTCTCTTCGCAGTGATGTGCTCCGGCGTGGGTACCTACTCCGGCGCCAAGAGCCTCGTGCCCGGCACGGCAGTCATCTCGCGCAACTATGACCGCGCAGCCACCCACGGCTCCGGCGGTTACAAACTCGGCGCAAACTACGCACAGTCGCTTCACGCTTACAATCTGGCTCACGGTCTCGGTTATCGCGAACTGCTCTTCCTCGATACTGCTACCCATACGCACATCGAAGAGTTCGGTTCCTCCAACTTCTTCGCCATCAAGGACGGCATGTACATCACGCCGGATTCCGACAGCGTGTTGCCCTCCATCACCAACAAGAGCCTCCGCACCGTTGCAGAGGAGTTCGGACTGAAGGTGGTCCGCCGCAAGATCATGGTTGAAGAACTCGCAACCTTCGAGGAGGTCAACTCCTGCGGTACGGCTGTGGTCATCACCCCGATCTGCAGCATCGACGACAAAGAGACGCTCGAGGGCGACAAGGTCCTCAAGACCTACAAGATCGGTTCTCCCGACCACTGCGGTCCGTACAGCGAGAAGCTCTACAACCGGATCGTCGGTATCCAGAAGGGCCTGGAAGAAGATACCTACAACTGGTGCCTCTTCGTAGACCGCAAGTAACCGATGGAACAGAAAGTCAAGGATTTGCTCGATGCGAGCCGGGCCGACGAAGCCATCGCGCTTCTGGAGGAGTTCCGGCAGGGAGGAGGCGTCATGACCGATACCCTCTTCTATCTGCAGGGCAACGCCTGGCGCAAGAAGGGATCGTGGCAGATGGCCATCAACAATTACCTTGAGGCCATCGCCCTGAACCCGGAAAGCCCCGCCAAACAGGCCCTGGAGATCGCCAACGAGATCCTGGCTTTCTACAACAAGGATATGTACAACCAATAACCAACTAATAACACAACCACCGATATGGCTAAAATGAAAGGCGCAACTGTCGTTGACATCGAACGTTGCAAAGGATGCCGTCTCTGCGTGGTCGCCTGCCCGCTTCACGTCCTGAACCTCACGGAGAAGAGCGTGAACCAGAAGGGCTACAACTACGCTGAAGCCGTCCTGGAAGACACCTGCACGGGCTGTGCATCGTGCGCCATCGTCTGCCCCGACGGATGTATCACCGTTTACCGCAAAAAGGAGGACTGATCTATGGCAGAGAAAGAAATTACCCTGATGAAAGGCAATGAGGCCATTGCCCACGCCGCCATCCGTTGCGGTTGCGACGGATACTTCGGCTATCCTATCACCCCGCAGTCCGAGGTCCTCGAAACCCTCGCAGCTGAGAAACCCTGGGAAACGACCGGCATGGTCGTAGTCCAGGCAGAGAGCGAAGTCTCTTCCATCAACATGGTCTATGGCGGTGCCGCTACCGGCAAGCGCGTCATGACCTCCTCCTCCAGCCCGGGCGTCAGCCTGATGCAGGAGGGTATCTCCTATCTGGCAGGTGCCGAGCTTCCGGCCCTCGTCGTGAACGTGTCGCGCGGCGGCCCCGGTCTGGGTACCATCCAGCCGAGCCAGGCCGACTATTTCCAGACGGTCAAGGGCGGCGGTCACGGTGACTATCGTCTCATCACGCTCGCTCCGGCTTCCGTGCAGGAGATGGCAGATTTCGTAGATCTCGCCTTTGAACTCGCATTCAAGTATCGCAACCCGGCTATGATTCTCTCCGACGGTGCAATCGGCCAGATGATGGAAAAGGTCGTCCTTCCTCCGTTCAAGCCCCGCCGTACCGAAGAAGAAGTCATCAAGCAGTGCCCCTGGGCAGCCAACGGCCGCAAGAAGGGCCGCAAGCCCAATATCATCACCTCGCTCGAGCTCCGCTCCGAGGCTATGGAGGTCATCAACCTCCGTATCCAGGCGAAGTACCGCGAGATTGAGAAGACGGAGGTCCGTTACGAAGAGTATATGACCGAAGATGCAGAGTACCTGATTGTCGCTTTCGGCAGCGCAGCCCGCATCTCCAAGAAGGTGATTGCCATCGCGCGCGAACAGGGCATCAAGGTCGGTCTGCTCCGTCCTATCACCCTCTGGCCGTTCCCGACCAAGCGTATCGCTGAACTGGGCAGCCGGATGAAGGGTATCCTCTCGCTCGAAATCAACGCCGGCCAGATGGTGGAAGACATCCGCCTCGCCGTCGAATGCAAGGTTCCCGTCAAGTGGTACGGCCGTCTGGGCGGTATCATCCCCGAACCTGAAGAGGTTGTAGAAGAACTCAAGAAAATGACCCGTTAATCTGCATTGCCTTATGACGAAAGAACAAATCATACAGCCCGAAAACCTGGTTTACAAAAAACCGGAACTTCTGAACGACACCCCGATGCACTACTGCCCGGGCTGCAGCCACGGCGTCGTCCACAAACTGGTGTCCGAAGTGATTGCCGAGATGGGCATGCAGGAGAAGACCGTAGGCGTCTCCCCGGTGGGTTGCGCCGTCTTCGCATACAACTATATCGATATCGACTGGGAAGAAGCTGCTCACGGCCGTGCTCCGGCTGTGGCTACCGCTATCAAGCGCCTCTGGCCCGACCGTCTCGTCTTCACCTACCAGGGTGACGGCGATATGGCCTGCATCGGTACCGCTGAAACCATCCACGCACTCAACCGCGGTGAGAACATTACCATCATCTTCGTAAACAACGCGATTTACGGTATGACCGGCGGTCAGATGGCTCCGACCACCCTGATCGGCATGAAGACCGTCACGTGCCCGTACGGCCGCGACCCGAAACTTCACGGTTATCCTTTGAAGATGACTGAGATCGCCGCAACGCTCGAAGGTACCTGCTACGTTACGCGTCAGAGCGTACAGAGCGTGGGTGCAATCCTCAAGGCTAAAAAGGCCATCCGCAAGGCATTCGAGTATTCGATGCAGGGCAAAGGTTCCAACCTGGTGGAAATCGTCTCTACGTGCAACACCAACTGGAAGATGACCCCTGAAAAGGCCAACAAGTGGATGGAAGAGAACATGTTCCCGTACTACCAGCTCGGGGACCTCAAGGACAACGGACAACAATAAGCAAGAATTATGACACACGAAATCATTATTTCCGGTTTCGGAGGACAGGGCGTCCTCTCGATGGGCAAGATTCTTGCCTATTCCGGCCTGATGGAAGACAAGGAAGTGACCTGGATGCCGGCTTACGGTCCGGAACAGCGCGGCGGTACCGCCAACGTGACGGTCATCGTCAGCGACGAACCGGTTTCTTCGCCGATCCTCAGCTCCTACGACTCGGTTATCGTGCTCAACCAGCCTTCGCTGGATAAGTTCGAACCGAAGGTCAAACCCGGCGGAACCCTTATCTACGACGGCAACGGCATCAACAACCCGCCGACTCGTAAGGATATTCACGTCTATCGCATCGACGCGATGGATACGGCTGCCGAGAAGAACATGATCAAGGTTTTCAACATGATCGTGCTGGGCGGTCTGCTGAAGGTTCACCCCATCGTTTCCATCGAAAGCGTGCTCAAAGCTCTCCGCAAAACCCTTCCGGAGCGCCATCATCACCTGATTCCGGTGAATGAAGAGGCTATCCGTCTGGGTATGGACATCATCCGCGAGCAGTAGGGTATCGCTTCCCTTTCAGAGAGAGTCCGGACGCAATCCGGACTCTTTTTTTGTTCTTTTTTCTTGCCTTTTAGTGGGAATTGTTATATTTGTGGGAAAATTCTAACTATTTATACTATGCAGGAAAAAGACGGAAAATACATCTTCGGCGTAGTGAAGGTAGGTGACAAAGGCCAGATCGTCATCCCCAAGGACGCCAGAAACGTTTACAAGATCAACCCGGGCGACGCACTGATTCTGCTGGGCGACGAGAAGGGGATGGCACTCTTGAAGACAGAAATCTTTCAGAATGCAATCAACCAGACGATGGAGGGCCTTACCAAATGAGAAAGCACTGGGTTGACAACCTGCGCTGGGTGACCGTGCTCTTGGTGCTCCTCTATCACGTATTCTACTTCTATAATAACAAAGGTGTGTTCGGCGGTATCGGCGGCTTCGGTCCCTATCCGGAGTGCCATCAGTACCAGGACGTGGTGATGTACATCCTCTATCCGTTCTTTATGCCGCTGCTCTTCATCCTGGCGGGCATCAGCTCCCGCTATGCACTGGAACACCGCACAACGAAAGAGTGGTTTAACAGCCGGGTTCGAAAGTTGTTGCTGCCCGCCACACTGGGTCTCTTCGTCTATCAGTGGATTACAGGCTATTTCAACACGCACATAGCCGGTGTGGATGTCCTGCAGGAGGTGCCCCAGCCAATCAAATATCTCATTTGGGCCGGATCCGGCACCGGTCCGCTCTGGTTCATCCAGAACTTGCTGGGTTTCTCTGCGTTACTCCTGCTTATCCGAAAGGCGGATCCGCAAAACAAGTTTTACGAGGGCTGCGGCCGCGTTTTCGGCGGGAAAGCAGGCATCCTCTGGATTCTGCTTCTCGGGGTACTCTTCTGGCTGGGAGAACAAACGCTTGTCCGACATCCCCGCGAAAACTCCATGGATGGCTTGCTCAACCTCTATAAGCCGCTGTTCTACCTGATTCCATTCATGATGGGATACTTTATCTTCGCGCACGACAAAGTGCAGGAGATGCTGCGCAAATGGTGGATTCTCTTGATCTTCGCTGCTGTAGCGGCAGGCAGCGTACTGATTGCCACCATGTTCGGTCAAGACAATACCTCGCCCCAATATCTGCAGTCTCCTCTGAATAATATCTACGGCTGGCTGACCTGCATCGCGCTGATGGGGTTGTTTGCCGCACGTTTCGACAAGACTTCGCGCTTCGCAGGCTGGATGACCCGCAGCAGCTACGGTCTCTATATCGTGCACTATTCAGTCATTGCAAGTTTCGGCTACATGATGAAGGTTCACACGACGCTTCCGCCCACTGCGATGTACCTGATTCTAATTGTGGCTGTCTTTACGCTCTCTCCGGCCATCTACGAACTCCTGCGAAGGATCCCGTTCATACGCTGGTGCGTATTCGGCATCAAAAAAGAAAAGCGCTGATCCAGCGCTTTTCTTTTTTGATGCGGCACTTCGTCCGTTACTTCGCTGCGATACACTCGATCTCGACCAGCGCCTCTTTGGGGAGGGTTTTCACTGCCACTGCGCTGCGTGCAGGGAAGGGGGCGGTAAAGAACTGTGCATAGACTTCGTTCATGGCTGCGAAGTCCGACATGGACGCAAGGAAAACGGTGGTTTTGACAACATTGTCCAGCCCCAGTCCCGCTGCCTCCAGGATAGCCTTTGCGTTGAGCAGGCTCTGGCGCGTCTGTTCCTTGACGCCGCCTTCCGGAAATGTCCCTGTTGCGGGGTTGATGGGCAACTGGCCCGAAACGAAAACGATGCCTGCACCGCTGTCAATAGCCTGGCTGTACGGTCCGATAGCCGCCGGGGCCTTTTCTGTCTGTATTGCTTTCATATTCAAGATAATTAGTAGTTGATTCCTTTTTTGTGTCACAAATATCGTCATTTTCCTGAGAATTTGGTTATCTGCCGGAGATTTCGTATTATTGCTGATTATAATCGACCTTATGGACGAAGTGAAAATCATTGAGATAAAGAAGAGCGTATTCGCTGAAAACCAGAACGACGCGGATGCGCTCCGGCGGGAACTCAAGGCCCGCGGCGTCTTCCTCCTCAACTTAATGTCCTCTCCGGGCAGCGGAAAAACCACCACCCTGATCCGCCTGGTCAATCTTTTGAAAGAGAAACTCCGGATTGCCGTGATGGAAGCGGATATCGACAGCGACGTGGATGCCCGCAAGCTTGCGGAAGCCACCGGCGTGGAGGCTATCCAGCTTCACACGGGCGGCATGTGCCACCTGGACGCTGAAATGACGCGCCAGGGACTGGACAATCTGCCCATGGACAGCGTAGACCTCGTGATTCTGGAAAATGTGGGCAACCTGGTCTGCCCGGCCGAATTCGATACCGGATCGGTGCGCAACGCCATGATTCTCTCAGTCCCGGAAGGCGACGACAAACCTCTGAAATACCCCCTGATGTTCTCCGTGTGCGACCTGGTGCTCGTCAACAAGATTGACGTACAGCCTTATTTCGACTTTGATATGGAGAAGTGCCGTGCGAACGTGCGCATGCGCAATCCCAAGGCGCAGGTGATTCCCATCTGTGCCAAGACAGGTGAGGGGATGGAGCACTTCGCAGAGTGGCTCCTGCAGGAAGTAAACAATTGGAAAAATCGATAAAACACAGACGTTATGCCTGAAATGTCAAAAAAGTTTGTCCCCAAACACATGGGTGACAAAAACCCGAACCCGAAACTGCTGAAATTTGTCCGCCACGTCACGGACCGCATTCCGGGAAAGATCAAGATGACCACCGACGCTCCGGAATACTGGGGCCTGGCCTGCATCTTCGAAGACGAAATGGACGCCGTAACCCGCGAGGCCGCTCTGGACCTGCTGCTGGATATGCTTCCGCGCAACTATTTCAAGGTCCGCAAGCACCACACCTACCAGATGCTGCACGAGATGAATGCCAAGAAGCATTACACCCCGGACGACGCATCCCTGGATGAACTGATGGACAAACTCTCCTACTTCGGTATGGTCGAGTACGACTACGGCGACAAATACACGAAGGACGGCCCGATTCCGGGTACCACGTATAACCGCGAAGACCGCATCTACTGGGTGCCGATGTTCGTCCCGGGCAGCGCCGAATACACCAACATGAACAAGGACCTGATGGACCGCCATCCGGAACTGGCCATGTTCTTCGAGCGCATGACCTTCCTGCCGCTGGAGAAGATCACCCCCATGATTCCGATGGGCGGCTCCGGTATCGGCATGCACGTGATTCCGGTGGAGAAAGCCATCTCGATGGAGAACCAGACCATGGATATCGAGCACCTCTCATACTGGCTCAAACGCTATGAGGGCCACCTGGGTGTTGGTATCTGCTCCTGCCGTTACGGCCGCAAGAAGCTGGACGAGGGCTGTGCAGACGACTACCGTGACTGGTGCATCAGTATCGGCGACATGGCTGACTATTGCCGTGAGACGGGCCGCGGTCACGACATCACCTACGACGAGGCGATGGCCATCCTCAAGAAAGCGGAGGATCACGGCTTCGTTCACCAGATCACAAATATCGACGGCGAGGGCAAGATCTTCGCCATCTGCAACTGCAACGTCAAGATTTGCAACGCTCTGCGTACTTCGCAGCTCTTCAATACACCGAATCTCTCGCGCAGCGCCTACGTCGCCAAGGTAAAAACCGAAAACTGTGTTGCCTGCGGCCGATGCGTGGAATACTGCCCCGCCGGTGCGGTGAAACTGGGCCAGAAACTCTGCACCAAGCATGGCGAGCAGACCTATCCCAAACAGGAACTGCCCGATGCACGCAAGTGGGGCAAGCACAAATGGGATGAGGATTACCGCGACAAGAACCGTATCAACTGCTATCCGACCGGTACGGCGCCCTGCAAGACGGCCTGCCCGGCTCATATCGCCGTTCAGGGCTACCTGAAGAAGGCTGCAGAAGGCAAATACACCGAAGCGCTGGAGCTCATCAAGCGTGAAAACCCGTTCCCGGCAGTCTGCGGACGCGTCTGTAACCGCCGTTGCGAGGATGCCTGCACCCGCGGTACGATTGACCAGCCCATCGCGATCGATGCTGTCAAGAAGTTTATCGCAGAGCAGGATCTCAATGCCGATACCCGTTTCATTCCCGAGGTGAACATCTGCTCCAACGTGCAGGACCGCTGGGAAGAGAAGATCGCCATCATCGGCGGCGGCCCGGCCGGCCTGAGCTGCGCATACTACCTGGCCACGATGGGTTACAAGCCCACCGTATTCGAAAAGAACGAATTCCCCGGCGGTATGCTCCGCTACGGTATTCCTTCCTATAAACTGGAGAAGAAGGTAATCGACGCTGAAATCGACATCATGCGCGAGATCGGCGTGGATATCCGCTGCGGCATGGAGGTCGGCAAGGATGTTACCATCGAAAGCCTTCGCAAAGAGGGCTACAAGGGCTTCTACGTGGCGATCGGCTGCCAGGGCGGACGTCTGCCCGGTATCAGCGGCGAGACCCTGAAGGGCACCACGACAGCCATCGATTTCCTTCACGATGCCAACTGCGGTGACAAGAAGGTCACCGGCAACGTGGTCGTGGTGGGTGGCGGTAATGTGGCCATCGATGCCGCACGCGTGGCAAAACGCAGCGGTGCAGCATCTGTTACGATGCTTTCGCTCGAGACGGAAGATATCATGCCCGCATCGCTCGAAGAACGCCGCGAAGCACGCGAAGACGGCGTGGTCATCAATCCCGGCTGGGGCCCGAAGGAGGTGCTCGGCACCGACAAGGTCACCGGCATTGTCTTCAAGAAGTGTACTTCCGTGTTCGACGCAGATCACAAGTTCGCTCCGAAATATGATGAATCCCAGCTCATTACGCTGGATGCAGACCTGGTAATCTTCGCAATCGGCCAGACCGTCATCCTGAAGGATCTGCTGAAAAACACCAAGGTGGAATTCGTCCGCGGTGTCTATCCGGTGGCCGACAAACTGACCTATCAGACGGCAGAAGAAGATATCTTCGTGGGCGGTGACCTCTTCACCGGTCCGAAGTTCGCGATCGATGCCATCGCAGCCGGCAAGGAGGCGGCAGAAAGCCTGCACCGCTATGTGCAGCACGGCCATATGACCATCGGCCGCAACCGCCGCGACTTCATCGAACTCGACAAAGACGATATCCTGGTGGAATCCTACGACAACGGTTCCCGCCAGGTGGAAGGTCACGACAATGCGAACGGCCCGTTCCGCGAATACACGCAGACCCTGACGGAAGAACAGGTGCGCAAGGAGACGGCGCGCTGCCTCTCCTGCGGCGCTTCCGTTGTGGATGAAAACCGCTGCATCGGTTGCGGTATCTGCACCACCAAGTGTGCATTCGACGCCATCCACCTTCACCGCGACAACCCGGAAGCCAGCGTGATGCGCACTTCCGAGGCCAAGTTCAGCGGCATCCTGCCGTATATGCTCAAGCGTACCGGCAAGATTATCGTCGGCAAGAAGAAGTAAACTTCGGCCATGCACGAACTGGGCATCGTTTTCTATATCATCCGTGACGTCAAGAAGGTGGCGGAGGAACATCAGGTGGAGCACGTCTCGTCCGTTGTCATGAACATCGGAGAGGTCTCCACGATCGTTCCTGAATACCTTACCGACTGCTGGCGCTGGGCTACCGACAAGGAGGACCTGCTCCGGGGATGCGAGCTGAAAGCCAATATCATCCCCGCGGTTACCCATTGCGACGGCTGCGGCGCTGAATACGAAACGGTCCGATATGGTAAAACCTGCCCGCACTGCAAGAGCGAAAACACTTGGTTGCTGCAAGGCAATGAAGTGGAAATCAAAGAAATAGAAGTATAATTATTAATAATCAACAACATGTCTTGTTTTTTAGTTCCCTTGACGCAGGCCGTCGTTACCAGTGCCTATCGTAAGCTCAACCGCCGCCCGGGAAACTCTGTGTTCTCCCGCAATCTTCACTCCCTGGAACTGATGCTGTGGGGCGGTACCGCGATGCTGCTCGTCGATCATGCCGTGAACGGTGAACTCTTCCTGCCCGTGAATTGGAAGGAGCTGCTCACCGTAGGCTTACCCATGTCGGTGGTCGTGACCGCCGTCTGGGCCATCTTCGTGCTGGTAAAGGCCCGCGCGCCCAAACTTCAGACCAAGTAACTTTTTAGTTTTCATCTACTATGTTTTTTAATGTTTACGGGGCTAACGCCCTCTCCCAGTGGGGGATGATGCTTGTCGTCCTCCTGGGGCTCATTCTTCTCAATGAGTTTGCACGCCGTACCAAACTCGGCGGCATTATCTCTTTCCTGGTAGTTCCGCTGGCTCTCAGCGCATACTTCATTGCCATCTGGCTCGGTGTCCGGGCAGGTGCGCAGTGGGCGCTGGAAAATCAGACCCATGTTTACATGCAGGGCTGGTTCCATTATGCCAAGCTTTACGCCGCCACGGCCGGGTGTATCGGCTTCATGATGATCAAGTACAAATGGGGTATCGGCGCAAAACACTGGTTCAAACCGTTCCCGTTCATCATCGTGGCCATCAACATCCTGATTGCCTGCGTCTCCGACTTCGAGAGCGCTGCAATGGGCTGGAACAAGTGGTGGCTCACCTCCGAAGGCGTATGGCAGTTCGGCGGCTGGCACAACGTGATGAACGGCGTGGCCGGTCTGCTCAACATCTTCTGTATGACCGCCTGGTGGAACGTCTATGCTTCCAAGGATAAGAAAGATATGATCTGGGCCGATATGACCTGGGTTTATATCGTGATCTACGACATCTGGAACTTCGCTTACACCTACAACTGCCTGCCGACCCACAGCTGGTATTGCGGTATCGCACTGCTTCTTGCTCCGACCGTAGCCGCTCTCCTCTGGAACCGTGGCGGTTGGATTCAGAACCGTGCCAACACCCTGGCTCTCTGGTGTATGTTCGCTCAGGTATTCCCGCTCTTCCAGGAGACCTTCAAAGACGGCCGTCAGTGGTTCAGCTGGGCAACGCTGCCCGTTCTCTATCCGGAAGGCACCGCTACCATCGAGCAGCTCTACGCTGCCGGCGGTCAGGCTGCAGCTGACGGTATCGTAGGTACTACGGTCGATCCTTCCGTCGTGGCCGCAAATCCTACGATGATGATTGTCATCAGCGCCCTGGCTCTCGCAGTCAACGTAATCGCACTGGGCTACATCATCTGCGTCTCCCGCAAGCGTCACATCAACCCTTACAAAGAGGATGTGTTCGTCAACCAGAAGTACTACAAAGACGCAATGGCTCGCGCCGACGTCTAACGGTATATCTGTTCAAAAAGAAGCGGACCAGTCTTTCGGCTGGTCCGCTTTTCTGTTTGGATTACGGGGTATTAATACAACTTGACCGGGACGTCGTAAAGCAGGTCGGATTGAGCCATCCGCTGCGGGTTCGTACCGGGCACGCCCTGCGGAACCTCCATTCCCAGCTTGCCGAACAGCCATTCCCAATAGGGCGGCATCGTGCCGTCCGGTGCGCAGAAATTCATGGGTTCGCTGTGGAAGAGCTCGTTGCCTGAAGCGTCCAGATAGCTGTTCTGCACCAGTTCCGTGCAATACTGATCTTCGTTGTCAGGAAGGAAACGGACGTCATAGCCGCGGCCGCAGTAGGTTTTCGCTCTGCCGACAGCTGCTTCCGCGTCAATGCCTTTTACCCGTTTGATGATGAACTCCGGATAGGTGCCGTCTTTCAGGGTGAAATCCTTGAGAAAAACGGCCAGCGGATGGCGGTCTACGCCGTGGGCGATGGTCGCGTCGATAATCCAGATGCTGTCCGCGTCGACTTCGGCAATCGCCACATGAATCAGGTTCAGTGCGCCTTCCTCTCCGGTAGCCGCCGAAATGGCTGCATCCATCGAATCGCCTTCCGCGTCATAGTCCATCGGAAGCCCCACGAAAATGAGGTCACCGGTACGGAGCGTATCAACTTTCTGCCCGCAGCTGACCGCCAGGAGCAGAACACTGATTATCAGTAACAAACGTTTCATGGATTATTCCCACTCAATGGTTCCGGTAGGCTTCGGGGTAAGGTCGTAGAGGACACGGTTTACGCCGGGAACCTCCGTCACGATACGCTGCGTGATATGGTGCAGCAGTTTGTAGGGGATCTCTTCGATGGTGGCGGTCATCGCGTCGCGGGTGTTGACGGCGCGGATAATCACTGGCCAGTCCCAGCTGCGCTTGTCGTTTTTGACGCCAGTTGACTTAAAGTCCGGCACGATGGTGAAATATTGCCAGACCTTGCCCTCCAGGCCGTTCTTTGCGAATTCTTCACGCAGAATCGCATCCGCTTCACGCAGTGCGGCCAGACGGTCGCGGGTGATGGCACCCGTGCAGCGTACACCCAGGCCCGGGCCGGGGAACGGCTGGCGGAAGACCATATTGTCGGGGAGCCCCAGTTCCTTGCCGACTACACGCACCTCATCCTTGAACAGCAGCTTGATAGGCTCGACGAGCTCAAACTGGAGATCGTCCGGCAAACCGCCCACGTTGTGGTGCGACTTCACAGGACCGGATTCCACGATATCGGGATAGATGGTACCCTGCGCCAGGAAGCTGATGCCTTCCAGCTTGCGGGCCTCTTCCTCGAATACGCGGATGAATTCTGCGCCGATAATCTTGCGCTTCTGCTCGGGATCGGCCACGCCGGCGAGTTTGTCCAGGAAACGGTCCGTAGCGTCCACATAAACGAGATTTGCGTGCAGTTCGTCGCGGAACACCTTGATTACCTGCTCGGGTTCACCCTTGCGAAGCAGACCGTGGTTCACGTGCACGGAGACGAGCTGTTTGCCGACAGCCTTGATCAGCAGCGCAGCTACGACCGATGAGTCTACACCGCCGGAGAGTGCCAGCAGCACCTTTTTGTCACCAATCTGAGCGCGAAGCTCCTTAATCTGTTCATCAATGAATTTCTTGGCCAGAGCGGACGTAGTGATGCGCTCCATGTCTGCGGGACGGACGTTACCTGTTGTCATAATGGGAATGATTTTGCGTGATTCAGTTTTAACCGCGCAAAGTTACTCTATTTTTGCAATCTTTTTTTATTTTTGTGACGATGAAATTCTTCATTGTCGACGCTTTTACGGACCGTCCTTTCGGCGGTAATCCAGCTGGCGTAGTGCTGCTGGAGGGGAAAGACTATCCGGAAGAGAGGCTGATGCTTCTGGTCGCGGCGGAACTGCGGTTCAGCGAGACGGCTTTCGTGCGCCAGGATGCCGGCCGTGAGTTTACGCTCCGCTATTTCACCCCCAAAGCGGAAGTGGAATTGTGCGGACATGCTACGATTGCCTCCTTTCATCTGCTTCATCAGCGGAAGAATGTGCAGGGTAACTGCCTCTGCCACACCCTTGCGGGCGATCTGACCATCGAGGCCGGCCCCCAGGTACTGATGCAGATGGCCGCCCCGCGCATCGTCAGCACTTTGAGCGAAACAGATATTGCGGCAGCCTACCGGGCCGTCGGAGCAAAACCCACCGCGTTGCGACCGCAGATCGTATATGCCGGCCTGCCTGACATCATGCTGCCCGTCGCCACGCTGGAAGAACTGAATGCCCTGCAACCGGACATGAAGGCCGTTTCGGACCTCACAAAGCGTCTTAATGCCGTCAGTATTCACGCTTTTGTACAGGCTGGAGATGGCTATACCGCACATGTGCGGGATTTTGCACCGCTTTACGGCGTCCCTGAAGAGTCTGCCACCGGTACGGCCAATGCTGCGCTTACCTGTTTTTTGGCGCAAAATATGCATGTTTCCTGTCCCGGTGATTACCGTTTTCTTCAGGGTGAAGTTATGGGAAGACCTTCCGTAATCACCACGCGTCTGAAATCTGACGGAACCCTTTACGTAGGTGGCACAGCTGCCATTGTGGCTGAAGGCAATATTTTGATTGATTGAAAGTTAAAGTATATGAAAAAAGAACGGCTGGCAAAAAAGACCCCCGCGAAAGAAATCCGCGCCGAAATGGCCAAACTGGATCACCGGATTCTTTTTGAGATTGGAGACTACAGGGCTTACCTGATTCCGACTTCGGAAGCTCCGCTTGTCATGCGTGAGCTGTACCGGCTCCGCGAGAAGACTTTCCGCGCAGTCGGCGAGGGGACAGGACATGCCATGGATACGGACGAATTCGACGCCTACTATGAGCAGATGATTCTCTGGAACATTTCGAAGCGGGAAATCGTCGGCGCATACCGTCTGGGATTCGGTCCGGAGATCATGAAAGATCACGGCGGCGTATCCGGTTTCTATACCTCTACGCTCTATAAATATGGGGAGAAGGCCCCTTCGCTGCTTAACAAAACCATGGAACTCGGCCGTTCCTTTATCGTTCAGAAATACCAGCGTGAAATCCAGCCGCTGCGCATGCTGCTGACCGGACTCGGCGTATCATCGCTGAGATATCCGGAAATGGAGTTCTTTTCGGGGCCAGTCAGCATCAGCAACGACATTCCTGATCTCTACAAGAGCCTGATGGCTGACTATATCCAGAAGTATTACCGGATGCCGGATGCCGATCAGATTGCCACGCCCGAGCACCCCTTCGTGCCGGATTTCGGCTCTTTGAATCCGGACGATCTGCAGATTCCTCCCGGAGAAATCGGGGAACTCGATATCACGATGAAAAAGCTCTCTGACGGAAAATACCGGATGCCGGTCCTGGTGCGCATCTATCTGGAAAACGGCGCGAAACTCGTCTGTTTCGAAGTGGATCCGTACTTCAACAACACCCTTCCGGGCTTGATTTTCCTGCGTTACAGCGATTTTCCCAAGAATACGACCCGTTCCTTCCTCCGCGGCCTCCCGGAGGAGCTTCAGGATGCCGTCTGGATGCGCTTCTACGGCGAACCCCGTCCTTAGCGCCTGGTTTTCAGGTTCTTTTTATAGATTCTGGCCCGCTTGGTCAAATCGCGTTCAAAGTAGCGCCAGAGGTTCTGTACGCTGGTGTTGTCTTCCAGTTCCCGCGTAGATTCGATATACTTGATGCCGTTTTTTGTTACACCCTGAGCGAACTTGTCAAAAATCATTGCGATTACTCCTTTGTTTTTGTACTGGTTATCAATCGCTATTAGAAGTACATCCAGAGTGTCGTTTTGCCGTAAGGCTTTCAAGATGTGTACAAAACCAAACGGCAAGAGATTCCCGTTGGCTTTTTGCATAGCCTTGGAGAGCGAGGGCAGTGCAACGCCGAATGCTACGACTTGTCCATGGGAGTCGAGAATGATGGAAAGGTAGTCTACGCTTATATTGCTCAGAAATTGTTTTTTCAAATCTTCACATTGACCGGGCGTCAGTTCTGAGAAACCATGGAGATGTGAATAGGCTGAATTCAGGCATCTGAAGACTCCGTCCGCGTACTGATTGATATCGCTATGCCGACGGAGAACAGCCTGTCGCAAACCGAATTTTTCTTCAACAATCTTGGACATTTGCGCGTAGCGGTCCGGAATAACTTCAGGAATCAGGATGAGATACTCCACAAAATCGACCTCTTTCAGATAACCCAAGGCCAGAAGATGTGATTCATAGTAGGGCGCATTGTATTTTCCGTACGCAGTTGGGAGTTTATCGAAACCCTCCACCAGGATTCCGGCCGCGTCAAACTCCAGAAATCCCATCGGTCCGCTGATGGTATTCATTCCGTTTTCGCGCGCATATTGCTCAACCTTCTGCATCAATGCCCTGGAAACATTGCAATCATCCACGAAATCAATCCAGCCGAAGCGGCAGGTTTTTTCTTTGATCTTATTGTTGTACTTGTGATTAATAATCCCTGCCACACGCCCGACAATCTTTCCTTTGTCGTTGAATGCCAGCCAATATTTTCCTTCACAGACTTCAAACGCTCTGTTCTTTGACGGAGTCAGGGTGTCCCTCTCCATCGACTCAATTTGCGGAACGTAATAGGGGTTGTCCTTGTATAGTTCGTTGGGGAAATGGACAAACGCCCGCAGATCCTTCATTGTCTTAACTTCTTTAATGGTCACTATCATATTCATGTATTGTTCAAATGATACTCGATGCCATAGACAGAATTTCTCAACATCCTGCCATATTCTTCAATCCGTCCATATCGACTTTGCTCTTCCACTGAGATAATGGGGCCTATACCCAGACGGATGGTTTTGCCTTTCTTGTTGAGTATTTCCCTGGGGAGGCGCAAGACCCGGATTTTCCAGCTTATCAAGCCTAAAAAGTAAAAGAGGCTTGAGTTTTGGTCAAAGAAATGCACGGGAACGACGGGCACCATCATCTTTCTGACAAGACGGAGCGATCCCTTTTGCCATTCCCGGTCCCGCACACAACAATCCTTGAAACTGTAATCTGACACCGCACCCGAAGGAAAGAGACCGAGAGGGTGGCCTCCGTTAATATGTTCAATCGCCTTCTTTGTACCGGAGATGCTTTCTCTCGCTATTCCGCTGGATCTACCCGTATTCGGTACTACGCAGATAAAATTGTCCTTGATTGTACCCACCGTTGAAAGAAACTTGTTGGCCAGTACTTTATAATCTTTCCGATATTTCCCGAACAGATCAATAAGGACCAACCCGTCCAGGCCTCCGTAGGGGTGGTTGCTGACGGTAATGAAGGGGCCGTCGAGCACCTGCTCCAAGTGTTCCAGGCCCTGTACCTGGTAATTCAGGTCCAGGTCCTTCAAGAAGGCGCTGACGAATTCCGGACCGGCGAGGTTTTCGTGCCGGTCATAGCGGTCCGACAACTGATCGATTCCCGTAATCCGCGTCAGCGAACGTGCGAGTCCGTTTCCGACTTTTCCTTTGAATACCGGTAAAACGCTTTCAATATCTTCCATCGTAATCAGCGTCATTGCATGTCTTTCTTTTTCTGAAAACAACCATTTCGTTCATCATGAAGTTATAGGTTCCTGACACACACAGTGCCAATAAGTTACATATCACTACATCCCATTTCGACAGCGCCTGTATCAACAGAAGCATACCCATTTTGATCAGGAATCCCACCGTACAGGAGATATTGTAAGCCCCGTAGTGCCTGAAGAACGATTTGATTGACCGTTGCGAGATACGGTCTCTCCATGTCATATTGTAGGAAACGACAAAGTTGGTAAAGACCGCAAACTCAAAAGAGATGGCGGGGGAGACAATCATTTTGCCGACGTAAGAATGAAACACGAGGTGTGAGAAAACCCACAGAACGAGTGTGTCCACGAGAGTCCCCGACAAGTTGCCTGCAACGAACTTGGGGAATCGGAGCAACAATGCTTTCGCCGATTTATTCATTATTTGTTCTTCGGATCGGTTTTCGCATAATAGCGGGCATCCTGGATGATGGTCACGAGATAAATCAACACCAGTACGAGAAGAATGAAGCCCCCAAGAATATCAAGGATATGCAGTTCAAACCTTGAAGAGAACCACTGTAGTTCCATCGCCCAGGTTCTCAGCCGTTGTGAGAACACCAGCACGGTGTTGGCAATGATGCAGATCAGACGGAATTCAGTAGGGCCCAATTTGGCATATGTTAAGCGGAATTCGCCTCTGAGGTGCGCATTCATCGCGACATTGAGGGTCAGCATCAGGTACAGGATCAAAAGGATACACGACAGGTCGAAACGCATGAAAGGGGATATTCCCACCCCCATGAACATAATCGTCTCATTGATGGCGTCCATGGTGTGATCGAGATAAAAGCCGTATACGGGACGCTGCCGTTTCCGATAGCGGGCCAATGTTCCGTCAAGCGAATCGCCGTACCAGTTGATGACGAAACCCAGTGAGGCCAGCCACAAGTAGTTCGCATTGCAGTTCGATAAGATGTAGCCTGCTGCAATGACCAGCGCGCCTATGAATCCTATAAGCGTCAGGAAGTCGGGGTCAACCCACTTCGGCTGGCGCTTTGCCAGCCACAGCAAGACCTTCTTCTCGACCCCGTTCAGCAGCGAAGTTTGGATTCTTACGGATTGTTCTGACGATTTCATTTTCATCCCTATCTAATTGAATGATACAAAAGTAGGGTCATTCATATGGAAACTGCCATGCCCAAACTTCCTTTTTTATAGTCTTTATTTCGCAGAGAAGAAATAAGGAAAACATAAAAGGAGTTTTATGCCATTGGCCTCTCGGAAAAATGTTCGTTTCTTTGTAGAAAAATGACCAATCATGCTGAAATCATTCAATGACCTTGTCATTTCAGATAACATTGATGAGGTCAACATCGCGCCGGAGACCATGTCCAGCTTCTTCATCTCGTTTTATTGCGAGAGAGGCGTGTTGCAGTTTTCACTTGAAGGGAAAATGTATCGTGCCGAAGAAGGAGACCTGGTGGTTTGTGCACCCCGCAACATTCTGGGAATGTATATGCGGACGCCCGATTTACAGGGGAAGGTTATTTGTGTGGGGGAGTCTCTGTATGACGAGACTTTACCCAATGTTTTTCATATCGATCCAAATTGCTGGAAGAAGTTTTTCTACCTGAAGCAAAACCCTGTCATCCATGCCCCGGAGTTCAAGCGAAAGCTGTTCCTGGCCTATTTCAATCTCCTGAAGGCATACATGGAAGACAGTGACAATCCATACCGTCAGCGCATTATCAGACTCACGTCGCAAGCTGCTGCCATCGAGATTTTACACGAATTCGACAACTGGAAGTTTCTGGAAGAAGGCATTGAGGACCAGGTGCTGCTGGAGACTTCGAAGAAGGACAGCCTGTTCCAGCGCTTTATCGTCATGCTCAGTCATCCTGACAATACCAAACGGGTGGTCAGCGCCTACGCCGAACAGCTGGTGGTGACCCCAAAGTACCTCAGTGCAGTCTGCAAGGAAAAGAGCGGACGTACAGCCATGGACTGGATTACGGAAAACACCGTCCGGCATATCAAGTATTACCTGTTGCAAACTGACCTTTCCGTCAAGGAAATCGCATTCAAGTTGGATTTCCCGGATGTCAGTTTCTTTTGCAAGTATGTAAAGAAGCATTTGGGGCTTGCCCCGCTGGAGTACAGGAATTCACAAATACTCTCAAACGTTTAGAACCCTCATAAACAGGTATTCTCTTCTTGCAGGTTTAGTAGTTAACTTGTGAGTGGAATAATTGTTATATTCGCGAAACGAATATCGATTATGGACAGAAGAGAGTTTATCGAAAAATCGGCCCTGGCTGCAGGGGGAATGTTACTCACAGCTGCCGGCGCTGAAGCACTTGCAAACAATGAAGTTAAGAAACATATGAAGGTTCTTTTGATTAATGGTAGCCCCAGGCCCAAGGGAAATACTTCCATCGCTTTGGCCGAAGTGGCCAAGCAGCTGAAAAAGAATGGTATAGACAGTGAGACGCTCTGGATAGGAACGAAACCCATCCGCGGCTGTATCGCATGCAACAAGTGCAAGGTAACCCCGGGCGCCTGCATTTTTGACGACGATGTCTGCAACCGCATCAGTGCCAAGTTTGCAGAGTGTGATGCGCTGATCGTAGGTTCACCCGTTTATTGGGGACAGCCCAACGGCGCTGTGATGTCGGTCATCCAGCGGGCATTCTACTCCAACGGCGCGAATATCGCCGGGAAGCCTGCCGCTGCTATTGCAGTGTGCCGCAGGGGCGGCGCCACAGCGGCTTACAACACATTGAACATGCCCTTCGAGATGATGAATATGACCGTGGTCACCTCCCAGTACTGGAACATCGTTTATGGCATGGAGGCCGGTGACGCCTCACTGGATAAAGAGGGACTGCAGACCGTCCGGGCGCTGGCCAACAATATGGCCTGGCTGCTGAAAGCAACTAACGGAAAAACGGCTCCCGGCCGTGCAGACGAACCTTGGGAGCCGATGCATTTTATCAGATAAACTATCTGAATCTTCTATAGTTCAACCACTTTGTACTTTGTGGTACCCAGGCCGGTTTCTTCGCCGCGATAGACGATCCGGATGCCGTGTCGTTGGTTGATGCGCTCAAGCAGGGCCTTGGTGTCGTTGTTCTCGTCATTCGGCAGGTTGAAGACCTGGTCCAGACAGAACTTGTCGAGCGCAACCGGGTCGAGCGATGCGGCAATACCGATATCCTGAATCGTGGGGGCGTGCGGGTTGCCGTCGCAGTCACAGTCAATCGAGAGGTTGTTCATCACGTTGATGTAGATGATTCCCTTTTTGCCCTTGAAATAATCGTGAACAGCCTGTGCTGCCGCAGACATGGATTCGATAAAAGGAGTATTGTTCTCAGGCGACTCCATCCAGCCTTCAGGCAGGTTCTGCCACAGCTGGTTATAGTCATCCGCCTTCCCGGCCGTATGGATATAGGTCTTGCCGTTGCGGGAAGCCACACCGATGGAGGCGTTCTTGAGCACACCGCCGAATCCACCCATCGCATGGCCTTTGAAGTGAGCCAGATTAATCATGAAGTCATAGTTCTGGATATGTGAACCTACGAGATCGTACTTGATCCACTTGTCGTCTTTGACCGGAATCCTGATTTCAGCGTACTCATCCATAATATCGACCGGAGCGATGGCCAGATAGCCATGTTCTTCAATGGTTCTCCAGTGGTCAGCTGACTGCTGACGGTTGCCGGCATACGCCGTATTGCACTCGACCAGCGTACCGTTCACCCTCTTGACGAAGGGAGCAATCAGTTCAGGGCGGAGGTGGTTGCTCTGCATGGATTCACCCGTGGAGATTTTGACCGCAACTTTTCCGGTTGCTTCCAGGCCGATTGCCTCATACACTTTGATCAGGCCTTCGGGAGAGATGTCTTTCGTGAAATATACGACAGAAGTCGCGGGCTTGCAGGATGACAATGCCATTGCCATCGCTGCCAGTACAATCAGTAACTTTTTCATCGTATGGCGGGATTATTTGATAAATGCTTTTCCGGATCCCCATGCCTGACCAACGACCTCACCGAGAGCGCGATAGCACATTCCGGCCGCGTCAAAGACGACGGGTTTCAGTTTGGCGAGATCCACCTTTCCATCGGTGAGAATGCTCTCGTCGGCACTCTGGTTGATCACTTCGCCGATCAGCATGCCGTCCTCAAAGCTGACAACCTTGCACTCGAGGGTGAGGGGATACTCATTGATAATAGGCGCGTCCACGTTGGGACTGGGGATGAAGGTGAAGCCTGCGCGGGCCACTTTGTCGGGCACCTTGTTGCCGCTGACGATTCCGAAATAGTCGGATTCGGCCACCGTGCGCTCATCGGCAAAGCTGATGGTGAAAGCGCCGGTCAAAGCAAGGTTGTCGGTGGTTTTGTGCGGGGACAGGCTGATGACAATCTGATTGTAATCCAGTTGGCCGGCCCAGGCTGCCATCATTACGTCGGGTGTCTTGTTCTCATCCCAGGTTGCAATCATCACGCAGGGCTGGGGGGTGGTTACAAGAGCGTGCTGTGCGCCGAAATTCTTGCGCCCGGCCACCTCCTGAAGGGGTTGATTCATATTCATAGGCGGAGTGTTGTTATTGCTCGTTTTGCAGCCTGAGAGCAGGATCGATGCCATCAGGCAGATAAAAGTGAGACGTTTCATGACGCATTATGTATTTGATGTACTCTGCAAAAATACAGAAAAAACGTATATTTGTAGACATGAATAAGGTCAGAATCACGGCCGTCCGTCAGACCGTTTATCCCGATTTGATGGCGAAATATGAGAACCCTATCGAGCACACGTGCGATGTGGTGGAGGGGCAGACGTGGATCTCCCTGGACGGCAAGTGCCCAGAAGGCATGTGCCCGTCCGCGTGGAGTTCAATGCGCGAATTTGTTGAATCCCTGGCAAGGGGAGAGGGCAACTTCTTCGACGGCTGGATGAAAAACCCGATGAGCGCAATGATCAGCTGCAACGACGGCTTCCGTCCGTTCAGCTTCTATCTTGAAACAATCGAGTAAACTGTTTTGTTTATGAATTATTTCTTTTCTCTGATGACTGCAATTGTTATTTTCTTTTCTCACGCAGGCGATAACTACAGCGTGGGAAACATCGAGGTCGGCAATACGAAAATTGTAGCTGACTACATTAGTGAAATCACTGGAGCAGACCAGTTTGAAATTGTTACTCATAAGTATGACGGGATGTCATACAATCCGCTCATCAAACTGGCCAAAGAGGAAGCGCGCAAAGGCGAATTGCCGCCCTACGAGGGTGAGGCGCCGGATCTGTCGAAATATGATACAGTCTTTATAGGAGGTCCCGTCTGGTGGGGAACCTATCCTCAGGTGATGTTTACGCTGTTCAAGGATATCAATCTGGACGGGAAGACCGTCATTCCGTTTACGACCCACGAAGGCAGTGGTTTGGCGAATTGCGTCGAGGATGTGAAAGAAGCATTCCCCGGAGCAAAAGTCACCAAAGGCTTCGCTATTTACGGTCACGAAGTCCGCACTGGAAAATCCAAAGTAGAAAAGTGGCTTAAAAGCATCGAATAGAACTTGATAATTATGAAAAAGCTTGGGCTCTGGCTACTTAAGAAGAATATCTATATCATGACGCTCATCTTTCTGGGATGGGCTGTATGGGGCATATGCAACTGGCAGAATCTGCTGCTGGTCCAAAAGATTGCGCTCGGCATGTACGCTTGGTTGATTGTTCACGAGTATGAAGAGGGGTATAAGGGCAGATTTCTGGATTTGATGGCAGGAAGGATGCTGCAGATAGACCATCGGGCACTTACTCCGGCAGGGCGAACACACATCGGGCAGGCAGTCTATATCACAGTTATATTCTCGCTGGCACTCTTGTTTCCTAATCAGTTGTGGCTCACATTCGCAGTCCTCATCCTGGGACTCTTCGAGGGTTTTGTCCACAATATGGGCATCTTTCTGTTCCATCTTAAGGGCGTTTCACCGGGCTGGTATACCGCCATGCTGATGGCGGGCTATTCCATCTGGGCTATTATTCTGATTAACCGCAATGTTGATTATCTCGGCTTACAGTGGCTCTGGGGAATTTTGTGCTTCATCGGAGGCTTTATGTGCCTGCAGTTCAGCGTCCATTACCTGATGGGAAGCACTCCAAGAAAGTCTTTCGCCAAAGCAAAAGTATTCCTGAAGAGAAGGTTCGAACATAACTAAACGCTGGTGGCTTGTACTGTTGTGCTTATCCTGGCCAACACCTGAGCGAAAAAGTAAACCGTTCCATCTGGAGTAAGCGGACTTTCTTGTCAATGCCACCCGCGTAACCCGTGAGATTTCCACTGGATCCTATCACCCGATGGCACGGAATGATAAGGGAGATGGCATTGTGCCCTACGGCGCCACCTACAGCACGTGCAGACATTTGTTTCAGACCGTTATCCTTTGCTATCCGTGCGGCGATTTCGCCGTAAGTCATGGCGTGTCCGAACGGAATGGAAAGCAAAATCTCCCACACCGCTTTGCGGAAAGGCGTCGTGCGCATCTTTAGCTTTGGCGTAAAGTCCGGGGCCTTGCCGCCAAAATAGATATCCAGCCATCTGCAGGCGTCTTCAAAGACTGGCAACAACTTCTCCTGATGCTCCGTTTCCAGTACATCAGCGAAGTGTTTCTGCCCGTCGAACCACAGCCCGACAAGTGCTTCTCCATCGCTGCCGAGTGTAATCCCTCCAAGCGGGGACTCATAATGCCAGGTATAATCCATTGGTCGAGTTACTCTTAAATAATTACTGAACATTCACACCAGGGCAATTGATTTTTCACCGTATCGCAAATACCGGACGGTGTCGCGAATGGAGTCCCAGATATCTATTGGGGAGTATCCCCATTCCCTTGTTGCCTTCTCGTGTGAAAAATGCGCATTCTCTCCCAGGACGTTCAGGGAGTAACGTGTGAATAAGGGGCGTTTGTGTGTGATCTTTCCAATCCAACTGAAGACAGGTGCGAGGCATTTGATGGCTGAGAGCGGGAAACAGGGTGGCACTCTCTTGCCAGTCAACACACCTAGATAATTGATGAGTTCTGAAATGGTAATATACTGATTGGAAAGGATGTAACACTCGCCTCTTCTGCCTTTGTCTGCTGCGAAGAGACAACCCTTGGCGACATCCCGGACATCTACAAAGTCATAACCGCCGGTAACACTTCCAAGCAGTTTTCCGTCCAGAAATGTCTTAATCAGTTGGATGATATGATTCCGCCCGTCGTCAAACGGTCCGACGATACCGGATGGGTGTACGACAACTGCGTCAAGACCATCGTTGACCGCGTCCATAACAGATTGGGTCGCTTCTGCCTTGGTGATGGCATATCCCCCTTTGACTCTTTCTTTCGAGAAGGAATTGATTTCATGTATCACCGACTGTCCATCGCCTTCGGGAATCGCATGCACCGAACTGACATAAAGCATCCGCCGCACATGATGCTTCCGGCACATCGATATTACATTCCTCGTCCCGTTGACGTTGACGGAATAAAGCTCAGGTGTAATATTGTCTTCAATCGACACCAGACCCGCCGCATGGATAACGGTTACTTCGTAACCATCCATTCCGGAAAAGATCTCTTCCATTGAGACGGGATCGGTGACATCCCCTTTGAAATAGGTAATGCTCCCCGTGTCTTCGTGGCTTTCCTTCGGCAGCAGCAATCCTCTAACCAGACAGTTTTCCCGGGAGAGATATCTTATTATCGTACTCGCCAGGTGTCCGTTAGCTCCTGTTATGATATATAATCTTTTCATGTTGACATTGGGGATGCCGGCGTCCAGTCGCACACGGTTGTAAAATGATTCTTAGTCCAAATCCAGTTCGGGAAATCTCAAAGAATCGTGCTGCAAAAATAATGCCACAAAAACCCCTCCATTTACCGATGCAGGTAATAAGGTGCGTCCCCGCATGGCAGCAGAAACGCACCGGGTGTTAACAATAGAAGTCTGGCATCAGACCTCCGGTGGCAATGGTACGAAATTTCATCGAGAAGCATAGAGCGCTTCCGCTATGGTGACCGCTTGGGTATGTGGTAGAAATTGCGTAACTTTGCTTCGATAAATCGGAATTGATATGATTGTTTTGATTATTCTTGCTGCCATCTTTCTCATCATGGGCATAATCGTACTTATCGGTAAGGGGGATAATCTGATTGCCGGTTACAACACCGCATCAAAAGAAGAACGGTCGCTATACAATGTCAAGCGTCTTCGGGGTTTGATTGGCGGCTTGTTGATTGTATTGGCTCCAATGATGTTACTCTTGCTTGGAGATGAGTCTTTTGCGGCGACAGGTGCTTTCTTTGGTCTTACTTTGGTTTTGATTATCGTTGTGGTCATTCTTGCCAATACATGGGCAAAAAAGAAAAACAGTTAAATTCCCATTTATCGGTGTAACCTAGGCCCCGACAGTCCAGGAGGATTGCCGGGGCGCTTTGTGTCAAGGTGGCGACTCCGCTACTTATTCGTGCGGAAAACCCGTTTTCAGTATTATTATTTGGTTCTCTTTGAGCTGGATATCACAACCCATTTCCCGCCCTTGTCAGGGCCGTCACGCCTGATTAGCCCTTCAGCCTTCAGTTTGGAAAGATGCTTCTCGACAGCTTTCTGCGTTATCCCTATAACTTCCGACAACTTACGCGCTGAGTAGTCTGAATGCTCCTCGAGAAGGTAGAGGATTTTCTCCCTACTTTTCGGCTTTTTCTTCCCACTAACTCGGGTTATCTCCCCACCTCCATTCATCGACTTGAGGAAGGCATCGATGTCTGAATACAGGGTCTTTATCATTTCCCCGGTCATGAATTCCAGGAAATGGGAGATGTCATCCGTGTCCCGGGTAGTTATGAGTGCATTGATATAATCGCCTTTATCTTCTTTGAGGACCTTGGCCTGAACCAGTCCGAATTCGAACTGGATAAAATTCATGATGAGCCGTGCCATACGGCCGTTCCCGTCTGCCCAGGGATGGATAGTCACCAGGCGATAATGTGCCTCAAAACTCAAGTTATAGCGCTCCTGTAAGGACATCGGACGTTTTCGCTTCTCATTGAGCCAGTCACAAAAGTCCTGCAGTTTGGCAGGAACCTTCTGGTAACTCATGTAGGATCTCCCACCGACGCCAGCGGTCACATTCACCAGACGAAGGTCACCATTGGCGGAAGAGAAGTCCCCAAGAGCCGTCTTGTACGTGGATCCGGTATTCTGCATCACCAGGTGCGACAACTCTTTTAAAATGTCTATGGTAATATCAGTATGATGCTTCGCCAGTCGGATGCTCTCTTCGTAGGCTCGCTTCAGGTCAAGGTTCATCATCTGCTCAACGATGGTTTTCCCTTTGGCTGAAATGCCTTCATCGAAAAGCAACTGGTTCTCAATCTCAGTCACCGTCGACCCTTCAATGGCTGTGGAGTGTGTGATGATCGAGTACAGGTAGAACTTCTCATAGTCTATCTGCGAGTCAATACCCAATTGCTTATAACGCTCAATCAGAGCCATCAGTTGATCCATCCTGTCCATTGCCATAGTAACTTAACAATGCAAAGATAATACTTTTCTCCCAACTTTTAAACGGTTTTCATACTACTTTTCGTTGTCATATTGCCGAACGGGCAGTTTTTGCTTAGATTTGTATTCAATAAACCGTAGTTAGCCGAACCTGTCGATTGATTCCGTAAGTTATTGATTATCAACTACTTTCCGATGCAGAAGTTTCGGAATATGTTGCCAAGTATCTCATCTGTAGTTACTTGGCCTGTGATTGAGCCGATGTGGTAGAGCGCTTCGCGAAGATCCTGGGCCAGGAGATCGGTGGGAACATTGCCCATGCCGGATTCTACACGGCCGAGGGCATCGTTTGCATTACGGAGCGCCTCCAGATGGCGGGTGTTGGTAACCAAAACGGACTCGGATGCGCTGCCCATCCTGCCCCAAATATCCGAAAGACTCTTGCGAAGATCTTCAAGTCCGGCACCTTGCTTTGCTGAACCGGAAAGCAGAACGGCTTCGTGCGCTGCAGTTAACTCTGTAAGAGATTTTTGAGCCAAAGCGAGGATTTCCGGCGTCACGGCATCGGCCTTGTTCAGCCAGAGAATCAACTGCTGGCCCGCGGTGAGTGCGTCGGCAATCTGCCAGGCGCTGGCCGTCAAATCGGGCAGGGGAGCCGTCAGGTCGAGCATCCCGATCACAATCTGCGCGGAAGAAAGCTTCTCGAGGGCGCGGGAAATGCCGATTTGCTCAATCCGATCGTCACTTTCGCGCAGGCCGGCGGTGTCGATCAGGCGGTAGAGCGTACCCTCGATATTGAACGTTTCTTCAATCGTATCGCGTGTGGTTCCGGGAATCTCGGAAACGATGGCCCGATCCTCACCCAGGAGCGCGTTCAACAGGGTACTTTTACCGGCATTTGTCTTGCCGACAATTGCCACGGGCACACCGTTTTTGATGGCGTTACCCAAACGAAAACTTTCGATCAGCCGTCCGATGTGCGACCGCACCAGGGAAAGCAGGTTGCCGAGCCGTTTGCGGTCGGCAAATTCCACATCTTCTTCGCCGAAGTCGAGCTCGAGTTCAATGAGGGAGGCAATCTCCAGCAGTTCGTCGCGCATTTCGGAGAGACGGTCGCTGAATCCGCCCCGAAGTTGGTTGAGCGCAACACGATGTGCAGCAGCGGTTTGCGATGCAATCACGTCGGCCACGGCCTCCGCCTGCGCCAGGTCCATTTTGCCTGCAAGAAATGCGCGCTGCGTAAATTCGCCGGGAGCGGCCATCCGGACGCCGGAGGCTGTCAGCAGCTCCAGCATCCGTTCAACGATATACGGGGAGCCGTGGCAGGAAATCTCCACACAGTCCTCCCCGGTATAAGAGCGCGGGCCGCGATAAACGGCTGCAACCACTTCGTCCAGAACGGTTTCGCCATCGCAGACCGTACCGTAATGCAGCGTAAAACCGGAAGCGTCAGTAAGCTTGGGACCGGGCGTGCCGTCGGCGCGTCGGGCAGGGCGGAAACGCTCCGCCACCTTGGCGACCGCATTCGGGCCGCTTACACGGACGATGGCCAGCGCACCGCCTGTCGCGGTTGCCGGAGCACAAATCGTATCGTCGAAAACTGTTTGCATCCCTTGCAAAAAAGCTGAAAATGACTACAAATTCAAATCAAATTTGGAAATAGCCTTCAATTCATTAACTTTGTAGTTTGACATACGATGATGTATATCATCGTGCAAAGATAACAATTTAAGATTAAAAATATGGCTGACAAACAATTACTTTTGGGTGACGAAGCTGTGGCGCTGGGCGCGCTGCACGCTGGCCTGAGCGGTGTCTATGCCTACCCGGGCACACCGTCCACCGAAATCACCGAATTTATCCAGGCCCAACCGATGGCCAAAGAGGGCAATGTCCACCGCGTCTGGTCGTGCAACGAAAAGACCGCGATGGAGGGCGCTCTGGGTATGTCCTACGCCGGCAAGCGCGCGCTTGTCTGCATGAAACACGTGGGTATGAACGTCTGTATGGACCCGTTCATGGGCTCCGCGATGACCGGCGCAAACGGCGGTCTCGTCGTTGCTGCCTGCGACGATCCTTCCATGCACAGCTCCCAGAACGAGCAGGACAGCCGCATTCTTGGCTCCTTTGCCATGATTCCGGTCTTTGAACCGTCCAATCAGCAGGAAGCTTACGAAATGACCCGCGCCGCTTTCGATTATTCCGAGAAACGCGGCATCCCCGTCATGATGCGTCTCACCACCCGTATGGCTCACTCCCGCGCCGTGGTTACGGAAGATCCCAACTACCGTCCGCAGAACGAGATGCATACGCCGGCCGCTCCGCGCCAGTGGGTGACCCTCCCGGTCAACGCCCGCGTGCGCAACCGCCAGCTCATCAAAGACTATGCAACCTTCGAGGCTGACGCAGTCGCTTCGCCGTTCAACAGTCTGACCGACGGGCCGGACCACACCCTGGGCGTCATCGCCTGCGGTATTGCGTACAATTACCTGATGGAGAACTTCCCGAACGGCTGCCCGTATCCGGTTCTCAAGGTTTCCCAGTATCCGTTCCCGCGTGAACTGGCGCTCAAACTCTCCCAGATGGTCCCGACCATCCTCGTATTGGAAGAGGGCCAGCCGATGGTGGAGGAGCGTCTGCGCGGCGTATTCCCCATCGAAACCAAGATCGTGGGCCGTATCGACAACACCGTCAACCGCGACGGCGAGCTCAACCCGGATGCAGTACGCAAGGCGCTCGGCCTGCCGGCGCTGCCCGAATATCCCGCATCCGAGGTCGTGGCACCGCGTCCGCCGGCGCTTTGCCAGGGCTGCGGCCACCGCGATTTCTACACGGCGCTGAACAACGTTATCAAGAAAGATTACCCCAATGCCCGCGTATTCAGCGATATCGGCTGCTACACGCTGGGTTATATGGCTCCGCTCAACGCTGTGGACACCTGCGTGGAGATGGGCGCCTCCTTCACGATGGCACAGGGCGCAGCATACTGCGGTCTCTGGCCGGCTGTCGGCGTGATCGGTGATTCCACCTTCACCCACAGCGGTATGACCGGCCTGCTCGACGCAGTCAACAGCAACGCCGACGTCACCCTCTGTATCTCGGACAACCTCACCACCGGTATGACGGGCGGACAGGATTCCGCCGGCACCGGCCGCATTGAGGCCATCTGCGCCGGTCTGGGCGTGGATCCGGCCCATATCCGCACGATTGTCCCGCTTCCGAAGAACTATCCCGACATGGAGAAGGTTATCCGTGAAGAAATCGAATACCACGGCGTTTCCGTCATCGTGAGCCGCCGCGAATGCATCCAAACCGCCAAACGTCACGCAAAGAAGTAATTATGAAACAAGATATCATACTTGCAGGCGTGGGAGGACAAGGCATCCTCTCGATCGCCACGGTTATCGGTTCCGCCGCTCTCGAGCAGGGACTTTACCTGAAACAGGCTGAGGTTCACGGAATGAGCCAGCGCGGTGGCGACGTGCAGTCGCACCTCCGCCTTTCATCCAATCCCATCCACAGCGACCTGATTCCGCACGGCCACGCTGACCTGATCGTTTCGCTCGAGCCGATGGAAGCGCTGCGTTATGTGCCCTGGCTGGCCAAGGACGGCTGGATCGTGACCAACACCGCGCCGTTCGTCAATATCCCCAACTATCCCGATATGAACGCCGTGATGGCCGAGCTCAAGAAGTTCCCGCACTGCGTAGCTATCGACGTGGATGCGATGGCACAGGAAATCCATTCCCCCCGCAGCGCCAATATGATTCTGCTGGGCGCAATGGCCGCTATGCTCCAGATTCTTGAACCCGAGAAGCTTCGCGACGGCATCCGCCGGATCTTCGGCCGCAAGGGCGAGGATATTGTCGCAGCCAACCTCAAAGCCTTCGATGCAGGCTTCGCATCGGCACGTAAATAATCCGCTATGAAAGAACCCGTTTCGCAGGAAGTATTCCATAAGATTCTCGCGGAGATGGACATCGACGATGTCTCCCGCACCTCCATCCGCCAGTGCCAGATGCTCGGCAACAAACTGGAAGAGGCCAAAGGTGAATCATTCTCCCACCTGGAGATCGGCGTGCCCGGTATCCCTGCCTGCCCGATCGGTATCGCGGCACAGAAGGAAGCGCTTGACAAAGGCCTCTCCGCCATCTATCCCCCGGTTCAGGGTATTCCCGAGCTGAAGAAGAACGCCGCCGCTTTCGTCAAAGCTTTCATCGACGTGGACATCGACCCGAAGTGCATCGTTCCCACCGTGGGTTCCATGCAGGGCAGTATGACCAGCGTCCTGGAGTGCTCGCAGATTGACAAGAAGAAAGACACGATTCTCTATATCTGCCCCGGTTTCTCGGCACACGGCCGTCAGCCGGACATTCTGGGCATCAAGAACCTCTACTTCGACGTTTACGAGTACCGTTCCGAGCGCCTGCGCGAGAAACTGGAATCGTACCTCAAGGAGGGCAACATCGCCGCCATTCTCTATTCCAACCCGAACAATCCCGCGTGGATCTGCCTCTCGGAGGAGGAACTGGCCATTATCGGCGATCTGGCCAACAAGTACGACGTCATCATTCTCGAAGATATGGCTTACCTCTGCATGGACTTCCGCAAAGATATGTCCGTGCCGTACCAGCCGCCGTTCCAGAGCACCGTGGCACGCTACACCGACAACTACGTGCTGCTGCTCTCCGGTTCCAAGATCTTCAGCTATGCAGGCGAGCGCATCGGTATCAGCTGTATCTCCAACAAACTCTACGACCGCGAATATCCGGCGCTCAAAGAGAAGTGGGGGATCGGCCGTTTCGGCGACAACTTCATTCTGAATTACCTCTATATCAATACTTCGGGAACCTCGCATTCCGCACAGTATGCGCTTTCGGCCATGTTCAAGGCTGCTGCGGAAGGCAAGTACAACTTCGTGAAGGAACTGCGTGAATACGCTCTCCGCGCACACCGTTCCCGCGAACTGTTCGAGAAGAACGGATTCCATCTGGTTTATGACAAGGATATCGAGCAGACCATCAGCGACGGTTTCTTCTACACGGTGGAATACAAGTCGATGGGGAACCGCGAACTGCTCGAGGCGCTGCTGCGCTGCGGCATTATCGCCATTCCGCTCAACACCACGGGCAGCGGCCAGGCCGGTATCCGCGTCTGCGTCTCCCGCCTGGTGACCGACGATGACTTCCGCAAACTCGACGAGAACCTCAAACTCTTCGTAAAACTTGTTGGTTAGCGCCTTATGAAATATGTAACAGCCGACGAAGCCGTACGCCTGGTCAAAAGCGGTGATACCGTATGCTGCCAGGGTAGCACCTCCGTCCCCGTAATCCTTCAGGAAGCCCTGGCCCGCCGTGCGGATGAACTGCGCGACGTGCAGATCGTTTCGGGTTTCAACATCACCGAAGGACCGGCCCCGTTCTGCAAACCGGAGTACAAGGATTCTTTCCTGGTGAACAGCATCTTCCTCTGCGCCGACCAGCGCAAGCACGTGGCGGAGGGTTACGGATCGCTGACGCCCTGTTTCCTGAGCGAAGTGCCGGCCCTTTTCCGCAACAACGAACTGCCCGTAGACGTGGCCTTTATCAACTGCTCGCTGCCGGATGAAAACGGTTATTGCAGCTATGGTATCGGTTGCGATATCTCCGTGGCGGCCGTCGAATGCGCAAAGGTGGTGATCGCACAGGTCAACGAGGCAATCCCGTATCTCTATGGCGGTTGCCTTATCCATGAGTCCAAGATTTCCGCTGCGGTCCGCTGCAATGTGCCGCCCATCGCGATGCAGTTCGGTGAACCTACGGAGATTGAAAAGGCGATCGGGGCCAACGTGGCGGCCGAGATTCCGGACGGTGCCTGCCTCCAGATCGGCGTGGGAGGCATTCCCAACGCCATTTTGAACGGCATCAAGCACCACAAGCACCTGGGTCTGCATACCGAGGCCATGACCGACGGCGTAATCCGCCTGATGAAAGAGGGTGTGATAGACAACTCCCTGAAGAAGGTCCATCCGGGCGTCAGTATCGCTGCGCTCGCCCTGGGCTCCAAGGAGATGTACGAATTCATCGACCACAACAAGACGATGGAGTTCTACGACGTGGCCTACACCAACAATCCGTTCCTGATTGCGCAGAACCCCAAGGCCTGCGCCATCAATTCCGCCCTGGAGGTCGACCTGACCGGTCAGATCTGCGCCGATTCGATCGGTGAGATGATCTTCTCCGGCGTCGGCGGACAGCACGACTTTATGTACGGCTGCTCGCTTTCGGAAGGGGGCAAGTGCTTCATTGCGCTGCCTTCGCGTACGAACAAGGGCAAAGGAAAGATTGTCCCGACCCTGACGCCGGGCGCCGGTGTGGTGACGACCCGCTTCCAGACGCAGTATGTCGCTACGGAGTGGGGCATCGCCTACCTCCGCGGCAAGAACCTGGCGCAACGCGCCAAAGCCCTCATCGGAATCGCCCATCCGGACGACCGTGAAGAGCTCGAAAAAGCCGCTTGCAAGCGCTTCGGATACAGTTTCCTGAGACTTAAAATTTAGAGATTATGCTACTCGCGCTGTTCCTATCGCTGTTGCCATTTGTAAACCCCATCATAGGGACAGACGCACACGGGCACACTTTCCCCGGAGCGGCATATCCCTTTGGAATGATTCAGCTGAGTCCTGACACCCGTCCCGACGCCAATGATTGGGACGGGTGCAGCGGCTATCATTACAGCGACAGCCTCATTTACGGTTTTTCCCACACGCATCTCAGCGGCACGGGCTGCCAGGACTGGTGCGACATCCTGGTCGTTCCGGGCGGCAAGCCTTCCCGTTTCTCGCATGCCAACGAAAATGCCTCTCCGGGCTATTACAGCGTCTATCTGGACGATCCCGGGGTGCAGGTTGAACTGGCCACCGGCCGTCGCGGTGCGATGCATCAGTATACATTCCCGAAGGGAACCGATGCCAGCATCACGATCGATCTCGGTTTTCGCGAGATTCTGGACGCCTGCGCGCTGGAAGTCGGTGCGAACTGCTGTTACGGCCACCGCACCTCTTCCTGGTGGGCGCAGGGACAACAGGTTTTCTTCTATCTGGAGTTCGACAAACCGGTAAAGGAGTCCCATATTGACGGGGAAAAGGCGGAAATCGTCTTCTCCGGCAATACGCTTACCATCCGTGCCGGCATTTCGTCCGTCAGTTGGGAAAATGCGCGCGAGAACATGCGCAGCGAAGCGATGACCTCCCTGAAAGCGCTGAAAAAGCGCACGGAAAAGGCCTGGGAGGCTTACCTGAAGAAAGTCCCGTGCCCGTATAAAGACCGCGATCACCGCATCCGGTTCTATACGGCGCTCTACCATACCGCCATTCATCCGACCCTCTACAGTGATGTGAACGGGGAATATCTGGGCATGGATCGCAAGGTGCACAAGGCGGAAGGGTGGGAGCGTTACACCGTCTTTTCGCTGTGGGATACCTTCCGCGCCGAACATCCGCTGCTCACGGAAATCGAGCCGGAGCGCACGGTGGATTTCATCCGTTCGATGATCTCCATCTACGAAGAGGCCGGCAAATTGCCTGTCTGGGAGCTTTCGGGCTACGAAACCAACTGCATGATCGGTTACAACGCCGTTCCGGTGATTGCGGACGCCATGGTTCGCGGATTGAAGGGATTCGACTACGAAAAAGCCTTCGAGGCAATGGTCGCTTCTTCGCTCACCAAGGAGTTCGGGCTGGAGAGTTTCCGCAAAAACGGCCTGGTGCTGGCCGATGACGAGCATGAAAGCGTCTCCAAGACCCTGGAGTATGCCTACGATGACTGGTGCGTGGCCCAGGCAGCCAAACTGCTGGGCAAAACGGAAGAGTACGGGCGCTACATGAAGAGCGCGCAGTACTGGAAGAACGTGCTCGATCCGGAGACCCGTTTCATGCGGGCACGGCTCAACGGGCGCTGGTTCAGCCCCTTTGATCCCCGGGAAGTCAACAACAACTACACCGAGGCCAATTCCTGGCAGTACAGCTTCTTCGTGCCGCAGGATATCGAAGGGCTGATCCGCGCGCTGGGCGGTCCGGAGGCCTTTGAAGCGCGGCTGGATGCGCTCTTCTCCGCTCCGGAGCAGACTACCGGCCGTACGCAGGTCGATATTACCGGCCAGATTGGCCAGTATGCCCACGGCAACGAGCCCAGCCACCATATCGCCTATCTTTATGATGCCATCGGCCGTCCCGACAAACGGCAGGCAATCGTCGACAGGATTCTCGAAACGCTCTATACCTCAGCACCAGACGGTCTTTGCGGCAACGACGACTGCGGCCAGACGAGTGCCTGGTATGTGCTCTCCGCACTCGGAAAATACCCGGTTTGCCCCGCGGCACCGGGCGCTGTCACCACTTCGATGCCGGCAACCCTCGTGACCAATCCGGCCTTCGTGATGGAGAATGACCTGTTCCGGGACTCCCTCAGCGTTTCCATCCAGGGAGAAGGGGATATCTATTATACGGTGGGCGATGATGAGGCCCGGCGTTACGAAGGGCCCTTTACGGTCTATGAACCTTGTTTGCTCACCACATGGTCCGAAAGGGACGGCGAGCGCAGTTTCCTGACCACCTGCCGCGTGCGCAAGGTGCTTTCCGACCGGAAAATCGCCATCCATTCGCGCTACAGCCGTCAATACACTGCTGGCGGCGACGAAGGACTGATCGACGGCATCCGCGGCCCTAAAAACTGGCGTACCGGCGGCTGGCAGGGTTATGTGGATACCGACTTCGAAGCGGTACTGGATCTGCTCTCAGAACGCGAAATAAGCATCATTGGCGCAGGATTCCTGCAGGATTCCCGTTCCTGGATCTGGATGCCGCAGTACGTGGAGTTTTCCGTCTCCTCTGACGGCGAGAACTATACGGTCGCAGGCCGTCTGGAAAACAAGGTCGACGAAACCGACCGGGAAGTGCAGGTTTGGGACGCAGAACTGCCGGTTGGCTGTACCGCCCGCTACGTGAAGGTATTTGCCAAGAATATCGGCACCATCCCTTCCTGGCACCCGGGCGCCGGCAATCCCGGCTTCATCTTTACCGACGAAATCTGGACAAAATAGTATAAAAGAATGAACCGCTCCAAACAGATTATCCGGACCAGCGTGATCGGAATCGTTGCCAACGTGTTTCTGGCATCGTTCAAGGCCATCGTAGGCCTGCTGGCGAATTCCGTTGCCGTCGTGCTCGATGCCGTCAACAACCTCAGTGACGCGCTTTCCAGCGTTATCACGATCATCGGTACCAAACTCTCCGGCCGTCCGGCCGACGCCAAGCATCCCTTCGGCCACGGCCGCGTGGAGTACTTCAGCGCCATTATCATTGCCGTCATCGTACTCACGACGGGTGTGACGTCGCTGGTAGAATCCATCAAAAAGATCATCACCCCCACGGAACCGGACTATACCACTGTCACCCTCATTGTGATTGTGGTGGCCATCCTGACCAAGCTGGTGCTGGGCCTGTATGTCCGCAAGACGGGTAAAAAGCTCAGCAGCGACGCCCTGATCGCTTCCGGTTCGGATGCGCTTTTCGATGCGGTCATCACGCTGGCAACCTTGGTTTCGGCCGGCATCATGCTTATCTGGAACGTCTCGCTGGACGGTTATCTGGGCGCCATCATCTCGCTGGTGATCATCAAAGCCGGCGTGGAGATGCTCTCTTCACCCATCAACCAGCTGCTGGGAGCATCGGCACCGCCCGACCTGATTCAGCAGATCAAGGATGATATTACATCCATGGATGAAGTGCAGGGGGTATACGATATCATTCTGCACGGATACGGCCCCAATCTCTCAATCGGATCGCTGCACGTGGCAGTCCCCGATACTATGTCGGCACACCGGATTCACGGCCTTTCGCGCCGGATTTCGGAGCTGATGTACGCCAAATATGGAATCGTAATGACGGTCGGTACCTACGCCGTCGCGACCGGAGACAATAAGAATGCGGAACTGCAGCGGATTGTTACCCAGACGATTGCCGCACAGGAACACGTCACGCAGGTGCACGCGTTTTACTATGATGAGGAGCGGAACGCCGTTTCGGTGGATGTCGTTCCAGACTGGAGCGTTACCAACGATGCTGCGTTTGTGGATCTGCTTCAGGACCAGCTGAAGGTCGCGCTCCCGGATGTCCCTGTCAGCATCGTGATTGACCACAATTACAGTGAATAATTAGGTTGGTATGATTTCATTTCTCATCTCACTGGCTGCGCTCGTACTGGGATATCTGCTCTACGGCCGGTTCGTGGAACGGGTATTCGGACCGGACGACCGTCCGACTCCGGCCATCTCCAAGCGGGACGGCGTGGACTACACACCGCTGCCTGCCTGGAAGATCTACATGATTCAATTCCTGAACATTGCGGGCACGGGACCTATCTTCGGCGCCATCATGGGCGCCAAATTCGGCCCGGCAGCCTATCTGTGGATTGTTTTCGGCTGCATCTTCGCCGGTGCGGTGCACGACTATCTTTCCGGAATGCTTTCGGTCCGCCACGGCGGCGCCAACCTGCCGGATCTGATCGGTACCTACCTGGGCAAGACTACCAAGACGGTCATGCTCATTTTCAGCATCTTCCTGCTGATGATGGTGGGGGCGGTGTTCGTATTCAGCCCCGCCAAGATCCTGGGCGGCATCTGGGAGCCGGAATTCTTCGTGAACCACCTGGGCGCGAACAGTTTCTGGATTATCATCGTCTTTGCCTACTATATCATCGCAACGATGCTGCCGGTGGACAAAATCATAGGCCGCATCTATCCGCTGTTTGCTTTTGCGCTGATATTCATGGCGCTTTCGCTGCTGGTGGTGATTCTTTTCAAGTTCCCTTCGATGCCGGAAATCTGGGAGGGCCTCGGCAATACCCCGGGCGGCTCCATGTCCACCAGCCCCATCTTCCCGTGTCTCTTTATCTCGATTGCCTGCGGCGCAATCAGCGGTTTCCATGCTACGCAGAGTCCGTTGATGGCCCGTTGCATCACGCACGAGAAACAGGGGAGGCCTATCTTTTACGGCGCCATGATTACGGAAGGTATCGTAGCCTTGATCTGGGCCGCTGTAGCCAGCTATTTCTTCTACGGCAAGCCCGAACCTGCCTATGAACTGATGGCCGGCGGCGCTGCGGCGCTGAACGACGCTCCGAGCATCGTCAACATTGTCTGCCGCAACTGGCTGGGCATCTTCGGCGGCATTCTGGCGCTGCTGGGTGTGGTCGCAGCCCCGATTACCAGCGGTGACACCGCCCTGCGCAGCGCGCGCCTGATTATTGCAGACTTCCTGCACCTAGACCAAAAACCCGTCCGCAAGCGTCTGTATATCTGTATTCCGCTCTTTGCGGTGGTATTCGCCATCCTGATGTGGCAGATGAACGATGCAAACGGTTTCAACCTGATCTGGAGCTGGTTCGGATGGTCCAACCAGGCGCTCTCCGTCTTCACCCTCTGGGCACTGACGGTCTACCTGACGCTGAATCACAAGCCCGTCTTGATCACGCTGATTCCGGCGCTCTGGATGACCTGGGTCTGCACCACCTTCCTGATGATGAAGGCCTTCGGCATGAATCTGTGGATCTGCTATTCGATCGGTTTTGCCGCCGTTATCCTGGCAATGGCAGTCTATGCACGCTGGCGTAAGAATAATACCCTTGAACGAATGAATTGATTGTTATGAAGAAAATCCTTGCACTTTTCGTATCGCTTGTCATCTTCTTCCCGCTCTCCGCTCAGGAGTATGACGGACAGAGCTGTACCTCCATTATGGTAGGCCGGAAGGCCTCTGCAGACGGTTCGGTCATCACTTCGCACACCTGCGACGGCCGCTACCGTACCTGGGTCCAGATGGAACCCGCCGCCGACCACGAACCCGGTACCATGCATCAGATCCTTCGCGGCACCATGCAGACCAAGTTCCGCGGTGACACGACGGGTGTGAAACTGATGGGGGAGATCCCCGAGGTTGCGCATACCTACGCTTACCTTAATACTGCCTATCCCTGCCTGAATGAGAAGCAGTTAGCAATCGGCGAAACCACCTTCGGCGGACCGGATACACTTGTAAACGAAGCCGGATGGTTCACCATCGAGGAGTTGGAAAGAGTCGCACTGCAGCGTTGCGACAACGCCCGTGACGCCATCCGCCTGATGGGTTCCCTGGCGGAAAAGTATGGCTACGGTGACGGCGGTGAATGTCTGACGGTAGCCGACAAGAACGAGGTCTGGCAGTTTGAGATTGTGGGTATCGGCAAAAACAGAATCGGTGCTGCCTGGGTCGCACAGCGGGTTCCTGACGATCACGTAGCCATATCGGCCAACATCCCCCGAATCGGCCGGATCGACCGTAAGAACAAGGATATAATGGCTTCTTCCAACGTAGAGCAGGTTGCTTTCGAGAACGGGCTCTGGGATGGGAAGGGCACCTTCATCTTCTGGAAATGCTTCAATACCGACTATGCCAAGGGCCGCAATTTCCACGATCGCGACTGGTTCATCCTGAACCACTTCGCCCCCTCGCTCAAGCTCACCTACGATATGGACGAGATTCCCTTCTCCGTCAAGCCGGAGAAGCCTGTTACCGTCCAGGAGGTGATGGCGCTCTATCGCGAAACCTATGAGGGAACGGACTTCGACATGACGCAGAACGTCAAGATGGCCCGTCCCGCCAACAAGCAGCATCCGGCAGACACCGTCGTGAGTCCCGTCGCCAACCCCTGGCTGACAACGACCCTACGGAACACTCTCAATACCATCGCCCCCGGAACGGTCGTTTTCCGCCGCACCGTAGCCGTAGCCTGGTGTGCTTATTCGCATATCACGCAGCTTCGCAACTGGCTTCCTGACGAGGTGGGCGGCGTATGCTGGCTTTCCCTGGACAATCCCGGCCAGAGCCCTCGCGTTCCGGTATTCTGCGGTACCACGCAGCTCCCGAAAGCCTTCGAAACCTGCGGCCAGAAGCAATATGTGCCCGATTGTGCACTCTGGCAGTTCCGTCGTGCCAACAAACTTGCTACCCTCTCTTGGCAGACCACAAAAAAGGGGTTCAACGAAGAAATCCTTAAGATGGAAGAATTGGCCCTGGGTGGCCTTCCCGTTGCCGGAACTTCTACCGCCGCACTGAACGCCTACACCGAATACATCTACCAGGAAGGCGTCCGCCGCTGGAAACTCCTGGAAGACAAATACTGGCTCCAGTTCGGAATGGGCTTCTAGCGAGAGAGATCCTTGGCGTGATGGCCGGGGAGGAGGATGTGGTGGTTGCCGAGCGGGTTGCGGAGCAGATAACCTGACAGTCCCGGTCCCTGAATGTGAACCTGCGTGCGGCAGAGGTTGTCGCCGTATTGGTTCGCGGTAAGCGTAACATCTTCTGCTACAAAGTTGTCCAGCTTAGCTCCAATCTTGAAGAGGGTCATGGGGCCTTCTGTGAACTCGCCGTGGACGGCTACGCCGATTCCCGATTCGAAATGGGTGTCGTAGCAGTAATCCCGGACGATATTGAGCGGAACGGTGCAGTGGGCGAACAGCAGGTCATCGCCGGTAATCCTCGAAAGATTGACCTGAAACCCGGGTGTACCCGTTACGCGCTGCGCCACGGCCATCGAAAGCATCGCCGGAACATCTCCTTCACAGGTGGCGACAATCCCTTGACTGTTCAACAGCGCCAGTCCCAGGCAACCGGTAGTGCCGATTGAAGTGAGCAGGTCGAAACACCGTAACGTCAGTCCGTTAAGCTTATACTTGTCTATGATTGTACACAGGGCTTTATAGACCCGTACAGCCTTCTCGAACGCCGCTTCCGAAATAGGATTACCGTACTTGGGAACGTTTAACGGCTTGAGCGCATTTGCCGCGTATCGGCAAGGAGAATCCGCTAAGGCGGAATTCGCCGAAGGCTCTTTCCATTCCGCCGTGCGGAACTCCGTAGCCGTAGCGGCAGATTCCTTCCAGATAGACACTAATTCCTCGATAGGAATATCTATGAGCTCGGCTCCAAGCACTTCTTTGGCTTTGGCGTAGTCTACATCGCTGCTGATCAGCCAGTCAGAAGGTTTTCCGATCACGCCGTAGCGTGTGCCGGCAAGAATCTTTGAGGGGTGTAAAGGCTTGATGAAATCCGCAGAAGGGCAGGAGGCGCTGCCTTTCAGGCGGGCGGCAATCTCCTGAGGCGTACCGTGCAGGATTTCGCCGGAGAGGCCGTTCCGGTTCAGGAACGAGAGAATCTCCATCGAGGCCGCCAGGGAGTTGCTTTCACCGCTTGCCAACAGCCGTACCTTCATCCAATCCGGCCGGAATTCCTTGAGGAACAAGCCTTCCGTGCCGCCTGTACGGACATAAATCAAGTCCATGGCGTCTCCGGAGCCGTAATCGGAGTAATCTTCGCCCCGGTAGATAAAAGCCTCGCCAAGTGCGTTTTGAATGGCCTGGATGAAAGGTTCGTCGGCAGCGCAGGCTGTCATTTCCCGGTGCAAATCGGAAGTAAGCGTATAAAGACGGATCATTTGCGTACGAGACTGACCACGTTTTCCACGTGGGTGGTGTGGGGGAACATATCTACCGGCTGCACGAAATCAATATCGTATTGCGGAGCGAATATGGCCAGGTCGCGGGCCTGGGTGGCGGGATTGCAGCTGACATAGACCATCCGTTTGGGGGCGGCTTCCAGCAGTACTTGCGCTACGTCGGGGTGAATACCGGCCCTGGGAGGGTCCAGAACCACGATATCGGGGGTACCGTGCACTTCGATAAACTCTCTTGTGAGGATATCTTTCATATCGCCGGCCACGAATTCCGCGTTCGTAATCCCGTTTTCAGCGGCATTGACCTTGGCATCTTCGATCGCCTCGGGCACATATTCGATTCCGATTACCTTTGCTGCGAGCGAAGACAGGAAGAGCGCGATGGTTCCCGTACCGGTGTACAAATCGTATATAACCGGTTTCCAGGAGCCTCCAGCAGCATTATTATACATCTGTAAACTGGCAATCGCTTCGCGTACGCGGTCGCGGACAACGCCGTAGAGGCGGTAGGCCTGCGCGGAATTTGTCTGGTAGAAAGATTTGGGACCGATCTTGAAGCGAAGCGACTCCATCTGCTCGTAAATGGCCTCATTCCCGGCGTACAGGGTACAGGAAAGATCTCCCAGGGCGTCGTTGCATTTGGGATTCACCACGTAATAGAGAGACGTAATCTCCGGAAAACGAGCGGCAATCGCATCAAGCAGGGCAGATATGCGCTTTTTTGCCCCTTTTTCGAGCGCCTCGGGGCCGAACGCCACCAAAAGCATAACTTCCCCGGTCGAAGCAGTGCGGACCGTTACATTGCGCAAAAAGCCCTTTTGCTCGCGCAGGTCAAAGAACGAGAGGTTGTTATCAACCGCGTACTGCTTGATAAAAAGGCGAATGGCATTGGATGGTCCGCCCTGCAGATGACAGTGTTCAATATCGAGCACCTTGTCGAAAAAGCCTAAAACGTGAAAGCCCAGTCCCAGCCGCTGCGTATCTGAAAGCGCTTCAGGATCTTCACCCGTAAGCACCCAGCGCCGCCGTGAAAAGGTGAATTCCAGCTTGTTGCGGTATTCCGTAATGCGCTCGGAACTGAGGGTAGGGCGGACTTGAGGAATGTCCAGATGGCCGATCCGGACCAGCTGGTCCACCACCTGCTGCCGCTTGAAGTCCAACTGCTGCTGATAGGGCATAAACTGCCACGAACAGCCGCCGCAAACGCCGAAATGGCTGCAGAACGGGGCAATCCGGTCGGGGGAGGGCTCCACCATCCGGACCACGTAACCTTCCATATAGCCCTTTCGGACCTTGTTGACCTGTACGTCCACCAGGTCGCCCGGCATTGTCTGCGAAACGAACAAAACCTTGCCGTTCACATGGGCCAGGGAGTTGCCTTCAGCGGCCACGGATTCCATCCGGACGCCTTCCAGAAACGGTTTCGGTTTGCGGCTCATAAAAAATAGTTTTGCTGCGCAAAGATAACCAATTATTTCCCTATCTTTGTGAAAACGGTTAAAATTGCGTCCCGATGAAAAAGATCTCTTTCTATCTGTCTGTCATGCTGCTATTTGCGGCACAGGTGCTCCTGGCGCAGAATGGGGATTTCCAGACTGTCGCCGGAAAGGTCGTGGATGCGCGCAGCGGTAAGCCGCTGCACTATGCCTCCATCAATCTGGTTGGAACCGGCATTTCCAATGTTACGAATGCCGAAGGCTTCTTTACCCTGAAAGTTGGCGCCGAGACATCTCCGGACGCCCTGCTGACCGTCAGTTATCTCGGCTACGCCACCTCTACGTGCAAGATTTCGGATTTTCCTACCGGTTCTGATAAACCACTGACCATCAGGCTGCAACCGGTCTCGCTGACGCTCGATCCCGCACTGGTCCGGGCACAGGATCCCGGCGAACTGCTGATGGCCGCCCTGGACCGGATCAAGCAGAATTACCCTGATAAACACGTGGGAATGACCGCTTTTTACCGGGAAATGGTCAAGAAGGGGAACACGAAATACCTCACCATGAACGAGGCGATCCTGGATATAGACAAGGCTCCCTATACCTCGTATCAGTCGGACCGGATTGGAATATACAAGGGCCGCGGAAGCCTGAATTATGATTCGTCCGACACGCTCTTTATCCGCTACCAGGGCGGTATTGTCTCGATCCTCGAGATCGACCAGGCAAAGTATCCCTTTGCCACCGTTTCCGTCCAGAACGTCCCGGCCTATTACGAATTCACGATGGAACCGGCCGTCTACCAGGATGACCGCATGTTTTATGTGGTCGCTTTCAACCAGAAACCCGTAATGGACGACATCTACATGCGCGGCAAGGTCTTCATAGACAGCGAGAGCCTGGCCATCGGCCACGTTGACATGTGGATGAACGTAGAGGGCAGGGAGGACGCCGTCCCCATCTTTCTGGTGCGCAGGCCCCGAAATACGCGTTTCGAGGTCGAGAGTGCAGCCTATTCCGTCAATTACAAACTTGTTGACGGTAAGTGGTATTACGACTATGCCAAGATGGAGCTGAAGTTTGAATCCCGGAGAAAATACGCCCTGTTCAAGAACCACTACACCATCATGTCGGAAATCGCCGTTACGGACCACAAGACGGTCCCCGCCGTGATTGAAAAAGATGCACGCGTCCGCTTCCGGGACCAGCTGACGGAGAAAGTCTCCGCATTTACCGACGATAATTTCTGGGAAAACTATAACGTGATCGAACCGGATACGGACATCGAAGCCATCATCCGCAAAATCGTAAGACAACTGAAAAAACACAATCTCGAATAACCTGTATGAAACGTTTCCTGACCCTGACTGCCCTTTTGCTGACCTATATAGCTGCGGACGGGCAGAATCTCCGATTTGCGAGCCGTCCCTCGCTTTCCCCGGACGGAGAAACCCTCTACTTCTCTTATCTTGGTGATATCTACACGGTTCCCACCACCGGCGGGCGGGCGATGAGCCTGGTCGCGATGCAGGGGCAGGAGAACCATCCGATCGTTTCGCCCGACGGCAAGCTACTGGCCTTTTCGTCGGATATCAACGGCAACCAGGACGTATTCGTCATTCCGCTCTCCGGCGGGCAGGCGATACAGCTTACTTTCCACGAGGCCAGCGACTTCCCGGTCTCCTGGTCGCCCGATTCCAAGTACATCTACTTTGAATCGCAGCGCTCCGGCTCCCGTCGGACCACTTACCGGGTGGCGGCAACCGGCGGTACGCCGCAGCTGATGTTCGACGGCTACTTCACCACGGTCGTCAATCTGGTGGAGAATCCCAGGAACGGCACTTTCTACTTCAACGAATCGGCGGAAAGTATCAATTTCCCGACCCGAAAGCGCTATGTGGGGGACCACAACCCCAATATCATTTCATGGAATCCCAGGAAGAAACAGTATGCCGAACTGACCGATTACATAGGCAAGGACGCCTGGCCCATGGTTGACTCCAAAGGTACGCTCTACTACGTTTCCGACGAGCTGAACCAGGAATCCAATATCGTGAAATACGTCTCCGGCGGCAAACCGGAACAGCTGACCCGTTTCGAGAGTTCGGTGCAGTATCCCCGGATTGCATGGAACGGTTCTAAGATATGCTATCTGCTTGATTATGAAATCCATGTATTGAATCCCGCCACGGGTGCGGATGCCGTTCCGCAGATTGTTGTGGCCTCCGGAGATCCGGCCGTCCGCCGTTCGTTCGAGAAACAGACTCCTTCCGCAGCAGCCGTTTCACCTGATGGAAAGAAGTTGGCCTACGCAATTCGTGGACTTCTTTATATATCAGATGCAAAGGGTAAGTATTTCAAACGGTTGAATACGCCGAACGACGAGCGCGTCCACGAAGTGGAGTGGGGGAGCGACAATAAAACCATCTACTACACGCGCACCCGGAAAGGCTGGACCGGACTCTTCAGCATCAAGGCTGACGAAAATGGGGGAGAGACCCCGATCTATACCCCGGAGAGCAACATCAAGAGTCTGACCCTTTCGCACAAGGGTGACAAGATGGCGTTCATCGACGGCAGCAACAGCGTCATGATGTACGACACCGCTTCCGGCGCGATTGAAAAGGTTTCCGATGCCCAGTTCTGGTCGTTCTCGAATTACGGGCTCTCATTCTCCTGGGACGACAAGTGGCTGGCTTTCGAGGCAATGGACCGCTTTGAACCGGACATTTACCTCTATTCGCTTGCCGACAAAAAGGTGACCAACCTGACAAACTCCGCCTCCACGGAGCTGGGACCTGTCTTTACGCCCGACGGCAAATATCTCTATATGATTGCCAATCCCACGAGCAGTTCTTTCCCGCGCGGATCGAGCGGGCGGCTCTTCAAACTGCCTTTGCAGAAATACGACAGGCAGTTCAAGTCCGATACCTACGACCAGCTGTTCGACGGCAAGAAGAACGACAAAGATTCGGTTGTACGCATTGATCCGAAAGATATTTTTGACCGTCTGGAGATGGTCGAATCCAATGGTTGGCAGATGGGTGCCTACATCTATCCGGCCAAGGGAAAGACGCTGCTGCTCTACAGCCATTTTTCCAACGCCGGCCGCGAAGTGCGGGCACTCGACATTGATGATCCGGAAGCTAAACCAAAGACTATCAAAGGTTTGATGCCGGGTTCGTTCTTCGGATCCAAAGAGGGGCTTTACCACATTTCCCGCTCCAAGATCAACAAGATCGATCCGATGTCGCTCAACGTGACGGAGGTTCCGGTCTCAATCGAAGTGGAAAAAGTGCTCTCCGACGAGTTCTCGCAGATGTTCTATGAGGCCTGGGCCATCCTTGCCCAGAACTTCTACGACGTGAAATACCACAGTGCCGACTGGACGGCCGTCCGCGACCGTTATGCAGCGTTCCTGCCTTACATCAAGAGCCGCGACCAGTTGCGCACGCTGATGGCCGACCTGCTGGGTGAACTGAACTCTTCACACCTGGGATTCTACTCTTCCGGCAATGAAGAGAAGACCGAGACCAAGATTCATTCCATCATAACGGGCGTTCTATTTGATAATCAGGATCCTTACGTGGTAAATTCGATTCTTCCGGAATCCGAGGCCGACAAGGTGGAAGTGGATATCCGAAAGGGCGATAAACTGGTTGCCGTGGACGGCGTCCGGATCGATCCGGCGGTCAACCGCGAGAAATATCTCTCCACACCGCTGAAGAAAGACGAGGTGAAACTGACGTTTGCCCGCGGCGGCAAAGAGTTCGACGTCAAGCTGCATACGATGCCGCAGATGCGATTCCGCAATCTTCAGTACAAACAGTGGGAAGATGCTTGTAAAGAGCGGGTTGAGAAGAAAGGAAATGGCCGGATTGCCTATATCCACATGCGTGCAATGGGCGGTGACGACCTGGATAATTTCCTGATGAAGATGCACACGTATGCAGTGAATAAAGACGCCCTGATTCTGGACCTTCGCTATAACAATGGTGGTAATGTTCATCAGGAAGTCATTGATTTTCTGCGACAAAAGCAACATTTTCAGTGGAGTTACCGCGATTTTCCGAAAGTATCGCATCCCAACATCACGCCGGCCGACAAGCCGATCGTCGTGCTGGTCAACGAGCACAGTCTGAGCGATGCAGAGGTGACGTCCAACGGTATCCAAACCCTCGGCATTGCAAAACTGATCGGAACGGAGACGTATCGCTGGATTATTTTCACTTCGTCGGTAGGATTGATTGACGGTTCGTCGTCGCGCATGCCGGCCTGGGGATGTTACAACAACGCAGGGCAGGATCTGGAATTCCTCGGCGTGAAACCGGATATTTACGTAAAAGATACATTTAAAGATAAGATTACGGGGGCTGATCCTCAGCTGGATACAGCTATAAAAGAGGTTTTGAACCAACTTAAATAATACCATGGTGTTTTTAACACAATTTATATTATGTTAAATAGGTAATATGGCATCCGAAAACGGTAAACCTATTATTCCCCTTCCGGAGCGGCTCCGCCCCAAGACCCTTGCCGACTACGTCGGTCAAAAGCATCTGGTGGGTCCCGGTGCGGTCATCCGCAAGATGATCGAATCCGGAAATATCTCATCATTCATTCTCTGGGGCCCTCCTGGCGTGGGAAAAACCACGTTGGCACGCATTATCGCCACGGAAACGGGCTGTGAATTCTACACCCTTTCCGCAGTCAGTTCCGGCGTCAAGGATGTCCGTGAGGTCATCGAACGGGCCAAAGCCGGCCGGATGTTCGCCGTCCACGCCCCGATTCTCTTTATCGACGAAATACACCGTTTTAATAAAGCGCAGCAGGACGCGCTGCTCGGCGCGGTGGAAAGCGGCATCATCACGCTGATCGGCGCCACCACGGAAAACCCCTCGTTCGAGGTCATCACTCCCCTCCTCTCCCGTTGCCAGGTCTATGTGCTTAAAGATTTGGAAATCAAAGATTTGGAGACTCTTTTAGATCGTGCACTGACCACTGATAACTATCTCAAATCCAGGAATATAACCCTCAAGGAAAAGGAAGCTCTCTTCCGTTTCAGCGGCGGCGATGCACGCCGGTTGCTCAACGTGCTGGAGATTGTGATTTCCTCGTTCCCTGACGACGCTCCGGCCATCGTAATCGACAACCAGACGGTAATCGACTGCCTGCAGGAAAACATCGCCCTCTACGACAAGAACGGCGAGCAGCACTACGACGTGATCTCCGCCTTTATCAAAAGTATGCGCGGCAGCGACCCGAACGGCGCCATCTACTGGATGGCCCGGATGATTGCCGGCGGCGAAGATCCCCTCTTTATTGCCCGCAGAATGCTGATTCTGGCCTCGGAAGACATCGGACTGGCCAATCCCAACGCTGCGCTGCTGGCACAGTCCTGTTTCGATGCGGTGCACCAGATCGGCATGCCTGAGGCGCGGATTATCCTGGCGGAGACATGCATCTACCTGGCCACCTCGCCCAAGAGCAATTCGGCCATCATGGCCATCGACAGCGCCCTGGCTGCGGTCAATTCCACTCAGGCGCCCCAACCCGTTCCGCTGCACCTGCGCAACGCCCCTACCAAGCTGATGAAAGAACTGGGCTACAGCAAGGACTACAAGTATGCCCACGAATTCGAAGGCAACTTCGTAGACCAGGAGTTTCTGCCGGACGGACTGCGCGGCACAAAGTTCTACGACCCGGGCAAAAATGCCCGCGAAGAGGAGCTCCGGAAGCGGCTGAAGGCACTCTGGGAGAAATACAAATACTAAATCAAAACAAAAACGGTGACCTTTCGGCCACCGTTTTGATTACAATCCGGGAGTGGATTACTTTGCCAGTTCCCAAGTGTACTTATTGACTTCGGTCTTGCTGTTCTCCTTGGTGGGGAAGCTCTTCTTCTCAGCAGCGATATTGCCTTCCTTGTCATACTCGTAGTCGAGCTGGGAAGGATCCTGGGAATAGTCCCACTGGTTGGTGGTGCAGAGCATAGCAGTTCCCTTTCCGAAGAAACCAGCTTCACGCATGAAACGGGGAGCACCGAACTCAGCGTAGATGTTGCGAATGTTGTTCACGTTCTTAGCCTGTCCGTAGGTGTGCATCTTCTGGTAAACAGTTTCACCTTCGATCTTCGACCATTGTTTGATGTTGCCGTTCTCGACAACGATATCAGATTTGAGGTCGTTGAACTTCTTAACCTGGATGATATAGCCGTCCTTGTAGGTGTAATAGAACTCATCGCCGTACTCATCAACATACTTGGTGCAGTTTCCGTCTGCATCGAGGGTCATGACAATATTGCCCTTATCAACGCCTTCTTTCACGTACTTGACAGTAACGGTGTTGCCGGAATAGGTGAAATCCCAGGTACGCTCGTTATCGCCACGGGTGATGTTGATCAGCTTACCGGCGTTGTCGTAGTTGTAGGTCCAGACATCAGCCCAGTCAGCGGCTACGCCTGCCTTCTCCTCCGTGTACGCATAGGTCTTGATGCGATACTTGGAAGTTGCATCACCGTCATCGCAGGAGGTGAGAGAGAATGCTGCTACTGCAAAAAGAGCAGCGATTGCAAAAAACTTTTTCATAAACGTTTAATTAAAAGAGGTTGGTTATTAAATAGTTGGTTAATACTTCATGCATGATACCATCTGCTGCATTCCTTGCAGCAGGTCCGTCTCGGCATCGCCCGTATAATTCCGGCAGCGATACTCGAACATGGATAATTCATCCTTGGAGGAATAGGTCAGTCTGCAAGCCTTGTAGAGGGCGCCGATCTGCTTGTAATAAGCGCCTTCGTCGTTCTGGCCCATATAGTAGAACTTGCCTTTTACTGGAGTAATTGAAGCGGGATCGTCGGTCAGGACGGCACTCTCAAAGTAGAGCGACCCGAACTCGTTCTGCAGCGAATAAGCCTGTCGGCCGGCTTCACCCAATGCAACGACACAGCGTTTGGCTGCCGAGCCGCCCACCTTATACTTGGCTTCATAGGAGAGCACCCATTCGACCAATGTCTTCTCTTGCAGGTTACACGGGAGAATAGCGTATTTCTTGGCTTCCCTGCCGCCCTGCAGCACGGAGATGGCCTTGGTCACCAAATCCTGCGAAAGGCCGTTGTATGCCAGATAAATGGCGGTTCCGTCCTGCGAGCCGGCATCCTTGAATCCTTTGGAAAGGAAAGCGCCGTCCGATTCAAATGAGAGCGTCTGGGTCTTGTAGGTGACAGAACTGTATTTCCACTCCCCGCCGCCGGCAAAGCAGTGCTGAATATACGGCAAAACTTCGTCGAGCGCGGGACGCCAGTAACTGCTGGAGTGGCCGCCGTCCCCTACGCGATACTCGTGCGCATAGCCGTTATCCATCATCAGCTGATGCAGCGCATCGTTAGCCACGAGCAGCTGTTCTTCGTTGTCGCCGCAGGTCAGGAACCAGTGGACGGTGGAAAGGGTTGCCTTGTTTTCCGGTACGAACTGATAGAGCGGGCAGTGCTGCTTGTAGTATTCGGTAATACGCCCTTCACCGCTCTGGCCCACGCCACCGAAAATCTTTCCCCATTGATTGTTCCAGCCGTCTTGCGACTCGGTCTTATACTGTTGATCCGTGCGGAACGACATACTCAGCGGCACGGAGACGGAGAATACCTCAGGATGCTTCATGGGAAGCACCATCGCACCGAATCCGCCCATCGAATAGCCGATCAGTGCGCGGTGATTGCGGTCCGCGATGGTCCGGTAGGTCGCATCGATATGCGGAACGAGCTCGTTGACAAACATATCCATGTAGTTATACGAGCCGTCGTAGAAATTGCAGTAATAGGTCTTGAATCCATTGGGACAGACATAAATCATCGGTTCGAGATCCTTCTGCTTCTCAACAGCGACAATCTTGCTTTCCCCTTGCATGTAGGTGCCGTTCCAGGAAGACTGGTTGTCCCCGTAACCATGCAGCAGATAGACCACCGGATAACGGCGTTCCGGATTCTCCATATAATCTGCCGGAAGCATGATATCGTAAGAAACCGTAACCTGTATCTTGGGATTGATGAGATTGCTCTGGATTGCCAAGCCGCTGTGATAGCGCTTGAACTCAGGTTCCGGCTCGGGTTTATCTCCCCCGCATGCACAGGTCGAAACCAGCACACACAGCAGTGCAACCGTGAAAAGCCAGTGATTATTCCTTGTCATATACCACCATTTCCTGAATGTTGATCATATAGTCGCGGTGGGGATTTTCGAGGACCAGCCGGAGCGTGTGGTTTCCGCTTTCCAGGCAGTAGGTCGAGAAGACCTCGTACTTGCGGACAATATAGTCGAACGGCATCTCAAAACGCGAGACCAGCTCGTCGTCTATATAGGCGCTCACCTGTGCCCGGTAGTCGGAATTATCGTGTCCGGTCTTGACCACGCTTCCTTCCACCACGATGGAATTGCCTGCAAATGTAAGTAAAATATCTTTTGTGAGTGATTTTTTCAGCACAGTTTTGCTCACAGGCTTCAGTCCCTCAAAGGATTGCTCAAAACGCACAGGAGTCGGTTTCTGTAAGATGACCGTTACATTCCCCTCCTCCACCACGCCTCCTTCGGAAGCCGCCACTGCCTGTTTGAGCAGCTCCATATTCTTCTCACAAGCGGTGTTCAGACTCAGCGTAGTGTACGGGAAAGGCATGTCCTCAATGCGCGCAATACCGCCCTTAAACTCCTCAGGGATAGCTTCATAGCCATACATTACACCCAGGATGCCGGCAGCGGACGCAGGGTTGCAGTCGCTGTCCTGACCGCATCGGGTGGAGATGTCCATGGTCTTGAGAAAATCTCCCTCGCCATAGAGCAGACCTATCACAACGTAAGCGGCATTGATGCGCGCGTCGATATTGAATCCGTTAAAAACGCCTTCCGGACATCCGATATCGAAGGCATGGCGCTGATCAACTTCGAACCAGCAGCGTTTCCAGTCGTTCGGATACTGCTTCCAGAAGCGAATCACATCATCAATGCAGGCGCGGAACTTGGTTCCTTCCGGAATCACTTTGGCCGCCTCGCATACCACGGTGGGAATGTCGTCACAGACATAGGCCAGCGAATACATGGCCCCGATGAAGACGCCGCCGTACCATCCGTCACCATAGTTCATGATATGGCCGATCCGGTCAGAAATCTCGCTGGCCGTGTTTACCATGCCCGGCGTCATCATACCTATGAAATCTGCTTCGATCTGGAAATCGATATCATCTGCGTGCGGATTGTTCTTCCAGTGACCGGAAGCCGGCGCGGGAATGCCGTTCAGGATGTTGTAGCGGGCTGCCTGATTGGCGTGCCAGAGTTTGTATGGCGCGTGGGCGAACGATTCCGCAAAATACTCGATCGGAGCCTCTATCCCCTTCTCAGCCATTACCTCCAGGAAAGTCAGGTCCATGTAGACATCGTCGTACAGGCCCGGATCTTCTATGAAGGTATCATAGATATAATCGTCGTACCAGATGATCGGCATTTCGTCGTTCATCAGACCGCCCTTATACTTGAACTCGGTGGGTCCACCGTAAGTGCAGCCGATGGTCTGGGCGAACCAGCCGCCCTTGATCTTGTCTTTGAGGGTTTCCTGGTCGATCGTTACGCTGCTCCCGTACGGAATGGCCGTTTTACGGCACGAAACAGCCGAAATCAGTGCAATTGCGGTCAGCGCCAGGGTCAGTACTCTTTTCATACTAATTGTGGTAAAAACGGTCGGTATTCGGTTTTTCGCTGTAATACATAATGTCGTTGATCCGCAGCAGGTAGTCTTTGTGCGGATTGAGCCACTTGAGGGTGACGGTATGGCGACCTTCGTTCATTCCGTATTTCCAGGCGGGTTCCAGCTTGCGCTCGGTATTCTTCATGGGCATCACGGAGACCTGGTCCAGAACCCCGTCAATCCAAACCTCGATGCGGGCCACGTAGGGATCCGTCGGTTCGGCCAGGGCGAAAACTTCGCTGCCGATATGCCGGATGGCCACACGGTGCGCATAATCCGCGGTGATGCTGCGCGTGCAGACCAGGTTGCCCCAGATCACAAAGCCGTTACCTGAAAAGTCAAAGGTATAACTGTCTTTCATCCAGCAGTCTTTGCGCTCGCGGAAGAGCGGATAGGTATCGGTGAAGTTCTGTTCGAGCGGCAGTACCTCCGGCGTGCGGACAGGAATCGTAACGGATTCCTCCGTAACCGATCCCCCCTCACCTTCAATCAACGCCAGCGCCTGATTGAAGGAGTACTGCGATCCTTTGGCCAACGAGACGTCGGTACCTTCGAAATCGCTGTCCCAGATTTCGGCGAGCGGTTCGCGCCAGAAGTCAGGAATCCGGTCGTAACCCAACATCACGCCCAGCACACCGCCTACCGTGGCCGGATTGCAGTCGGAATCCTGCCCGCAGCGGGTGGCAATCTCCAGCGAACGGGAGAAGTCGCCGCCACCATAGAGCAGACCCATCGCCACATAAGCGGAGTTGATCTTGGCGTCGATATTGAAACTCAGGAAAACCCCTTTCGGACACCCCACATCGCGGTTCCACTTCTTGTGAAGCTCGAACCAGGCCTGCTCCCAGTCATTCGGATACTTCTTATGCAGTTTGCGGACTTCGTCCACGCACTGATAGAACGTACTCTCCTGGGGAATGGGTGCGAGCGCCATATCCAGAATCTTTGCAGGATCGTCGCAAATAAACGCTGCGCTGTACAGCCCAGCCACGAAGGCCCCGCCGTAGAAACCGTCACCACTGTTCATGATATGACCTACGCGTGAAGCAATCTCCAGTGCCTTGGGCAGCATACCCGGAGCCATCAATCCCACGAAATCGGCCTCAATCTGGAAGTCCAGATCGTCCGCGTGGGGATTGTTCTTCCAGTAGCCGGATTCGGGCGGCATGATGCCCTGTCGGATATTGTATCGTCCGGCCTGGTTGGCGTGTGCCAGATGATAATCGGCATAGGCAAACCGCATGGCCAGCGAATCGGCCGTGCAGTCCAGCCCCATCTGCTCGAATGCCTCCACGAAGGTCAAGTCGTTGTACACGTCGTCGAAGAGGCCGGGCTTCTTGTCCCACCAATACTTCACGTAACCTTCGCCCCACGGAATGGGCTGGTAATCCTGGATGGTGGTACCGGTGAACTTGAACTCCGTGGGGGCGCCGTAAACCACGCCGATGGTCTGACCGGCCCAGCCGCCCTTGATCTTGTCCATGAGCGAATCCTTGGTGAGTGTCACGCTTTCCGGAGCCTTGAGGCTGGAACAGGCGGCGCACAGCGCCAGAATCAGTATTAAACTACTTCGCTTCATATACCTGAAGTTCTGTTATTGAAATAAAGGCCGATACGTCTTTTGTATACTTGTTCCAGTGTATCAGGACGGCATCGTCTCCAATTACCCGCACTGCGGTTGTGGTAACCTTGGGGAACCGGAACACGAACTCGCCGTTGTGCGGCTGGAAGAAGACTTCGTCGCAGTAGGGCCAGTCCGGCGTAACGGTAGCCTCGATGGGCTGCCAGTTGCCGTTTTCGTCCAGATACTCCGGATGCAGGTTGCTGTACCAGCCGCCGAATTCCTCCAGCGGTCCATAGTGGAAGGAAATCATGTCGGTCGTAATGGGCTGGTCCCAGCGGTAACCGAAGTAATCCCGTTTGGGGGCGTTGGACTTGCTGCCCAGAGAGTAGAATGCCGCGCCGGGACCGCCAACAACACCGTCATTGATAACATCCACCGTATAGGCACGATAGGTTTCCGGAATGGTTAGCCAGCATGAGTCCAGGGTGGCGCGGTCCGTCTCACGTGTGAGCGCAAGAATCTCAGCGGCCTGGGGTGCCAGGTTGCGGCCGCGGTCCTTGGAAAACTCAAATGTCGCAGCGCTGGATGCAGGAGCCTTGAAGCGGGCTTTGGTGTTGATTGTATAAATCTTTTTACCGTTCTCTTCCCGTACGGAACCGCCGCGGGCAAGAATATTCTTTTCTGCCAGCACGACGGTACGCTCGATGATGTCCTCGATGGAGGCATCCGGCATGTCGTAGCGGGTTACGTTGATGTAGCGGTCGTTGAACGGCTTGGTCCAGTGGGGAAAGTCCGCCGGCATGGCGCGGTCCAACGGAACGCTGCCTACGCCGTTGATTACGCCCAGCAGGCCGCAGATCGTGGCTGTCTGGTTGTCGCAGTCAAAGCCCAGCGCGCAGCCGATGAGGAGCGTCTTTTCAATGTCCCCGTCGCCATACAACAGGGCCAGGATGCCCATGGCACCGTTCAAGTCGGCATTCCAGATGCTCTTGGTGATATCCGGTTCGTTCACGTAGAGTTCGTCGGCAATCACTTTTCGGGAGGCTTTCCAATCGTCCGGATTCTTCCGCCAGAGGTCCAGGCATTCGTCAATGATGTGGCGGAAGCGGTCCTTCTTGGGGAGATACGCTTTTGCGTGACGGATCAGGGTCGGGATATCCTTCTCAAAGAATGCTTCCGAATACATTGCGCCGTACACAACCGTGGGCGATGCGGCCCAGTCATCGGAGGTGATGCGTGCCGCCCAGTCAGAGATGCCTGCGGCGTATGCCGGCATACCTGGCGCGGTATAGGCCCAGATCTCGTTAATCAACTGGGGGTCAATCTGGAACCAGTGAGGATTGTACTCCTTCTTGCCGGTGTAAGGAGGCGTGAAACCGTAGTGCATCAGACCCAGGGCGGCGCGGTTGGCAAGCCAGACCCTGTCCCGGATGTGGTACATCCACCCTTCTTTCACCTGATCGTAGTTGATATCCATGCCGTATTTCTCCATCATCATCAGATAGAGGTATTCGACGTCGGTATCGTCGTCAGAAAAAGCTCCGTCTACGGCGGCCATCTTGCGGATGGCTTTGTTGAAGACGAAGGGACCCTCACCGGGCTCATCCACGAACTTGTTCTCGTATTCCAGACCGTAGATATTGCCTACCATCTGGCCCAGCCAGGCACCGGCAATCTTGTCGTGCAGCTCGTCGTAGGAAATCTCCTTCTCCTGCACCTTGGGCGCGCAGGAGAAGCAGAACAATGCGGCGACTGCCAGTATAACGAGTCTTTTCATTACTTGGGATTCTGTTTCAAGTTGGGATTGGCGGCAAGCGCACTGGAGGGAATCGTCAAAAGAAGATCCTTTTCATCCTTTGCCGGTTTGTTCCACCACGCATCCAGATACTTGCCGAACCGGATCATATCCTGGCGGTGCCAGCCTTCAAGAGCCAGCTCGTGCATGCGCTCCAGATAGAGGCTTTCAAGCGTCAGGTCGCCGGTGGTAAACGGAGCCAGGCCGGCACGGGTGCGGATCTTGGCAAGATCAGGTAGCGCGACCGCCTGCGCCGTCTTATTCTGGCGGACCAGGGCCTCGGCGTACATCAGCACCACATCGGCATAGCGCATCAGGTAGAAATCGTTGTCCATACTCACCTGTCCGCCGGTCAGCAGACCGTCGCTCTGATAGGGCCATTTGCCGATACGGGCGCCCTGCAGCGCGGTGCGGCGATTGGTATAAACGCTTTCATCCATCGCTCCGTCAATCACATAAGGCACATAGCCTTCACCCAGGTCAATCATCAGGTCGTTGCCCTCCAGGTCTTTCAACTGGCCGTAAATCCAGGTGTCAGCCTTGCGGGTATCCGCCGGATCATAGGAAGCGAAGAAGTCCGGATCAGCCACGAAACCGTCCCAGGGGTCATCATTGATGTTCCAGGCCAGATTATAGACAGGTTTCGCTTTCGAATCCGGGGTTATCGGAGTCGACATGGCCAAATTTGCCGGCAGCGTCAACATGTAGATAATGAAGGCGTTGTGGTCCGACTTGGTGTAGATGGTGCTGTACGGGATAGCAAAGATACCCTCGGCCGTATTCTCGTTGTTGACGGCGAAGTTGTCTTTGTAGTCATCCAGAATCTGATACTGCCCGGATTTGACGACAGAGTCGCAGCAGGCAGCTGCCTCTTCCCACTTTTCCTGGCCGATCCAAACCTTGGCGTTGAGATAAAGCTTAGCCAGAAGCCCGTAGGCAAAGCCCTGCGTGACACGACCGTAGGTATTGATCGAACGCTCTTTGGAAAGCTCTGCCACATTGTCCTTAATCTCACTTTCTATGAAATTGAACATGAAGGCACGGTCTTTCTGAGGCGGCGCACTCTTATCCTTCTTGGAGATGGAATACGGGACATTGCCCCAGCCGTCGATGGCCATCAGATAATAATAAGCGCGCAACACCTTCATCTCCCCGACAATCTTGCTTTTGCCCGGAAAGTCTCCGGTATCTTCTACCTTGTCCAACACATCGTTGCAGGCGGCGATACCGTCGAAACAGTAATTCCAGCCCAGGCGCAGAAGCTTGTTTGAAGCGGGAATGCTGTGGAACTGCAGCTCACCGTAACGTTCATCGGCCCAGGCGCCGTCGGGATTGAGCGGCGTAACGATCTCGTTGGTCAACTGAAGGTTCAGCGTCCAGAGGCTCTGCTCGGTGGCCCAGGCCTGCAGCGAACTGTAGGCGCGAGCGGAATACTTGGCAAAAGCCTCTTCGTTCGTAAAGAACTTGTCTTTCGGAATGTTGGAATAGATCTCCTCGTCGAGGTTCGTGCAGCTGCAAAGCAACGCTGCAAACAGTCCAATCAGATAAATACTCTTTTTCATAACACTCCGTTTTTTATAAAGTGACATTTGCGCCCAGCGTGAAGACGCGGGTGCGGGGATAATAGCTGGTGCCCTCGATACCCGGCGCCAGACCGGAGAGCGACACCTCCGGGTCGACGCCCTTATAGCCGGTCAGGCAGAAGAGGTTCTGGCCGGTCAGGTATACGCGGATTCCCTTGACAATCGGAGTCTTGGGCTTGATGTTGTAAGAAACCGTCAGGTTGTCCAGTTTCAGGTAGGTAGCATCCTCGATATACTTCGTGGAATAGGTGATTCCGCCCTTGAAGGTAGGATCTTCCAGCCAGGAGGCCATGATGTTCTTGAGACCGATGTAATTGATGTTCTCGTAGAAAGCTCGGTAGGAGTTAAAAACGAGACCTCCGAGACCCGCGCGGAACGAGCAGCTCACCGAAAGATTCTTCCAACGAACAGCATTGCCCAGGCCGATCGTGGCGAACGGATATGCGGTACCGATCTTGCTCCAGCGGGGTTCCACCACGCCTCCGGCAATTTCATCCTTCAGCACGTCGCGGCCTGTGACCGGATCCACGTAATCGAAGATCGGAGCGTAGAACTGGCCCAGGCTCTCCCCTTCCACCAATCGTTGCGTATAGACGTCGATCGGAGAGTTGATCCGGCCGACCTTGTATTCAGCGCCCTTGAACTCTTCGTTCTTGAATTTTATGAGTTTGTTTTTGTTGTGCGCAGCCGTAAAGTTCACATTCCACTCCAGGTCTTTCTTCTTGACAGGAGTTCCGAACAGCGTCAACTCAATACCCTTGTTGCTGATAGAGCCAACGTTGGTAAAAATGGTTTCGTAGTCATACGGCGGCACGGGCACCGTGTAGTCGTAGAGCAGGTCGGTGGTCAGACGGTAGTAGTAGTCGAGGGTACCGCCGATCCGGTTGTCCAGAAAGGCGAAATCGACACCTACGTTGAACTCGTTCTTCCGCTCCCATCCCAGGTTGGGGTTCTCGTTGGAAGCGGGGGCGTACGAGTTGATCCATTGGCCGTTGTAATAGAACATCGTACTGGATTTCATCAGCATCAGCGACTTGTAATTGGAGAAGTCCTGGTTGCCCGTCACGCCGAATCCGGCGCGAAGTTTGAGGTCGGAGAGCCAGTGCAGATCCTTCATCCACTCCTCCTGGTTGATACGCCAGCCGAGGCTCGCAGCGGGGAACCAGCCCCACTTGTGGTCAGCGCCGAAGCGGGTGGAACCGTCGCGACGCAGAGAAACCGATGCAAGATACTTTTCGTCGTAATTGTACATCACACGGCCGAAGAAGGCGATATAGCGGCTCGAAGAGCGGTCCGATCCCATCCCGGCAAGGCCCATCTTCAGTGCGGAACCGAGTCCCAGGTTGTTGGTCTTGTAGAAATCCGTCTCGTAGCCGTAGTTTTCCGCATACATTTCGAAATAGTCCGAACGCTGCCAGGTGTAACCTGCAACGGCCTGAATCGAGTGCGGGCCGAACACCTTCGAGTACTGCAGGGTGCTCTCCCACTGGAAGTCGCTGGAAGCCTCGTTACTTACCTCCGCAACGCCGTTTTTGCCGGTCTCACCCGGATAATAACGGGTATGGTACTTCTGAGACTGGTAGAGTTCTGTATTGTAACTCAAGAAGTTATCCCACTTCAGCCCCGGGACGCTCAACACGTTGAGGGTGGCCCGGACATTGGCGGTGATATAGTTGGTTTCGCGATGGTTCGTATACTCGTTGATCATAGCCACAGGATTGAGGTAATCCATAGCCGTAATCGTATAATAGCCACCGTACGTGGTATTGGTAGGATCATACACCGGCTCCGTCGGGTTGTGCAGGAAGGCCTGCCGAAATGCGCCGGTATTGGCGGAGACATAACTGCGCTTCACGTAACCCAGGTTGTAATCCAGATCCAGCCATCCATCCACCGCTTTCTGGTGGATATTGGTCTTGAAGAGGTACTTCTGGGCGTCGTTGCGCTTTTGGAGGCCCTGGTTCTGCTCCACGTTCAGCACCGTGCGGTGCGAGAAGTCAGGGGAACCGCCCGATACGGCCAGTGAGTGCTTGTGGCTGAACGGGGTGCGGGTAATCTCCTTGAACCAGTCGGTATCCCCGTCAAAAAGGGACGCAGACTGTGTCGGAGCATACTTCGTAATGGCCTCCCTGAACTGGGCCGCCGTCATCGGGACCGCCCGGGCCGCCACCGTCTGCACGGATGCCTGACCGTCATATTCCACGACCGTCGTACCGGCTTTCGCGCGTTTGGTGGTGATGATCAGCACACCGTTGGAACCGCGCGTACCGTAGATGGCAGCGGCGGAACCATCCTTCAGGACGTCGATCGATTCGACCTCCTGGAAGTTGATGTTGCGGATGTCGGCATCGGCCACACCGTCAATGATGATCAGCGGGCCCTGGCCTGCCTTGAGGGTGTTTGTGCCACGAAGCAGAATCTCGAAAGAAGCGTTCGGGTCACCGCCGTTGGGGTTCGTGACCGTCAGACCGGCTACCTTGCCCTGCAGCATCTGGGCAGCCGTGGTGAAGGAACCCTTGTCCAAATCATCCGCCTTCAGGCTGGCCACCGAACCGGTCACTTCCCGCTTGGTGGTCTTTCCGTAACCGATAATCACCGTTTCGTCGAGCATCGTGGCGTCAGAAAGCCGCAGGACGATGTCGTAAACAGCCTGTTTACCCACGGTGAAGGTTTGCTCGTCGTATCCGAAGAAGGAAACGGTGACCGTCTCCCCCTCCTTGGCCTGTAGCGTCCAGGCCCCCTGGTTGTCCGCAATCGCGTACTTGCCGCTTTGCGCCACCAGGGTCGCGCCGGCGAGGATATCCCCGTCGCTGCCCTTGACTGTACCGCGAATCCATCCGTTCTGTGCCAGTGCCGGAAGGGCCGTGACACAAATCAAAAGAATCGCCAGCAATATCTTGTTTTTCATAGGATTCTTGTTAGGTTAGCTTTACATGCCGGCAATAACGATGGATGCCAGACCGGCAATAAAGAGTACGAACATGGCGGTGAGCAGGAAGTTGACTCCCTTCTTCGCGCCCTTGAACTCTTTCCAGATGAAGACGCCCCAGATGGCTGCAATCATCGGCGCACCCTGTCCCAGTGCATAGGAAACGGCGGGGCCGGCCTTTGCGGCGGTGATATAGCTGAGTGCCGTACCGATCGCCCAGATGGTACCGCCGAGTACGCCCACGAGGTGGGTCTTCATGTTGCCGGCAAAATACTGCCTGTAGGTAACCGGTTCGCCCACGAAGGGTTTCTTCATCACGATGGTGTTCACAATGAAGTTGCTCAGGAACACGCCGATCGAGAAGATAACCATGGCGGTATACGGGGTCAGTTTGCCTGCTTCAGGGGTTACGAAGTTGGCCGTATCCATGGCGCGCATCACGAAGGATGAGAAGAACGACATCACCACGCCGGCGATGACAGCCAGGATGATACCCTTGCGCTGGTCCTTCTTGGAAACGCCGCTGTCGCCCTTCTTTCCGGCTGCAATGCCGTTGCAGACCACTGCGCAGACAACGAGTGCCACACCGAGTGCAAGCAGACCTACATTACCGGTCTTGGAGCCTTGTTCAATGGCCACCCGGTAGTTGTTGATCACGCCGAGCACCAGCGCCAGGCCCACACCCACTGGGAATGCCACGGAAAGGCCTGCGATCGAGGTCGATGCGGCCAGCAGTATGTTGGAAATGTTGAAAATCACGCCGCCCAGCACGACCCAGCCGATGTTCGACCAGTCGGCCTGGCCCAGGTCCTGAAGGAATGGACGGCCTTCGCTGCCGATACTGCCGGCCGTGAAGGCGAGCAACAGCGAGAAGAGCACCATGCCGATCACATAGTCCCAGTAAAACAATTCGTAGCGCCAGCTCTTGGCTGCCAGTTTCTGGGTATTGCCCCAGGAACCCCAGCAAAGCATGGTCACAAAGCAGAGAATAACTGCCAGAAGGTAACTGTTAACGATAAACATAGTTTTATATTATTAATGATAATTTACTGAATGTCTTTACGATACGGAATCGAATCCTGGGCCCCCATCTTTTGGACGGCCAGTGCGGATGCCTTGGTTGCAAAGGCAGCTGCATCCTTCAGGCTCTTGCCCTCACTGAGCGCAACGCAGAGTGCGCCGCAGAAGGTATCGCCGGCCGCTGTGGTATCCACAGCCTTCACCTTGCATGCCGGGATGAAATCGCGTTTTTCGCCGGTGCAGACCATCGAACCGCGGGAACCGAGGGTGACGATCACATCTTTCACCCCTTTTGCACGCAGGGCATCCACGGCTTTGTCGAGCGAAGCCTCGTCAGCCTCGATACCCGTCATCAGGGCGGTTTCCGTCTGGTTCGGGGTAATCAGCGACAGATACTTGAAGAGCTCTTCAGGCAGCGGGCAGGCCGGCGCCGGGTTGAGAATGACGTAAACGCCTGCTTCATGGGCAATCCGGGCCGCCTCCAGCACGGTTTCTACCGGAACTTCCAGCTGGAGAATCAGGTACGAAGCCTCTGCAATCACACCGCGCAGATTGCGGATATCGGCCGGCGTCAGGTCGCCGTTGGCCCCGGGAGCCACGGCAATGCTGTTTTCCGCCTTGGCGTCCACCAGGATCAGCGCAATGCCGGAAGGAGCGTCGCTGCGCAGGATATGGGAGGTGTCGATCCCCTCTTTTTCATAGCCCTTGATGGCATTGTCACCGAAAATGTCGCGGCCGACCTTGCAGACGAAGGTCACGTCGCCGCCCAGACGTCGCGCTGCAACAGCCTGGTTCGCCCCCTTTCCGCCGGCACCCATCAGGAACTTACCGCCCAGAATGGTCTCGCCGGGAGCCGGGAGTCTTTCGCTCTTGATGGTCATATCGGTGTTGCTGCTACCGATGACCAAAATCTTTCCAGTTTTCATAAGATATTGGATGTTTGATGATTAGACATAAAGGCTACCGCCTACGAACTCACGGAGCAGCGAGGTGGGCGGAATCTCCTTGTCGGGAACCGGCGTGAAGTAATGGATGAACTTCAGCAGCCGGTGCGCCTCGGCGTATTCCGGGCAATCCTGCGGCACGCTGGCCAGAATGGGCTCGGCGTGGTTGCGCAGCACGGCAAATTCAATCAGGTAGGCCGAATTGAACATCATGTCCGCATTCTCCTGGTAGGGATTGATCCACTTGGATTCCGCCGCGCGGACGTTGGGCCACTGTGCGATGGTCTCCCTGGCCGTGAAGGCACCTTTGTTGTAGTCGCGCACGATCCGGCGCAGCAGACGGTTGTCGCTGGTAGGCACCCAGTTGTGGTTGTCCAGCGAGATACTGGTCAGCGTGGAGATGAAGATGCGGAATTTCACCGCCTCCGGAATCTGGTCCGTGAGACGCGGATTCAGGGCGTGGATGCCCTCCAGCAGCAGTACGGAGCCCGAGCGGAGTTTCAATTTCTTGCCGTTGTACTCGCGGATGCCGGTCTTGAAGTTGTATTCGGGAACTTCAACCGTCTCACCGGCGAGCAGTTTTACGAGGTCGGCCTGCAGTGCGTCGTGGTCCACCGTGTCGAAGTTGTCAAAGTCGTAGCTACCGTCCGGAAGCTTGGGCGTCTCCACGCGATTCACGAAATAATCGTCCGTAGAGAAGCCGATTGGCCTGATTCCGCACGCTTTTAGCTGAATGCTGAGCCGGCGGCAGAAAGTGGTCTTGCCGCTGCTGCTGGGGCCGGTGATCAGCACGATCTTCAGCGGATCGCTCTCCTGCTGGCAGCGGCGCGTAATCTCTTCCGCAATCTGCACGATCTTCTTCTCCTGCAGCGCCTCGGATACCTGGATCAGCTCGCTGGCGCGACCATTGAGGCAAGCGTGGTTCACGTCTCCCACATTGGTCAGGCCCATAATGATGTTCCAGCGCAGATTCTCGGAGAAGACCTCGAAGGTCTTGGGCTGCGGAAAAAGCTTGGTGGGATGCGAAGGGTCGTCGGCGTCGGGCGTGCGGAGCAGCATACCGCCGTTGTAATGATCGAGCGCCCAGACCTTCAGATAGCCGGTAGAAGGCACCAGACGGCCGTAGTAATAGTCGGCCGAATCGCCCAGCGTGTAGTAGTCGGTGTAGGCCTGTCCACTGGTTTCCAGAAGCTTGACTTTATCGTCATAGCCCATCTCCTTGAAGATCTTCACGGCGTCTTCCAGCCTCGCTTCAAAGCGGTGGAACGGCAGATCCTCCTCCACGAGTTCCTTCATTCGCTTGCGGATCTCCACCACATCGGCCTCCGTGGCGGGTTCGCCACCCTTCTTCACGAAGTTGCAGAAATAACCGCCCGAGATGGGATGCTCCATGTAGATGCGGCTCTTGGGCAGCACGTCCTGCGCCGCCTTGCTGAGCAGAAAGCAGAGCGACCGGCAATAAACGCGCCGGCCGCTGCTGTTCGTACAGTCTACATATTCCACATCCTTGCTGTTATATGCCTTATACTTAAGGCCTTGCGACACGTTATTCACGCGGGCCGACACAATGGGATAGGGCCGGTCAAACTGGAAAGAAGGAAGCATTTCCAACAGGGAGGTTCCTTCGGGAAAGTCCAGTGTAACACCGTTGTTTTTGCAGAAGATGCTGATCATAAGAACTTGTTTCCGCAAAAATAAGTGATTTGAAACATGGTTTTTCCCGCGCATCGCGCGCGAGCTCGATCTTTTATTAGCATTTTATCAACAGGATTCCTTATCTTTGCTCCCGATAAAACGAGGATTCGATATGGCGCGTAAATTACCGACCGTAGCCCTGATCTACGATTTCGACGGGACCCTTTCTCCAGGGAACATGCAGGAATTCGGCTTTATCCAGGCCATTGGAAAGACCCCCAAAGAGTTCTGGGAGTTGAGTAACGTTAATCCTGAAGGACAGGAAGTTAACCATATCCTTTCGTATATGAAGCTGATGATCGACGAGGCCCGCAAGGCGGGCGTCGCCCTCACCCGCGAGAGTTTCGTCTCCTTCGGGCGCAATATCGAGTTGCTCGACGGCGTCAAGGAGTGGTTCGCCATCATCAACCAGTACGGCAAGGAACACGGCGTCAAGGTCGAGCACTACATCAACTCCTCCGGCCTGACCGAGCTGATCGAAGGCTCCAGCATTGCCGGCGAATTCAAGAAAATCTTCGCCTGCTCTTTCTGGTACGACGAAACCGGCACTGCCGTCTGGCCTGCCGTCGCGGTGGACTACACGGGAAAAACGCAGTTCCTCTTCAAGATTGCCAAAGGCATCACGGACATCAGCGACAACACCAAAGTCAACGAAAGCCGTCCGGAAGAGGAGAAGCCCATCCCCTTCCCGCACATGATCTATTTCGGTGACGGTGAGACGGATATCCCCTGCATGAAGATCGTCAAGATGTTCGGCGGCAACTCCATCGCCGTCTGGCGCGACGGCAACGAAAAGCAGAAGCGCACCGCACACCAGCTGCTCCGCCAGGACCGCGTCAACTTCATGTGCCGGGCCGACTACACGATCGGCGGCGAGATTTACAAAGTGGTTACAACCATTATCGATAAAGTAAAGGCGGAAGATGAATTCAACCGCCTCCAGCGCAAGAAGGGAAACTATGTCCGCTAAGAAGAAACCGACCTCCTGGCGCAAGGTATTCATCGTTCTGTTCGTCCTTTACATGGGCGTGCTGATCTATCTCTATTTCGGCAAGTTACCCGCTTCGCTGAAGCTGCCCCGCACCCTTTGGAACATCCCTGCCGACAAGGTGGGCCATTTCCTGATGTTCCTGCCGTACCCCTTCCTGGCGCACGGCTCCTCCTTCACGGGCAAGCGCAAGTGGCGGGACCTGATCTTCGTCCATCTGAGCGGTATCGCAATCGCCTTTGCATTCGAACTGCTGCAGGGCACGCTGGCCTCCTACCGCACCACCGATCCATGGGACCTCGTGGCCAATATCGCCGCCATCAGTATCGCCACGCTGATTCTGGCCATCATTGACCTTTTCAAGAAGTAAACCCATGAAACGCAGACTCCTCCTAACGCTTGCCGCCTTGCTGGCATTCTCGCCCCTGGCGCATGCGCAGCAGGAGGACGACGCAAATGCCGGACTGCCGGAATTCGCTGCAATCTGCGATTCCATCAAGTCCTTCATGATGCCCCGTGCCTGGATAGACAAACCGGTTTATGTGGAGAAAGTCACCTACCGGTCACGCACCCAGACCCTCCAGATCTACTTCTGCCGCGAACTCTCCTGTTATCCTTTCCGTCCGGGCGACGTGCGTCACATCTACGCCATCGTGCGCGAGAACCTGCCGGAGCAGTGGCGCTCGCGTTCCGAAAAGATTTCCATCATCAGCAACAAACGCGATCTCAGGGAATTCCATACCGATTACTTCGAGGGCAACCGGGAACCGGTCCGCGAGCATCTCCGCATAAACTCCGCCAAGTCCAGGCCCGCCGCGCTGGTGCGCCCCATCAATCCGGCCTTCAAGATCACGCGGGGACTGAAGGGCCGCCATATCGCCCTCTGGCAGAGTCACGGCTACTACTATGAATCTACGCTCGACCGCTGGGAATTCCAGCGCGGCCGCATCTTCGGCACGGTCGAGGACCTCTATACGCAGAGCTACGTGCTCCCCTTCCTTGCACCGATGCTCGAGAATGCGGGCGCCGTCGTGCTTATTCCGCGCGAACGCGACTGCAATCCCGTAGAGATCATCGTAGACAACGACCAGTCTTCCCCTGGCTACCGGGAAACGGGAAAGTGGCGGAAAGCGCCGCACAGCGGTTTCGCGGACGCTAAACCAGCCTATCAGCAGGGCGAAAACCCTTTTAAGATGGGCACGGCCCGCATCATTACGGGAAGCAAAAACAGCACGGCTTCCGCCCAATGGACCCCCTCCTTCCCCGTCGCCCGCGACTATGCGGTCTACGTCTCCTACCAGTCTCTGGACAGCAGCGCCACCGACGCATGCTACGAAGTTCGCCACAAAGGCGGCGTCAACCGCTTCAGGGTCAACCAGAAAATGGGCGGCGGAACCTGGATATACCTGGGCACCTTTCCCTTCGACCAGGGGGCGGCCAAAGGCCAGGGCGTCTGGCTGAGCGGAAAAACCTCCCGTTCCAAGGCGGTTATTACGGCCGATGCCGTCAAATTCGGTGGCGGCATGGGAAATATTGCCCGCAGTGCCGAAGACTCCCTGAAAGGCACGGTTTCAGGCTATCCGCGCTTTACGGAAGCGGCTCGCTACTGGCTCCAGTGGGCCGGGTTTGCCGATTCCGTCTATGCCCCGAGCCAGTCGTTCAGCGACTACCGCGACGATTTCCAGTGCCGCGGACACTGGGTGAACGCCCTCAAGAAGGATTACGGCATTCCCGTCGACCTGTCCTTCGCTTTTCATAGCGATGCCGGGGTGCGTTACGCCGACTCGATTGTCGGCACGCTGGCCATCTACACGCGCCGCGCGCACGGCAAAGAAAAATTCCCCAACGGTGAGGCGCGCACCATCAACCGCGACCTGGCCGATCTGGTTCAGACACAGGTGGTTGACGATATCCGATCGCTCTACGACACAACCTGGACGCGTCGCGGCCTCTGGGACCGTTCCTACTCCGAATGCAGTGTTCCCGAGGTGCCCTCGATGATTTTGGAACTCCTTTCACACCAGAACTTTGCAGATATGCGATACGGCCTGGATCCAGCCTTCCGTTTCCATGTTTCGCGCGCCGTCTACAAAGGAATCCTGAAATATCTCAGCTGGCTGAACGACGTCCCCTACACCGTCCAGCCGCTCCCCGTCACCTCCCTGGCCGTCGAGGTGCAGCACAGCGGCGGGCAGGCCACTGCAGCCCTCAGCTGGCGCCCGGTGGGAGATCCGCTGGAGCCATCGGCCGTGCCGACTGCCTACCGCGTGCGGATGCGCGTGGATGACGGCGCCTTCGACGATGGATTCATCGCGGAGAACCCCGGTGCCCGCATCTCCATGGAACCGGGCCATATCTACAGTTTCCAGGTGAGCGCCATCAACGCCGGCGGCGAGGGTTTCCCTTCCGAGATCCTCAGTGCCGGCGTAGCGGAGAGCGCTGTTTCAAAAGGCCGGACAGCACTGGTAATCAATAATTTCGACCGCGTTGCCGCCCCGGCCAGCTTTGCCAGCTCCGACTCCACGTTCGCCGGTTTTCTCCCCTCGCTCGAGTTCGGCGTTCCCTATATCAAAGATATCTCCTACACGGGCGCGCAGTTTGAATTCCGGCGCTTCATCGAGTGGATCGACGACGATTATCCGGGTTTCGGCGCATCGGGCAGCGAATGGGAGACGCGCGTGATTGCGGGCAATACCTTCGACTATGTTTCGGTCCACGGAGCGGCCCTGCTCAAAGCGGGTTACGATTTCTCTTCCGCCAGCCGCAGTGCGGTGCTTGAGGAACGGGTCATCCTGCAGAACTATCCGATCGTAGACCTGCTCTGCGGAAAACAGTTGTCGACGCGCACCGGGAAAGGGGTCTGGCGCCACCAGGTCTTTCCCGCCACACTGCGCAATCAACTGGAATCCTATGCGGCAGCGGGCGGTAACATGCTGATTTCCGGCGCATACATCGCTTCCGACGCGTGGGACGACCTCTACAGCACCGCCCCGGACACCGTCCGGTTCCAAACCGAGCTGAAGCCTGTCCGGGATTTCATGCGCGAAACGCTCAAATACAAGTGGATGACCACGCGCGGCGCCGCCAGCGGCCGGGTACACGGCGTTCGTAACGGAGCCGGATTCCCCGACGATCTCTCCTTCCGTTTCCCGAACATCCCGAATGCGGATATCTACAGCGTAGAGGCCCCGGACGGACTGATTCCGGCCTGTCCGCAGGCCATCACCCTCCTGCGCTACAGCGACAGCAACGTCTCCGCCGCCACCTTCTACGACGGGCCCTATCGCGTGATTGCCCTGGGCTTCCCCCTGGAGACCGTCGCCGGCGACCGCCAGCGCGAACAACTCTTCGCCGAGTTGCTGCGGTTATTTGAATAATTTGGCAGAAAAGAAAAAAGTACCTACATTTGCCGTCCCATTCGGGAGCATAGCTCAGTTGGTTTAGAGCATCTGCCTTACAAGCAGAGGGTCATAGGTTCGAATCCTATTGTTCCCACAAACAGATGGCTGCGCGGGCAGCCATCTTTGTTTGTGGGAACCCTGTTTTCTACTGGGGACACCCCAGACCCCGCGCGCACCCGCGCGGAAGCCGCAGAAGCGGCTCTTCTTTCAAACAGATGGCTGCGCGGGCAGCCATCTTTGTTTGTGGGAACCCTGTTTTCTACTGGGGACACCCCTGGTTTGGTCTTGTTTTTGCTCTCTTTTGGCGAAAAAATAGCAATAATATGGAACACCATAACCATCATCACGAACATCATCATCACCACGCCACCCTGGAGACGGAACGCGAAGGAGTCCCCTGCCCCGACGCGCACTGCGAATAGCCCGTGGCGGCTAAATCTTTGATATCCAGCCAGAACACAAAAATCGGTCAGCCAAAACAGCTGACCGATTTTTATCATTTCTGTGATTTTCAGCTACTTATCTGCCACGGGAACATACTCCAGGATGTCTCCCGGCTGGCAGTCCAGTGCCTTGCAGATGGCCTCGAGCGTCGAGAAGCGGACGCCCTTGGCCTTCCCGTTTTTGAGAATCGACAGATTGGCCGGGGAGATGCCCACCTTTTCGGCGAGTTCACCGGAGGACATCTTCCGCCGAGCCATCATCACGTCGATATTGACAATCACGGACATGGGTTATCCTTCCACCTTTTCGGGTTCAACGTCCTGAACTTTAACGGGTTCTTCCGTCTTGCCCTTGAGATAGGACGGGAGTTCCATTCCGGCCATCTTGAACAGATCCTGGAGCGGCGGAACGGCGCCCATCATCCCTGAAATGAAGTTGGAGGTAGCGGTTTTGCCCTCTTTGGTATTGCCGCCGTCCCAGACGGTGACCTTGTCGATCTTGATGCCCTTGACAGCCTCGACCTGCGTGCGGACGAGTTCGGGCAACTTGTCGGAGATGAGCATCGTGATAGCGTCCTTGGCGTCGCCGCCGGCTGCTTCCACCAGTTTGTTGAAACCTTCTGCCTGCTTGGAGAGGATTTCGAAGGCACCGCGTGCCTGTGCGTCCATCTTGGCGAAAATCGCATCGGCCTCACCCTTTGCCTCACGGCGCAGGCGCTCTGCAGCAGCCTCTGCATCAATGATCATCTTCTCTTTCTCGATCTGGGCGGCGACCACGATGTTGGCCTTCTGGGTGGCCTCTTCACGGGCGGCACGGGCCAGCTCTGCCTCACGCTCGCTCTTGTAGGCCTCTTCGAGTGCCTTCGCAGCCTGCACCTTTTCAGCGGCGACTGCAATGCGTGCAGCCTCTGCCTCCTTCTCGCGGCGGGCCGCATCGGACTGAGCGATGGCGATCTTTGCGTTGTTCTCACCCTTGACGGCGTCTGCATCGGCTGCAGCCACGTTCACGCGGGTGTCCTTGTCGGCCATGGCCTTACCGGTCTCACCGTAACGGTTCTGCTCGGCAACGCTCTTCTTGGCGTCGTTGATAGCCTTTGCAGCAGCCTCTTTACCAAGGGCTTCGATATAACCGGACTCGTCGCGGATATCGGTGACGTTCACGTTGATGAGCTTCAGACCGATCTTGCGGAGCTCAGCCTCCACGTTGGTGGAGACATTGGCCAGGAACTTGTCGCGGTCGGCGTTGATCTCCTCGATATCCATCGTAGCGATCACCAGACGAAGCTGACCGAAGAGGATATCGGTAGCAATGCTGCGGATGTCTTCCGTATTGAGGCCCAGCAGACGCTCGGCAGCGTTGGTCATGCTGTCGCTCTCGGTGCTGATACCCACGGTAAAGCGGCAGGGAACGTCAACGCGGATGTTCTGCTTGGAGAGGGCGTTGGTCAGGTTGCACTCGATACTGATGGGAGTCAGGTCGAGATAGGAGTAGCTCTGGAAGACCGGCCAGATGAAGGCTGCACCGCCGTGGATACACTTGGCGGAGGATTTGCGCCCGGTCTTACCGTAGATGACGAGAATCTTGTCTGACGGGCAACGGCGGTAACGCTTGAGGATGGCTGCAAACGTCACAAAGAGCACGAAGACAATGATCAGGATAAGATAGAGTTGCATAATAAAAAGGTTTTATGGTTTTAATGATTTAATTCAGGGTTAGATAATCAGGGATTCCTGGCCCTCTACGAGCAGGGTGTGGTCGTCCAGCGCTTCGGTCACCTTGATGTTGGCGCCCGTGGCGAGCTGTTCGCCGTCGGTCAGCGCGTCGTATTCGCGAACGGCACCGCCGATTGTAATCTGCACCTTGCCGGCACCGCTGCGGGCGGCGGGAATGGTCAGATAAACCTTGCCCAGGCAGCCGACTGCCTGTTTATAGACATTGACGGTCCCGGACTGCTGCATGCCGCTCAGCCATTTGAAAAGATACATCACGGCTACCACCAGCACGATACCCACCAGCACGGCCACCACCATCAGGAGGGTTGTAGATTCGATCTTTTCGCGGAGCAGGACCGCCGTCCAGCCGAATCCCAGGAAGAAGTTGACGAAGTTGCGGAAGGTCAAAAGTCCCATTCCGGTACCCATGTCGGACGAAGCGTCCATGTCGGTCGGAATGTCGCCCCCGTCAAAATCAGCGTCGATTCCGCCGTCGCCGGCATCGGCACCGATAAAGGTCATCACGCTCTGGATAATAAAGATCAGCGATGCGGTGAGGGTAATCACCCACAGGATCTTCATGAAGAGCGAAAGGGAAGTCCACCAAATAGCCATAGTCGTATTATTATTAAAGGTTAGACATGATTTGTTTCTGCAAATATAATAATTATTTATCGTAAAACAATAAATATTTTAAGATTTTTCAACATATTTATGAACAATCGCCGGGAGAAGTCAATAATTGCTACATTTGTGGCCGAAATGAAAACCTCCATCCGTTCCACATTGCTGCTGACGCTGACCTCCATCATCTGGGGAGCGGCGTTCGTCGCCCAAAGCGAAGGCAGTAATTATATGGGGTCGGCAACCTTTATCGGAATCCGGTTCCTGATCGGTGCGCTGGTGCTCTTGCCGTTCATCAAGCTGGCGGACCGCCGCCGCGCCGTCAAGGAGACACCCGAGGAGCGCAAAGGATGCTGGCGTGCCGGGGCCATCTGCGGCTTCTGGCTTTTTGTGGCCAGCTTTTTCCAGCAGCAAGGCATCGCGCTGGGAGCCAGTGCCGGCAAAGCCGGTTTCATCACGGCCATCTACATTGTGATGGTTCCCATCATGGGATGGATTTTCTATAAGAAAAGAACGGGCGTAAGCGTTTGGATCGGCGTGGCAATTGCCCTCGTGGGCCTCTATCTGCTCTGCATCAAAGACAGTTTCGTGCTCCAGAAAGAGGATGTGCTGATGCTGATGTGCGCTGTCACCTTCTCCTTCCAGATACTCTCCATAGACCGTTTTTCGCCCCATTTCGACGCACTGAAGATGGCCGCCGTCCAGTTCCTGGTCTGCGGTACGCTGGGCGTGCTGGTCGCCATCCCCATGGATGTGGCGTCGGCCGGCTTTTCCGCCTGGGCGGCACCGCTCGCCAGCTGGCCCGCCTGGATTTCGATCCTGTACGCCGGCGTGCTCTCCAGCGCGGTCGGTTACACAATCCAGATTGTGGCCCAGAAGGACTTCAATCCCACGGTTGCCTCCATGCTGATGAGCCTCGAATCGGTCTTTGCCGTGCTTGCAGGCTGGGTTTTTCTCCACCAGACGATGACCGCCCGCGAGATTCTGGGCGCCGCCGTCCTCTTCGTCGCCATTATCGTCGCACAACTCCGGAAGACGGATTAGCGTTAGCCGCCACGGGGCATCCAGACTGACAAATTGTCGTACGCACGCGGGTGGTATCTTTTTTGTCATAAGCCGTAAACGTTATTAAACGTATACAAACGACAAAAAGATACGACACTATGGCAAAAGGTACGATCGGTGTAACCACCGAAAACATTTTTCCCGTCATCAAGCAGTTCCTCTATTCGGACCACGACATCTTTGTCCGTGAGCTGGTAGCCAATGCAGTGGACGCCACGCTGAAACTCAAGGCGCTGGCCTCCGGCGGCGAATTCAAGGGCGAACTGGGCGACCTGACCATCCACGTAGACGTGGACCCCAAGAAGAGCATCCTGAAAATCACCGACCGCGGTATCGGTATGACCGAAGAGGAGGTCGACAGATATATCAACCAGATCGCCTTCTCCAGCGCCGGTGAATTCCTGGAGAAATACAAGGACCAGACCGGCATCATCGGCCACTTCGGCCTGGGATTCTACTCCTCGTTCATGGTTTCCAAGAAGGTCACCATCGAGTCGCTTTCCTGGAAAGAGGGCGCCAAGGCCGTGAAATGGGAGTGCAGCGGCGACCCCGAATACAAGATGAGCGAATGCGACAAGGCCGACCGCGGCACCGTGATCACCCTGGAACTGGACGACGACAGCAAGGAGTTCGGCGAAGAGAGCCGGATCGGCGAGCTGCTCCACAAATACTGCAAGTTCATGCCGGTTCCCGTGGCGATGGGCAAGAAGAAAGAGTGGAAAGACGGCAAATACGTGGATACGGCCGACGACAACGTCATCAACGGCACCGAGCCGCTCTGGACACGCAAGCCCGCCGACCTGAAGGATGAGGACTACATGAACTTCTATCACAGCCTCTACCCCACCCTCGACGACCCGATGTTCTACATCCACCTGAACGTGGACTATCCCTTCAACCTGACCGGTATCCTCTACTTCCCCAAGATCAAGAACCAGCTGGAAGTCAGCAAGAACAAGATTCAGCTCTACTGCAACCAGATGTTCGTCACCGACTCGGTGGAGGCAATCGTTCCGGAGTTCCTGACGCTGCTGCACGGCGTGATCGACTCCCCGGACATCCCGCTGAACGTCTCGCGCAGCTACCTGCAGTCCGACGCCAACGTCAAGAAGATCTCCGGCTACATCACCAAAAAGGTGGCAGACCGCCTGGAGGAGATTGCCAAAAACCATGCGGACGATTTTCAGGCGAAATGGGACAATTTGAAGCTCTTTATCGAGTACGGCATGCTCACGGACGAGAAGTTCTGTGAAAAGGCCCTTAAATTCGCATTATTCAAGAATTGTGACGGCAAGTACTTCAAGTATGACGACTACCGCAAGGCCATCGAGGCCGAACAGACCGACAAAGACAAGAAGGTGGTCTATCTCTACGCCTCCGACGCACAGGCGCAGTTCCCCTATATCGAGGCGGCCAGGAACAAGGGTTACGACGTGCTGCTCTGCGACTGTCCGCTCGACGCGCACTTCGTGAACCTGCTGGAAGCCAAGATCAAGGATTCGAAGTTCGTCCGCGTGGACGCAGATTCGATTGACCGCCTGATCGAAAAGACCGAGGCGGCCAAGTTCGAAACCACCGAAGAACAGCAGAAAACCCTCAAGGAGACCTTCGAGGCGCTGCTTCCTACCGATTACAAGTACGACGTCAAGATGGACAACCTGGGTGAAACGGCCGTTCCGGTGCTCATCACCCAGAGCGAATTCATGCGCCGCTACCGCGACATGGCTTCCCTGGGCGGCGGTATGAACTTCTACGGCGAACTTCCTGAAAGCTATACCATCACGGTCAACGCGCAGAACCCGGTCATCAAGAAGCTGATGGGCGAAGAGGGCGTCGCCGGCCTCAAGGCTGACAATCCCACCCTCAAACAGGTCGTAGACCTGGCCCTGCTCTCGAACAATATGCTCAAAGGCAAGGATTTGAGCGAGTTCATCAAACGCAGCGAGGCGCTACTGATGCAGTAACGCCCCGCCGTCAAGGTATGAAGGAGCCGGTTGCTTATGCGATCGGCTCTTTTGTGCAGTAGAGGTCTGCCAGCGGTGCGAGCACCGACATGTAGAGCAGCGTCAGGACCAGCACCTTCCAGAAGGCGCCGGGCGCGCCGCCGGTTGCCATGGGCACACAGTAAACCAGCGCACAGAGCTCCACGGCCAGGAAACCCAGCAGCAGGAAACCGCGCCAGCCCAGGAGACGCCAGAGCAGGAAAGAGAGGCTGGCCGCCGCCACGGGGAAGAAGAGGATGTGGGTCGGTTCACCAGCGCAGAGTGCCACGATTCCCACCACCAGCATCACGATCAGCGCGCTGAAGAGCAGGCGATAGTCGTACTTTACGGCCGCAGAAGAGTGGGCGCTGCGCCGCACAGCCGCTGCGGAAGCGGTTCTGACGGCACTTTTACGGCCGCGGAAGAAGAAGAGCAGGTAGAGCGCCACAATCAGCGCCGGCGCGCCGATAAAGGCTGCCAAACCCACGATTCCGGCCGCAAAACGCATCAGCAGCCACGCAATGCCGAAGACGATCACCACCCAGAGCGCGGAAAAGAGCGTCAGGTGGAACACCGGCGGGAGCACGATGCGCCCGCGAATCACCGAGAAGGTGAAAACCAGGCAGAAAAGAGCCAGCGTCAGGGCGCAGCCCAGGATATAGAGGCCGTTGCGGAACGAAAAGGCAGCGGCGACCGATTCCCCTGCAGAGAGTTTCCGGGCGACGGGAACCATCGCCACCATCAGCAGGAGCAGGATAATCCAACGAAATTTCTTCATATCTAGTGTTTTATTGTTGTTCGTCAATCCAGGTACGGCACTCCAGCAGCGAGGAATCGCCGTAGCTCAAAAAGCGGAAATCATGGGTCAGCGCAAAGTCGTAGAGCTGCCGCCAGACGGGGCCCACGAAGGCCGCAATCAGCAGCAACAGGGTGCTTTGGGGCTGGTGAAAGTTGGTAACAAGATTGTTAACCAGCCGGAAACGGAATCCGGGCACGATAATTATCTGCGTGCGTGACAGCAACTTAGCCGTTCCACCGCGTTCCACATAGTCAATCAGGGCATCCAGCGCCTGGGCAGTCGGATAGCGGTAGCCTTCATCGCGATACGGCTCCCACTGCTCCACTACGCCGGGCGCTCCGCGCTCGATACAATGCACGCCCAGGTAGTACAGCGACTCCAGACAGCGGGTGGAGGTCGTTCCCACGGCAATCAGTTTGCCGCCGCAGGCCACGCGCAGGCTCTTCAGTAACGCCAGGGAGACCTCGAAGGGCTCGCTGTGCATGGTATGGTCGGCAATCAGCTCGCTCTTGACAGGCAGGAAAGTGCCCGCGCCCACGTGCAGACAGAGTTTCCAGCGGTCGATTCCTTGAGCGTCTATCTCCGCGAACTCCCGTTCCGTAAAGTGCAGACCGGCCGTAGGAGCAGCTACAGAGCCTTCCTGACGGGCATAACAGGTCTGGTAGCGGGTGAGGTCAATCTCTTCGGTCTCGCGTTTCAGGTAGGGAGGGATAGGGATCCGGCCGCAAAGGCCCATGACCTGCGAAAAAGAGGCCCCGGAGCGCCAGGAGAAGCGTACGATGCACGATTTGCCGTTGTTCTCTATCAGTTCAGCCTGCAGATCAATCGCCTTTACATCGGGATCGTCGGTAGGATTATACAGATGTAGCGTATCACCTTTCCATTTCTTGAGATTTCCCACGATAACCTTCCAACTGCACGTCTCAGTCTGTGCAAAACAGAGCTGATAATCCGTCGGTGCTGCCGGTTCCAGGCAGAATATCTCAATAAGTGCCCCTGAGACCCTCTGGAACAGCATTCTGGCCGGTACGACCTTGGTTTCATTGAACACCATAAGTGCGTGAGAAGGCAAATAACGGGCAATCTCCTTGAATTGTGCTGCGACAGGCGATTCTCCGACACTCTTTGTAAATACAAGGAGTTTGGAGTCGTCACGGTTTGCAAGCGGAAAACGCGCTATGCGGCCCTCAGGAAGGGGATATGTGAAATCTTCAATACGAATCTGCGGCTTCATTTCGTTACAAATGTAGCAAAAATGAAAATGACTTTGTCAGTTGACAGGCGTAAATCTTGATTTTACTTTTGTAAAAGAATTGTACTAGATTTACATTTGTGTATAGGTTTACAAATTTATTTCGCCGGGCCGCAGGGGCGGCCGACGCGCCGGACAAATAACGCGGAATTATTTGGCAAATATTTTCGTAATATCAATAATAATCAGCTATTTATAATTATTACCTAAAGTATTCCTTCACCAATTTTCCGGGGTTTTCCCGAAAACGCCCCCTAAGTCGCATTCGCTTTATTCCGTAAAGTAACGATATCCCAGTGTTTTACACTATATAACCTCAATTAAAATCTAGCTCAAAACGGCCCCTGTCTTGAATAATGCCTCAAAAACATCTGTAATTCATCTATTTCATCTTCTACAATTCACTGTCCTCCCCTTGCAAATCCGGCTGATTTGAATTACATTTGTCGCACTATAGATTTACAGAAAAAATGGACACCATTAACAGTCGCATTCAGCAGTTCCTGAATATGGAGGGGGTCTCCCCGGCCCAACTGGCCGATCAGCTGGGCATTCAACGCTCCGGTCTCTCCCACCTGCTCTCCGGTCGCAACAAACCCAGCTTCGATTTTATCACCAAGCTACTCTCCTCCTACCCCAATCTTCAGGCCGACTGGTTGTTGCTTGGACGCGGAAAACCCTATAAAGACGCCTCCAGCACGGTTTCTGCTCCGGAAATCTTCCCTGCCGCACCTGTTTTTGAGCCAGTTTTGCCCGAAATCGAACCCATCGAAGATCTTCCTGAAGAAAATCCCGTACAACCCGAAATAGAGGTTAACACTCCTGAAACAGAGGAGATTACAGAAGAAATACCGGTCTCTCAACCGCGTGAGAATCAAAAATTCGCCCAGCGGACAGTCAGACGTATAACCATTTTCTACAACGACGGAACCTTCGAAGAGCACTGACGGCAATTTTTAGTAACTTTGCCGTATGTATCGGTTTTTTGTCAGACCTTTCCTGAAACTCTTTCCCCCGCGCAAGGCAAGCAGAATGGCCTTGCGGCTGCTTGAGTTCATCTGCAAAGTACCGGTTCTCCGTCTGACGGTCACCTCCTCCCTCTCGCACCCCTCCTTCAAGCGCTCCTTCTTCGGGATGGACTTCAAGAATCCGGTGGGTATTGCTTCCGGCGTGGATCCAACGGGCCGTTACTTCGACGAATTCAGCCGCCTGGGCGCCTCCTACGTGGAGATCGGTCCCATTTCGCTTTCTAACGACAAGGGAAATACGCCCGTGCGCGCGATCATTGATAATATACGCGAGAACGCTCCACGCAACCACGCCGTGATTGCTGCAGACATCTGCAAGAGTCCCGGTACCCCGCAGAGTAAGGTGGCCGACGAAATCGACCGCGTGTATACCCTGCTCTACGACTTTGTAGATATTGCCATCATCAACCTGAAAGGCATCCGGAGCGAAATCTTTGCCGAAATCATCGACCGCGTAACCACCATCCGCCGTTTCAACGACGAGCACCGCCCGATCCTCTTCAAGCTCTCGCCCGAGATGCCCGTCGAAGATATGGATACTGCTATCCATCTGATACTCAGCTATGGACTGGACGGTATCGTCATCAAGGGAAACGCCAATAAACTTGAAATCCTGCACCACGTCATCGATCAGAGCCACAACCTGCTGCCCGTGATTGTGTCGGGCGGTATCGGTACGGTGGCCGACGCAAACAATCTGCTCGACAACGGCGCAGCCATGATTTCCGTAGGCTCTTTCCTGCCGAACGGTCCCCATTTTGTCAAGCGAATCCTCCGTTCGCTGGTTCCCAAGCCCAATAAAAAGTAATCGATATGATCACTGCTTCCATCTGTACGATCGGTGATGAAATCCTCATCGGTCAGATTGTGGACACCAACTCCTCCGCGATTGCCCGCGAACTGCAAACCATCGGTATCAAAGTCCGCTGGATGCTCTCCATTGGCGACGACCGAAAGGAGATTCTTGAAAACCTGCAAAAGTGTCTGAATGAGACAGATATCGTTGTCGTAACAGGCGGATTGGGCCCTACGCGCGACGATATCACCAAAGATGCGCTCCGCGAACTGAGCCGCTCCGCCGGCTATCGTGAAGACGCCACCCAGATGGAAATCAACCGCCGGATCCTGGAGGCCCGGCACATCACCATGCTTGACAGCAACCGGGCGCAGGCACTGGTTCCGGAGCACTGCGAAGTGCTTCCCAACGAGCTGGGCACCGCCCCGGGAATGTGCTTCCCCGGTCTTGGAAAATCCGGAAAATCAGTGCTTTATTCGCTTCCTGGCGTTCCCTTTGAGGCCCTTGGTCTTCTGCCCAGGGTGATTGAATCCATCCGCGGCAAATTCCAGTTGGAAGAGATCTCCCACCGCACCATCCTGACCTTCGGCATTCCCGAATCGGAGCTGGCCGAACAGATCCGCGACTGGGAAGACGCCCTCCCCGCCTCCATGCACCTCGCCTACCTGCCAAACCCCACGTTGGGCGTCCGGCTGCGGCTGACCCAGGTGGGCGGCCATCATACCGATTTCGAACCGCAGGTGACCGAACTCAAGCGCCTGCTTGGCAACGCCGTCTACGGTGAGGGCGAAGATTCCCTGCAGCACCATATCGGTCAGCTGCTGCTCAAACAGGGCAAGACCGTTTCAGCGGCAGAGTCCTGCACGGGTGGCCGCATTTCCGCCCTGTTTACCTCTGTTTCAGGCTGTTCCGCTTACTATATGGGTTCCGTCACATCGTATGCCAACGAAGTGAAAATGGGCGTTTTAGGGGTCAAAGAAGAAACCCTTCGCGAACACGGCGCCGTCAGCGAAGAGACTGTGATCGAAATGGCGCGCGGCGTGCTCCTGAAACTGAATACGGACTATTCCGTCGTCTCTTCAGGCATTGCCGGACCTGGCGGCGGCACCCCCACCAAACCGGTCGGAATGGCCTGGCTGGCCACCGCCTACCGCAACCCGGCGGGTGAAATCTCCGTCACCACCAAGAAAGTGCAGTTCCGTTCCAGCCGCGAGATCAATATCGAACGCTTCGCGTCGCATGCACTCAACCTGCTGCGCCTCAAGATTTTGGAAAACGAATAGAATGATTGTAGAACTATGGAGAAGAAAGGCTTTTTGAAACGCTGGGGCGCCTACATTGCCGCCGCCGTCATCTTCATCGTACTGGGTGTGGTATACGCCTGGCCGGAGGTAATCGAGGGCAAGGTAATCAACGCGGGCGACGGAATTACGGCAAGCTGCGCCGTACAGGAACTCGCGCAGTACAACCAGGAGACCGGCGACCACAGCTGGTGGACCGGTTCCATGTTCTGCGGCATGCCCAGCTACCAGATCGGAGGCGGTGAATACCAGTCCTCCAAGCTGCTTGCCCCGCTCGACGCCGTGCTGCATTACGGACACCGTCATACCGCCTGGATTTTCATCATCTACTTCATCTGTTTCTTCATCCTGCTGCGCTCATTCAAGGTAGATCCCTGGACCAGCATTGCCGGGGCCATCGCCACCGGCCTCTCCTCCTACTTCGTGATCATCATTGCAGCCGGACACAACGGAAAGACCTCCACCATTGCCCTCATCAGCGTGGTGTTCGCTGCTTTCTACCTGATATTCAATCGCAAGAAATACGGGCTCGGCGCCATTCTGGCCATGATATTTACTGCCATCGGCCACGCCGTCCATCCGCAGATGGCCTACTATATATTTATGATGACGGGCCTCTGCTGGTTTGCCGAACTCTATATCCACATCCGCGAGAAGCGCTACAAAGACCTGGTCGTGGCAACGCTGATCTTCGCCGGATCGGTGGGAATCGGCATCGCGACCAACACGGCCGGCGTCTATGCCAATGCCGAATACACCCGCGAGACCATGCGCGGCGGCCATTCCGACCTGGTCAAGGAGACCGATTCCGTCAACAAGACGGACGGTCTGGACCTCGATTACGCCACCCAGTGGAGCTACGGCCGCGCAGAGACCTTCTCGCTGCTGATACCCGGCTTCATGGGCGGTGCTTCCACCTACAATGTCGGGACGGATTCCGACCTCTACAAGACCATGGTCAGCCACGGCGTACGCGCCTCGGATGCCAAGGGCTTCTGCCAGGCAGCTCCGATGTACTGGGGCGAGCAGCCCTTCACGGCCGGCAACGTCTATGCGGGCGCAATCGTATGCTTCCTCTTCCTGCTGGGCCTCTTGGTCGTGAAAGGTCCCTACAAGTGGGCGCTGCTGCTCTCCACCCTCTTTTCGATCTTTCTGGCCTGGGGCCATAACTGGATGGGACTCACGCGGTTCTTCTTCAACTGGTTCCCGCTCTACAACAAGTTCCGCGCGGTTTCGTCCATCCTGATCGTGGCGGAAATCGCCATGCCGCTGCTGGGTTTCATGGCGCTGCGCGACATCTTTGCCGGTAAGGTGGAGAAGAAAAAGCTGCGTAACAGCCTGCTGATTGCCGGCGGAATCACCGGCGGCCTTTGCCTTGTATTCTGGCTGTTCGGCGGCATGTTTTTCGACTTCAAATCTTCGTACGACACCTATGCAGCGCAGCTCCCCGGCTGGCTCTACACCGCCATCCTGGACGAACGCGCCCATCTGCTCCGCGCAGACGCCTTCCGTTCGCTGCTGCTGATTGCGGCCGCCCTGACCCTGATGCTCCTCTGGCAGCGGAACCTGATCAAGAAAGGCGTCCTGATTGCCGGCCTGGGCCTGCTGATTCTCGGGGATCTCTGGAGCGTTGACCGCCGCTACCTGAACGGCAACAACTTCCAGCGCGCCGCCTCCTACGACCGACTTTTCGTCAAGACGGACTATGAGAAACAGATTCTGGCTGACCCCGATCCCCATTTCCGTGTCTTCAACTTGTGCGGAAACCCCTTCAGCGACGCCCGCACCTCCTATTACCTGAAGTCGCTGGGCGGATACAGCGCCGCCAAACTGCGCCGCTATCAGGACCTGATCGACGTCTACCTGTCGAAGAACCATACGGGCGTGATCAACATGCTGAATGCCAAGTACGTAATCATGCCGGGCGACGAGAATCGCCCCACCGCCTACTTCAATGAACAGGCACAGGGCAATGCCTGGTTCGTAGACCGGATCGTGGTCGCACCCGACGCCACCGCCGAGATGGAGACCCTGGACCGGCTGGACCTGACTCACGAGGCCGTGACCGACGCCTCCTTCTCAGAATTCGTCTCCCCGACCCTTTCCCGCGATCCGGAGGCAGTCGTCTCCCTGACGGCCTACAACCCGCACGGGCTGGATTATGTGTACTCCAGCGCGTGCGACGCCACCCTGGTCTTTTCTGAAATCTACTATCCGTACGGCTGGAAGGCCACGATCGACGGCGAGCCGCAGCCCCATTTCCGCGCCAACTACACCCTGCGTGCCTTGAATGTGCCCGCCGGCGAACATACCATCCATTTCGAATTCGACCCGGACAGCGTCCGCAAAGGCGACACCATCGCCATCATCTTTATCCTGCTGATGTACGCCATCACGGCCGGCATCATTGTCATGGCCGTCCGAAACTGCCGTAAAAAGCGCTTGAATGCCCAGAATTAAGATTTATACCCGTTCCTTTGACCTGCGCCTGTACCGGCTCGCATCGGGGCTTTTTCGCGGCCTTAAAGACGCGGAAGGGCATCCCATCCCCTGCGTCCGCCTGACTGACAAGAGCGCGGACGGCTATTTCTACGCCATGCTGCGCGACCGGGAGTGCGACATCGCCGTCAACATTGACGAGGACGCCTTCCTGACCGATCCGCAGGCCATGCTGGACCTGGTGGCGCGGGTGGCCAAAGAGGGATACGGCAATGCCGGCTACCGCGATACTACCCGCAAGGAGGGCGATCCTACGGTCACCAATCCCTTCTTTCATGTGCTGAACCTGGCGCTGATTCGGGATTCGTTCAACCGCAAAGAGATGGTTCGCAGCCCGGATGACCTGGAACCCTATTATCCCTTCTTCCATTGGCTCAGGGACCATTTCCCCACGCTCTATCTCCCGGCGGAAACACATCCGGACGGAATTACCACGCTGGCAAAAGACGAGTCCGGACGCACCCTGTGCATGCACACTTGGTACGCCCGCTTCTACAGTATGCCCTCGTGGGTGGTGCGTCGCATCCAGCGGGACCAGGGAAAGCAGAAAGCGCGCATCGATTCCGTCATCCGCGAGGCTTATGCGCTGCGCGGGATGGAACTGCCTTCGTTCGGATTCGGTTCCGGCGTGTTGTTCGCTCTGGACAAATGCCTCCGCTGGATCATCAAAGTGCCGCAGCGAATCTCACGCTGGCCGGGTAAAATCGCCCGCAGAATCGCCCGCAGAAGCGGTGCCCGCTAGCGCAACAAGTCTTCGAATTGTGCCTGTACCGCTTTGTGCGAATAGCGCTGCAGGAAGAGTTCGCGCGACCAGGAATTGAACCTCGGACGCGGATTCTCTGCAAACGAACGGATGGCGGCGATAAACTCCTCCGCACTGTTGCAGCGCGCGCCGACCTTGTCATCCTCAATCTCATACCCTGCGAACGCTTCGTCGGTTCCCAGTATATTGCGTCCGTATGAGAGCGATTCGCAAGTCTTTACTTTCATTCCGCTGCCCGCGAAGACTGGCAGGATCACCAGATCGGCATCGAGCAGAACCGGCTGCAAATCAGGCACGTCGCTGAGCACCTCCACCTGCTTCAGTTCCGCGGACTCCTGCTGCAGACGGGACATCCCGCGGCCTACAACCCTCATCCGGATATCCACGTGCGGCAGCACCTCCCGGATAAACCAGAGAATCGCCTCGTTGTTGGCCCGGAAATAGGCCCCCAGGAAAAGGCACACCGGACGCTTGCGGGTCAGCACGGAAGCATCTGTTTCCGGCAGCTGGGCGTCGGGCATTGAGACGGGAATTACCGCATCCGCTTCGCGGCCGAAGCGGGTCCGGAGCTGATCCGAATCGCGCCGTGTAAGCGTAACCACACTGTCTGCGTAGCGGCAGCAGAGGCGGTCGTTGGCTTCGGCGCAGCGCAACACGACGTTTCTCAGCGGCAGATGGCGGGGCAGGCGGGCATCGAAATAGGTCCGTTCGCAGTTGTGGAAAAAGGTGATAATCCGCCCCTGATAGCCGGCACGCCGCAACCCTTTGGCAATCTGGCCGAACAGGCTGCGGTCTATGAATACGCAGTCGTAGGCCTGTGCCTGGCGGACAATGGCGCGAACCCTGTGCGGAGAGAGTCCGTAATAATAGCCGAACGGGAAAAGAGGAGCTGCCAACAATTTAGTTACCAGGGATTTGCCCTTTCTGTCATCGTGAATGAAAAGACTCTCCACGTTCTCCTCGCCGACCGCCCGGCACACCATCCGGTAATTGCGGGAACTGACCTGTCCCCCGCCCTCCAGGATTCCCTGTGAATACTTATACCAGATATATAGAACCCGTTTACTCATGTTTCAAAAGCGTTTCAAACAGTTCAATCCAACGGGCTGAGACCTTCCCGGACTCATAGCGCCGGCCCGCTTCCACGGCAGAAAGCGCCATCCGCTCGCGACGCTGCTTGCCGTTCATCAATCCGATCAGCGCAGCCGCGTATGCCGACGCGTTTTTGTCCGGAATGACCAGGCCGCTCTCGCCGTCTGTAACAACGTCAGAGAGAGAGGTATACGAATTGTATACGACGGGGACCGCGCCGAACTGCTGCGATTCGGTCAGGGTGATGCCCCAGCCCTCGTAGGCGGATGTCATCATAAAAACAGCGGCGCGGCGGTAATACGGCGTCAGGTCCTCCTGCCGCCCCGTGAAGGTCACGCGTTTCAGGTGCATCCTGCGCGCCATCCGTTTGTACCATTCCCAATCCGTACCGCCGCCCACAACGGTCAGACGCCAGTCCGGACACTGCCCGCTGCGTTCCACGCGGCGCCAAATCTTCAGCGCCTCCGAAAGCCGCTTGGCCCGTTCGTCCATCCTGGCCACAATCAGCACCTCCTTCTCCTTTCCGAGAATCTCGGCCTCATCTGCAAAGTGGCTGTATGAGAGAGCATTGGGGATGGCCTTAAACTTATCGTCAATCGGAATACCGCCCAATTTGGAAACCGCATCGAAGAAAGTCGTCGATAGCAGGACCAGCGCGTCCGCATGGTCGTGGAGCAACCGGTAACGGTTTTGCAGCTTGCGCCGGAAAATGGTTCGGATCAGACAATCAGGGGTAACCCTGAGCGCCATATCCTTCAACGCATCCGCCAAAGGATACCCGTGGAAGATGCGCCAGAGTGAACTGCGAAGGCTGTTCCCCAAAATCTCCTCGCCGGGCATCGCGTGAAGGCATACCACCATCCGCGCACCTTGCCGGCGGGTCAGACGGTACAACAGCGGAAGCAAGCGGCGCCTGTACTCGATCCTGACCAGGTTGCTGACTACGATATCAATCTGATTCTCAGCCAGAAAACCTGAAAAAGCAGTTTCCTGTGACGGAACCTCGTCGTACGGCAGAACAGCGGAGAACTCCGCTACCTGCGGCAGTTTGCAGCGGCGGCCGAACGCCAGGAAACAGCGGTGCCCCATCGCGGCAAACGACTCACTGAGCGTGAGCGTGATGCGCTCCGTACCGCCCATCATCGGGCTGATTTCGTTCTCTGTCAGAAACAGGATGTTCATCGTTTTTCGGATGCGGATTCCAATAAGGCATCATATAGCTCCCGGGCGCGGGCGTCATAGGCGTAAGCGCGCCGGAAGGTCGCTTTTACCGATTCCCAACGCTTCGTGTCAGGATTCGACAGGGTTTCCAAAATGCGAGAAGCAAGCGCCTCGGGATCGGTTGCCGGTTCATAATAATCTACGAGTTCCATCGTAGATTCAGGCAGAGCGGTTTCGCGGGTGGAAATCACAGGACCGCCCATTTCTGCAGCTTCGACAGGTGTCGCGCCAAGCCCTTCCAGCAGCGAAGTGGTCACGAAGAGATCCATTCTCTCATAGAGCGAATAAAGCATGTCTTCGCTCGCAAAGGGCACATGCACCACGCGGTCCGAGAGTGCGTGCGCCCCAATAAAAGGTCCCAGGACTTCCCGGTAATGGCCGGTCTCCTTGCCCACAATCACCAGTTTATGGGGAATCCGGTCTTTCAGCAGATCGAACGCCCGCAGCAACGTGATGACGTTCTTATAAGGAACGAGATGGTTGACCGTCAGGATGAACGGGACTTCAACCGGAATCGGGACACTTTGGTATTCATGCACTTCAATCGCATTGCGCACCGTTTTGACCTTATCCGGATCGGTATGTGGAAATCGTTGGAGAATCTCCCCGCGCACATAATCGGAGATGGCGATCACCCGCTGCGCACGGCGGATATAAAGCGGCAGCCGGTACTTCTTGAAAAAGACGGACTGGTACCACTTCTTTACGCGGTATGCCTGAAGGTCGTGGATGGTCATCACATAGGGAATCCTGACGCGCAGGAACTTAAGGACGCCCACCGGGAACGGCCTGAACAACAGGTCACAACCGGAAGCGTTGACAATCCGGCGCCAGGCCAGTCCCTCGTCCAGCGATACGGGCATCCAGTTGCGGCGGGCCGGCATTCGGATCAGGCGGAAGCGCGGACAAAGCGCCTGCAGTTCCGCAGCAGCCTCTTCGCGACACAAAACTGAGATATCGTCGTAACCGAGCGCCTCGAATCCGGCAATCGAGCGATAGGCATAATTCGCGAGTCCGCTTTTAAAGCGGTCACCTGCGTGGATGTCCGACATATCGAAGAGCAGTCTCATCGGTGCAGGGTCTTGAAGATTCGTTCTACGAAGGTGCGCATCCCCTTTTCACCGGCATACAGGGCCCCGAAGAGCAGTGCGGCAAAGATGGCGCAAACCTCCAGCGTATAGAGGATAAACGAGCGCAGCGTTCCGTCCGGATGCGGCAGGAAGTGAACGATCACAGATCCTGCTGCAATGGCCAGTCCGCCCACGAGCAGGATTTTTCCGTAAAGCATCCAGAACTTGGAAACCGGTTCGCCAAGTCCGTGACGGAAAAGGAAATAGGGCCGCCAAATGACGGTCAGCAGCACCAGTTGGATGACACCGGCCAGCAGCACGCCGTCCAGGCTCATATAATGGCCGAGCACCACGGCGAGCACAAGGTAGGTCGCCACCTGGACGATCGTGGCCCAAATGTCCTTAAAAAGGCCGCAGGCATTGATATAGATCTCCATGACGGTGTACATGCCCGTCAGGTAGAAGTTCAGGATGATCAGCAGCAGCGTAGAGCGCGGCAACAGGTATTGCGAACCGATCCAAAGCGAAATGAAGGGATCTGCCAGATACCAGAGCAGGACCGATGAGAAAGCAATCAGGAAGAACCGCGAAGTGAAGAGTTCGCGGAATACCTTCATTATCAGCTTCCGGTCCCCTTCCGCAATCATATTGCCCACACTCGCCGTGATGCTCACGAAGAGGGCGATCATCAGGCTGTTCAGGCTGTTCGAGAGCACCATGTAGTTGCCGTAGATGGCCACCAGGCTCAAGGTCGTGAAGGCATAGATCAGCAGCGGCGTAAACTGCACCGTGGCGTAGAAGCCGATCTTATGGACAAAGAGCTGTTTGATCTTGGTAATCAGGTCTGGATAGCGTTCCAGCGTCTCCCGCTGTACCTTCATCCGGGTTTTGAGGTACGGATAATCGCGGTGCACGGCCCGGCTGATCAGCGCCGCCGCAAGAACGGCGAAAACCGCCTCGATGACGAGCCACCAGAGGTAGGGATGCGGCAGAAACGCCACGGCAGCCATCTGGAAGAACACCTTGACGATCATCGTCAGACGGAAATTCAGCTGGACCTTGTAGTCTTTCTGGTCGGCCGTCAGGACCGCCTGCTTGTAGTTGACGAAGTAGCCCAGCATCGACGAAAGCAGCAGCACCGAGAACGAGGCGTAGGCATACCACATGGGCAGTTCCATCTTGTCGAAGATGACCGGGAAGAAGCACATGGTGAGCGCCGAAGCGCCGATCACGAACCACGCCACCCGTCGATAGAGCCAGCCCTGCAGGGCGACTATCTCGCGAATGGAATTCTCATCTTTGTCGTAGAGCGGTTTGTAGAGCGAGAACGCCACGGCACTGCCGATTCCCAGCTCCGCCAGATTGAGGAAGTTGAGCAGACTGGATGCGGTGGAATTGAGACCCAGCACCTCGGTGCCCAGGAAGTCCAGGAATATCTTGCGCGAGAAGAAGCCCAGCAACAGCTGGACCACCTGCAATACAAGCGACACCGCACTGTTGCGCAGGCTTTTACCGGTTCTCTGATAGGCTCCTTCGTTCATGATTTCGACAAAATTACGCTTTTTTCTGTTTGCAGCGGAATCGGCTGCGCCAATCCAGCAGCGCCAGTTGGAGCGGCATCGAGCGGCGGTAAAGCTTCTGGCGGAAGGAGCGCCTCACCCAGGTGTTCCAGTTGCCGTTGCAGCAGTGCACAGCCAGGCTTTCGGCCGGAACGCGGCGGAGCGAGGAAGCAATCGTCGAGGAAGGCAGAACCTTCATCCCACCCTCCAGATGCTGCTCGCAATCTTCGTAGCGGAATCCGTCCGGCTCCGCCATTCGCGCAAAAACTGCCGGAGCGATTGCGATGCTGTTGTCGTAGGAGCCGTCAGGCAGGATAAAAGGCCGGTTTCCGTAATAATCCATGCACCTGCGCACAAAGGGATGATGCGGCACGCTGGCCAGCACGGCCGCCTGCAAGGCGATATCCGGGCTGCCGGGAGCTGCCTCGATTGAAGTCACGAACTGCGCATCCAGCAGTTCCGCGAACCCGGGACGCAGGAAAACGTCGCTGTCCAGATACAGTCCGCCCTCATTCCAAAGCGCCCAAAGGCGGATATAGTCGGCTGCCGGCGCCCACTTCCGAACGCCCACGGCCTCCCGCACGTACTGAACGGACTGTGTGTCGAAGTTCTGCATGGTCCATACCTTCAGCTCGTAATCGGGCAGCACACGCTTCCAGGAGCGCATGCACCTGCGCACGAGTGCGGGATAGGGATCGCCGCTCAGCCAGACGGTATGAATAATCCGGGGAATCATCTTCTCTGTCTTACAGCTTCAAAAAGAATCAGGGCAGCGGCCACCGAGACGTTCAGAGAGCCGATTTCACCCATCATGGGGATGCGGGCGCCCACCGTGCAGAGACTCAGGACCGGTTCGGAGATGCCGTGACCTTCGGAGCCCATCACGATGGCGGTGGGTTTGCGCAGGTTCACGTCGTACATGTCGTCTTCCGCCTTTTCGCTGGCCGCCACAATCTGGAATTCGCTGTCGCGAAAATAATAGAGCGCCACCTTGAGGTTCGAAACCTTGGCTACGGGTACGCGCAGCAGGGCTCCGGCGGACGATTTGACAGCTTCTGCGTTGATGGCGGCACCGCCCTTGGCGGGCAGTACGATGCCGTCCACGCCGGCACACTCCGCGCTGCGGGCAATCGCACCCAGGTTGCGGACGTCCGTCACGCCGTCGAGCACCAGGAAGAGCGGCGAGGCTTTGCGCGAGAGCGCCCCCTCCACCATCTCTTCGAACGGCACGTAATCGATCTGGGAGATGTAGGCAATCACCCCCTGGTGCGCACCGCGGACCAGATAGTTCATCTTCTCGGCCGGCACGAACTGTACGGGCAGCTGCAGTTCTTCGGCCAGTTTCAGGAGTTCGGTGAACTGCGGGCCCGCCGCACCCTTGCGAATCAGGATTTTGTCGAATTTCCGTCCGGCGAGGATCGCCTCCGTCACCGGGTGGATTCCAAAGAGGTAATGTGACTGTTTCTCTTCCATCGTATCGTTACATTTCTGCCCACGCACTCATCTTTTCATCCAGTTCCCGCTTGAGTTCCAGATAGTTGCGTGTCAATTCCATAATATCGTCGTCCGGCGTCGGCGCCGAAAGATGCTGTTCGATTTCCGCCATCTTCGCCTCCAGCTCCTCAATCTGCTTCTCCAGTTGCTGCTGACGGTTCTTTCTTTTCTTATCTTCTTTCCGGTCGACTGAAGCGCGCGGGCCTGGTGGAGCAGCCTCGGTTCGCTCGGGCGAGCCATTCAGCGAGCCCGCACGGCTCCGGCTGCGCGCAAGCTCGGACGCTGCAATCTCAAAATCGCGAAAACTCTCAGCCTTTTTCGCCCGCAGGAAGTCGTCGACGCCGCCCAGGTGCTCCTTGACGCGGCCGTCGGTAAACTCGTAGACCTTGTCTACCAGGCCGTTCAGGAAGTCGCGGTCGTGCGAGACCACGATCAGCGTGCCGTCGTAATTCTTCAAAGCCTGCTTCAGGACATCCTTGGCGCGGATATCCATGTGGTTCGTGGGCTCGTCGAGCGCCAGCAGGTTGTACGGATGGAGCATCAGGCGGGCCATCGCCAGCCGGGAACGCTCGCCGCCGCTGAGCACCGACACCTTCTTGTCAATATCGTCGCCCTTGAAGAGGAACGCCGCCAGGATATCGCGCAATTTGGTGCGGATCTCCCCCACGGCCACCCGTTCCAGGGTATCGTAGACGGTGTCGTTGCCTTTGAGTATATCGTCTTGATTCTGTGCGTAATAGCCCACGTTGACGTTGTGTCCGAGCGCCGCCGTTCCGCCAAAGGGTTCCAGCTCGTGCATCAGCACGCGCATCATCGTGGTCTTGCCTTCGCCGTTGCGGCCCACGAAGGCCACTTTCTCGCCGCGGCGGATGGTCATATTCACCCCGCGGAGAATCACCTTCTCATCCTCGTGTCCCGCATGGCCGTAGCCGATCACCGCCTCCTTGACGCCGAAGGCCACGTCGCCGCTGCGCGGTGCCGGCGGAAACTTCACCACCAGCGCGGAGAGGTCCTCGTCGTCAATCTCGATCCGGTCCAGCTTCTTGAGTTGCTTCACGCGCTGCTGCACCTGGTTGCTCTTGGTGGCCTTGTAACGAAAACGTTCGATAAACTCCTCCGTCTTCTCGATCATCCGCTGCTGGTTGGCATAGGCCGCCTTCTGCTGCGCGATCCGCTCGGCGCGAAGTGTAACAAATTGGCTATAAGGTACTTTATAATCGTAAATATGACCCAGCATCACCTCCACCGTACGGTTCGTACAGTTGTCCAGGAAGCGCCGGTCGTGCGAGATCAGCACCAGCGAACCGGGGAAATCCTGCAGGTAATCTTCGAGCCACTGGATGGATTCGATGTCCAGGTGGTTGGTGGGCTCGTCGAGCAGCAGCACGTCCGGCTTGCGCAACAGTATCTTGGCCAGCTCGATACGCATGTTCCAGCCCTGCGAGAAGGTTTCCGTCAGGCGGTCCAGTTCGTTGCGCTTGAAGCCCAGGCCGGCGAGCGTGCGTTCCGCCTGTTGCTGCGGCGGATCGGCACTCAGCAGAGCCAGCGTGTCGTTCACGTCGTTCAGCTCGATAATCAGCTTGTTATAGCCGTCCGATTCGTAGTCGGTGCGCACGGCCAGCTCGGTGGAAATCTCCTCCAGACGCCGTTCCATGGCCTGGTGGTCGGCAAAGACGGTCATCGTCTCTTCCAGCACGCTCCGTCCGCGGTGGTGCTCCATCAGCTGCGGCAGGTAACCGATCTTCAACCCGGTGGGTTTCAGAATCTTACCGGAAGTCGGAACCTGCAGTCCCACAATCAGTTTCAAGATGGTGGACTTGCCCGCGCCGTTCTTGCCCACCAGGCCTATCCGGTCGCGGTCGTTGATGTGGAAACTGATCTCGTCGAGCAGCGTGGTGCCCCCGAAAGCAACGGTCAGGTCGTTGATGGAGATCATGCGGCCGCCTCCTCTTTTTCAGTGTCGCGGCAGAGCGCCACGCCCAGAAGGTAGAGCAAAAAGAGCGGCAGCGACACCACCATCAGCGAAAACGGATCGCCAGACGGGGTGATGATGGCCGCCAGCACCACCACCGTCAGCACCGCGTAACGCCACCCCTTCTTCAGCATCGAGCGGGTCACCAGCCCGAGCCGGGAGAGCAGCGCCAGCAGCACCGGAATCTCGAAGACCAGCCCGAAGAGCAGCACCGTGGAATAGACGGTAGACATGTAGGAGGTCAGCGAGATGGTGTTGGTGATGGATTCGCTGATGGAATAGCCCTGAAAGAAGTTGACCATCAGTGGTAAAACCACCACATAGCCGATCACGATTCCCAGGTAGAAAAGACCCGCGGAGAGCAGGAAGGCGCGCCGCGTGGCCCGTTTTTCCCGCGCATAGAGCGCCGGGGCTATGAACCGCCAGGTCTCGAAGAGCAGATAGGGCGTGCAGACGATCAGGCCGCAGAGGAAGGTCACCTTGATGTGGGTCATGAACTGCGCGGCCACTTCAATATTGACCAGCGTCAGCGTGGGAGCGATCCCGAGCAACCGATAGACGAAGAAATCCCCCCTTGCAGGCGCCAGAATCACGCCGTCAAAGAGGAATTCCTTGAAAAAGAAGAGCCCGACCGACACCGCCAGCGTAACGCCCAGCGCGCGGAACAGACTGCCCCTCAATGCATCGAGGTGGTCCCAGAAGGTCATCTCCCCGGCCACGTCGGAAGCCTATTTCGATTCGTCCTTCGGTTCGTCGCGGAGCTCTTTCTTGATCTCCTTGACATCGTTGTCGACGTCTTTCATTCCTTCCTTGAAACTCTTGACGCCCTTGCCGAGTCCCTTCATGAACTCAGGAATCTTCTTGCCGCCGAGCAGCAGGAGCGCGACGAGTGCGATAATCACCCATTCCCAACCGGTAATGGCGAGCGGTACAAACAGCAGTGCTTTCATATCGTTGTTATTTTAAGGAGTTTAGTCGTTTTTGGAGATTTTCGATCTTGGTCGTTGCGTCCGAGAGTTTCTTGCGCTCGAGCGCCACCACGGCCTCGGGCGCGTTGGCCACGAACTTTTCGTTGGAGAGCTTGGCGTTGACGCCGCGCAGGAAGCCTTCGTAACGCTTGATCTCCTCTTCAATCTTGGCGATTTCGGCCGCCGTATCCACCTTGCCGGAGAGCGGCACGCGAAACTCGGTCGTGCCCACCATGAAGGCGTCACCGGGCTGGTTGTCAAAGGCTTCCACCACGGCCACCTCACTGATGACGGCGAGTTTGCAGATTACGGGCGTGGCCACCTCGGGGTAAGCGCCCCGAACCTGCAGCGAGAGCGGCTCCTTGGGCGAGAGGTTCTTGCCCTGGCGGATGGCGCGGATGGAGGTCACGGCTGAAACGGCCGTTTCAAAATCGGTAATCTTCTGTTCATCAAAGGCTTCTGCCTTCGGCATTCGCTGGAGCATGATGGTATCGCCATCCTTGCGCGGAGCGAGTGCCTGCCAGAGTTCCTCCGTGATGAAAGGCATCACCGGATGGAGCATCTTGAGCAGAGCATCAAAGAACCCGAGGGTTGCATCGTAGGTTGCGCGGTCGATCGGGAGCTGTCCGCCGTCCGTATAGGCCGGCTTGATGCACTCGAGATACCACGAGCAGAAATCGTCCCAGAAGAGCTTGTAGACCCCCATCACCGCGTCGTTGATGCGGAAATGGGAATAATCGCGGTCCACGGCGGCCAGCGTGCGGTTCAGCTTGGCGCGGAACCAATCCACCGCCACGCGGCAGACGTCGCTCTGCGGCGCGTCGTCGGCCACCTTCCAGCCCTTGACCAGACGGAAGGCGTTCCAGATCTTGTTGGAGAAGTTGCGTCCCTGCTCCACCTGGCTCTCGTCGAAGAGGATATCGTTGCCGGCCGACGTGCAGAGCAGGATGCCCAGACGGACGCCGTCGGCACCGTACTGGTCGATCAGGCCGATCGGATCCGGCGAATTGCCCAGCTGCTTGCTCATCTTGCGGCCCAGCTTGTCGCGCACGATGCCGGTGAAATAGACATTCCGGAACGGCACGTCGTGCAGATACTCCTCGCCCGCCATGATCATGCGCGCCACCCAGAAGAAGATGATGTCCGGTGCGGTGACCAGGTCGGCGGTGGGATAATAGTATTTAATTTCCTTATTATCAGGATTGTTGATGCCGTCGAAAAGACTGACCGGCCAGAGCCAGCTGGAGAACCAGGTGTCCAGCGCGTCCTCGTCGCGGCGCAGGTCGGCGGGCTGAATCCCGGCGCAACCGGGTATCTTGCGCGCCTTGGCCAGCGCCTCCTCTTCCGTCTGCGCCACAACGAACCGCTCCTCTTCTCCTTCCGGGGTGGGCAGGAACCACGCAGGAATGCGGTGGCCCCACCAGAGCTGGCGGCTGATGCACCAGTCCTGGATGTTCTCCAGCCAGGTGCGGTAGTTGGTCACGAACTTGTCCGGATGGAACTTGATCTTGCCCTCGAGCACCGGCGGCAGCGCGATGTCTGCGAAATGCTGCATGCTCAGGAACCACTGCTTGCAGAGGCGCGGCTCCACGGCAGTATCCGGGTTGCGCTCGGAATAGCCCACCTTGTTGTCGTAATCCTCCACCTTTTCCAGCAGTGCAGCGGCCTCCAGGTCCTTCACGATCCGTTTGCGGACCACCATGCGGTCCAGGCCCACGTAGAGGCCTGCCGCTTCGGAAAGCGTACCGTCCGGGTTGAAAATGTCGATGGATTCCAGGTTGTGGGCCTTGCCCAGCGCGTAGTCGTTCACGTCATGGGCCGGCGTCACCTTCAAACAGCCCGTACCGAATTCGATATCTACGTAGCGGTCTTCGATCACCGGAACTGCACGGCCGACCAGCGGAACCGTGACCCTGTGGCCGCGGAGCCAGCCGTTCTTGGGGTCTTTGGGGTTGATACACATGGCGGTATCGCCCATGATGGTCTCCGGACGCGTGGTGGCGACCACGGCGTAATAGCGGCCGTTTTCATCGCGGTGGACGACTTCCCCCTCCGCACCGGTGGGGCGTACCGGGTTTTCGGCCTCGTCGGCTACGTAATAACGCAGGTAGTAGAGTTTCGATTTCTCTTCGCGGTAGACGACCTCTTCCGTAGAGAGCACCGTCTGCGCCTTCGGGTCCCAGTTGACCATGCGCAAACCGCGGTAGATCAGGCCCTTCTCATACAGGTCTACGAATACCTTTTCCACCGAAGCGCTGCGGATCTCGTCCATCGTGAAGGCGGTGCGGTCCCAGTCGCAGCAGGCGCCCAGACGGCGCAACTGCTTGAGAATGATGCCGCCGTGCTCCTCGGTCCAGGCCCAGGCATGCTCCAGGAACTGCTCGCGGGTCAAATCACGCTTTTTGATGCCCTGCTCCGCGAGTTTGTTCACCACCTTGGCCTCCGTAGCGATCGAGGCGTGGTCGGTACCCGGCACCCAGCAGGCGTTCTTTCCCATCATGCGCGCACGGCGCACGAGCACATCCTGCAGCGTGTTGTTCATCATGTGGCCCATGTGGAGCACGCCGGTCACGTTGGGCGGCGGAATCACCACCACGTAGGGTTCGCGGCCGTCCGGCTCAGAATGAAAGTATTTGTTTTTCAACCAGTAAGCGTACCACTTACCCTCCACGCTGGAGGGATCGTACTTATTGGGAAGTTCCTGTTGCATAATCACGTTTTGTATAAACATACAAAAATAGCAAAAAACATTAGATTTACGCCTCTGCCCGAAGGAAATAGCTAAAAAAGCGCACAAAATGACAATTATCCGGGATTTTTTCTATCTTTCGGGGATTTTTAACGCGTACGTACATCTATAAGCAATATTTCACCAACTAAACTTTCCGTTTATGAAAAGATTCTTTTTGCTTCTCGCAGCGGTCTGCTTCACTCTCCCCGTCTTCGGTCAGACAAAGCAGTTCAACCAATACGGTGTAGAGGTTGAAATCGATCCGCTCGCCGCTGAGGCGCAGGACGGTATTCTCGTCCTCCGTTCCCAAAGCGATTCCGGCTACAAGATCTGGTTCGACAACCGCGTCCAGACCGATGGAGCCGTATTTTTCGGCGCGCCCGACTGGGCCGATGAAATCAGCAACGGCTTCAGCATCCGCCGTGCCCGTTTTGCCGTAAAAGCTCAGATTGACAAGGATTGGTACGGCGAGGTCGACCTCGACATGGCCGACGGCGAATTCGAGCTCAAGGACGCCATTATCCGTTACACCGGTTTCAAGCACATCCAGCTTCAGGTGGGTAACTTCAAGGAGATCTTCTCCATCCAGCGCAACAACTCTTCGCGCTACCTGCAGTTCATGGAGCGCCCGATGGTCTGCTCCGCACTGGCACCGTCCCGCCACCTGGGTTTCAACGTGAACTACGCCAACAAGGGCATCTGGCTCAACGGCGGCATCTCCGCACAGGCAGTGGCCGGGGCTGAAGAGCGCGGCTACGTAGAGGAATCCAGCAAGGGCGCAGGTCCGGACGAGGGTCTCGCTTACACCGTGAAGGCAGTCTGGCAGCCCGGTTACGACAAGGAGAGCTGGGGCATGCACATCGGCGGCGCCTTCTCCTACCGCAACCCGAAGACTTCCGACGAGAAGTTCGGTATGGCCCGTTACAGCACGCGTAACTCCACGAGCATCAACCGCAAGAAATATGTAGATACGGGCGATTTTGCTTTCGACCATAGTCTGCTCTACACCGGCGAACTGGCCGGCTACTGGGAGGGCTTCCGCGGAGAGGCAGTCTATATGGGCAACACCACCTACCTGCCGGACGCTTCCACCCGCAATTTCTGGGGCTGGTACGTACAGGGCGGTTACCTGCTCTTCGGCGGTACCCAGCGCTACGACGCTGCCGGCGCCAAGTTCACCCGCGTGAAACGGGGACGCAGCTGGGGTGACGTCGAGCTTTGCGGCCGCGTGGAATACCTGAACCTCAATGCCGACATGAAACTCGACCCCAATGACCAGAAGATCATGGGCGGCTCCTCGATGGCCTATGCACTCGGCCTGAACTACTACATCAACGACCACGTCAAGGTCCAGCTCAACTACCAGTACAACGACAACGACCGCTTCTGCTCCGGCAAGGGCAACAAGTTCTTCTGCGGCGTCGACGCTGCGGGTGTTCCTCAAAAGAATCCGTACAACACCAAGGGTAAGGCAGGCGTGGACTACAGCATGGTCTCGATGCGTTTTGAAATCGACTTCTAATTATTATCAACCTATTTAATTCATTTTTAAACTTTTAGCATTATGAAAAAGTTATTTATGATTGCTTGCGCAGCACTCGCTGCGTTCACCTTCACCGCTTGTGAAGATCCTGAAATCGAAAAGGACAAAACTGAAAACGGTGACATCACCAAAGTTTGCATCAACGAGGTTTGCGGTGTATCCGGCTACAAGGGTGTAGAGCTGTACAACGCAGATACGAAGGCTGTTTCCCTGGAAGGCGTCACACTCATCAAGAACGATGCAGTGGACGCTAGTGGAAAGGAAGTCGCAACCTGGACAGGAACCGCTGACGACAAGATTCCCGCAAAGGGTTACTTCGTTATCGCTGCTAAGAAGGAAACCACAGAAATCGCCGCTGTCATCAATGCAACCGCAGCTGACAGCTTCTCCCCGAAGCAGACACTGAAGCTCGTCCTCAAGAACGGTACCGCAGAACTGAGCTCATTCGTTCGTGGCGTGGCTCCCTGGGGCGAAGCAATCGACGATGCAGGTGAATACTCCTTCGGTCGCACGACTGACGGCGGTGCAACCTGGAAACTGACCGACAAGACCCTCGGCGCAGCCAATACCGGTGACCACGGCGATATTCCCCAGACGCTGACCCCTGCAGCTTAATTTGCCATGGCAGAATTGAAGATCGGCGAAATTTCGAAGCCGCGATTCGAATTCCGCAGTTTCGGACAGTGCTTCTGTGAGGCGCACAAACGCATGGCGCGCCTCTCAGAGCCTGTACCGGAGAAAGTTTGGGAACGCTCCAGCGACGAGATCTACATCATCTCCCGCAAGAACGACATCAACAACACCAAGATCCGCGACGGCAAGATGGACATCAAGACCTATGTCCAGACCGTAGACGGATTCGAGCAGTGGAACCCGCTGATGAAGGGTGAATTCCCCATCAGCCGCGAAGTGCTCGAGAAAGAAGTCTTCCCCGCATTCATGGTGGAGATGCCCAAGCTGACCAAGGACACCTATACCTACGACGAGTTCATCGCCATGGTCAAGGCCAACCCTGACCTGGCGGCCGTCCGCGTGCACAAGCAGCGTTTCGGCTATATGGTCAACGGCACTATCTGCGAGGTGGGCAACGTGCTGATCAACGGCGCGAAAGTCGTGACCATCAACTCCGAATCCACTGAAATCGAGGACATCAAGAAGACGGTCAAGGACTGCGGTCTCGAGGGAGTTGAGAACATCAACTACCTGCAGGCCATCAAGCGCGTGATCGGCATGTCCGACAAACCCCTTGCAAACGAATAGCGTCATGGCACAGGAAATCGAAAAGAAATTCCTCGTCAAGGGCGATTTCAAGAACGAGGCATTCAAGGCCACCCGCATCACGCAGGGTTACCTCTGCAGCGTTCCCGAGCGCACCGTGCGCATTCGCGTCAAGGGCGAGAAAGGTTTTATCACCATCAAGGGTATCGGTAACGCATCCGGCGCCGCCCGCTTCGAATGGGAGAAAGAAATCCCCGTGGAAGAGGTCAAGCAGCTGCTGGAGCTCGCTGAACCCGGCGTGATCGACAAGACCCGCTACCTTGTGAAGAACACCGACGGCAAGCACACCTGGGAAGTGGACGAGTTCTACGGCGACAACGACGGCCTCACCGTCGCTGAAGTCGAGCTCGCCGACGAGAACGAGCCCTTCGACAAGCCCGCATGGCTCGGCGAAGAGGTCACCGGCGATCCCAAGTACTTCAACTCGATGTTGATGAAGAACCCCTACAAGAATTGGAAGTAATGTCTTTCAATCACTTATTTGTTTGTCTTCTGGCGGTCGCATCCCTGAGCGCATGTCTCAGGGATGACGACCCGCCGGAGGTCAATAAAACGGAGCCCAAAGTCTATACGATGGGCACCCCCACCTCCTATTCCACGGAATTGGAGGGCCTTTCCGCCATCTGCCTGAACGAGACCGGCGACCGGCTCCTGATTGCGGATGACAACGGCAAAATCCACGAATTCGACCTGAACGGAAACCTCAAGGCTTCGTTTACCGTTCCCAAACCGGACGGCCGCGACAAAGTGGACCTCGAGGGAATCACCCGCTCCACGGACGGCACGACCATTTACGTATGCGAAGAGCGCTACCGGGAAGTCTACACCGTGAGCGCCGACCACAAGACCCTTACCCTGCTCTCCACCGGCCCCAGGGAGACAGGTTCGACGGACAACCAGGGCTACGAAGGAATAGCCGCCGGTCCGGGTGTGCTCTATATTGCCAACCAGAGCCTGCCGAAACGCGTCTACACTTATTCCCTGACCACAAAAGAGTGGGGCACCGCATTCGACGCCGAATGGGCCACCAGCCTTTCCGACATCTTTTATGACAAGGAAGACGGAACCCTCTGGATTACGGATGCGAAAACCCAAAAACTGACCCATCTGAAGACCGACGGCACCGTCCTGCACACCTACGACATCTCCTTCGTGAAGAAACCGGAAGGGTTCTGCAAGGACCCCGCGGGCAAGCGCTTCTGGTTCGTTTGCGACCAGACCAGCAAGATTCAGACAGTCACTTACCAATAGACATTTAACGTATGGCAGAAAAGAATACGGCAACGGTGAAAGAGTTCGATCCGCTGGATATGAACAACTACAAGATCGAGAAACTGCCCAAGATGCAGAAATCGAAGTTCGAGGTGTGGATGGCCCGCCTGGGCGGTCCGCTCGCCATTCTGGCCTTCGTGTGGATTTGCTGGTTCTGCCATATCGGATTTATCGACAACCTGAACCCGGACGGCCTGGCCGCCACCGCGCAGAAGCGCCTGGGCGTGCTGGGACTCGACGGCTTTATCCGGGCCAATTACGCCATGCTGGCCATCTTCGTGGCCAGCCTGATTCTCTGGATGACGGAGGCCATCCCCAACTACCTGACCTCCCTCATTCTGATCCTGGGCATCGTGCTCTTCGGGGTCACCACCCAGAAAGAGGCGCTCGCACAGCTGGGCCACCCCGTGATGTGGCTGAACATCCTGTCGTTCGTGCTCGCCTCCATGCTGGTCAAGACGCAGTTCGCAAAACGGCTTGCGCTGGCCTTCGTGATCAAGTTCGGCAAGAGCGCCAAAGGCGTGCTCTGGAGCTTCCTGCTCATCAACCTGGTGCTCTCCGCCTTCATCTCGGCCACCACGGTCAAGGCTACCATCATGCTCCCGATCTTCATGGTGGTCTGCGCTATCTACGGAGCCTCCAACGGCCATCGCAACAACTTCGGCCGTAACCTGGTGATCCAGAACCTCTTCCAGGTAAATATCGGCGCAAACGCCTTCTATACCGGCAGCGGTGCGCACCTGCTCGCCATCTCCCTGATCGCCGGCTTCGTGGGCTCCTGCGACTTCGGCTATTCCGACTGGCTCGTGGCCGTGGGCCCCATGAGCGTCATCATCCTCGTGGTGGGCCTCCTGCTGGGCATGTACGTCTTTTTCCCCATGAAGAAAGAGGAGCAGAAACCCCAGATCGAGGGCGGTATCGAGCGCCTGAGGGACGAACTCAAGGCCATGGGCAAGATGACCGGCCAGGAGTGGCGCGCGGTCATCATTTTTCTGATCGTGCTCTTCCTCTGGGTCACCAAAGGAACCTTCCATAATATCGACGAAACCATCGTAGCACTGATCGGCGCCGTCTTGGCCCTGATTCCGGGTATCGGCGTCGTGAAGTGGAACGACGTGGACATCCCCTGGCACCTGATGCTCTTCTCCGCCGGCGCCTATACGCTGGGCAGCGGCCTGAACGCCACCGACCTCCCCAACACCATGGTCAACGCGGCATTCGACGCCATGGGCATCACCGCCGACACCCCCTTCTGGGTGCTCTACCTCATCCTGACCTTCCTGATGATGTATTCCGGCCTGGTGTTCCAGAGCAAGACCATCCGCACCATGGTATTCGTCCCCATCGCCCTGGGCGTGGAATCCCGGTTCCACTTCCCGCCGATGAGCCTCGCGCTGCCGGTTTCCATGCTGATCGAACACTGCTACGTGCTGCCGTTCAACAGCAAGCCCGCCGCCCTGCTCTACAATACCAACCAGTACAGCCAGACCGACGCCTTCAAGTTCGGCATCACCATGATGACCTTCTCGTGGTTCCTGATCCTGCTCTTCGGCGAAACGGTACTCAAGTGGCTGCATATCACCCCGGGACTCTTCATTTAGCCTCTGTTTGCGCGTATGATCGATATCAAAACCAAGATTCACGACAAGTTCTCCATCGAGTTCAAGGTGGGCTTCGTGGCGCGGCGCAAGATCCGCAAGAACGACTTCACCGTGGGCGTCTGGCTCTTCCTGCCTGACAGCCTGGACATCAATTCGTCGACCTACGCCAAAAGCGACTTCTACAAGGACGTCAAGAGCAATATCCGCCTGATTACCCCGCGGTTCCTGCTGCGTGACATCGTGGGCGGCGAGGCCATCCCCTTCAAGAACCTGACGGCCGCCGCCGGTGCCATGGCCTCCAACCCCACGCGCACCAACATCGCGGCCTACGAATACCATATCAAGCTTTTCGCAGCCATCATCAAGAGTGCGCTCCGCGATGAATGCAACTATGTGCTCTCGCGCGGCACGCAGGCTGAAACCGGCTCCCTGGCCGCCCGGTTCGCGCAGAATGCCCGCGAGATCGTACAGCAGTACGCCACGGTGGCCGACATCATCAACACCCCCACTTCGCAGGTTTCCGACTCCATCCGGATGTTCGACTACTGTGGGGAGTTCATCTGCAAGAATGTGCTGCAGAACGCGCTGAAGCTGATTTCCGGACTGGATGCAGCCGGCGCCGGCGCCATTGATTCCTGCCGCGACGCGCTGGTCGAAACGGCGCGCTACGTGGAGTCGTTCTGCCGCACCCGGGGCTATGCGCCGCTCAACGCGGAAGACGGCAAGGCCAACAACGCCTACCTGCACCGCCAGAGGGTGCTCAAGCGCATCGTGGAGAGCCAGCTTTTCCTCCGAATCCCCAAGCGCCGCGACGGCGTGGTGGCCGAACAGGCCTGGTACAGCGTAGCCGCCGGCGTGGCCATGCTCTTCGCCACCGTGATTGCGTGGGCCTTCCAGCGAACTTTCGGAAACCTCACTTGGCCGCTATTCATCGCACTGATTATCAGCTATATGATGAAAGACCGCATCAAGGAACTGATGCGCTACTGGTTCGCACACCGCGTGGGCAGCAAGTACTTCGACAACAAGGCCAAGATGAGTCTCTCAGGCCGCGAAATCGGCTGGCTCAAAGAGGGTATGGACTTCATCGCGCCCGACAAGATTCCCGCATCGGTCACCGCCATCCGTGCCCAGGGCCCCTTCTTCGAGGCCGACCCGCGCGTCCGCAGCGAGAAGGTCATCCTCTACCGCAAGCGGGTCCATATAGACCGCGAAAAGATGGAGGAAGGCATGGGCTACGAGTTCAGCGGCATCAACGACATCTTCCGTCTGCAGGTACAGTCGTTCCTGCGGATGATGGACAACCCCGAGGTGGATGTCCCCTATCTGGACGCCGACGGCACCGTCCGCGCGGTCCGCTGTCCCAAGGAGTACCACGTCCACTGCGTGATGCAGTACAACCACGCTGACGAGACCGACTACAAGCACTTCCGGATCGTCCTCACCCGCGACGGCATCCAATCCATCCAGGAAATCGCCTAGCGTTTGTCGATGATGGTGGCGGAGGGGTAGTCGGCGGGGTTGAAGGTGACCTGGGCGGCGGAGACACCGAAGGCGATGTCGTGCATGGTAAGGGTGGCACCGGAGGCCTTGGCACTGAAGCTAATAGGCAGGAAAGTCCCTTTTGCGACGACCAGGTTGATGGTCTTGGGCGCGTCGTCGTCCTTCACTTCTTTGCGGCGTTTGCAGCGCAGGTACCAGGCATCTTCGGTCTCTTTCTGGAGAACGATTTCGTAATCCTTGTCGATGCCGGAGAACATGGAAAGATCTCCGTCAGAGTTGGATTCGGTTCCAGCAACGGCGGCAGAATCCGCAGCAGGGAGCATGGAAGATGAGATCTCCACCGTGTTCTTCTTGACGTTGTAGCTCCACTCGGTAGTTTCGTCTTCCCAGATAATCATCTTGGTGCCCAGCATCTTAGACTCAATCCGGGTCTTCTCGCCCAGGATCCAGGTCTTGCTGGAGATGGTACCGATAATGGGAACCCGCACATCCACAATCATATAGACGCCCTCCGACTCCCGCGCCTCCATCGTTTCAGACATCCGGGCAACAATCTCTTGAGGCGTCTGCGCCATCAGGCAGAGCGGGCTGGCAAGCAATGCCAGCAGACAGACAATCCGTTTCATATGCTAGGCAAATTCTTTCTTGATGCGGGAAAGGGCGTTTTCAACCATGCTGCGCGGGCAGCCGATGTTCAGGCGGACGAAACCCGTTCCGCCGGTGCCGAAGAACTCGCCGTCGGTCATGATGACGCCGGCGCCGTCTTCAAAACGGGCAAGCAGCTCTTTCTGCGAGAGTCCCAACGAGCGGCAATCCAGCCACACAAGGAACGACGCTTCCGGCCGTACGGCCTTGATACCCAAATCGTTCCGCGCAAAGAAATCCATCACGAGATCCACATTCCCCGCCAGATATTTCTTGAGGGCCGGCAGCCAGCCGCTCTGCGAGGTATAAGCGGCAATCGTCCCGATCAGCGTCGGGATGGAAGGCTCCGCCAACTTGGTATTCTCGATGGTGGCGATGTACTTTTCGCGCAACGCACCGTTCGGGATAATACAGTATGCCGTACCGGTGATGCCGGCCAGGTTGAACGACTTGGAAGGGCCGCTGAAAATCAGGCCGATCCGCGCAGCCGTGTCGCTGACGCTGCAGAACGGGATGTGCCGGCGGCCGTAGAGCGCCAGGTCGGCGTGAATCTCGTCGGAGATGACGATCACCCCGTGACGCGCGCAGATTTCCGCCAGGCGGACGAGCGTTTCGCGGTCCCAGAGGATTCCGCACGGGTTGTGCGGGTTGCAGAGCACGAGCACCTTGGTGCGGTTGTCAAACAGCCGTTCAAGGCCCTCGAAATCCATCCGGTAGGTATCCCCTTCAAAGATCATCGGGTTGAAGACCACCTCGCGGCCCAGGCGCAGCGCGTAGGAGCGGAAGAGGTCGTAGACCGGCGGCTGCACGATAATCCTGTCGCCCGGCCGCGTGAAGGTCAGGTAGGCCTGGTTGATGCCTGCAATCACGCCCGGCGCGTAGTTGATCCACTCGCACGGAATGGGCCAGCCGTTCTCGCGCTCCTGCCAGCCGCGGATTGCCTCGCGGTACTCGTCCGGAGTGCGGGTATAGCCGAACGCATCGCGCTCCAGGCGCTCGCGCAGCGCCGTGGCCACGGCCGGATCGGTGCGGAAATCCATATCGGCAATCCACATGGGAAGCTTGTCTCCGCCCTGGGAATACTTGATGCTCCAGGTGCCGGAGCGGTCCACGATTTCATCGAAATCCCAGCCACGGGCCTTTCCGGACGGGGTACAGCCCTGCGTCAGCGGAGCGATTGCGCCCATGGGCAATGCGGAAGCCACGCCGGCTGCCGCCACGCCTTTGAGAAAATTTCTGCGCGTCATATCGTTACTCTTTTAGATGCGAATCTATGATGATGGTCACCGGACCGTCGTTGATGAGCGAGACCTTCATGTCGGCGCCGAATACGCCGCGGGCCACCGGACAGCCGGCTGCTTCAGAGAGCAGTTCACAATAGCGTTCATACAGGGGCACAGCCAGTTCGTGGCCGGCGGCACGGATGTACGAGGGACGGTTGCCTTTGCGGGTGGAGGCCGTCAGGGTGAACTGCGAGACGGCGAGCAGGGCACCCCCCGCCTCCACCACGCTGCGGTTCATCACGCCCGCCTCGTCGTCGAAGATGCGCAGGGCCGCGGTCTTGGCCGCCAGCCATCGGGCATCTTCCTCTGTATCACCGTTTTCCACGCCTACCAGAATCATCAGGCCCGGGCCGATCTGCGCGACCGGCTCGCCGGCAATCCGGACGCCTGCCTCCAGCACTCTCTGTATCACAACTCTCATAAACCGATCTCCTTCAGGGCTTCATACACCCGTTGCACGGGCAGCCCCATTACATTGAAATAGGAACCGCGGATCCCGGAAATGCAGGCATGGCCGAACCACTCCTGCACCCCGTAGGCCCCGGCCTTGTCGTAAGGCCTGTAACGGTCCACATAATAAGCGATCTCCGAGTCGCCGAGCGCTGCCACGTCTACCTCCGTAACGTCTGAAAAAGAGCGGATTTCGCGGTTTGTACGCAGCGTCACGCCGGTCAGGACATAATGGGTCCGGCCGGAGAGTGCGCGCAGCATCGCGAAGGCCTCGTCACGGTCCGCCGGTTTGCCCAGAATCTCAGCCCGCTCAAGCAGGTCGGTGCCCGCGCCGGGAAGCATCACCAGCGTATCGGCGGTCAGCAGGACCTCGTCGTCGGCCAGCGGCCGGTGAAAGGCCAGCGATTTGCTGCGCGAGAGGAACTCGGGGATTCCGCGGTGCGGCAGCGAGTCGTCATACCGTTCGGGAGAATCGGGTCCGACCTCTACGGTAAAGGGCACGTCCAGCGCAGCGAGCAGCTCCCGCCGGCGCGGCGAATGGGACGAAAGGACGACACGCATCTTCTTCATAAAACTCTATGCGCCAAATGATTCCAGCGCCGCAAGCCGGGAGTCGGCCTCGGCAGCGGAAGCGCCTTTCGCGCCGTAATAATACTTGATCTTGGGCTCCGTACCGGAGGGCCGGACGGAAACCACCCCGCTCTCCGTGAAGAACTGCAGCACGTTGGACTTGGGCAGCCCGGTCTTCTCCGGTTCCAGGTAATCCACCGTGCGCAGCACCTTCTCGCCGCCTATCTCGCGCGGCGGATCCGAGCGGTACTGCACCATCAACGCCTGGATGGCAGCCACGCCGTCCTTGCCCTTCATCGTAACCGAACGCAACGACTCGCGGTAGAAGCCATAAGCCGCATATATCTCCTGCAGATAGCTCCAGAGGGTTTTCCCCTGGTCTGCAAGCCATGCCGCACACTCCGCCAGCAGCGAACAGGTCACCACGGCGTCCTTGTCGCGGACAAATTCGCCCGCGTTGAAGCCGTAGCTCTCCTCGCCGCCGCAGATAAAGGTCCCCTTCCCTTCATTCCGGCGCACCACCTCGGCGATATACTTGAATCCGGTCAGCACCTCTTCGCAGCGCACGCCGTAGCGGCGGCAAATGTCGGCAATCAAACCGGTCGTGACGATGGTCTTGATACAGTAGGTCTTGTCGCTCAGTTCGCCGGCCGCCTTCCAGCGGTCCAGCAGATACGCGGTCAGGATGGAGGCCGTCTGGTTGCCGTTGAGTTGCACCAGGGCGCCCGAATCGTCGCGTACGGCCGCCCCGACGCGGTCTGCATCGGGATCGGAGGCCATCACCAGATCGGCGCCGACCTCTTCTGCGCGGGCCATGGCCATCTCCATTGCCGCCTTCTCTTCGGGGTTGGGCGAAGCCACGGTGGGGAAATCGCCGTCGGAAATATCCTGCTCGGGCACATTATATACATTCTTGAAACCCAGTCGCTTCAGCGCAGCGGGAATCAGCCGCACGCCCGTGCCGTGGAGCGGCGTGTAGACCATCTTCAGGTCCGCATGGCGCGCCACGCTCTCCGGCGAGCGCATCAGCGACAAGATGGCGGTCAAATAAGCCTCATCTACTTCTGCACCGATTCCTTCCGGGTGGAGCGATTCGTCCAGCAGCACGTCTGCGGGCGAAGCAATCTTGCCGACCTCGGCAATGATATTCTTATCGTGCGGCGGGGTAATCTGTGCACCGTCGGCCCAGAAAACCTTGTAGCCGTTGTATTCCTTGGGATTGTGCGAAGCGGTCACCATAATGCCGGCCTGGCAGCCCAGGTGGCGGATGGCGAACGAAAGCTCCGGCGTAGGGCGGATATTGTCGAAGATATAGGCCTTGATGCCGTTGGAGAGCAGCACCTGCGCGGAAATCATGGCGAATTCGCGGCTGCAGTGGCGGCTGTCGTAGGAAATGGCCACCGACGCACCCTCCGGGAACTGCTGCTTCAGGTAGTTTGCAAGCCCCTGCGTGGCCATCGCCACGGTGTAGCGGTTCATCCGGTTGGTGCCGGCGCCCAGAAGGCCGCGAAGTCCGCCCGTACCGAACTCCAGCGTGCGGTAGAAACGGTCTTCCAACTCTTTCTCGTCGCCCTGGAAGAGGGCGAAAACCTCTTTCCGGGTAGCTTCGTCATAGGCGGGCCCCATCCATTCGGCGGCTACGGCCCTGTAATCCCTCTCCATAGGCGCTATTTCTTGTAACTGTAGTAATCTGCCAATGCCTCAGGCAGTTCGGCGTCGAGCAGCCAGCGGTACCAGAACTTGTAGTCCTGCATGTCGCTGTGGAACTTCTGTTTCAGGCGATAGCCGTGGTAAGCCTGCGGATAGAGCATCAGCTCGAAATCCTTGCACTGCTTCTGCAGCGTATCGATCAGGTGCAGCGTGCTCTGATAGTGCACGTTGTCGTCCGCAGTGCCGTGCGTAATGCGTAACATATTGGTTTTATCGCCTTTATAGTTGGCGGTACGGCCTGTTACACGGGTCTTGCCGTAGCCCTCCGGGTTGTCCTGCGGGGTATCCATATAGCGCTCGGTGTAGTGCGAATCGTAGAGCGCCCAGTCGTAGACGCCGCCACCTGCAATACCGTATTTGAAGTAATCGCTCCCCTCCATCACGCAGAGCGCGGTCATCGTGCCGCCGAAACTGAAGCCCTCCACGCCGATCTTGTCCGGATTGACGTAGGGCAGCGCGCGGAAGTACGAGATGCCGTCAATGAAGTCGCGGATCTCCACGTCGCCCAGGTGGCGGTAGATCTGCTCGAGCCCCTTCTTGCCCAGGTGGCCGCTGCCGCGGTTATCCAGAACTACCTGGATTACACCGTGATTGGCCCACCACTGGTTGCCGCCCGTGCGCCAGGTGTCGCGCACCTGCGGGGTGTCGGGACCGCCGTAGATAAAGGCTTTGACCGGATATTTGTGGCGCGCGGTGGTATCCAGATCCACCGGCCAGACGACCATCGCGGGGAGTTTCACGCCGTCGCGCATGGTCAGCTCCAGGAAGTCGGCCGTGGCGTAGAGATACTTGTCGAACGCTGCGGTGCGGGTATCCTCGATCACGCGGCGCGTAGCCTGCAGCAGGTTGCCGCTCTTGGGGATACTGATACCGCGCAGCTGCGGCGGAGTCTTTGTATTGGAGGCGATGGCCACCACGTCGCAGTCATCGTCGGAGACCATCACGTTGGAATAGCTCAGGTCGCCCCACGAAATGCGGTCCAACGACTTGTTCTTGAGCGTCAGGCGGTAGATGTCCACGCGGGTGGAAGATTCGCGCTTGGCGGTAAAGAACAGATATTTCTTACTGACTTTCAGTAGGTTGATACTCCAGTTCGGACCTTCCGTAAGCTGCTCGAACTGCTTGCCGTCGTACGAGAGGAAGTAGATCTGCTGCCAGCCGGTGAAGTCGCGGACAATGTAGATACCCTCCTTGGAGAAGAGCATCTCCTCCATCCAGTCGATCCAGCAGTTCTGATGCTCCTTGTAGACGGAAATCTTTCCGCCGGTCAAGGGATCTACGCTGAAAAGCTCCAGGTCGTCCTGGCTGCGCGGCATCCAGGCCACCATGAACCGCTTGCCGTCGCTGCTCCAGAAGGGAATGCCGAAGTACTGGTCGGCCTCCGTGCTGAAATCGGCCCAGACCGTCTCTCCCCCGTTCACGGAGACGAAGCCCACCTTCACCGTGGGGTTCGGATCGCCGGCAGCGGGATAGCGCGTCTGGTCCAGGAAACCGTGCTGCCCGTCCGCATGATAGATGGGGAACATGGGCACGCGGGTATTGTCAAAACGGTAATAAGCCAGCAGTTTGCTGTCGGGCGACCACCAAAAGGCCTTGTAGCGGGACGGGCGGCCGAGGATCTCTTCGTAGTAGACCCAGGAGGCGTAACCGTTGAGAATCAAGTCACTGCCGTCCCAAGTGTGGCGGGTGACGCGGCCCGTGGCCACCTCTACCGAATAGAGATCGTTGTCCAGCGTATAGGCGATTCGCGTGGAGTCGGGCGACCAGGTGGGATTGACCCAGCCGGGTACCTTGTGCGCAAAATCTTCCATCTTCTTGGGCGGCGTGTAGAGGCATGCGAAGCGCGTCTGCTGGAACATATTGTAGCGCACATAGCGGCTCTTACCTTCCTGAAGCACAATGTTTCCCCTGCCCTCGAGCTTCACGGGCACGGACATGCGGGTAAGCGTTCCCTCCGGCAGGCCGCGGAGCTGCTGCTCCTCGGTCAGGCGGATCTTGTTGACGGGTTTTGCGGCGAAAGCCGTGCAGGCGGCCAGCAACACGACCGCTGCGGTGATAATGCGTTTCATATCAATTGCGTCTTCCGGAAGTGAATATCATCAGGTAATAAATGAGCGTTGCCAGCGAGCTGAGCGCCCCCACAACATAGGTATAGGCCGCTGCACGCAGGGTTCCGACAGCTTCGGAGTGGTTCGTGCCGTCGGTCATCCTGGCCATCTCCAGCCACTCGGTGGCGCGCCGGCTGGCGTTGATCTCCACCGGCAGCGTGACGAACGCAAAGAGCGTGGTGAGCGCGAAGAGGCCGATACCGATCAGCATCAGGTTCGGAAAGATGTTGATCAGCAGCATGCCGGCCAGCAGCACCCAGGTGACCGCCTTGGAGGCGAAGTTCACCACGGGAACCAGTGCGGAACGCAACCGCAGGGGTGCATAGCCGCGCGCATGCTGCACCGCATGCCCGCATTCGTGCGCAGCCACGGCCGCAGCTGCCACGGAGCGCTGTCCGTAGACGCTTTCGCTCAGGTTCAGCGTTTTGTTCGTCGGATTATAGTGGTCGGTCAGCGAACCGGGGACCGAGACCACCTTCACGTCGTGTATACCGTTGTCGTGCAGCATCTTGGTGGCAACTTCCGCGCCGGTCATCCCGCTGCGCAGGCCAATCCTTGAGGCCTTTTTGAAGCGCGACTGCAGCAGCGCCTGCACGATATAACTCAGGATGGCGACCCCGATAAAGAGGATCCAGTACATTGCGTTCGGGCCGATCGTCATGCTTCCGAGCCCGGTGCTGATTCCATATACGTCTTCCATAATCTATTTGCTAAAGAATGAATCCTTAAAGTTAACAAAAAATACTTTTTTCACGCCGCGTGTGACGGCGGTATAGAGCCATTTCAGATCCTGCGGCTCCAATTCTTTCCAGAAGGGATTGTCAATAAACACGCAGTCCCACTGCCCGCCCTGCGACTTGTGGCCGGTGATGGCGGTGGCATATTTGAGCTGCAACGCGTTGAACCAGAGGTCTTCGCGCACTTTGTTGTAGCGTTTGCGCGCCCCCTTGACGTCCGCATAGTCGGCATTCACGCCCTCGTAGAGCGCCTCTTGTTGCTCCTTGGTGAGCGCGGCCGATTCGCTGTCGAGCGTATCCAGAATCACCTTGGCCGTAATCTCCACGTCGCCGTAATCCGGGAAGGCGAGCACCGCTTCCGCGAAATGCAGCCCGTAGCGCTCCTCGTAGTGCGAAATTCGGATCAGCTCCGCCACATCACCGTTGGCAATGAAATCCATTTCAGGGACCTCCTCCAGGAACTGGTAGCAGTTCTTCACCACCATCAGCCGGTCACCGCGCGTGAGGCGCTCCTCGCGGAAGAGCACCATGGAACGAATGCCGGCGTTGTAGCGGTTCGCGCGCTTGTTGGAACGGCAGAGCACCACCACGTTGTCCAGGCCGTACTGGCCGATTGCATCCGATAGGGTTTCAATGAGTTCCGACCCCGTCACGCGCGCCACGTCCGAAAAACCGGCGAGCTTCAGTTGCGGCTCGTCGCACCCGCCGCGCTCAATGATCTGCCGGATCAGCGTGGCATTGGTCAGGATACCGCTCTGCGCGGCCTGGCGCACGACGGACGTGAGATCGGCCGTCCAGACCGGGCCGAAGCGCGCCATGTAGGAAGGGTCGAGCGCCGGGCTCTCCTCCATCCCGATGGGTGGCAACTGTCCGCGGTCACCTATGATAATCAGCTTGTTATCCACGCCGGCACGCACGTAGGCAATCAGGTCGGAAAGCAGGTCGCCGCTGCCGAAGATCGAATCCGTCATCACCGCATTCTCCGAGGCAATCAGCGAAGCCTCGTCCACGATGAAGAAGGTCTCCCGGGCCTTGTTGATGTCCAGTTCGAACTCGCCCAGGCCGCCCTTGAGCGTTTTCTGGCGGTAAATATGCTTGTGAATCGTGCTGGCCTTCTCCCCTGTAAATCCGGAGAGCACCTTGGCCGAACGGCCCGTGGGCGAGAGCAGTACGTATTTGTATTCCAGCTCCTTGAGCGCGCGGACGAAAGCCGCGATGGCCGACGTCTTGCCGGTGCCGGCATAGCCGCTTACCAGCAGGATGTCGCTCTCGCCGTACTGCACGGCAAAAGCGGCCAGCTTGTCGAAAAGGGCCGCCTGGCAAGGGGTTGGCTCGTACGGAAGGTGGCGGGTGATGGTCGAGACCAGAAAGTCGGCAACACCCATTTTAGTAGCGCTTGTTGAAGGTGGGGATGATCATCAGGATGGAGACGATTCCGAGACGGCCCACGATCATCTGGATGCCCATGAGGACCTTGGCCAGCGCCGGAACCGCGGCGAAGTTGGACATCGTGCCCACCGACCCGAAGGCCGGCCCCACGTTGCTCATCATCGCCACCGAAACGCCGATCGACTCGAGAAGGTCAAACCCGAAGCAGGCGTAGACCAGCGAGCCGACGAAGGTAAAGAAGAGATACAGGATGGTGAAGGTGGTCACGCTCTCCACCAGTTCGCGCTCGATGATGGTATTGCCCGATTTGACGTGCACCACGGCATTCGGGTGCGCCAGCTTGAGAATCTGCGCTTTGCAGGCCTGGAAAAGGATCAGCACGCGGTCGGAGCGCAGACCGCTCGTGGTGGAACCCGAGCAGCCGCACTGGATGGCCACGAAGAGCAGGATCAGCGTGGCGAACACGGGCCAGCCGTTGGTGTCGGCAATCGCGAAACCGGTCGTGGAGATGGTGGAAACCACCTCGAAGAAGCCCGCGCGCGCCGACTGCAGGAATCCGTCCACCGTGCCGCTGAAGAAGAGGTTGAGCGTCATGGCCACCCCTGCAATCAGGATGGTGAGCAGGTAATACTTTGTGACCGGGTTGCGCAGCACCTTGAAGGACCGCGACGCGAACGACGCGTAGATCAGGCCGAAGTGCAGCGTGGCCACGATCATGAAGAAGATCAGGATGGTTTCGATCAGCGGCGAATCGAAGGCCGCCACAGAAAGATTGCGCGTGCTGAAGCCGCCGGTCGCCGTCACGCTCATGGCGTGATTGATGGCGTCGAAGACCGGCATGCCGGCCAGCAGCAGCGAGACGAACGAAAGCACGGTGATGCCCGCATAGACCGTCACGATCACGCGGACATACTTGTTGGAGACGTAGTGATAATTCTCGCGCGAGACGTCCAGCACGTCCATCTTGCTCATCCGGAAGCGCACGGAACCAAACGACGGGAGGATCATCATGATGAAGACCACGACGCCCAAACCGCCAATATAGTGGCTCGCGGAGCGCCAGAAGAGCAGGCCGTGCGGCAGCGCTTCGATATCCTGCAGGATGGTGGCGCCGGTCGTAGTGATGCCGGAAGTGCTTTCAAACCAAGCGTTTACCAGCGAGAATTCGCCGCCCCACAGCACGTAGGGCAGCATGCCGAATATGCAGGCCAGCAGCCACGCGAGCAGCAGGATGGCCAGGCCTTCGCGCGTGTTGATATCGCGGCTGCGCTTGACAAAAATCAGCGGGAAAAGACCGAAGATGCCGGTGATCAGCGCACTGAGCACCAGCGGCGAAAATGAGCTGTCAAACCCGTAGATGGCCGCCACGCCGGCCGACAGCAACATAAAGATTGCCGTGCATATCAGCGCAATGCCTACGTTACGGGATATGATGCCCAGGTTCATCCTGCGTTATTTGCGGGCCTGTTCCTTCCGCAGCTGGGCCTTGTAGGACTCGTTGACGTCGATGATGTCCTTCACCGTCTCGTTCAGCTCGGAGATCTCGTCCAGCGTGTCGAGCGTGACGTTGTAGGGCTTGTTGTAGCGGCGGTAGCCCTGGATGCCCTTGGTCACCTTCAGCAACGGATTGATCAGGTAGTAATTCAGGTAATAATTGAAGAGCAGCACCAGCATCAGGCCCAGCAACAGGGAAACCAGCGGCGGCATGATGCTGCGCTGGAAGCTCTCCTGCATGGATTGCGAATTGGCAATCAGCGTATCCTGGCAGGTGAAGGTCAGCTTCTGGATGTAGTCGCAGAGCTGCGAATAGACGGGCTGCAGCCGATTGAAGAACCAGTCGCGGCGCTCCGTGGGATCCGCGAGCCAGACGTTGTCCGCCTCGCGCGACACCTGCATGTAGGCGGCATAGGCGTAGACCACGGAATCGGCGGCCGCATTCTCAGCATCCGTCTTGAAGGAGGAACGGATGTCGGAGAAGGCCTCGATCAGCTCCTTGTTGGAGACATTGCCCAGGTCTTCGTAGCTGCCGTCAATCTCGTACATCAGGCGGAGATTGTGGTTTTCGGCAGCCGTGAGCAGCTCGCGGGAATAGTTGATGCTCCGGATGTTGTCGGCCACCACGTCCGTCACATAATTGTTCATCGAGCCGAACTCGAAGAACGAGATCAGGCTCGATGCAAACAATATGAGACAGAGTACGATGCAACCAAGCAACACGCGGCGCTTGATTCCCATCGGCTGCTTTGCGCGTTTCCGGCGCATAATCGGTAACTATTTGGTAGCCGTGTAGGCAATCATGTCCAGCACCTTGTTGGAGTAGCCCCACTCGTTGTCGTACCAGGAGACCACTTTCACGAAGGTATCGGTCAGATAGACGCCTGCATTGGCATCAAAGATCGAGGTGTGCGGATCGGTCAGGAAGTCGCTGGAAACCACTGCGTCTTCCGTGTAAGCCAGAACGCCCTTGAGTTCGCCCTCGGCGGCCTTCTTCATGGCTGCGCAGATGGCTTCCTTGCTAGCCGGCTTGGCGAGGTTCACGGTGAGGTCAACCACGGAGACGTCCACCGTAGGGACGCGCATGGAAATACCGGTGAGCTTGCCGTTCAGGGCGGGGATCACCTTGCCCACTGCCTTTGCAGCACCCGTGGTGGACGGGATGATGTTTGCGCTGGCAGCGCGGCCGCCGCGCCAATCCTTGACGGAGGGGCCGTCAACCGTCTTCTGGGTGGCGGTGATGGAGTGGATGGTGGTCATCAGACCGTTCACGATACCGAATTTCTCATTCAGCACCTTTGCCACCGGAGCGAGGCAGTTGGTGGTGCAGGAAGCGTTGGAGAAGATGTCCTGGCCTGCGTATTCGGTGTGGTTCACACCGTAGACGAACATCGGGGTGTCGTCTTTGGAAGGAGCGGACATGATCACGCGCTTTGCGCCTGCTTTCAGGTGAGCCTCAGACTTTTCGCGGGTGAGGAACAGACCGGTGGATTCCACAACGTATTCAGCGCCGATTTCACCCCATTTGAGGTTAGCCGGATCTTTCTCAGCGGTGACGCGGATCTTCTTGCCGTTGACCACGAGCATGCCGTCTTTGATCTTGACGGTGCCGTCGAAACGTCCGTGCATCGAGTCGTACTTGAGCATGTAAGCCATGTATTCGACATCGATCAAGTCGTTGATACCTACGACGACAATATCGTCACGCTGCTGGGCAGCACGGAAGACCAGGCGGCCGATTCGGCCGAAACCGTTGATACCGATTTTGATTTTTCTCATGATTTATTACTGTTAAGTTCTAATAATGCGGTTGCTAATAGATGCAAATGTAACAATTATTCTCCAATTTCCTATCTTTGCAACGTGAAAAAGAACGGACTCCAGATTCTCATCTCCAACGACGACGGCTGGGATGCCAAAGGGCTCCAGGTAATCGCCGCCCACATGCGCAAATACGGTCACGTGACGGTGGTCGCTCCGGCCACCGGCCAGAGCGGTAAATCCGCTGCCCTCACCCTATTCACCGACCTGTATCTCAATAAATTGCAGGAAGAACCGGGCTACCGCCTCTTCTCGTTCAGCGGCTCGCCGGTCGACTGCATCAAGATGGGGATGCGCATCTTTGAATCGGAGGGCCGCCGGCCCGACCTGGTGGTCACGGGCATCAACCACGGATCGAACGCCACCGCCGCGTCGGCCTACTCGGGCACGATCGGCGCCGCTGCGGAAGGCGCCTTCTACGGACTTCCGGCCATCGGATTTTCGCTCACCAGCCACGAACCGGATGCGGACTTCACCCCGGTCACGGATTACGCAGACCTGATTCTGGAGAAGTTCTTCGAAAACACGCCGCCCGCCGGCATCTACCTGAATATCAACTTCCCCGCCATCCCCTCCGACCAGATCAAAGGCATCCGTATAGCCCACCAGGGCGCGGGCAGCTGGCGCCGGGAATTCGACGAAGTGCGCGACGCCCAGGGACGTGACTGCTTCCGGATGAGCGGCACCCTGCTGGACCTCGAGAAGGAGTACATCAGCGGCGGCTACCTCCAGGGCGACCACCGCCTGCTGGACGACGGCTACATCAGCATTGTTCCCCACCGGATAGACACCACCGACTACGACGTGGCCGCACGCATGGCCCGCGACTGGAAATGCGATACTATCTCCTAGCCGGCGAACCTTCCGGCGACCAGTACGGCCGCGAGCTGGCCGACGCCCTCCGCGCCGCCGATCCGGAGGCGCAGATCCGCTTCCGCAGTTCTGCAGAGATGGTTTCCATGATGGGTATTGCCGAGGTGGCCAGCCATCTGGGCGCAATTGCCCGCACGGCGCGCGAGGTGAAGCGCGAGCTGCGCAGCTTCGCCCCGGACATCTTCATCCCGATCGATTACCCCGGATTCAACCTGCGGATGGCGCATTATGCCCACGCGCGCGGCATCCGGGTCTATTACTACATTGCCCCCAAACTCTGGGCCCGGAATGAGAAACGAATCACCAGAATCCAGCGCGACGTGGACCGGCTCTACGTGCTCTTTCCCTTTGAAACTGAATACTTTGTCCGATTCGGCGTAGAGGCCCGCTACCTGGGCAACCCGCTGGGAGAACGCATCGCGCAGCAGGCGGAAAGCGAGTCCTTCCGGCAGGCCCCGAACAAGCGGACCATCGCCCTGCTGCCGGGCAGCCGGAGCCACGAGATTGCCTGGCTCACGCCCCGCTATTCGGAACTGGAAAAGCTGATGCGCGCCGACCGCCGCTGGGACCATTACGAACTGGTGATTGCCGCCGCACCGGGACGCACCGCAGCCGATTACCGACCCTACCTGGCACCCGAATCGCGCATCCGGGTGGTGACGGGCTGCACCCACGCGCTGCTGAAGGCCGCCGATGCTGCCGTGGTCTGTTCAGGCACCGCCTCGCTCGAAGCGGCGCTGCTCGGCACCCCGCAACTGGTCTGTTACGGCTTCCATCCGCTCACCTGGTGGATTGCCCGAAAGACGGTGAAGGTCCGCTGGGCCAGCCTGCCCAACCTGATTCTTAACCGCCTGGCCGTCACAGAGTTGTTACAAGGCGACGCAACGCCCTCAAAGATGCTCGCGGAGCTCGCGCGCATCACCTTCGACGACTCTGCACGCGCACAGATGACCGCCGACTACGACACCCTCCGGGGCCTGCTTTCGCGGCCCGGTTGCGTAGCGCAGATTGCGCAGGATATCGTCCGAAAATAGCCCGAAAACCTAATTCCGCGGGCCGAAGATGGCAGTCCCGATCCGAATCAGGGTCGCCCCCTCCTCCACCGCCACGGGCCAGTCATGCGACATGCCCATCGAAAGCTGGTCGAAGTCCCGCACCCAGCGGCGCGCATCCCGTTCGCCCAGCGTGCGGACCTCTTCGAAGAGCGCCCGCAGGCCGCGGAACTCGCTGCGTACCTGATCCATATCCGGCACGTTTGAAGCCATGCCCATCAGGCCGCGGAAACGGATGAAGGGATACTTGCCGAACTCCGGCACCAGGGCCAGCAATTCCTCGCGCGAAAAGCCCTGTTTGCTCTCCTCGCGGGCGATATGCACCTCCAGCAGGCAATCGGTCATCTTGCCCAGCGATGCCGCGAAACGGTTGATTTCGCCCAGCAGTTTCAGGGAATCCACCGACTCGATGATGGAAGCGTAGGGCACCACCAGCTTCACCTTGTTGGTCTGCAGATGGCCTATGAAGTGCCACTCGATATCCGCGGGGGCGGCCACAGCCTTGGCGGCCATCTCCTGCGGACGGTTCTCCCCGAAACGGCGCTGGCCGGCATCATATGCCTCCATCACCGCCGCGAGCGGTTTGAATTTTGAAACTGCCACCAACTTGACAGTGGATGGCAGTTTTTGATTCAGTTCCGTGAGTTGCGAAGCAATGCTCATTTATTTGCGGTTTTTCTGTTGCTGTGCCTGCTGCTGCATCTTGTACATCTCATCGATGCGCTGCTGGAACTTGGACTTCTTGGTGGGCTTCACCGAAGCAGACTGCAACTTGGCGTAGATCTTCTTTTCATCTACGAACCACTTGCGGATCACCCAGTTCTGCAGGATGGTGATGATGTTGGAGAGCATGTAGTAATAGCTCAGACCGGCTGAGAAGTTGTTGCAGAGGAACCACATCATGATTGGCATCAGCCAGGTGTTCATGAACTTCATGCCGGGCATCGCGGAGGTATCCTGGTTGCGCATGGTCATGCGCGTGTAGAGGAACATCGATACCGCCATCAGGAATGCGAAGAGCGAGAAGTGGTCGCCGAAGAGCGGAATGTTGAACCCGAAGTCCAGGATGGAGTCGTAGCCGGAGAGGTCGTCCGCCCAGAGGAAGCCCTGCTGGCGCAGCTCGAACGAAGCCGGGAAGAAGCGGAACATGGCCCACAGGATAGGGAACTGCAGCAGGATAGGCAGGCAGCCGCCCATGGTGCTGACCCCGGCCTTCTTGTAGAGTTCCATCGTGGCCTGCTGTTTCTTCATGGCGTCTTCCTTCTTCGGATAACGCGCGTTAATCTTCTCAATCTCAGGCTTCAGGACGCTCATCTTGGCCGACGACATATACGACTTGAAGGTCAGCGGCGAGATGACGATCTTGATGATCAGCGTCAGCAGCAGGATAATCAGACCATAGGAACGGATAAAGCCGCTCATCCAGTTGAAGAGCGGGATGATCACGTAGCGCGAGATGGTACCGATCACCTTGCCGCCCAGCGGGATGATGTTCTCGAACTTCTGGCCGTAGCTCTTCAGCGTGGGGAAGTGGTTCGGGCCGAAGTAGAAGTGCATGGGGATGCGGTAATCCGCGCTGCGGGCATCCAGATCCAGGGTCATGTCTGCGCCGGACTGCATCAGCAGGCGGTCCGCGTTGTTTTCGCCGTAGAACTTATTGACCAGCGTGCCGCTGCTGAAGTCGTTGTCGGCCACCAGGATAGCGGAGAAGAACTGCTGCTGGAAACCGATCCACCGCATGCGGGTGGAGTAGGTTTCGCGGAAGCTCTCCTTGCGCTGGCCCACGGTCTTCACGGTCCCCTTCTCGCCGGCGTAGCGGAAGGCGATCGAAGAGTAGTTACGCTCATTCTTGTAGCCCTTCTCGAGACGCGGCAGGTCGGCCACCCACTTCATCTCCACCTGCGTGGTACGGCGGTCCAGAATGTCGTTCATATTGACGAAACGGAGGTCGTAATCCAGCATATAGCTGTCTGCAGGCAGCGTGTAGGTCACCTCGATATAGGAATCCGCATCGAAGGGCAGGCGCAGCACGGCCGATTCGGCCGAAGCCGACACCACCGTGAAGTTCAGCTCGCCGGTGTTGATCCACTGGTCCGCGTTGATCTCATATTCGAGCGAACTGCGCCCCTCGCCAATCAGGTTCAGCGCGCAACTGTCGTAAGTGAAATAGTTCTTGACGAGCACCGACCATGGCTGTGCACCCTTCGTAGAGAGGGTCACGGCCAGCTTTTCGTTCTCCAGCGTGAGGAACTGTGCCTCCGCGCTCGCAGCGGCCTGCAGCGACGCGCTCTGGTAGAGCGGCGCTTCATCCGCGGGTGCAGCCACGACCGGCGCCGCGGTGGGGGTCACCTCTTCCGGTATCGGGTTGGCCAGCGCCACCGAGTCTTCGTAAGCACGGATGGCCTCCTGGCGGGCGATTTCCTGTTTTGAATTATACCAACTGAATAATAATAGAATAACTCCGATCAGCGCGAAGCCGATGATGCTGTTTCCCTTACTGTTCATCTACCACTTCATGTTTCTGGTCAAACTCTTTGATCTTCGCCTCCAATGCGGCGAGTTCTTCTTTTGCGGCCTCGATCTTCTTGTCCATATCGGCCAGCAGGGCGTCGGCGTTCTTGGATTTTGCAAAGAAGCCCATGTTGTTGGACCACGTTGCAATCTCCTGCTCCTTCTGGAGGTATTCCTGCACAAGCTTTTCACGCTCGCTGCGCACCGGATCCTTGACGGCGGCCTCGCGGCGGGTCGTACGGATCTCTCCGCGCATGCGGTCGAACTGGGCGTCCAGGGCAGCCTTGAAGGCGTGCTGCACGCGGTCTTTCTCCTTGAACGGCACAAAACCGATCTCGTTCCAGCGGGCCTGGAAGGCCTTGAGGGCGGCCACCGTCTCCTCGCGGCTCTCGAGCGGCTCGAACGCCTCGACCTCAGCAATCAGCGCGCGTTTTGCAGCCAGATTGTCTGCATATTGCCTGGAGGGAGAGCCGGCACCGCTCTTGTCGCGGCGCTCGAAGAAGGCGTCGCAGGCTGCCCGGAAACGGTTCCAGACCTGGTCGCTCTTCTTGCGGGAGACCGGACCGATCTCGCGCCAGCGCTTCTGCAGGTCAATAAAGCGGTTGGTCGTCTCCTTCCAATCCTCGCTGTTCTGGAGCGATTCAGCCTCTTCGCAGAGGGCAATCTTTTTCTCCAGGTTCTCCTGCATCTGGTCCTTATAGCCGCTGTAGAAGGCTTTCTTCTTGGTAAAGAAGTCGTTGCAAGCCTTGCGGAAGCGGTCGTAAATCTTCTGGTTGTCTTTCTTGGAGGCGAAGCCGATCGTACGCCACTCATTCTGGATATCCTCGATCTCCTTGGAGAGACGGTTCCAGGTGCCGGAGTCCTTGATCTCCTGGCCCAGCAGCGCCTCTACCTTCTCGCAGAGGGCCGTCTTGGCCTCGAGGTTCTCCTGCTGGTTGCCCTTCATGGATTCGAAGTGGGTCTGGTGGCGCCGGTTCACCGCAGCGGTAGCGGCGCGGAAGCGTTCCCAGATGGATTCGCGGTTCTCCTTGTCCACCGGACCAAGCTCCTTCCACTCCTCGTGGTACTTCTGCAGGGTACGGAAGGCTTCGACCACATTTTCCTCATTGACAAGCGCTTCTGCCTTTTCGCAGAGCTCGATCTTGGCCTCGAGGTTCTTCTTGAAGTCCAGGTCGCGGAATTCGCGGTTGATCTTCACGTAGTCGTAGAACATCTCCACGTAGTGCTGGTAGGTGTCGTAAAGATCCTTCACCTTGCCCTGCGGGACCGGACCGACCTCGCGCCAGCGCGCCTGGATGTCGCGGAATGCGGGGAAGGTATCCTTGAGGTCTTCCTTGGCATCGAGCAGCACCTTGAGTTCCTCGATCAGCGCCAGCTTGGCGGCATAGTTCTCTTCACGCTTCTTCTCCAGCTCGGCAGCATTGCGGGAGCGGATGGCCCGATACTGGCCGTAAAGCTCCTTGAAACCGCGCTCGATTTCAGCGAAAGGATTGACGGAAACCGTATCGGATGCGGCTTCTGCCTCTTCAGCGGGGGTCTCCGCCGCCCCTTCCGGGCCGGCAGTGCCATCCACGACCGCAGCCTGGTAACCGGCCGCGATCTTCTCCTTGCGGAGATTCTTGTAGAAGCAGGCTTTCAGCACCTCTGCCTCTTTGCACAGCTTCTGCACATCATCACCTTCGAGCAGAGATTGGAAAATATCCACAATCTCCTTGAGGCCTTTTTCGGAATAATCTATGAATTCCTGATTCAATTCTTCGTTCATCATAGCGCGCTTTTAGTGTCTAAACTGCAAATATACCATTAATATTGAAATAATCCCTATTTTTGCAGCATGAGAATTGATATCCTTAGTGTAGTTCCGGAACTGCTCGAGAGCCCGCTGGGCCACTCGATTGTCAAACGCGCAATAGACAAGGGGTTGGTGGAGATTCACGTCCACAACATCCGCGATTATGGCAAGGGATTCTACCGGCAGACGGACGACTACAGCTACGGCGGCGACGCCGGCATGGTGATGATGATCGAACCCGTCTACAACCTCATCCAAAAGCTGGAATCCGAACGCGACTACGACGAGGTGATCTACACCGCCCCCGACGGCGAAATCCTCGATCAGGGCATCGCCAACTCTCTTTCCTGCAAGGGCAACCTCATCATTCTCTGCGGCCACTACAAGGGAATCGACCACCGCATCCGCGAGCACCTGGTGACGCGCGAAATCTCGGTGGGCGATTACGTGCTCAGCGGCGGCGAGATTCCGGCCGCCATCATCGTGGACGCCGTGGTCCGGCTGCTTCCGGGCGCCCTGGGCGATGAAACCTCCGCCCTCTCCGACTCCTTCCAGGACGGCCTGCTGGCCCCGCCCGTCTACACCCGTCCGGCCGAATTCAACGGCTGGAAGGTTCCCGACGTCCTGCTCTCCGGCGATCCTAAAAAAATCAAGGCCTGGCAGGAGAGCCAGGCCCTGGAGCGGACAAAGCAGCTTCGCCCGCATCTTCTTGACGACTAGTTATCTGCGGTCGCGCGTCTCGAAGCAGATGTTCATACCGAAGCGGATGCTCGTATTGAGCTTGCCCAGCGGCAGGCCCACGCCGTCTGCACCCGGCATCGTGTAGCGCGTAGGGATGCCCTCTTCTGCAAAGTAGAGGTTGATACCCTTGCGGCGCGGCGTGAATCCGATATAGATACCCAGCGCGTGGGTATTCAGCACGCCGTAGCTCACAGCGGCATTCAGGCGGCCGCCCAGCTTCACGCTTTCGATAATGCGCAGCTCGTCAAAGCCGTAGTCGCGCGAATAGAGGAAGCCTGTGGAGAGGTGGTTGTCGAACATTGCGACCTCCAGGCCGGCACGGATGGCGGGCGTGTAGTTGAACACGATCTCGCGCTGCTCGTCGGTCTTCTCCACGTTGGCGATATTCTTGAAGTCCTGGATCACGTTGTCCAGGTTGGTGCTGATGTCGTCGCCCGGCTTGATGCCCTTGAGACCGGCAAACTCAGCCTCGCCGGCCGATTTGTAGATCGTCGTGTAGCGGTCGGTGATCGTGCATTTGCCAATGTCGTTCATGGCGAACGAAACGTTGATGCCGGTCAGCGCACCCAACTCCAGGTTGAGTTTCCACTCTGCACCCAGGTCAAAGAGCAAACCGCTGCCGCAGGGGCCCACACCCGTCTTTCCGTAGGGGAAGTTGATGTTGCCGTCCTTGTATTCGATACCCTTGACGCCGGTCACGGCCTCGGCATCGGTCTTGATCATCCACTTCTCGTCGGACATACGGAGGGTACCTTCGTTGATCTTCAGGCCCACATAGTCGGCTGCCACCAGATACTTGGCGCGGCCGCCGATGCTCAGGCCCGGAATCAGGCCGGAGAGGTCGATGCTGGCACCGATCTGGCCCTCCAGGAATGCGGCTTCCATGAAACTCAGACCGCTGAAATCGTAGGTCTGGTCGGTGGTGGCCATACCCTGTTTGGTCAGGATCAGCAGATCCTTGGGCAGCTTCATGTCCACGTCGGCACGGACGCCCACGCCGGCGGTGATGTAGAGCATGCCGATCCGGAAACCGAATCCCAGCAGCTCCTCGTTCATCTTGAAGTTGAAGGTCGGATCGCTCTTGATGCGTGCGGCGAACTCGTCCACCGTCACGTTCTTGTTCAGATAGGTATAGAGCTGGCCGTCTTTGGCAAAGAGGAAATCTTCCGTGGCCAGGTTGCTGCCTATGTTGACGCTCGGGCCGCCAATCAGCAGGCCGAAGTAGCCTACGCTGGCATCCGGCGAAAAGGCCGGATTGAGCCGCATGCGCTGCAGCGAATTATCTACGAAATAACTGGCATCCACCGCCTGTGCGCTTGCGGAAAGCGGAAGCAGGATGGCGAGCAGGGCTGCAAAAATGGTTTTCTTGGTTTTCATTGTTCGGTCCTCCTCTCAGTTATTCTTTGTTTTCAGGGTCTTCGACATCTTCAATCAGCTTCTTGAGATCCAGGGTGATACCGCCCCGGAGTCCGGCTGCTACGCGGGCCATCACGTAGTCGGTCTCCTTGACCGCACGGGCCACGCCGCCGGAGGTAATCTCAAACGAGAGCACCACCTTGGTGACGTTCTTGGCTGCCTCTTTGTCTGCGAACTTGACGGAAACCTCGAGCGGGGTGGTCGTTGCACCGCCGTCCAGTTTGCCGGCTGCAACGCTCTGTTCGGCCGCTTTGGCCAGCGCAATCGCGTTGTTGTCGGCATCCGTGAAACCGACCACCAGTTTCAGGTTCAGCGGCAGGCTGTTCTCCACCACACCGGTGATGACAGCTTCCTCCGCCAGCGCCAGATACTTGCCCACTTCGCCGATCTCAATCGTGTCGCGGAGCGCGAGCCGGAAGTCCGGACCCACCTGGATGGGAATCCCCACCTCATAGTTCATGTTGAAGCTGTAGGTTGCCGCAGGCTCCAGCACAGCGGTCTGGGTAGGCACGGTAGCCGCATTCAGGGTCACCAGCACGCTGTCGGGCATCAGTTTGATGAGCGAAGCGATATCGGCTGCCACGTAGGTGTAATCTGCAGGACGGCCCTCGTTATGCGCAGCCAGAAAGTACTTCATGGTGCTCGTCTGGGTAGCGCTGGGTGCGGGATTCACATCGAGGCTCACCTGAATCTGGTTCTGCGTATTGGGCGCATTGTCCTTCCAGGGAACCAGCGTAGCCTGCACCGTGGCCGGAACACCCAGGTTGGTGGTCAGGTCGAACTTGAGGCTCGGATTGTGAAGATCCATCGTCACCTCCAGCTTGTCGCCGAAAGCGCCGGTCAGATCGCCCAGGTCGAGCTTCACCTTCTCCTGCGAGAGGTTGTAGTCAATCTTGGCTTCCACCTTGTTGATTTCCAGGTTGGAGAGCGTCACGGCAACTTTAACCTTGAGCTTGTTGGAGGCGTTGATCAGGGCCTTGGTGGTCTTGGCACCGGTCACGGTAGCCGTACCGCCCACATACGCCTTCCTGTCAATCGAGAGTTTGTGCAGATTTGCGTTGAAATCACCCGGTTTGATGATCAGGGAATCTACCGCATACTGCTTCGAAGCCTGGTAGTTATTGGCCTTGTTCAGTTTGAGGTCGGAAAGCTCGATGTAGTAGGAATCGACCAGTGAGAGCACGCTGGAGATATTCACCCAGATGTCCGGCGTCAGTTCGCCGTCGCTCAGCGGACAGTCTTCCACGGAGAGGGCGACCGTGATTTTGGAAGCGTTCGTGAAGGTGACGGACTCGAGATCTTTCACAGCGTCAGGCAGATCCAGCGAGACGGTAACCTGGATGTTGGTGTCGATCGCCACCGGCGGAATTGTCACCATCGAAGAGAGGTCGTACTCGGTCTGGTCCGGGAGTGCGTTGATGGCAGCAGCGGCCGCCGTGAGGTCGAGGAGTTCGATCTCCACGGAGGGAGCCGTTCCGCCCAGGTTCAGCGACGTGTTGATGGCGGGCATCGAAGGGCTGACGTCCTTCTGGTCGCTGAAGGAGATGTAGTAACTGCCGTCGGCGGCCGTCTTCAGGAAGGTGACCGCATTGTCGCCGAGCAGGTCTTTCATCGTGAGTTTGGCTGTTTCTCCGACAGGCACCGTAAGGCTGTCGCCGCCCACCGTAATTTCGGTGTTGAGCTTGCTCAGGTCGTAGTTCTCATCCACGCAGGAGACTGCGCCTACGGCCACGGCAAGGAGCGTTGCAAGCAAACAGAGTTTTGATTTCATATAGGTTAAATTAGAGATTTCTATTTAGAGGCGGTAGCCGACGCCGGCGGAAGCGCCCAGCGTCATGATGCCGTATTCGGCCTGGAGGTAGCCGTACCATTTGCCGCCGAAGGTAAAACCGAGCGGAGCGGTCTGGAACGGGAATGAGATGCTCACGCCGCTGCCGCTGTCACTGCTGCTGCCGTCGTCGGCCGACGTGATGGTCGGATAGCCAATCGAGGTCTGGCCGCAGCGACGGTCGAACGAATAGAGTACCAGGCCCACGGCGCCCTGGGAATAGACGCTGAAGCGGCGGCCCTTATAATAGGTAATGCGCAGATCCGGCATCAGCGAAGCGGCCAGCATCGAGTGCATGCCGCCGTACTCCTTCAGCGCATTGCCGTTGGAATCCTTCACCACATTGCCGTCGCTGTCTTTCATCGTGTGATAATCCGGGCCGGCGAAGAACTGCCAGTTGCTGACTACGCCCACGGACAACCAGCGGTTGAAGTTGTAGCGTGCCTGGAGATCCAGTCCGCCGGGCAGGCCCAATTCAGGACCGGGGGTACCCTCTACCTTCTCATTGGGGTGCCCGATGGCGGAGAAGGCGTAAATTAAAATGTTCAGGTAGGGAACCGCCGAGATGCCGGCGTTGAATTCCCAACCTTTGTACTTATTTTCTGCAGAGAGAGATTTTTGGGCGAGGGCCGGAGAAGCGGTCCCCAGCAGGAGTCCTGCAAGCAGGAGAATCGAAACGAGTTTCAGTTTCATGCGTCAATCATCTTTGTATGTCGCAAGTCAAAGGTACAAACAATTTTGCAATAAAAAAACAATGGGCCCCTCTTCGAGAGGGACCCATCTGAAATTCTCTGTTCGTTCGCTTATTTGACGATCGTCACGGTAGCGGCACGGCTGAGCTGGTGTTCGTTGAAGAACATCGGAGCCACAGCGCCCTTGCTTTCGACGGAGAGCTGGTCAGCGTTCACGCCATACTTCTGGGTGAGAGCCTTGTAGACGGACTCTGCACGAGCCTGGGAGAGTTTAGCGTTGCGCTTAGCGGAGCCGGTAGCCTTGTCTGCATAACCGCAGATGACGAACTTCTCGTTCGGCATAGCGTTGATGAGCTTAGCCACGTTCTCAACGTTGATCATCTCACGGTTGCTGATGGTGGAAGTACCAATCAGGAAGTTCACGTAAGCGTTCACGTCAAGATCGGAGTACTTGCCGGCAGCAGCCTGAGCCTCTGCAAGTGCCTTCTCAGCAGCTTCCTTCGCAGCGATTGCGTCGTCAGCAGCCTTCTTGGCAGCAGCGAGTTCCTCTTCCATCTTGGAGTTGTCCTGAACTGCTTCAGCGACCTTAGCCTGCTCAGCAGCGACTTCAGCCTGCTTCTCTTCCTCAACGTCAGCCATGGAAACCCATGCGCCGGCAGCAGCTGCGGAAGCGATTGCACCGGCAGCAGCAGCCTTCTTGCTGAAGTTGAAAGCGTAGTTCACGCCTGCGGTTACGCCGAAGATACCGTCGAGGCCGATGTTGTCGTTGTTCGGGGTGCCCTCAGCAACGGAGGTTGCGTAGGACTCACCGTCGAAGTCGTCCCCTACGAATGCACCGCCCAGGGTGAGGTTGATCTTCAGTTTGTCGTTGATCGTGAACTGGTTGCGCAGACGGGCGTTCATCGTGGTAGCCCAAACGGTCTTGTTCCACCCCAGAGAGATGGCTGCACCGGCACCCACCTCGGCGATGAGGTTGTACTTGCGATCCGGACGGTAACCTGCGAAGAGGTTCACCACGTTGATGTTCAAGTTGAAGTTCGGGTTCAGATACCAACCCTTCTGGATAGCAAGGCCGGTGTTTGCATCCACAGCATCACCTGCCGTAGAGAAGGTAACGTCGTTTCCAACGCCGGATTCACCTTTGAAACGGCCACCGCCGAGATCGATACCGAAACCGAAGACCGGGGTGATCCATTTGGAGAGGTTCACATCGATGGCCGGGAAGGTCCACCAATCGAGGAAGTTTGCCTTCCAGTCCATCTCACCAAGATAGAACTGCGTTCCCAGGCCAACGGAAACTTCCCAGTTCTGTCCCAGCGGGCTGGAGACAAAGCTCTGGTTCGCGCCGCTCTCTGCAACTGCTGCAGGAGCGATGATCGCAAAGGCGATCAGAGAGATTAAAAACTTTTTCATATGCATAAAGAAAAGTGTCCTTTTTGCGTTTGTTTTTAGTGTATACAATATGCAAAGGTAACCATTTTTTGCTCTGTGGCAAATTTTTTCTACTTTTTTTGCTGTTTTTCAACAAAAGATATCACATCACGCACCGTCACGAGCCCTGAGAGTTCCTCATCGGGAATCACGATTCCGTATCCGTCTTCAATCTTCATCAACAGCTGGAGGATGTCCAGCGAGTCGGCACCCAGGTCTTTCTGGATGGCCGAATCCAGGGTAATCGTCTCCGGCTTTGAGATTCTGAGCTGCTTTGCCAGAATCTTCTGTACTTCTTCAAACATGTCCATTTTTATAACTTTTTAATATACGATCTTCTTTTTTTGTGTTGTTTGGCATCGAACCGTTTCCACAGATTCTGGATGGCGTAATTATCCTCCAGGTTCAGGTTCGTCTCCGCATACTCGGTTCCCGGCTGCTGAAGCATCTTGACGAGTTCCGCCGCCACCACCGAGCTGATTCCCCGGTTCAACCACAGCGGCTCCACCCCTATCAACGCCAGGTCAATAACCTTGGGGTGACGCAGCGCGCGCAGGATTCGCACGATACATCCGGGCGTCAGCCGCCCTTCCGACTTCTGCACCGCGCGGGCGATACTCGGGAAACAGACAGCCATCAGCACCAGGTTCTCCTCCTCATCCAACACCACAACCACGTGGTCCAGATCGATAATTAGTTTGAAATTGCTGATCATCAGCCTTTTCATCCCCTCCGTAAAGGGCACCGTGCCATAGAGGCCGGCATAACTCCTATCCAGAATCTCAAACACCGGATCCGCGTACTTGTTCAGGAAATCGCGAACGCTGCGGGCGGTTCCTATATGCAACTTGTAGCGCCTGAGGATAAACTCAGCCATCTTGGTCAGGTCTTCGCCTCCTTCAGCCGGTGCGCGCAACTGGCTTTCCGTCCAGTCCACCTCCTTGGCATAGCCAAGCCGTTCGATGAACTCTTTATAATAAGGTGCGTTGTACTGCTCCTCAAAGGTGCTCATCTGGTCGAACCCATCAATCAGCAGTCCCTCGCGCTCCAGGTCGGAGAAGCCCAGCGGGCCGCAGACGGTGTCCATTCCCTTTGCGCGTCCCCACTCCTCTACCTTGTTGAACAGCTCGAGCGCCACCTCGAAGTCGTCAACCACGTCGAACCGGGTGAAGCGGATGCGACGCTCGCCGCTCTTCTCGTTGGCCGCCTTCTGCAGGATGCCCGAGATGCGTCCGGCCATCACGCCGTCTTTGTACGCGTTGTAATAGACCGCCTCGCAGGTATCGTAATACAGGTAGTTCCTGCGGAAGATCTTCCGTTCGTCTCCGTACAACGGCGGCACGAAGTTCGGATTGCCACGGTAAAGGCGCAGCGGGAAACGGAGGAAATCGCGCCGCTGACGGCGCGTCCGTACCTCTTCTACGGTAATCATTCGCTAGCGGTGAATGGCGTGGAAGCAAATACCGGTAGCATTCGGGCCGCAGTGGCTGCCGGCAGTAGGGTTCACGTCGATTACTTCTACCTTCAGGTCTGCGCCGACCTTGGCCAGGAGCGTCTCCTTGACCAACGCCACCAGGTCCGGGCTGCCGCAGTTGGCAATAATCACGCGGTGGCTGCGGATATCGTCACCCAGTTCAGCCACGTAGTTCACCACTCTTTCCACAGCCTGGATCCGGCCCTTGACCGTTCCGATGCTCACCATCTTGCCTTCGGCGTTCATGTTGATGATGGGCCGCAGGCCAATCAGGCCGCCCATCGTGGCAGCCAGTCCGCTCACGCGGCCGCTGCGACGGAAGAACTTCAGGTCGTCCGCAAAGAAGTAGCAGGCAAAGTGGTCGATCTCCGTCTTGGCCCAGGCCTGGATCTCCTCCACGCTCTTGTCGGCCTTGAGCATATCGCCCACCTCGCAGAAGATCGAGTAGCCCAGGATGGAGATGCCCTTGGCGTCGATCTCGTAGAACTTGCGTTCCGGATACTTGGCCAGCAGTTCCTTCAGGGCTGCGCGCATCGGCACAAAGGTGCCCGACATTGCCTCGGAGAGGTGCACGTAGAGAATATCGTTGCCGGCAGCGAACTCCGGTTCGAAGTATTCCACATATTTGGCCTCGCTCAGTGCGCTGGTGGTCGGCAGGGTGCCGGCGCGCAGCATATCGTAGAAGGCCTGGCTGTCGAATTCAGCCTCGGTAAAAGATTCGTAAGGATAGATGGTTTCGTCGCCGATCGAGTAAGGCATGCTTACGAGGCGCGCATTGTAGCGGGCGGCCACACTCGGGGTCACCTCGCAATCGGTATCACCAAAATAAGTTAACATAGTACGATGATATAGTCATAGACAGGCTGACCGCCTTCGGTCAGCATCATTTCAGTTCTGGGATATTGGCCCTGCAACTGCTGCAGAAGGGCTTCCGCCTCGTCGGCCGGCACGCCTGCGCCGAAGAAGACGACTGCCACCTCGTGGTCGGCAAAGGCCATCTTGCCGCAGAGCGCCTGAGCCAGTTTGGCCCGGTCCGGATCGTCGGCCACGATTTCGCCGCGGGTGATGCCCACGTAATCGCCGGCATGTACCTCGACGCCGTCCATCACGGTGTCGCGGGTCGCGGTGGTCACCAGGCCCGTCTGCACGGAGGCAATCGCCTCTTTGGCGGCAGCAATCACCTGCTCCGCATCCTTGCAGCTGCGGTCCAGCGATGCAATCGCCACGTAGCCGGCGCCGATATCCTTGCTCGGCAGCACCACCACGCGCGACTGGGTATAGAGTCCGGCCGCCTGCTGGGCGGTCATGATAATGTTCGAATTGTTCGGGAAGACCAGGATGGTCTCCGCATTCAGCTTGCCGAATGCCTCCACAAAACTCTGCGCCGACGGGTTCATGGTCTGGCCGCCTTCAATCACGGCATCAGCCCCGGCCTCGCGGAAGGTCTGTATCAATCCGGCGCCGGTGGCCACCGTCACCACGCCGTATAGCTGGCGCTGCGCCTTGATCAGCGGTTCGTCCGCCTGTTTGGGCGCATCGAAGTTATTCTGGATGGTGGTTTCCTGGTGTTGGAGGGTCATGTTCTCCACCTTGATGGTCAGGAACTCGCCCCACTCGCGGCAGCGGGTCAGGATGCTGCCCGGATCTTTGGTGTGGACGTGAACCTTGATGATGCTGCCCTCCTTGAAGCAGACCACCGAATCGCCTACGGCGTTCAGCCAGTCGCGGACGACGGTCTCATCGAAGGCTGCGGGATCGCCGATTTTGGCGCGCTGCAGACGCAGCAGGAATTCCGTGCAGTAGCCGAATTCCAATACGCTGTCTTCCGTGAACAGGCTGAGGTTCGGGGCCGCGTGTGCGCTCTGGGCAGCCGGCTGCAGGTCTTCATAGGCCTCTTCGCCTTTGCCCTGCAGGGCGTCCAGCATGCCGCGTGCAATGCAGAGCATGCCCGCACCGCCGCTGTCCACCACCCCGGCCTCTTTCAGCACGGGCAGCAGTTCCGGCGTGCGCTTCAGCGAAGCGTCCATCTCAGCCACCAGGGCTGTAAAGTAGGCTTCGAAATCCTCGCCGTTCTCCGCACGCGCAGCGCTCACCGAATCTTTCAGCACGGTGAGGATGGTCCCCTCTACCGGAACGGAGACAGCCCCGTAGGCCGACTCCACGCCGCTGTGCATCGCCACGGCGAATTCCGGAACGTCAGCGGTCTTCTTGCCGGTCAAACCTTTGGCGATACCGGCAAAGATGCGTGAAAGAATCACGCCCGAGTTTCCCCGGGCGCCCAGCAGCATTCCCTCTGAGATGGCCTGCGCCTCTGCGCCCAGGTCAGCCGAAGCCACCCGGTTGCCGTTGTCGCGCCCTGCCGAGAGGGTCATATACATATTGTCACCCGTATCCCCGTCCGGGATTGGGAAGACATTCAGGTCGTTAATCACTTTCCGGTTCTCGTTCAGCCTCACCGCCCCCTGCCTCACCATCTTCAGGAACGAAAACCCGTCAATCATCTGTATTGCCATACTTGCAGTATTCTCATTTTAAACTGCAAATGTAGTAAAATTTACTCAAATGGAATCAGCGGTGGCGGGGTCTCTGGTGCCCGCTACCCTTTCCCACCGCTCCTACCGGTCCAGATACGGTACCTGTAGGCGCAATCCCCCTATAAAAACGCTCCTACCGGTCCAGCGACTGTACCAGTAGGAGCACCTGTTATACCCTATCTAGGTATGCTGCTGCCTCGGCGTAAGATAGACCCGCGACCCGGGCTATCTGATTCACGCTGGCAGCGAAACGGAATCGCAACTGGCGAAGCAACTCTATCAACTGACTCTCTGTCAGCTCCTTCACAGATGTCTTTCCGAACAGAGACCGGCACAAATCCGGTAAAGCCGCATAGACCACCTGGTCCCGGAAAGCGGGCAAGCCCTCCTCCATGGTCTCCACCCGCTGTTTCGCTTTCGAAGAACTCTGCAGGAAGTAATTCATTCTTTTGGGAGTACGGAACAGACGTTCCACAAACTTGGTTTTGACGTAAGAGGTAGGGATAATATACCCCTCTTCACATACTCTCCAGTTCAACGGTACGTCTGTTTTGCAATGCAATAGTTTGTAACGCGCTCTGGCAGAAAACTCTCCCAGTTGCGTCCCCTTCACTTCCGACAGCTTAAAAAAGGAGGTGCCGGTTCCCCAGGGATACTCATATGGGGTTGCACATATGTTCGCAGCCACGCAATTCATCTGTACGTAGGCGATTGCCCTTTCCAATGCTTCGTCCTCATTCGAGATCGGACTGATATCAACTTTCAACCTTCTTAGATGTTCTCTAGTCCCGTACTTTGCGGCCAAATATTTGGAATAGACTAACTTGAGCATCGTAATGAAAGTCTCCACGTCTTCACGGCTCCCCTCGACTACGATATGGATATGATTGGACATCAAGATAAAGGCAAGCACTATCACCGCGCATCTATGGGACTGAATAGCCAAATGATTCATCCCAACGATAAAGTCCTCAATATCTTTGAAAAGAAGGCGATCTTCCAAATGTTCTGTTGTTATCAGCCAGTGTTTCATACTCCACAAATCTTAATCTGCACCTGGCCACATATCGCCCGGCAAGAAGTTTCTACAAATATAAACTCTTCTCATGGATTCTCAAAGGGGAAAAGAAAAAAGGCCGCATAGCGGCCCAGCGGTGGCGGGGTAAAAGGACGGCCCTGAGTGAGGGCCGTTGCCCCGCCGACTGATTCCGGCGCGCGGTACGCGCGTCGGCTTTTTTTGTTTTTACGTCACGCATGCCACCACCCTGCGTATATCAGCCTTGCCGCTATTGCGGCCAAAGTGTATTTATATATAAACGGAACGGACTGTCGCTCAGCGCACTGCGCTTCGCGCTGCCACAGCAATCCGCCCAACGAGCTCCAACATCCCGGAGGCGTTTTGGCGGGCTCTCGCCAAACGCCGCACAAACACGCCTGCAGGTCGACCTGCAGGCACCTTACACAAACGGCTCCTGTCAGATGGCAGGAGCCGTTTATTTCTCACTCGATATAAGGATTACTTGCCGAAGACGGCTTCGTAGTCTTTGCGGAACTTGTCGATGCCCTGGTCGGTGAGCGGATGTTTGATCATCTGCTGAATCACCTTGAAGGGTACCGTGGCGATATCCGCGCCGGCAAGGGCGCAGTCGGTGACGTGCATCGGGTGACGGATGCTGGCCGCGATGATCTCGGTCTGAATGCCGTGTGCCTTGAATATCTCCACCACTTGCGCAATCAGGTCCGTGCCGCGCTCGCTGATATCGTCCAGCCGGCCGACGAACGGGCTCACGAATGCCGCGCCCGAGCGCGCTGCCAATAGTGCCTGGTTGGCCGTGAAGATCAGCGTCATGTTCACCTTGATGCCGTCCGCCGCCAGCGCGTGGCACGCTTTCAGGCCTTCGGCCGTCATCGGAATCTTCACCACCATATTCTTGTGGATCTTGGCAATCTCGCGGCCTTCCGCAATCATGCCCTCCGCATCGGTGGTCGTGGCCTTCACCTCCCCGCTGATGGGGCCATCCACGATGGAGGCAATCTCAGCCACCACTTTCTTGAAATCGCGGCCCTCTTTTGCAATGAGCGAAGGGTTGGTGGTAACGCCGCAAATCACCCCCATGTCGTTGGCTTTCCGAATCTCGTCAACGTTCGCAGTGTCGATAAAAAGTTTCATATCTGAAAAGTTATGGATTATTAACGAATAGCTATTACATCATAACACTCCCGTTTGGTCTGATATATCCTTTTTTAGGGGTATTAATACATTCAAAGGCTACGTGTCAGCAGGAGCCCCGAGTGGTAGTACTTGCCACGTAATTATTAAACGGACTTGTTAACGATAACAATAACGATTAAGGCAGTCATTAGATTATCGATGGACGCTATTAGACCTTATTTGCACTGTCTATACCCCCAAAAACTCGGAATGGCACCTTGTTATTCACTCTTTTCTTCGACCTTCCACATCACAATTGCCATGGCACATTCCCCAAAATCTTTATATCAAATTATCAGTATTTGTACTGCTTTGAAATGGACAACAATTAGAAGCATTAGGAAGAGTAATGCTTATTAAAGACTCGATTGAACAAATCTTCTCCCATCTTTCGATAATGACTGGTCTTGTAGGATCTAAAATCAAAAGAAGCAAGCCCTCTCAATCTCTCCGAATACTCCTCTGGAGAATACAAAACTCCATCATTTAGAATAATGCAACGGAGAAGATTCAAGAAGCCGTTAATGAAAGTTATCGACAGCAAGCCCTTCTTTTCAGAAGGAGAGTAAAGCTTCCATTCCTCTGAAGGGATATTGTTTTTAACGCCAATGAAAAGATTTCGAATTGACTCAACACAAAAGTCCACATACTTATTCTTTAAGCAATAATTCTTGTCCTTATGTGCCGTTAACAGTCTCTCTTTATCCTCATCTTTCCACACGCAATACAAAGAATCTTTGTCTTCCCCCATTTTAATTAATGGCCTAAGTCCAAAACTAACGACCGAGGCCGTTTTTACCTTCCCTTTCTCAAAGGAGAATCGCTCTAACTTGCCCGATAATGGCCCGTTTTCTGTGAGTCTCGAGACAATCTCTTTTCCAATAGAAATCAAAGAGAAAGGCTCAACCATAACAGCCAGCTCTTGCTGTAAGTAGGAACTAATTTTGGTTTGTTTAACATTTATTTCTCGGAATAGCGTGGCTTCATATTTTCTGCGTTCTTCTTCTTGCTCATTCTTGGGGAAAACGATACCCGTTACAAGTAGATTCTGCTCTATTCTTAATTTCGAAATAATGTCTTCATATACATCTTCGCCGACATGATAAGCAAAAACCCTGTGTTGCCCATCAATAATCCCTATGCAATTGGGTTTCTCGACGATAGACAGTTTGATGATGCCTGTCTTAACCTCGTTATCGTTCTTAAGGAACTTACCGTCGTTGCTTACGTCAATCACATTATCCGAGCGATCCATGAAAGTAACATCATTTGCGGACATGGTCACAATAATGTTATTAACAAAGACTCGTTTTTCTTGTGCCAGATACTTACGAATCTCAGTGATCCTCTTTGGATCAGCCATTCTTTGATAATACACAGAACTACTTTTATCCCTCCAACCTTCGTGCCTTAAAACATATGCCCTGTTTAACACAGACTGAGGATCCATATAAAAGGTTACAATCTTGTAACCTTCTCTAAAAAAGGACTTAACTTCAGGCAAAACGTGTGCTTCAAACTTGAGACTGCGAGTTTGGCTAGAGCCAATATTGACGCCATAATTTGACTGTTGTATTCCCAAAAAGTCCAAAAATTCATTGATAGCAGACATCTTCAATGATGCCGATAAGTACTTGAAATAATGAGCAACATACAAATCGAAGTACTTAATTTGATCAAGAGACTCTCTGTATTCTTGTGACACTTCAGCCTTTGAACAATACACAATTCTCAACTGAATCTGCGAATAATTTGGATATTGAGGTCTAATATTCGTTTCATAATAAGATCTCAAACCATCAAAACATGGCTCCTTAACAAGATAATCAATGAATGAGCCAGGATCAGACATTATCTTATTGTAAAGAAGGCTCTTCTTCGCCAGATGAGACTGATAATGCTCCCCTACTGTATATTCGACTATCAAGAAGACATTCTCCAAAAGGAAGATATCATCTAATTCCGCTTGTCTTCCATCATATGTGAAGTTCTTTCCATCTACGCCTGGAATCCGATGAAAGCCTATCCGCCCCAAAATAGTTCTAATATCTTTCTTCTGAGCTATTTGCTCCTTCTGCTCTTTAGACAGTTTTTGCCTCTTTTTTTTAGCCATTATTAATAGTCTGATTCGTTATAGTCTACACATATCGGGCTAATGACTGCAACAATCTCACTATCCCGTTTTTTCCCTTTTAGATATCGGTGTGTATTCGTTCTTGAGTAATAGAATTCCCCCTCTAACTCTTCCGGCAATTCTTTCGAGAAAGAGATAATCGGAATAATTCCGTACTTTGATAAAGGAGGCTTTGTCGTTATCTTTTTAACAAATGCCTTTACTGGCTCACAATCTTTACCGATCAATAAATAATGCGCTGTTATACTGCCTGAATTCCGAAATGAGGTTTTGACATAAACAACATACCTTCCCAATCCTTCAAACTCCGACTCTATTCTCCTCACCAATAATCTACCATATTTAAGGACGCGAAGGTTAATAATCTCAGACTCAAAGCTATTCTGCCCTAATACATCAAGAGAGCTCAAATATTCCCGACGCCCATCTTTTGTCGTCTTCTTTATATATTGTTTGCTCTGAGAGACATAATCTTTATTAATCTCACAGCCGATATACTTGCGTTTCATATATGCTGCTTGGGACAGAACAGCACCAGTTCCGGAGAAAGGATCAAAGACAACATCATTTTCATCTGTGCTCAAAGAAATCATTGTCGCCACCATCTCCCTAGGCAATGGGCAGAAATGGCGGATATATTCATTACCCCAAGAACCTTGTACCGGGATTGGATACTCCCATATCTCATCCAAGGCTCGTCCTTTGGGATTATATCTTTCTGGATACTTTATCCACCATTTTTTTAGTTTCGATTTATCGAAGACACGCACTCGGTCGCCATACGATTTATACTTTGCACCTTTCGAAAAAAAAAGGATGTATTCAAATTTTCTTTGTACAAAACCGCCAGAGGCCCATGGAACAGTTTTATCCTTTTTCCAAATGATAATATTCTGCAGCAGCCACCCAACCCCTTTTAGTCTGTCCGCAATATCAGAGGGAAGAAGGATCAACCCATTCTCTCGCTTAAAGGTATCAACGATGATCCACAGGGTACCATCATCCAATGTGTGTTCGAATACTTGCTTGAAGATACTTGTAATATCATTCAGATACTCTTCATAGGATTGCCCAAAGCCGACTTGCCCATCAACCCCATAGTCTTTCATGTCATAATATGGAGGAGAAGATATAGTGCATTGGATTACCTTACTCTGAGGCAATACTTCCGATATCTTCCTTGAATCTATGTTATATATTTGACTCCTGATCATACCCGAGACCATTATAATCCTTATCGGTTTATCATTTACATACCCCCCCCCTCAAAAACGCTTGTATCGCAGTTTACTGCATATGTTGCCAGATCGGCCACTCATTCCCCTCTATCAATAGCCGCCTCAAAATCGCTGCCATTTCTTTAACATCGAAGGTAGCACACATCCTCTTTGCAATATGCTGCGAGGAGATATTCCTGATAAAAGCCTCTTGTTCCTCATAGAAATCTTGTTCTCCTGTATGTTATACAGGTCTTTTTCTGTAATCATACACTCACTTATGGTTATATACAACGATAATACTGGGCCTAACTAGCAAACTTCAGAGTTCCGGGGGCCCCGCGCTGCTTTCCACAAATCTTCATCTGAAATACCGTTATTCAATATCGTGTAGACTTCTTCATCATCGCAAAACTCCGACTTATCAAGCGCCTCAAGAAGTTTCTTAAGTACAGACACTCTATCAAAAGGAACACTTCGATGGCTCAATACCGGAGCGATATCCGACATGCACTTTTTTATATCGTTATCGAAACAGCACATCACTAATCGATCAAAATCTGGCACAAGTTTTCCCCTCAAAAAGTCATCCAATACTGCTCGCCCCAAGAAATGCTGGAAAAAGAGCAAACGATACATCTCTCCATGATCTGGTCCAGCAAACCTTGGACGAAAAGACTCTTTGCCCAGTTCCACCACCTTTATGTATGCATTCTTTAGTGGGATAAAATCCTCGTCTTCTAGTTCTCTAGCGAGTAACAAATCCCCAAAATTCATATCATCAAGCGGCACTTGCTCCAAACGTCTTACATAGGCTTTGGTATCTGCTCTACGTATTCGAAGGTATAATGCCTCGAAGTTAGAATTAATCTCTTTAGCCAAATTGGACACTTCTTCTTTCTTTTTCTCCACTTCGTCTGACATTCTTTTAACCGTATCAGAAATCTGAAACACTCGTCGCTGCATCCACGCCACATATATACCAAGAATAACAACCATAATTGAAATAACCACAGAGAGTATCCCCATGAGTCTGTCACTAGCGGCAATTTCATTCGAAATAGTTGAAGTCGACTCAGAAACCAGTTCACCTATCGCGTCCGTTTTCTTTTCTAAAAGTGACACTTCATTCTCCATCACGCGTTGACAATGACTAATATCTGCAACCGAGGCCTCAACTTGAATCAATCTCGCTTCTGTGCCCAGATCTGCCGCCCAGGATGAATGCCCCACAAATGCGACAATACAACAAATAATAACGACAAACGTTCGTTTCATAACCATCCTCCATTAAAAACCATTATCTATAAGCCGTCCTAAATCCCATCCCAGAAACTCTTCCATCGGCACTCCTCCTGAGCCTATCAATATTGAGAAAGTTGGATTAAATCGTTCCTTAAACTCGCTCAATCCTTCGTTATCGGTTCTGCGTCCACTCTTCACCTCTATCGCGATCAGCTTACTGTCCGCATCTATGATATAATCCACCTCGTCATTGCGCTCGCGCCAGTAGTACAACTTATAGTCATACTCCTCAGCATTATTCAGCAGATAAGCCCCAACGGCACTTTCCACCCAGCGCCCCCATACTTTAGGAGCCGTGAAGGCCTTGTTAAAGTTCATGCCGCTCTGTACCGAGAACAACGCCGTGTTATACACCATCAATTTGGGCACGGAGTTATATTTCCTAGCATTGTCCGAGGCATACTTATGCAGTCCGCACAATAGTCTTGACTCATCCAGCGTGGTCAGATAACTGGCCAGTGTGGTCACATTACCGGCATCTTGCAACTGTCCCAGCATCTTGTTCAGCGACAGCTCCTTCCCCGAATAAGCGCACCCCAGTTCGAACATCTGCTTTATCAATGCCGGTTTATACACAGTTTTTGTCTTCAGCACATCATGCTTAATAGCCGGAGCCACAATACTGTCCTTAATATACTTTCGCCAGCGGTGCTCATCATTCACATATCTTGCACCGCCAGGATAACCACCGAAATAGATATAGTGTTCCAAATCCATGTCAAAAGCCTCGTGCATCTCGCCATAACTCCAATGCGGCATCCTAATCAATTCATAGCGGCCAGCCAAAGACTCCGTCAGTCCGTCTTTCAGTAGCAACCGAGACGAGCCTAGGATCACCAGTTTCAAGCCCACGCCATGGAACGTATCATCATCCCATTCCTTCTTCACGGCCTCGCTCCAGTTATCCACCTTATGCACCTCGTCAATCACCAGCAGAAATTCAGATACGCCCGATGCTTTCATCCGTGCCCTTGCCGTAGACCACATCTCACCTATCCATCCCGAATTATCAGGTTCAACGTTATCTGCACTCACAAACATATATGGCAAATCAATCTCTTGAAGCACCTGCTTCACCAGAGTTGATTTTCCAACCTGCCTCGGGCCAGACAATACTTGTATCTTATCCCGCGGCTCTTCAATCCTCGATTTCAGTTCGTTATATTGCGAGCGCCTGTACATAATTCATTGATATTACGTCGGTAAAGTTATCCAAAATTCTCGAATTCGCCATACAAAATTCTCAAAAGTTCTTTGCAAAATTCTCAAATCGCCCACAGTCCCTATCCCAATCTAACTTCAACTTATTCAGTCGTTCCTCTACAGCTTTCCAGAAGCTTATCGAAGCACACAAAAAGCAGAAACCGGTCATTTCGACCGATGCAGCCACCTAAGCCCCCCCCTTGGAGGCAAATATCAGTCTGTTCACCACCTAGGAGGGCCTTTATTTATCGTCTGTGTCTCACTGCATAGTCTTTCCCTAGTTTATTAAAAGAGAGACGAAGTTTCCGAACCAAACTCAGCATATGAGCTTCAGTCGTGTCAAACCAGACCGGTTCACCCACAAAACACCAATCTGCCGTACATGGATATCTAATATATCTTCCTTGCGCTAGCCTCTCTCCATAATAAAGAGGAGAATTCAACTAAACAAGAACATCACTATCCATTATGCTATGCTTCAATTCAGCCTGAAAGGCAGCAGTGCTGCGAATGGAATAGGAGTCCAGAAATACATCGAACTTATGCGCGTCAAAAGATCATATAACTGATTCGCAACAGCCAAGTAGTCCGAACGCTTGTAGCTGATAAATACCCACCGTCCCTTCTGAAGAAACCGATGTTCCTCAAGCGCCCATTACCGGTCATAGCTATTTCGGAACCGCCTCCTTGAACCGTTCCCCCAGAAAGTGAATCGGGAATAGAGCATCAGCATTCCCCATCAACTGCTCCTCTACCGTCAAATCAATAACCTCGCGCCCCAACTGCAGTAGAACGCAAAATAAGGCATCAGGACTCATACCTGCTTGTTTCCGGAGCAGCATGGTCATCTTTTCCGTCCAGAACGGCTACTAAAAATGAATCAAGACCGCGGTCCTTCAACAATTCAAAGAAACGCGAACGAGTAGTTTCACAAACAAGAATTGACGTGCCGCTCATAAAAACCAGTTGATAAACGCATGACAACCATACTGATTGGTCTATCTAAACCTCAAAAAAAGATTCTTCTACCTTAATCTTCTTATACTTCTTATACTTCCTTAACCATAGCATTACACTTTTGCAAGGCATCGTTATCTCCGCGAACATCCCGTAACGAGTCTGTGGCATAATTCACCACGCATCTATTCAATAACTAACGTTCATCGATTTCCAGAGGCCTCTATGCAATAGAATTTTGTCCGTCTTCTCAAAAGAAGACGATCGATTTCTATACTTATAGAGAACTCTAGTACTCCCATCTTCATTATAATAGTGGATATGTCCAATTGCGCTACAATCGTAAAGTATCTTGAGTATCTGAGCGGGATCGAGATTCTTCAACTCAGGGTATATCTTACATTTGTCTTTAAACTGTTCAAAGGAAAAGGACTGTAATCGTAATGATGATATAACATTAAACACAGGTTGGATCGCAGCGCTTGGCAAATAACCGGATAGCTCATTTGCTATCTCGGGATAGAAGTACTCTGTAGAGTAATCCTTTATTCCTTTAACAATCGCCCCATGAGAAACTCTTTCCGAGTCGCAATGATTCTTAATATAGTTCATTAATTGTATAAAATCGCGGGGAATATGCCGAGTATAATTCAACATGGCTGAATAGATATCTGTATCATCGAAACTTTTGGGGAAGAACGTCTCGAAGACATCAGACAAGTCAGGGTATGTTAAACGAGCCCGCTTATTGATAAGATATACCAGGTCAGATTTCTTATTAGAATCAATTCCTTCTCTATACCATGTAAACGTAAAAGAATTATCTTGTCTTATCTTATTAAGATTCTGGCCTGGCAACCGCTCAAACATATCTGTACGACATAGGACAATAACCTTGGCTGGGATATTGTTCGAATAGAAGAAATAATTCAAGTCTTTGGTTTCATTAATCAAGGCTGCTATATTCTCAAATTGTCGCCCGTTCGGAGTTAATATATCATCCAGTTCATCAATAATAGTAAGATGAGGACGCTCCTCCTTGATTGTAATCAGTAGGCTTTTAATATAATCAGTAAGCATCTCCATATCCGCTTCTGCATACTCCGTACTTACTGAATGTGATATGCCCAGAGTCTTAATCGTAGCGGACATCGTCGTTGCTGTTGTTTTCTTCAAGAGCGACGATATGCTCAACACGGGGAAAAGCCCTAACTGAGTGAAGACTGCAATAGCATGTTGAATACTTGAGTTGATACAATCAGCGTCTTTACATAAAGAAGAGAGCACCTCTGCGCAAAGGAGCCAACGCCAAATGGTCTTATACTTTATTGTCCTGTCTTCTGAATCCAAAACCTTCTCAAAGAATTTAAAAGGGAAATCCTTTAAAGGCTGCTGATTGATTACCGCTTCGCTCTCACTTAACTTTAGATGCTCAGAAAGCGAAGATTTTCCGGATCCCTTGTATCCAAGGAATAAGAAACACCGATGGTTATTCACCTGTTCAATAACCTGCATTATATTCACATACCCATTAATAAGAAGATTCGGATAGTCCATCCCTTCTGACTGAGCGTCAGACAACCCAAAGTTAATGTTTCTAAAATCCATTTTCATCGTCAAAACAATTAAAAATAAATTATTGTAGCAATGCCTATCAATACTGTCGGGAAGGGGGATCTTCCCCTAATAATGAGACTTTACCAATCCTAAAGTCAAAATATCATAAAACGAGAACCATTCGGCTACTCAAACTCTACACCCCCTATGCTTTCTAAGCTCCAAAGTTGCCGAATAATGCAACTCTCCCGAATCATATGAAAAACTCTTACAGTTCCTTCCACATCATCTCATACCCCAGAGCCGTCTCGTCTACCGCCATCTTATATTCCCGAATTCCTTTCGCTACCGCAATTTCATGCAAGCGTTCCATCTTATCCTTCGGTATCCTTTCTCCATAATAGATGGCCACCGGCCGATAATGAATCACAGAAGGCTTCGGTTGAATAGGATCATGCGGTCCCGGATCAATCAACCTCCATTCGCGCTCATATTCCCAAAGCCGGGATTTGTGAAGTGCCACTTTGAAAGCCGAAGTAATATCGGGGTTTCTAGACTCAACTCCCATTATCCGCAACAATTCCCAGGTAATATAAACAGAAGCATCAAACCGCTCATCAGAATATACTACAGGGAATAATGTACCTTTCTCCAAAGGCTTCGTCAGCGTTTGTCTGAAATCATATTCCAAAGCAAATCCCCTGTGCGAGTCTGCGTAGTGACTCCACATCAAGATAGACTTCACATCCTCGCTAAAGCATGCGATAGTTGAAAATCGTTTGCTGAATGCGGAGAGAACCGGGAAAATTGTCGTTATCAAGGACAACACTTGCTTTTTACTGCTATCAATCCTTTCCTTCAACGACTCCATATCATCTATAGCTTCTATCCGAGCCTTTATCTCTTCCCATGCCGATTCCGGAAGCATCATTTTTGCTTCGTCGGGCAAGTCATTTCCTTTCGCTAGATAGGATTTAAGTTGTCCCAGGCCATCAACACTCATCATGGAATCAACGTACCGCCGAATTCCCGCCATGTCGTACCTAACCAGTGTATCATATGGATCGTTGAATTGATCGGCTGTTAAAGCATAGATCGCATCATTATCAAAGGCTTCTATATGCCGCTCTTCAGAGTTACGGAATCTAAAGAGGCCCTCGGGCAACATAGTGGCGATTGATTCACGGATAGGACGGGCCATTGAAGCAATCCTTTCCGGAGACGTTCCCTCAGGAATGATAACAGAATTAAGTATGTTTCCGAATTCTAATCTTTCCATTGTTAATCTGGCCCTCCGAAACTTTACTTATAGTCCCCCCCTCAAAAACGCCGCTATTGCTGCCCGCTGTCTTTGCTTGTTGATGATCCATTCGTTATACTCCTGGAGAAGGCGCTGGAAATGCGCTGCTTTTTCCTGGCTGTCAATGTCAGCGCACATCTGCTCTGCTATCTGCGGAGGGAAACTATTACGGATGAATGCCTTACGTATCTCGTTGGAAATCTTGTTCCCTACAATATTGTACAGATCTTGAACTGTTATCATACCTCTACGATTAATCGTTTTCGGGAGCAAAGGTAGGGCGATTCCCCTTTTTTGCCGAATAATGTTACAAATAAATCGTAAGGACCTATAATCAAGAAACTTACATGCAACAAATAATGCCTATTTGTTAACAATTCCCTTCTTTCGGTCTCAATTGGGTCAAAACAAGTATGAACAAAACTCCCCAAAACTCTTATAGAGTCATTCCAGTATATCCCCCTCCCCCAGCGGCTCGTACGCGCCGTCCTTGCACTCCAAAATCACCGTGCCACTTTCCAGTACGCGGACCGTGTGCCACTGGCCGAGCGGAATGTTCAGTGCCACTACCTGGCCGTTGGGCAATAATCTCAAAAATCTCACCCTATCCCCTTCGCTGCTGATTTTAAGCCGTTAAATACAATCGTCGGGAAGAAGCGCAAGGAATCGAATGGGAAAATCAGGGCATGGTTTAGGAAATCAACAAAGCGGCGACTAAAGGAGACTGTTTTCCTTCCAATAAAAGATTTCCTCACGCTGGAACGCGCGCCTCTGTTGTGCCCCATGTTGCCTACAGTCATTACAAATGCATTAATCCTCTTAGCCTTCCCCTTCCAGCAGGCGGAAGCTTCATACAGCGGGAGGGCTTCAACCGGCATTCCCAAATAATCCACCGCAAAGGCGCCAAAAGCCTTCCACTCACTCATCAACCCCATCTTCCTCAACCGCTTCTCCAACAATGCGACATCTATCTCCGAGCGGTAAGTCCAAAGCAGTCGGGCCCAGTCACATATCTGCCTCATCCCAAGTCCGCCCTTGTAGAAATGCTTCAGGAAATGCGTGAAAATTATGATGATATCATTATTGGGGCTTGGCAGGAACACCTTCGTTTTCCCATTCATCCACGGACGGACACTCCCCCTTTCAAATACCTCTCTTTGCACTTCATCAATCATTCTATCCATTCGTGCAGACAGACCGCAATGTTGATCTCCGTGTACTTCTACCGTCCATAGCCCAATGTTCATTCCTTGATGTTTACCACTCTCTTTTTCAACGGACTCAGCCCGTGGGGCCAAGAAAGCCTTTGCCTTGTCGTAATCATCTTGACCCAACAGGAAATCCACATCTCCACAGGCCCGCCACAGCGGTTTTTCATAGCATTGCGCAATCCCCTGCCCCTTCACAAGTATAGGATGGATGTTCTTGTCGTGCATCTTTCCTACCATTTCTTCAATGAAGTGATTCATCCCCGTGTTGCGGAGCTCCAACTGCAGGGTTTGACCGACTAACTGCAGTGCCCAATCCTTTGGTGGCTTTACATCCGCAACCTGTTCCAGGCCAGCTGCCACCAACCCCACCACCGACTGTTCTTCGGCCAGCCGAAATAACTCAGCAAAGTGGATGTCATTATACTGCGAAAGCCGAACTTGCTGTTCCCATAGTCCGGCTCTCACCAAAGCAAAGAACACCTCTTGACTATTCGATTGCATTCTTTATGGTCTCAATGATATATCTCACATCCTCATCTGTCACATACGGCCCAGCAGGCAAGCACATACCCACCTTGAAAAGAGCCTCGGATACGCCATTCACGTATGCAGGCGCATCTTTATACACCGGTTGTTTATGCATCGGTTTCCAAACGGGGCGGGCCTCAATACCAGCGGCATCCATATATACCCGCAAAGCCTCCACATTATCATTCGGCTGGCAATCGGTAGTAGCGGAATCAGCCATATGAATCACACCCGCTGCGCCACCGACTGCGCCTTGCACCACCTGCTTATAGGCATTCTCCTGCCCTTTAATCTTCAATTCCGGATTAAGTGTAATGGTACATAGCCAATAGTTTGAATCATACTCGCCGGTTGTAGGCTGTCTGTGTACAGAGATTCCCGGCACGCCAGCCAACAGTTCCTCATAAAGGGCCTGCACATGTTTATGGTGTGCAATATGATCATCAGCAACCGTCATCTGGCCGCGCCCAATACCGGCACAGATGTTACTCATGCGGTAGTTATAACCAATCTTCTCATGCTGATAGTACGGATAGCTCTCACGGTACTGAGTGGCGTACATCATAATCTCACGCCACTCATCTTCGTTGGCAGTTATCAGTGCACCACCACCTGATGTAGTGATCATCTTGTTACCATTAAAGCTCAAAACTCCATATTTACCAAACGTACCCAACACCTGACCATTGAACCTTGAGCCAAAACCTTCAGCTGCATCCTCAACCACAGGGATACCATACTTGTTGGCTATCTCCATGATTCGGTCAATCTGGTACGGCATACCATAGAGAGCTACGGGAACTATTGCCTTGGGCTTTTTGCCAGTTTTGGCTATACGATCTTTGATTGCCTCTTCCAGTAATTCGGGGTCCATGTTCCATGTATCCTTCTCTGAATCGATGAATACCGGAGTTGCCCCTAAATAGGTGACAGGATGACTTGATGCGCAGAATGTGAAACTCTGCACACACACCTCATCACCAGAGCCGACACCACAGGCAATCAGGGCCAGATGAACAGCTGCAGTACCCGCGCTCAACGCCACTACCCTTTTTTCTTCCCCACAGAACGCTTCAAGATCCTTTTCAAACCCATTAACATTTGGTCCCAGCGGCACCACCCAATTAGTATCGAACGCCTCTTTAACATATTTCTGCTCAAGACCGGCTTCACTCATGTGAGCCAAGCACAGGTAAATCCGTTTCCCCATATTTATAGTTTAATTACATTTTGTATTCTTCTTTCTCTAATAAAATTCCCTCGCTTGAGAAAAATATCCACTTGCTCTTTAGCTTCTCCTGTGTCAAGCGAAATAACCTTCATATTGTTCACATTCACTCTTGGCAACTGCTTTTCAGATAATTCACTACGGGTATTGACATCCCCTGACAGGCTTCCCGTATTGACAAGAAAGTCCTTCTTAGATGTCGTATAAAAGACGCAATCATTGAAGTTCACGTCAAACGCAGTATACGCATTATATGATGTCTCTATCAATACTGGTGTGAAGTCCTTAAACTCACAATTATCAAAGCTTACGCAACCAAACACCGATGAAAACTGATTATAAAGGTCATAGAACTTGACGTTTCTGAAACTGACATCCCGTCCATAGCAGTGGATATCAAAACGGTTTATCTCTGAATCCTCTATCGTTGCCGTATTCACATTGTTGTTTCCAAAGATGCCCCAATTCCCCTTACCATTAAGCCTCGTTGCCTTAAAGTTCCATACATTACCCAATGAAATACCATAACCGGACTTCTTCACTTGAGAATACGTTCCATTGATGTTCACATCCGTAATAGTCACATCGGTAGAATTAAGAATCCGGAGTGCAGCATCCCCAGACATATCACTTTCGGGTGTATTGATAGTAACTTTTGAGAAATGCACATCATCAAATCCGTTTACTGTTACCACATTCGTGATGTATGTTGAGGCTTTGTCCCTACTGACCGTCAAATTCCTAATCACAAGGGGGCTATCCGCCTTAACGAACTTGCAAACTGGACTCGACTCATTATTGTTATATGGCATTACAACAGTGTTTCTTGCCCGCCCTTTCTTTAAAAGAAGGATATCTTGTCGCTGATGACCGTAGTCATGTCCCCGTCGGTTCTGCACCCACGGGTTTTCATCCTCTATAAGTAAGAGGACCTTTCCTCTTCGCAGTTCAGGGAGAGAGCGAAAATCCCTCCCATCAATCATAGCCTTTTTAACGAGAATTGGCCTTCCTTCCTGTTTTGCCGTGAACAAACAGACCTTCTTCGATGTGTTCTTTACATTGATAACGCATCCTTTGAAATCATTGACTCGAGTCAGAGGAATCGTCCTAAAGTTATTAGGAATCTCTATATCTATTCGTTCAATACCAGAATAATCAACATCTTTCCCCGCCGCCAATGCCGCCTGATGCGTTTTCAGCAACACAATATACCGTTCAACGCCAGTTTGGGCCTCTGCCAACCCAAAGTAATAAGGAGAGTAACTCTTCGAATGTGGCTTTGTCATTCTTGATACACAACAGGATGATACAAGAACAGTCAAGCAGAATAGATATAGGTAAAGGTGCTTCATCATAACATCTGTCTAACTCTTTGCCAATTCCTTTGGCTCCTCAAAGGCCTTCTTCCCGAAAGTCTTCTGGATAATCAACCAAGCTGTTTTCAAGATTAGGTATATATCATACCAGAAAGATCTGTGGTTCACATAGTACAACTCCAGTTTCAGTTTTCTTGGTAAGAAAACCTTCTCATACGATTCTTCATCTTCAAACATCTCACCATGGGTATAGTCATATAAACTGGCCGTACTGGTCAAACCCGGTTTCACATCAAGGATGTGCTTATTCTCGCCCACATATACCTTGTCTGCATTCTCTTTGTCCTCTGGACGTGGACCCACAACGCTCATTTCGCCCTTCAGAATATTCACCACCTGCGGCATCTCATCAATCTTCGCCTTGCGTATGAACTTGCCAAATGGGAAAATACGGTCATCGTTCTCTAATGTAGTCAGACGTACTTTTCCACTATCCACTCTCATTGAGCGGAACTTATAGCAGTTGAACAAGACGCCATCTTTACCAACACGTTTTGCTTTGTAGATGGCAGGACCTGGACTGACTATCTTGATGATAATCCACGTCAACAGATACACTGGACTGAACACCAAGAGGAACAGAACAGCGAACAATAGATCGAAGCAACGTTTGAAGAAACCGTACATACAAATAATCTTACACAAGCTTTCTTAACATCACAAACTCCTCTGCCGCTAACAGGCCGACACGTAAACCAACGGCCTTGTCCGCCTCTCGAAGATACTGTACAGACCTGGGATGCGGGTATTCGCGAAGCTCCGTAGAATAGCACGCGAATGCCTTATATTTCTGCTCAGCATACTTCTCAATATCCACGAAGTAATTAGCCATAAACATTGTATCCGCTTTATTGGGAGTCCACTCCGTTGACGATGGCACACGGTAGCAATACAGTTCTCGTACCACCTGCCCCATCACAGGACGCACGGCCACAAGCGTACTATTGTACACCTCCTGATGATCACGATTCACATCTCCCCAGAAATGCGTAAAAACGATATCAGGCTGCACCTCATCAATCACCTTTTCAATAACCTGATTGATTACAATATGAGGTGTCTTATCCAGTTTCATATCTGGCAACTCGCCATAATGGACGGTCTTGAATCCAAGCAGATCTGCACAACCTTTTGTCTCCAGTTTCTTGGCCTCAATAATCTCATGCAAATGGTCAGAGTCTCGATACTGTGAGGAGCTGCCATCTGTAACGATCAACAGATGACATTCTACACCTTCAGCAGACAGTTTTGCAATGGTGCCGCCTACGCCCAACACCTCATCGTCGGGATGAGCAGCAATGACTAATACTTTCTTCATTCTTCTCCTCTTTTGGGTATTTGTTTTAATACTTTAGCCGGTCTTCCTGCCGCTATTGTCCATGCAGGAATATCTTTTGTCACAAGAGATCCTGCGCCGACAATGGCACCTTCGCCAATAGTAACGCCGGGCATCACAAAACTCTCCATACCAACCAGGCATCCTTTCTTCAATACTACGGGCTTAATCACATATCCCAACTTCATATAGTCATCTCCTACACAAAAATTGCTGAAATCCCTCTGATGGCACAGGATTCGGACACCGCTTGCTATGCTAACGTTATCTTCTATGGTGATCATATTGGCATGTCCAGTATCAACTCGAACATAGTCTCCAACAAAACACCCTTTACCTACCTTACAGCCCATCTTTCTCAGTATAACTGGGCGAAGCTTTCTTGGTTCAAATGGCTCCAAATAGAATCTGTCAAGCATTTTCTCCAGATGTTTTAAATGGATATTCTTGAAGAACTGCCTGATAACGCGCCACAAGCTTACGTCTCCATACTCCTCTTCTGAATAATTAAAACCTAACGCTCTTAACACCTTAAAGGTAAAACTCAATTTCTTCTTTTCCATTATGCGCTGATTTTCTTTCTATACTCTTTAAACCATAAATACGCATGCTTGGGGCTGCTAAAGAAGCACTTGATGGCCTCAGTAAAAGCCTTTCCATACTTATGCATCTTATAGTACACAAAGAACAATACTCCGTGATGACGGCACGTTACCTGCCTACGTTCACTGGCAGTTAACAAGTCAAAATGCTGTTTCTTACTATCATAAAGGACAAACTGCCCCTTCAACTTCTTAGGGCCTGTTGATATCTGTTCGCCCGGATGCATGAAATTCTTGATATGAATCTCTGGTATATAACCAAACTTAGGATCATTATCCAGAGCTTTCTGCATCAGCATATACTCCTGACACGAAGGCACATCCACAAAGCCGCCAATTTCTCGAAGAAACGATGTCTTGAACATAAATGTGTTTGTACCAGAAATATGATAAAGCAGGTGAGAGCGTATCAATTCATCCTTCGTCATGCCATTCCGCAGTTGCTGATGGCGTTCTGCCACTTTCTCTCCGGTCACATAATTATATGTGGCGCCATCCATCACAGAAACATCCCAACCGTTCTCTTGCATTGCTTTAACTTGCACTTCCAAGCGGTCTGGCAGATAAACGTCATCATCATCAAGGAATGCGATATAGTCTCCTTGGGCAAGCTCAATCCCCTTGTTTCTGGCGCCGGCACCTCCTAGATTCTTTTCATTTTGGACATAACGAACTCGATGGTCTTTAATCTCTCTTACCACATCTTCTGTCCTAATTCTTTCTTCGGAACCAATTGGGTTATCATCCACAACGATCATCTCGAAATTAGTATATGTCTGAGATAATACTGAATCAATAGCATTCTTCAGGTACTGGTGCCGCTTGTATGTCGGAGTAATTACTGTTATCATGATTTCTGCTTCTATTTTAGTTTGTCAAACAATTCAGTTTCATCATCTATGCAATAATTCTTGTCAGTTTTTCTGCAAGCATCTTTTTTCTTTTTCAGAACTTGTTCTGTCAAACTCTCCCAGAAGTCAATTATTTCATCATCATTTTTAGCGTTGACGTTGAAACCTATTCCTAAACTGTCCACCTTTTCCGCCAGGAAGGTCTGGCTTGACACGATGATAGGCGTTTCAAAATAAATGGATTCATATATCTTGTTCGGCTCTGCAAAGCGGGGATTGTCATCCTCTATATCGTAGGTTGATACCACCAAATCTATCTTGGAATACACATCTGGCAACTCTACTGGATTCTTAAATGGCCCCTCATTGGACACGTTTGGAAGCGAGAATAAATCTGTCATTTGCTTTTCCGTCCAGCCAGAGTTGGCGCCGAACAACTTCACCTGAATGTTTGGATAGCGTTTTGCCGTAACCAGTAAGAAGTTATAGATGGACTCATACCTGAAGAACCCGACGAAACCTACAGACAGATTGTTGACGTCCAAAACGCGCTGTATAGGAGAAAGCTCTTTGCAGCGCTGATTCAATTTGTTAGGCAGAATACATACATTCTGCGGTGTTGTGGTATCTCCGTAATGATATTTAACAAAACCTTCCGACGTTAGTACTGACACCTTTGACTTTTTGATGATTCGTTTGTCAATGCTTTCAAACAGGCGAATGATTGCTCTTGATTTGAACTTGGTGTGTATTAAGTCTGACTCTTCGTATATGTAGTGATTTGCACCTCGGCAAAGAATTATGGGTAGGGCCAAATCCAAGCCGAACAGGTAGAATAGGACATTCTTCTCTTTTCGGTATTTCTTTATTATTGTTCTACCCTTCAAGTACTCTTTCGTTCTGTGGACATAACTGGTACCGTCTTCAATCACGCCCAGACTGTTAATCTGGAAATTGTATTGCTGATGTATTGCATGCTTACGGTTAAAGCCATACACCTCCACCTCGTAACCGTGGTCTATAAACGCCTGTATGCGTTTGATACAACGTTGTTGCTCTATCGTTTTTAATAAGAAAACTACTTTCATCTGAATAATGCTGATAAACAATGAGCTGGAGAAGAAATGTCAGCTCATCCTTTTCGGAAAAGGTAATCTCTTTTTATTTGCCCATACACATTTTTCAACTGTTTTATACTATTCTCGTGTGAAGCTATTGTCTTCACCAATTCCCGATTATTCACTCTCTCCTCTCTGCTGAGGGGTTTTGTGGCGAACTCTTCTGTTAAATCATCTTCAATAGAAAAGATATTAAACCCGGTTTCTTTATACATATTCAACAAAGGATTTTTGTGTGATAAAAACACCTTTCCTCCAAAAAACAAAGCCATTAAGATATTACCCACAGCGCACTGACGAAAATGAGCAAACACAAACGAATTCGCTTGTAAGAATCTCGCGTAATAATCTTTTACCGGAAGAAACTCTTTCAGCGGAACGAATCTATCTCCAAGCAAGCGATTACCCTCTTCATAAAGATACTTCATAAATCTCGGATCGCCATAACTTATGGGGGACATAACTTTAATACCATTAGAATAATTCGACAGCATTTCAAATACCCAAACATGATTACCATTAGCATCAGCGCTATTCCCAACCCAAATTGCATTGCCAGCACATTCTTCCTTTTGTTTTGACGGATCTATAAGGTTTTCTATCGGGTAATAATTAATCGTACCATAAAACTTTATCCTCTTCTCTCCATAATACTTTTTGAATACATCGTAATCACAACCATTATCTGTAATTACATAACTCAACTTATTGATAACGCTTTCCTCTCTACGTACTTTTGGATAATCTCTAAAATTGACCATCAATCTATATAACCAAACAGGCAATCGTCCAGCTCTAACTTTGTATTGTTTTTTCTTGTCATAATAGATATTATAACCTTTAAACCGCAATAGCGGGCCATACAAATCCGAACCCCAAATCACCCATGAAATACTATCATGATTGACATAAGAATAAAACTTTTTTCCAACCATAGAGTGCAAACAGACATGCCTATATTGCATTAATCGTGAAAGATAATGTTTGAGTTCTTTACTGTTTTCGTCGAAAGAAATAACACTCTCCTTTTGTTTCACGCGTTTTGGGGCGCCATCTTTAGCAATAATTAGATAGGTACTTTCATTAGGGAATGCCTCCTCCATCATAGTGATGAAAGAATCCACGACTTTCTCGTCTAATAAAACATGGAGGAAAAAATGTTCCATAATAATGCTGTTAGATAGAGAACGAAAGAATCAACTGGCCTATTGTTTCTGAATCTTTAAGATTTAATTCATAATACAAAGGTAAACGAACCAGCGTATCGCCATAGCGGTCACAGTTAGGTAATTCCCGTCCATCGTGCTTGTCCTTATAGTAAGCACTGCTATGTAGGGGTAAGTAATGGAAGGTCGATATCACTTCATTCTCTTTCAGATAGTTGATAAATGCTGTCCTGTATTTCAATGACGGGCATAACAGGTAATACATATGTGCATTGTTGGTGGCATAATCTGGCAACTCTGGCAGAACAATTCCATTATTTAACTTACCCCTCAACATCCTGTCGTAGGTATTCCAAATCGCCAGGCGCTTACCTTGTATATCATCCATCTGCTCCAACTGCGCCCATAGATAGGCTGCATTGAACTCAGATGGCAGGAAGGAACTCCCCATGTCGCACCAACCATACTTGTTCACCATGCCACGGTAGAACTCTGCGCGATTTGTCCCTTTTTCCCAGATAATCTCTGCACGACGGATGAATCGCTCGTCATTAACGACAAGCATTCCACCTTCCCCACTGCTAATATTCTTTGTTTCGTGGAAGGAGAAAGCCCCAAGATGCCCAATGCCTCCCAGCGGTTTGTCTTTGTAATAGGAATCAATACTATGGGCCGCATCTTCAACTACCAAAATCCCGTTCTCGTTGGCATATTGCATGATGGCATCCATATCGCACGCGACACCTGCATAATGGACAACAGCTATTACCTTGGTTTTTGGCGTTACTAAAGGCTTAATGTCAGCCAATGTGATATTGGGATTATCATTGCCACTGTCAGCAAAAACGACTTTAGCCCCCTCTCGCAGGAAAGCCAAGGCAGTAGATACAAACGTGTAGGATGGAATGATTACCTCATCACCTGGATCTAAGTCGCAAAGCATAGCACACATCTCAAGAGCATCCGTACCCGAAGTACATAGAAGAACCTTTTTGAAGCCATACTTTTCTTCGAAGAAATGGTGACATCTCTTTGTAAAGGCTCCATTCCCTGACATAGTAGTTGAATGACATACCTCCTCAATGTATTTCAGCTCACGCCCAGAGCAATAGGGTTTGTTAAATGGAATCATATTCATAAATAATATCGTTTTTATCTCTTAGTTTGTCATCTAATAATGACTTTCACTCCACGTTTCTTATAGTAGAAGAATTCGACAATATGAAATAATCCTATCCTTACTAGGAAAGAAAAGATACTATCATGACGTGTTATTTGTTCATTTACTTTTGTGGAATCAATATAGTTATAGTCGCATTTATCAATAAACCGCATTTGATAATCGTAGCCATGAATAACATTCTGATCGTCTAACGGCGGGTAGATTTCACGTTGTATGAGAAGAGCCTCTAGCCACTGGCTAACACTCTTATCATTCTTATACCTTCCAGAAGATGTATTTGTATCTAACGTAGTACGGCCTAATAATCCTAATGGTTTAGAAGTGTTTACATCTATCGCAATAACATTTGCCATATATCTCGACGCAATAACAGCACAGCCAGCAGTACCAATAACCACATCAGATTCCTCGAATAATTGTTTTGGTATTACCATTACTTCAGAATGAAATGAAATATGACAATTAGAATGGCAAAAAGAATTTCGTATTTCGTCCTGAGGAATGGAATTACCCAAGAAAAAGAAATTAAATGATTTATCTGGGTGACTTGCAATAAATACTAATATCTCAGATAACATACTTGGAAAATACTTTTTGTATCTTCCAAAATGAGTAATTGTGAAATCGGCCTTTGGCATATCATCAAAAGACGGGAAGGAATACTTTTCAACTATAACACCTTGTGAAGCACTCCAATAATAGTTATCTGGTGACAATATTGTTGTGAATTTTGAGAAGAAGTTGATCACATTCGCTGTATTAATATTGAAGAACTCTTTCTTCATCAATTTAGCATAACAATAATCAAATGTCGCTTGATTCTGGATTGTCACACCCTCAGTCAGAACAAAAATAATGTGTTTGCAGTGAAGTCTTTTAGCTAACAGTTCTCCCCATGCACCTAATTCCAATTTACTAGATTCAATAACAATCTGATCAGCATCGCCAATAGTTTCCCTAAGTCTATTAAGGACTTTCTCGCGTCCTCTTTTGGAAAACCAGGAAGGGTAGAACTTCAATTCATGATAAATATATCTCTCATTATCAAAACATTTAATGTGTTCAAGAACAATGGGTGCGATATTGTAGTTCCAAAAGACGATGACTTCCCATCCGTTCTCTCGCAAGAACTTACATTTATTGTTAACATATCTTTGACTTCCTGTCAGCCCATACAAATCTTCGGTCAAGAAAACGTATTTCTTCATTGAATCTTCTCTTTCTTATTTGTTTTTGGGAGATTTACCCCAGAACATCTCGCCTTGTAAATCCGGCTCTGGGCATCCAGTATAGTCAAAAAGATACTCCGGTAACTCTTTTTCAATATAATCAATATCCGTTGCAAATTGAGGATAGCGTTTCCAAACCCGAGTATTAGGCATAGAGATAGCAGGATCGAAGATAGATTTAGGATTGGGATTATCAGGCAAGTGAAAAAAGTTACGCAATTTTGTCGTGGCATCATCATAATGATAAACAAAATCCTCGAATTTCATGACCAGTACACGCTCATGGGGTTGAGAATAGGGCTGATTCTTCCGCAAAGCCCGATAATACTTCACAAAATCTTCAACATCATTGATAGGCATAAGATGAAAGCGGCCCAAAAGCTTTGTCTTAGCGAACACATAATTATCGCGAGGATCTCGGTCAACCACCACTGCATACGGATCGTCGTAAAACTTAAAACAAGCCTGGGGGTTATTCCCCGCGAATGGTTGGTCAAGAATAATAGGCTTTGAGAAGTCTGCACCCATTGCCCGTAAGATATCACGGACGTGCTTTTTTGCTTTTTCCTCAAAATCTTCCGGCAATACAGACAGATTAACTGTTTCTAATGGAAAGCCTTCCCAATGCCGTCCATGTTTTACTTCCCATCTAGGTACGATTTTTAAACGAGAATAATAAGAACGTCGTATCCTGTCCCAGAAACAATCTTGGTGATGGATGTTCCATTGCCAAGATGTGGTAATGATGGATTCCAAGAATTCTTCCGTCAATTTGATAAACTTCTCTGGTGGGATACCTGCTTTTTTGAAACAATTAATCTGATTCTTACACATAGCTATATATCGATCTATAGCTGTGATTGAATCCATTGTACGACAATGCGGATGGTTCACATGGAAATCCAAATCAATCAATCCATCTACGCCTGAGACCCAGGTAAACTCGATCTCGTCAAGTACATGAAAATCATTGTACTCTTTTAAGTAATCTGTCACGACACTCGACCCGGTAGAGCCAAAGCCACATGCTCCTATTATCATAATGAACCTTACCTATGACTTTTATAATAATTGATAATCTGAAAAGTTAACGGAAAAAACATCAGAATAACATAATTAACAAGTGCATAAGCCACTTGACCATAGAAATTACGTAATACGTAAAACAAGAAAACTACCGTACACTGCATAAAGAGAGCCCATTCTTTCTTTCTATCAAGACAAGACATGATAATTTGATATTGCTTCTTAAAGTATACAAAAATCAAAAAACCGCCTAAAACGCCATAACTTGCTAACGTATCAAGAATAAAACTATGGTGACCAATAACGTTATCATTCCCGGCATGCTCACCTGCCCCAAACACAAAATGCTCGAAACTTGATGTGAAGGTGTTCCAACTGATGCTCATTAGTTCGCTTCGGGCTGCCATGGAACCTGTACTTGCTTCTATATCCTCATACATCAACGCCATCGATATTTGATTAAACCGGTAGGCTAATCTGTCAGATGGACTTATTTGTGCCAACCAGTCGAAAAAAAGAATCAAATAATCAGAAGAAAAAGCGATCACTAAAAAAACGACAAACACGACGGTTAGGGATATTACAGTCGTTTTCTGTTTGATGATAAAAAAGAGAATTAGCCCAATTTCTGCAAGCGTCATTATCACATTAGTTCCTCGTTGTAAGACAAATATATTAACATACAGCGTAAGTACTAGTACAAGTATCGAGAGAAAACGCGGTAATACTTTTTTTACATTCAGAAAAACAATTAAACTTAATCCTGATAATAGCATTAACAACGACCCATACCACGCATCTGCCACATCTTTAGCCCAGTATTCGTCTCCCGCTGCCCTTATTGCACGTCCCTGCCGAGTAAAAATAATCATCAAAATAAACAAGGATAAGGCCATTACGAAGTAAGCCGTTGACACTTCGCGCTCAGAAAAGAGTTTTATTGCGTAAATGGATACGACTCCAGCCATAATCCAATTGAATATAACAGCTAACCCTAGAGTCTCAATTGAAGAATAGCCTACTAACCTATAAATAAAAATCTGGGCAAGGAGGACGAAAGAAGCAATTATGAATGCTTTTTCATCTTTAGACAAACGGCCTCTATAAGTAGCAACACATGCCAACCATATAACGTAGAAGGGCAGTACTGCGTAACTTGAATACAAAACAAATTTGCTAAATACAGTTAGTATTAGTAAAACCAAAAAAGACACTAACAAAAACTTATTTCCTCCAACACCTCGACTTTGAAAAAAAGCTTGTTTCATGCGGCTTCTACTTTATTCTTTGTTTTTTTAAGGCTCTTTATCACAGACAGGGAATAATTATATGCCTCCGGTTTAATAACTAATGACCAGGAAAGGTAAACAACGGCAAAAACCATTGCTTTAATTATGCCATCCTGATATAGTCCAAGGCTCAGCATAGATGAGACTAAATAACTGATGGCCATTGCTATACCAGATACCAAAAAAACTGGCAACAAATCCTTCAATTGCTGGTAGTTTTTATACCCCACATATTTCGATACCAATGAAATATTAACAAAATATGAGAACCAAGAAGAGATAACCTTGCCTGCCAACAAGCCCCACATCCCCCATACTATCAAACCGATGACTTGGAGGGCAATACCTACACCCTCTTTTATAATAGTCCAAATAAAAAACACCTTGCTTTTTCCAATAGCAGCTATAGTTTGCTGGTTTACAGACAATAAACATCCCGCAATACCGCCAACGCAGAGCATCTGGAAATAAGGAACACTTGCAAGCCAACGATCGGAGTAAAGCAACACAAACAAAGGCTTTGCAACAACTATGAGAAGACATAAAATGGGTACGGAAATGTATGCCAGCGTAGAGGTTATTCTTTTCACCATATTGATGAGTCGCTCCTTATCATCCTGAACCGAGGCATATAAGGGATAAGTGGTTTGAATCATTACCCCTGAAACGCTTAATGTCATCTGCTTCGAAGTGGTGGATGCTTTTGAATAATAACCCATTGTAGTCGGATCATACCAACGTCCCACCAACAATCCAGTGATTCGTTGACTAAATGTAGTGAATATGCTGGTAAGAAACATAAATGAGCCGAATCCGAACAACTCCTTAAAAGACTTCCAAGAGTACTCCCAGGAAGGCCGCCAGTTGGTCGTAACCCAAAAGAAAACACAGGGTACTAGAGCACCTAAAATATTCTGAACAACTAAAGACCATACACCACATCCCTTATATGCCATAATTACCGTTACTATAAGAGACACTATAGCGGTAATAATAGTAATTGTCGACAACTTCTTAAATCGTAGTTTTTTTCTAATCTGGTTGCGTTGTATGATGTTAAAAGCATAAATAAATAAAACAAGCCCTTGAACTCGAAGTACGTCTGTCAGGATAGGCATTCTAAAGAACCTAGCGATGGCGGGTGCACTAAAAAAAAGAACCAGATATAGCACCAGTGACATCACAATGTTAAAATAGAACACCGTTGAATAATCTGTCTGTGTCGGTTCTTTCTTCTGTATCAATGCCGAGCCAAATCCCGCATCAATAAACACCTCTGCCAGACTCATGAAGATGGCTAGCATTCCTATAGCGCCATAGTCTTCAGGTTCAAGCAATCGAGCCAAAATGATACCGGAAATAAAACCGATTATCATCGTGGAATACTTTTGGACTGCTGTCCATACCATTCCGGATGCTGCTTTTTGTTTTAAGTTATCTTTTGCCATTTTAGTTCATATTATCAAATGCCGCTATCCGGATAAAAGCACATGTGCTGCACTACTGATATGGATATTGTAGTTAGAGTTTTACAATACTCACGGCCTCGTCTGCACTGACGAAGATAGGCAAACGCATTCGTTACTCTAGGGTATTTCGCCACTGTATCATATCATGCTTGGCAAGTATATTCTTCGCCATCTTTACCATGGGAGGGCCGATGAACTTATTATCCTTCACAGCAACGCCCTTTCCTTCACTGACCGCTTCTTCTGCCAATGCGACCATTTCGGTTGCCCAGACAACTTCTTCCTTGGATGGTGAGTAGTACTGATGCACAATAGGGAGTTCTTTGGGATTGAGCACCATCATTCCATCAAAGCCAAGTTTCTTTCCAAGGACAACTTCCTTTTCAAGATCCTCAAGGTCGTGGACTTTGATATGCACAGTATCAATCGGGATGATTCCGGCAAAACGAGCAGCGTTCACGATCGCGTTGCGAGCATAGAAAATACTCATACCTTCATCATCATGTTTGCCACGGATGTCAGTAACGTAGTCCTCGCAGCCAAAAGCGACGGCGACAACGCGAGGGCTTGCAGTGCATATATCCTTGATATTCACAATTGCACCTGCGGTTTCAATCAAAGGGATAATCTTGAAGGTCCCAATAGGGATATGCTTCTCGTATTCAATGGTTTCAAGAAGTTTACCAACGAAGTAGATATCTTCTCCCTTGGTAGACTTAGGATACATGAAACCATGTACGCCCTCAACAGTCAGCTGCGTCAAATCCTTCAGCAACTCTCCACTCTCGCGATCGTTGATACGAGGGAATATCAGCTTGCCATTAAGGTCGTCCCGCTGGACGAAGGCCTTGATGTTATCCCTAGCCAACTGCTTGTCAAACACAGGAACCGAGTCTTCCACGTCAAGAAGAAGAACATCAGCATCTCGACGGACAGAACTGTCTAACAGTTTCTGGTTGTGCGCAGGGACAAACATCAAGCTGCGCATAAGGTAATTATCGTTCATAAATAAAGGTTATTTTAAATATCTCTTTTCTTCACCAGCACGTGACGCCTGAATGACAGGACGTCTACCCCGTTCTGATTATACGCTATTGATTCAACGTAAATGATACCACGGTCATTCTTGCTCTTTGATTCGCGCTTATCTAGCACCTTGGTGCGTACATAGATAGTGTCTCCAATGAACACGGGATTTAGGTGTTTGATTCCTTCATAATCCAGGTTGGCGATGGCTTTGCCGCTTACATCAGGTACAGTAATGCCAACAGCAAGGGAAAAGACCAGAGTCCCCACAACGAGTATCTTCCCGTGTTGGTTTTGACTGGCATAATCTGCATTGGTATGAACCGGATGATGGTTCATCGTCATCAGACTAAAGAAGTTGTTATCACTCTCGAAGATGGTTTTGGAGAGCGAGTGTTTGATCTCGCTGCCGACTTCGAATTCCTCAAAGTATAATCCTAAAACTGATTGGTTCATTGATACTATCTAATTACGTGATTCAATTTTGGCATAATGATCGCAGGATTACCATACAGCACGTTATCGTCAGAAACATCCTTCGTAATGTTAGACGCCATACCGACAACATTTCCGTCGCCAATAGTAATTCCGTTGCGAATAGAAGAGTTCAAACCAATGAAATTCATATCACCGATCTTCAAACCACTTCCCACACATACTTGACCAGCAAAGTAATTATTATTGCCAATACTGATATCGTGACCAAGCAGTGTACCTGAATTTACCGTGTTAAAATTGCCGATTATAGCATTGCAATTAACTACAACATTGGCCAGGAATATGTTTCCGTAACCAATTCTGGCTGACTTGGCCACCATAACCGTAGGATGAATAAATGTGGCAAATTTATCTGCTGGAATGCTAAGGCTATATAGCAATTGGGTTCGTTCTCGAATCACATCCGGGCGATAGAGCTGATAGACATATTTGACATCATCGAACTTCTTATACTTTTCATAGACATCCTTAATGTCACAGAGGATGGGATAGCCCGAAATCTCATCGCCACCTGAATGATCATCAAGTGCGAGACCAAGTACCTCTATGTCCATGCCAAATCTCTGATGAGCATCGTACATTTGGTCTGCAATAACAATCGCAGTACCTCGACCTCCAATAAAAATGATCTTCATATTTCTTTTATTATTGTTATTATTCTATCCATTTCCGCTTCTCCAGACCGCTGATCTATAGGCAGGGCAACCACCCTCTCTGCTAAATCATACTCAAACTCAAAGCGTCCCAATTGGTGGACATTTGGCCAGTACTTAGCCACAAATACCTTATTGTCTATGAGTTCCTTTCTAAGGTGCCTATCAATCCTTGTCACAAAAGGATAAATCATTGGACATTCGAAAGATTCTAACGCTGGGAGTTGTAAGAAATTCTTTTCTTTTAATCTTTCGTGAAGATATGAGAAGTTTTCCCTACGCTTAGTAATAACTGTTTCGTAGTCAATATGGTCAAGGATTCGCTTCGTAGTATCAGACATCCAACGAATGGGCTGGTTATCAAGCCTTATCTCATTTTCCTGGTATTCCGCGAAGCCCGCCTCTGCCCCAAACTGTTTTCGCGTATATAGATGTTTGTCGTGGTCAACTGTACATTCCACGCCATTTACCTCAACTTCAACTCCCTGCAGATTACCTAAATAGGCGACACCACCGTCCGCTACACCTACAAACTTGCGAGTGCTATAGAAAGCCTTTACACCCTCAATCGGTTTGGCAAAAAATGCTTGTGCACAGTCAACAATCAAGTGATCTCCATACTTATCAACAAGTGTGCGTATGTAAGCATCCTTAATACCAAAGTAATTGTTGGCTATAATATATTCCCCTTCTTTAGGTTCAATCTCATCAGCAATTTCAAACCTGGCATTAGTATGATAGAAAGTCCATGGAATGTGGAGTCTTTTCAAAGGCTCCAAAACAGCCTCACAAGTATAATAAGGAAGACATACTCCTTTTACATCCCCAATGCTTAGGAGGATATACTCCAACGCATTGCGTCCAGTATTCAGCAAAATACCATCAGGATGAGGAAAACATTTCCCATCCTCATAGTCAGCCAACTCGAAATATCCTCCTATTGCCTGCATTACTTCACTATTACTTTCAACCAATCACGTTGATGAGTGATGGAATTCTCTAACTCTTCTGCCGTTTGGAACTTCAAAACAAGAGTTCCTATTGCGTTATTTGCCCCCTCAAAAGACTCTACGTGGTCTCCTTGTTTTACCCAAAGGTCTTCTTCAATTACCTCGGCCGGAAGATTCTTGCTTATTTCCAGACGATCATATATTCCATCCTTGTCCGCATGAAGAATAATCTCCGCCCAATGACCATTGTAGGGTTTCTGCTCAATACTCTCCAATAGAGGGTCACCAACCATCGCCCGGGTGATTGCCGTTATCATATCCACACCCGTTGCATAACGAAGCATCTCACAAAGCCGGTTACCACCTCCACGAGGAGTTAACTCCATAATGTATGGCTTGCCGTTTGTTCCTATACGGGTCTCAATGTTATACACAACTGTCTTAAGACCAAGCAAGGTAATCAACCGTTGAATCTCAGAAATGAGATACGCTTCCTGCTCTTTGGTGAATGTAGAGGGCCAACTATAGGCAGCTGGGGTATATGGGTTGGAGGCATTAAGATCAAAGCGCTGGGCACAGAAACTGGTGAACACCAATTTGCCATCTACAGACATACTATCAGTATCAGAAGAGCAACCCGCCTTTTCAATAAAGTCCTCAATGATTATGTGGCCGGACAGCGATTTATCAAACGCATAATAGACGGCATCTTTCAGCTCTTCTGCATTATCCACTCTGGTTACGCCTTTGCTACCTGCCGCATCTGTAGGCTTCACAATGATTGGATAATCCCAAATATGAGCATCTGATAAGGCATCATGCGGATTGTTATATCCTTTCGCCTTCGGGACATTGAAACCATGCTCTGTTAAGAATGCGCGGAATTTATCTTTGCTTTGGAGTATCTCCACAGATTCAAACGGTCCAAAACTGGGCAATCCCATCTTGTTCTGCACGTAACTGGCCGTCACGACTCCGGGGTCGCAGGCAAATGACATAATGCCGTCTATCTGCAACCGTTGGGCTACGCGTAATACGGCTTCTTTGTCAATAATGCTGACATTACAATACTCGTCACTATAATTATGCGCTATGTTGTCGGGCAGGTAGTCTGCAGTGATAACATAGTAACCCTGTTTTTGTGCTGCCTCTATCACTGGAAGGAGGTAACGAAGTCCTCCTAAGAGCATTAGTTTCTTTTGCTTCATTCTTACTTCACAATTAATTCCAGTACGCGGTTAAGCGCATCTTCATTCAGTTCGTGATGCATCGGGAGACAAATTACCTCATTTGCGATTCTCGTCGCCACTGGCAAGTTTTCAGGCGTTGCGCTCGGTAAACCACGATAAGTACTGAAAGTACTAATCAGCGGGAAGAAATATCTACGGCCAAGCACATTCTTCTCTCGCATCTCAAAGTAGAGTTGGTCGCGGGTTTTGCCATATTCCTCTGCATTGATGAAGATGGGGAAGTAACTATAGTTATGACGTACACCTGGCATATCATCAAAGAAACGAATGCCAGGAACGTTACGCAATGCATTGCGATACTTTTGAGCTACCGTTTGACGTCTCGCAATGGCATCGTCCACTTGTTTCAGATTGAGAAGACCGTATGCGGCTCGTACCTCGTCAACTTTACTATTAATACCTGGTGCAACGACCTCGGTTTCTCCAGCAAAACCAAAGTTCTTCAAGTAGTCAATATGCTTCTTGGTCCGTTCGTCGTGCACCACAAGAGCACCACCTTCAAGTGTGTTATAGACCTTTGTCGCATGGAAACTCAGGGTACTCATATCGCCAGCGTTCAAAACACTCTCTCCACCCACTTCAACGCCAAAAGCATGGGCGGCATCATAGATGACTTTTAAGCCATATTTGTCTGCGATAGCTTGAATGGCTTTCATCTTCACTGGCTTACCATAGCAGTGAACAGGCATGATGGCCGTAGTCTTGGGTGTGATAGCGGTTTCAATCTTATTCGGATCTATACCACAAGTCTCTTCCTCAATATCTACGAATACAGGACGGCAACCATTCCACCAGATGCTATGTGTCGTGGCAACGAAACTATAAGGTGTTGTTATTACCTCGCCTGTAATACGGAGAGCTTGTAAGGCAGTGAGCAACGGCAAGGTTCCGTTTGTAAATAGGCTTATGTAGGGTACCTTCAAATACTCGCACAATGCCTGTTCCAGTTGTTTGTGGAACTGACCCATATTGGTTATCCACTTGCTTGCCCAAATCTCTTTGAGCATCTCATTGAGTTCATCTAAATTGGGAAGCAAAGGTGAGGTAACAGTTAATTGTTTATCACTCATAGTGCGAAACGATTATTCTAAGTATTATTGTCGCTGATAGTCTCACGCAAGATAGTGCTGGAAATGCCATCAGTATGGTCAAGATACACGACCGTACAACCGACCTCTGAAAACTGTTTTTCGTATTCGTTCCAAGCATCAGTACCTTTCCAGTCAGAACCGACGAAAACGGCATCTGCCCCCAATTCTTTTACTGGACGAATCTTTTCCATATCAGCCTGAGGAACGACTCGATCTACATAACGAATTGCCTCAACAATTGCCATTCTATCCTTTTCATTGATGATGGGCTTTTTATTCTTCCTTTTAAGGCACAAGTCGTCGGTAGTGACACCAACTATAAGATAATCACATTGTTCTTTAGCCCGCCTTAAAATGTTGAGATGACCGATATGAAACATATCAAAGACACCTGTTGTATATCCGATTCTATATCTCTTCATTATCAGAAATAATCTTGAAGCAAGTCTATATTCATATATCTATTCCTGTGTGCCATTCAAATCTGGATGAGTGAAGGTATCTGAAGTGATATTCTCTTTCATCTCATCTATTACCTTCAGTAAATACTGACCATACTGATTCTTCAGCATCGGCTTTGCTAGTTCACGCATCCGCTCCTCGCTAATCCATCCACGGCGATATGCTATACCTTCAAGACAAGCTATCTTGAGCCCCTGTCTTTTCTCAATAACCTCAACGAAGTTGGATGCCTCGGCCAAACTATCATGGGTACCAGTATCTAACCAGGCAAAGCCACGGCCAAAGACCTGTACCTTCAGCTCTCCGTCCTTCAGGAATTCCTGATTAACAGTGGTTATCTCCAGTTCACCACGGGCACTTGGTTTGATGTGCTTGGCCACGTCGACCACCTTATTAGGATAGAAGTAGAGGCCTACCACAGCATAATTACTCTTAGGCTCCTTTGGTTTCTCTTCAATGGATAGGCAATTGCCTTCTTTATCAAACTCAGCCACACCATATCGCTCCGGATCATGTACCCAGTAGCCAAATACGGTTGCCTTCTTATTCTCCTCAGCATCCTTCACAGCATTTCGGAGCAAAGTCGTAAAGCCGCTTCCGTAGAATATATTATCGCCTAAAACAAGGCAAGCACTATCGTTACCAATAAACTTCTCTCCGATGATGAAAGCCTGAGCCAACCCATCCGGACTTGGTTGCTCTGCATACTCAAAGTGAACGCCATAATCTGAGCCGTCACCCAGTAAGCGCTTAAAGCCTGGTAGATCATAGGGTGTTGAAATAATGAGAATATCCCTAATTCCAGCCAGCATCAAGGCGCTGATGGGGTAATAAACCATCGGCTTATCATAGATAGGCAGCAACTGTTTACTAACGCCCTTTGTAATGGGATAAAGTCTAGTGCCAGAACCTCCGGCAAGAACGATTCCTTTCATACTATACTATTGCTAAATAATGTTAATCATAAAGACGGCGGGGGACTGATATTGAGCCTATTTCTTTATGAAAGGCTAGCGAGCCCTCTGCCCCATGAGCGGACTGGATACGATCTTTGTCCTCGCCATTTTATTTGGCCCCTTGTGCTGTGAGGAGCCCCTCCAGTTTTCTCGCTGCTCCATAATCGAGAGAGCGAATGCCCTAAAATCATTTACTATACAATCTGAAGAGCTTTAAACAGTCCACGATGTATAACTACATTCTCATTCTTATTGTATGTCATATTTGTGTGGAGATACTTGAAGTAGTAGATTCCCTTATATGAGCTACGGGATAGTACAGCCTTTGAACAAAAACGGGTCTATATGAAGTTGTGAATCAGAATCCACATCTGCATTGAAGACGCCCTTTGCCTCAAGAGCATCAGCCCGCACATTGAACAACTCGCTATATCGCATAATAAATAGAATTAAACCTAAAACCTAGCTCTACGTATCAAATATGTTCTTCAAAACCCCTGAAATGAATATTCAGTTCATGCAGATGCTTCAGTAGAGTACCCAGCGGGGTTCCGGCAGTCATTTTGGCAAAGGCGTTAACATCCTTTGGAAAACACTTCCCGCCATAACCGAATTTACCATCTGGACCAGGGACATAGGTGTGAGTATCGTTGATATAACCCGACAGGAGCATACCGGTATGGACTTTACGCCAGTCTCCCCCCATTTGCTCGCAATACTCACGGCAGGCATTGAAGTAGGTGACCTTATAGGCTCCAAACACATTGTGCATGTACTTTGTAAGCTCAGCCTCAAGCGGAGACATCACCGTGAACTTCTTACCTACAAAGATCTTAGTGAGCAGTTCATGTGCTCCGGTGAATACCATCGTCTGCTTTTTGAAGTCCTCGATATGGGTACGCTCAGTTAGGAACTCAGGCATGTAGTGAACACGGTGGCCGGTTTCCTTGGAGAGACGGTCGCTGGTGCCAGGGAGGATGGTTGTGCGGACGAATACAGGAACATCAGGGAGTTTTGTGATAAGCTCCTTCATAAGCGTAAGGTCTTGTGTTCCATCGTCCTCAGTGGGTACGTGAATCTGCAAAAAAGCGATATCGATACTGCTCAAGTCATCATTGTAGCCCTTAGGAGGGTCGCTAATGAACAGTTTGCACTCAGGGTTGTTATGCTCCAACCAATCTTTCAAGGCCCCACCAACGAAGCCACATCCGATAATTCCAACGTTAATCATGTTGTTAATAATATAATTGTTACTTATCTTTTCTCTTGTATTATTCCTGACCATCTCTCGCTCTTGCCATAGCAATAAACTTCAAAATGGCGGAAGGTGCACTTTCTAAGAACGGTCTGTGTGAGACACATCTATTATCCCTCTATTAAAGGTATCTGCAGCCAGCCAGCCGCTCCTGCTCGCCAGCCTTATCACATTCTATCTTGATGTGCACCATCTACTTCCAGAACTCTCGCACCAAAGGGTTCATCTGAATATGTTCGAGACAGGTATCTGCCAGGTCCTTGTTCAACTTCTCAATCTTGTCCCGCGTACTCTTCCTCACAACCCCGTCAGCCAAGTCCCGCTCCACATCCGCTACATCCCGTCCATTCAGAATCAGCCTGATGCCATCCAGTCCCCTCTTATCCTCCTCCGTTGCCTCCGGCCTCGCCATCAGTCCCACCACCACACCGCTCAAACTCCCGATGTAGTCCACAAAACTGGCGTGCCAGTTGGAGATGTATTGGTGTTGAGGGGTGGGCATAGAAAACTCTTTTCATCAAAAGCTAAAGCCAAACAATTTTCCACTGTCATCCTGGTCGCTTAGGGTCAGGATCTGTTCTGACGGGACGAATGTAGAAAGTACGTTCTGTGGCACATCGTCTTCAATGGAGGAGAAAATGTACTGGAGATTATACCGTTGACAATAGTCACGGGCTACTTGCACAAACAATTCTTTCTTACGGTTATCCAATCCCTCAAACACTCCATCATGGTACACAAAGCGGAAGAAGGAATTGGCACTGTAGGTGGCCAGCACTGCTAAGTCAAAGGCCACACAGAGCATTTTCTTATAGGTGTTGCCATACGCCTCTGCTGTTGCTTCAGCATTCTCGTCTGGAGCTACATCGGTGAAGAAATCCACATTGCCGGTCGTATTGGTGCGTACGTACAGTAGAGCACTCACGCCAAATACGGTGCGGAAGATCTCATTGAAACAACGTTTAATGGATGTTGGTATATCACCTTCTTGATTCTTTATCTGGTTGGTGATTTCCTTGCTGATTTCCTTCTGCTCCTGTTGAACTTTCTCAATCTCATCGTTGAGTGTAGCCATCACATCCACATTATGCAATTGTATCTCCAAACGACTCACATCTCCCTCAAGTTGGGCTAGCTTTTTCTGATAACTCTTGAACTTATGGAAGGTGTCGCGGTCTTGAAGGGCGGCAAGGGCATCGCGGCGCTGTTGGTCCAGTTCCTGAAGACGCCTGCGAACTGAGCGCAGTTCGTCATCTATCTCCTGAGCCTGCTCCCTCAGATAGTGGTTGCGCTCTTTGGTCACCTTGACATTGAACTCATATAGGTCTTCAAAACCATGAGACAAGTTGTCGGGGAAATAAATCTTCACCTCTTCGTATATCTGCTTCAACTGCTCCAAATCAAAAGTGGGAAGATTGGCAATGGAAGCTTTTACGCGCTCCAGATCATAGCTCAACGCATAGTCGCGTGTGTTGAGTTTAGAGATGCTGCGTTCAATCTCGTCAACAAGATTCTGGGTCATTTGCTGTTCCTCGGAATAGAAGCTAAAAGCATCCACTCGCTGCTGCATCTCGTCGCGTTCACCCATGCGTAACGCCAAAGCACTCTTCACCTTGTCATAGTCATCAGCATTCACTGACATCTCATCACTGATAGTACTGCTTTTGGTGCGTAGTTCATCCAGACGTTCATCCAGTTCATACTTCTGCTTCAGCACGCGGCTATCATAACCCAGCAATTCGAAAACAACTGGTTTCCAATCTTTATGCTTACCATTTTGGAACTTGCCCAGTTGGAATACGTTGATGTAATCCTTTTGCGTGCGAAGGAAGAAAGAGACAGTCTTGCGGTAAGACCAGTCGGGCAGAACGCTGAAACCAAGACGCTCATTAAGATATGTTATGGCTTTTGCCAATGCCATATTACTCTCATCCCAGACTGTATTCTCCGTGCAAATCATAGTGGCCTCACTTCGCTTAAAAGAGATGCGGGTAGGTTCGCTCACGCTGCGACGGATAGTCAGGAATGTGCCGTCATTGAGTGCTATTTCAAGGTAGAAAATATGTTCATCGAACAGCGGACTGTATTTCTTGAAGAAATGATTCTTATCAATATTCTTCAACAGCAAGAAGTCGAGCACCTCAATGAGAGTGGACTTTCCTAGATTATGGGAATCCTTCTGAACCTCATCACGCTTACATACCCTACCCAGCACAACATTCAGCCCCTCGTTAAAGGGAATGTTGTGGAAACGATTATCGTTGCAATATAATCTGCTCAATCTCATAATTTCAGCAAGTTTATCGAGTCGGATGAGGGCTGATAGTTAATCTTACCAAGAGCATAGAGGAAACTCAAGGCCTGGACAAACAGCAACTTAGCGTTGACGCCCAGTGATGCGGCAACGTGGTTCTCCAAGTCATCATACTTCTGGACAGAGCAATTGTACAACGACTTTAATATGACACCCCCGATATTGACTACCGAAAGGTTCAGATTGGTATATTTATCTGGCATTATCATAGTTCGCATCCTCCTATTCTTTTCTTCCTATATCACAATTCCAGTACATATAGTGGACAAAGACCCGCACCAACGCACGTACGCGGAAAACGTCAGAATTCGTATCGGCACCAGTAATAGTCTCGATGATGAATTCCATCATATCTTTAAGACTATATGCATCAGAATGCTTCTGTATGTAACCTCGCAAATCAGAGGTGGTATTCAAGTAATTGGCACGGTACTGCAAATTCCTAGGATCCTGTAGAAATGCCTCGATGGACTGAAAGAACTTCAGCGAATGACTCTTAATCTCGCTGAAATACGCTTCATCGATATTGTTCAAAGCATTCTTGCGCTCCTTTTCAGCAAATTCAAAGGGGGAAGTATCCGTTACTGGTGGTGTATCAATCCAACTTGTATTGTTGCTGAACAGCACAATCACATCGCGGATATCTGACTCGTAGAACTGGTCGGGCAACAGATTACGTTGGAGCTGGTACCGCTTTATCAACTCTGGTTGCTGCTCAACATAGCGAATCAGATCTTCCAGACCAACCACATCAGCATTCTGGATTCCCAAACCATCTTGTAGATGTTTACGAATGGCTGTATGTATAGCTCCTGGAAGTTTCCTGTTCGTAAAAAGCAAGTAACAGTCAAAATCCTGCTCTTTCTCGTCACGCATCTGAACAAGACGGCGTATCTCTTTATTGATAACACTCGACTGATTCACGAAGAAATCGTTGTCAGCACAACTGGCGCCAACTATGGTCGTATGCTTAGCCTGAATAATAAACCTACCACTCCAAGGAGCCGTTTTAGAAGGGTATGACTGAGCGGTTCCTATAAAGGAGCCGTCCTTGCCTCCGTCCCGGCCCTTGGTGAAAGAGTGGACTCCACTTCCCAACAAGTTGTTGCACAAGTCAACAACCAACTTCTCGAAGTCATCTTCACTAATATGATTGAAGTCGTAAGATATCATTGTTTAGCTTAATTATTTTGCAAAAATACGACTATTCCAGCAGTCGGAAGGGCTTGCTGCCCGCTTTTAACACAATTCTAGATGTGGTACACGCCCTCCAGCGGGCAAATATTATGGCAATCCAGGATAACCTTACCCATCAACTTATCCCAATTCTGCTTAATATGGTCATGCTTAACCATAATAACAACCATATCTACCTCATCGAGGAACTGATCGAAGTCCAAAATCTGGTTCTTCACAAGGGTCTTGTTGGTGAAGAAAGGATCGAAGGCCTTCAATGGACGAGCCAAGTGGCGCTCCTGGATGTCGAGCATCTGGAGGGTGGGGCTCTCGCGGATGTCATCGACATTCTCCTTATAGGTCAATCCATATAATCCCACGCGACGGTTATCAGTGATATTGTGCTCCTGCATAATCTCGTGGATACGCTCAAGCACGAACACGGGCTGGTAGTCATTGGTCTTCATAGACTCGTCAATGACCTTGGCCAGCTGAGGATAGTCACCCACAAGGAACCAGGGGTCAACGCTGATGCAGTGGCCACCCACGCCGGGGCCGGGCTGGAGGATGTTCACACGGGGGTGCATGTTGCAGATCTTGATGATCTCGTACACGTCCATATTGTCGTGACGGCAGATGCGGCTGAGCTCGTTGGCAAAGGCAATGTTCACGGCACGGTAGGTATTCTCCACCACCTTGGTCATTTCTGCGGTACGGATGTCGGTAACCACAATCTCGCCCTGGCAGAAGCTGGCATAATACTGCTTTACCTTCTCACCAATCTCCTTGCTGTCGGCACCAATGGTGCGGTTGTTATGCAGGAGTTCATAGACCATATTGCCAGGGATGATACGCTCAGGGGCATGGACCAAGTTGATATCTTCTCCAATCTTGAAGCCGTTTTTCTCAATCACGGGGCGCACGAACTTGTCAATGGTTCCGGGGCTTACGGTGGATTCAATGACTACGGTTGCACCCTTCGGGCAATGATTCATCACCTCTTTGACAGCAGCCACTACATAGCAGGCATCTACCTTTTTGCTGAACTTATCGTACGGAGTAGGAACCGAGACGATGTACAAGTCTGTCTTCTGGTATTCAGTCGTAAACTTGATACCCGCCTTTACGGCAGCCTGGAAAAGCTCGTCCAGGCCTTCTTCTTTGAATGTTGTCTTGCCGGCATTCAGTGTGGCAACCAGTTCTTTGTTGTAGTCCGTACCAATGACCTCCACACCGTGAGAAGCCATCATCAATGCTGTGGGCAGTCCAATGTAGCCCAGTCCAATTACGTTAATCATTTGTATATCTTTGGTTTATTATTTCACTTCGTATCTATCTACCTGTTCGCCGTTGAGGGCCCGTACAATGCGGCTGCAGGCTTTGCCGTCGCCGTAAGGGTTCACGGCATGGGACATCTGGTCGTAATAGGTCTGGTCGTCCAGCAGGCGGCTGACCTCGTTGAAGATCAAGTCGTGATTCGTGCCCACGAGTTTCACGGTGCCGGCATCCAGCGCTTCGGGACGCTCGGTGGTGTTGCGCATCACAAGAACGGGCTTGCCAAGGCCGGGGGCCTCCTCCTGAATGCCACCGGAGTCGGTAAGTACCACAGTGCTCTTTTCCATGAGGTAAACAAACTCCAAATACAGAAGCGGTTCAATGAAGAAGAAGTTCTTATAAACTGTCAAATCTTCGCCAAACACCTCATGGATAGGCTTACGCACATTGGGGTTGAGATGCATAGGATAGACAAAGTCCACATCAGGGTATTTCTCGCTGAGGTCCTTCATGGCAGTTACCATGCTGATAAATCCGTCACCGAAGTTCTCGCGGCGATGGCCGGTGATGAGGACCAGCTTTTTGCCTCCGTCAAGGCGGGTTACGTCGTAACCGGCGTTCTTGAGGACCTGAATTTGTTCATTTGCAAGAGCTTTGTCGCTCTTCAGCTTATTCACAACCATGTGGAGAGCATCAATCACGGTGTTACCGGTGACAAAGATCTGCCCTTGTGCTTTCTCATCCAAGAGATTCTTTTCGGAGAGCGGCGTCGGCGCGAAGTCGTAGGTGGCAATACGGCCGGTAATCTGGCGGTTCATCTCCTCAGGCCAGGGGCTGTAAATGTTGTGAGTACGAAGGCCAGCCTCAATATGTCCCACAGGAATCTGCTGATAGAAAGCAGCCAGAGCGGTAGCCGTACTGCTAGTGGTATCACCGTGTACCAGTACCACATCGGGCTTCACCTCGCTGAGCACATCGCGCATACCGGTAAGCACGCGCGCCGTCACGTCATAGAGGTCCTGCCCCTGCTTCATGATGTTCAAATCATAGTCCGGCTTCACCTCGAATATCTTTAGGACCTGATCCAGCATCTCGCGGTGCTGACCGGTCACACACACGATGGTTTCAAACTTTTCAGGGTACTTCTGGAATTCCATTACCAGCGGACACATTTTGATGGCCTCGGGACGAGTCCCAAATACCAACATGACTTTTTTCATAGTATCGTTTTAGCGTTTCTCAATCTCCGCCCAATCCACAATCTGCCAGAGGGCAGAGAGGTGCGCGGCACGGCGGTTCTGGTAGTCCAGGTAGTAGGCGTGCTCCCAGACGTCGAAGGTCAGGATGGGTTTGAAACCGTGAGCTGCGGGGTTATCAGCGCCAGTGTACTGTGCAATAGAGAGTTCGCCTTTGTCATCTGCCTGAAGCCAGACCCAGCCGGAGCCGAAGAGCCCGACACCTTTGGCTTCGAACTCGGTCTTGAAAGCGTCGAGGGTCCCCCACTGCTTGGCGATCTGCTTGGCCAGAGGAGATTCCGGGTCAAGCCCGGAATGAGGGGCGGGCGAGAACTGCAGGAAATACATCTCGTGATTCAGTATCTGGCCGGCGTTGTTGAAGATACCGCCGGTGGAAGACTTTACAATCTCTTCCAGGCTCTTCCCTTCGAACTCCGTCCCGGCAATCAGTTTGTTCAGGTTGTCCACATAGGTCTGCAGATGCTTCCCATGGTGGAAAGCCAGCGTCTGGTCACTGATGACCGGCGCCAGGGACTTGTACGGGAGGTCGATTAACTTGAACATATCCTAGTAATTTTCCGGTTTGAGTTGGAAGTAGCTCTGGGCGTGGTCGCAGACAGGGCAGATTTCAGGAGCCTGTTTGCCAATCACGATGTGACCGCAGTTGGAGCACTGCCAGATCATATCGCCTTCGCGGGAGAAGACGATGCCTTTCTCAATGTTGGCCAGGAGCTTGCGATAGCGCGCCTCGTGCTCTTTCTCAATAGCGCCCACCATCTCGAACTTGAGGGCAATCTCTTCGAAGCCCTCTTCGCGGGCTTCACGGGCCATGTGGGCATACATATCGGTCCATTCGAAGTTCTCACCGCTGGCGGCATCTTTCAGGTTGTCGGTCGTGCCGGGGACCTTGCCGTCGTGGAGATACTTGTACCATATCTCGGCATGCTCCTTTTCATTAGCAGCAGTTTCTTCGAAGATCTTGGAAATCTGGACGTAGCCGTCTTTCTTGGCCTTGGAGGCAAAGAAGGTGTACTTGTTGCGAGCCATGGACTCTCCTGCGAATGCTTCGAGGAGGTTCTTTTCGGTTTTTGTGCCTTTGAGTTTCATAATTATCGGTTTTTGTACATTTCTTCGTAATACTTCTGGTAATCACCGCTCGTCACGTTGTCCATCCAATCCTGGTTGTCCAGGTACCAGCGGACGGTCTTCTCGATGCCTTCCTCGAACTGGAGGCTCGGCTCCCAGCCGAGCTCGCGCTGGAGTTTGGAGCTGTCGATCGCGTAGCGCAGGTCGTGTCCGGCGCGGTCCGTCACATAGGTGATGAGGTCCATATCGGCGCCCTCCGGACGGCCGAGCAGACGATCCACCGTGTTGATCACAACTTTGATGATGTCGATATTCTTCCACTCGTTGAAGCCGCCGATGTTGTAGGTCTCGGCTATTTTGCCGTTATGGAAGATGACGTCAATTGCGCGGGCGTGGTCTTCCACGTACAGCCAGTCGCGCACATTCTCACCCTTGCCGTATACCGGCAGCGGCTTGCGGTGGCGGATATTGTTGATAAAGAGCGGAATCAGCTTCTCCGGAAACTGGTACGGGCCGTAGTTGTTCGAGCAGTTCGTAACGATGGTCGGCATGCCGAATGTGTCGTGGAAGGCCCGCACGAAGTGGTCGGACGAAGCCTTGGCCGCAGAATACGGAGAATGCGGCTGGTACTTCAGGTCCTCCGTGAAGAACTTCTCGCCATAAGCCAGGTGATGCTTGCCGGAGGAAGCCTTCGTGGTAAAAGGCGGTTCAACGCCTTCGGGATGCGTCATCTCCAACGCGCCATACACCTCGTCGGTGCTGATGTGGTAGAAACGCTTGCCCTCCCAGTCGCCATTCCAGTACGCCTTTGCGGCCTGCAGCAGGCTCAGCGTACCCATCACGTTGGTCTGCGCGAAGGTGAAGGGATCCTTGATGGAGCGGTCCACGTGGCTTTCGGCGGCCAGGTGGATAATGCCATCCACCTTCTCCTCCTGCATCAGCGCCAGCACGCCCTCGAAGTCGCAGATATCCATCTTCACGAACCGGTAGTTCGGCCGGTCCTCGATATCTTTGAGGTTGGCCAGGTTGCCGGCGTAGGTCAGCTTGTCCAGGTTGATGATTCGATATTCGGGGTACTTGTTCACGAAGAGGCGGACAACGTGCGAGCCAATGAAGCCTGCGCCGCCGGTAATTAGGATGGTTCGTTTCATAAAGGGTTAGTCTCTCTTGAATATATCTCTGGTATATACTTTATCTGCCACATCGTCCAGCGCGGCGTCGTAGCGATTGGCGATGATGGCCTGGCTCTGCGCCTTGAAGGCGGCGAGGTCGTTCACCACGAGGCTGCCGAAGAAGGTGGTACCGTCTTCGAGCGTAGGTTCGTAGATGATGACCTTGGCGCCTTTGGCCTTGATGCGCTTCATGATGCCCTGGATGGCACTCTGGCGGAAATTGTCGGACCCCGTCTTCATGGTGAGGCGATACACACCCACCACCACTTCATGCTCTTTTGATGAATCGAAGGCGCTGTTGGCACTGTAATAGCCTGCCTTGTCAAGCACGCGGTCTGCGATATAATCCTTGCGGGTGCGATTGCTGTCCACGATGGCCTTAATCAGGTTTTCCGGCACATCGTTGAAGTTCGCCAAAAGTTGCTTCGCGTCTTTCGGTAAACAATAACCACCATAGCCAAAGCTGGGGTTGTTGTAGTGTGAGCCTATTCTCGGGTCCAGACAAACTCCTTCAATGATGGACTTTGTGTCAAGCCCCTTCATTTCTGCATACGTGTCCAACTCATTGAAGTATGACACTCTGAGCGCCAGGAAAGTATTGGCAAACAGTTTGACCGCCTCTGCCTCTGTAGTCCCCATAAAACGGACTGGAACATCTTTCTCCAAGGAGCCTTCTGACAGAAGATCTGCAAAAGACTCTGCAGCATCTACAAGTTCCTGTTTATTGAATCCGACTATAATCCGCGAGGGATGCAGGTTGTCGTAGAGTGCCTTCGATTCACGCAAGAACTCCGGGGAGAAGAGGAACCTAGCCGTGGTGTACCTCTGTTCCAGAGTCCTTGTATACCCTACGGGAACTGTAGATTTGATTACAATAACAGCAGAAGGATTCACGCCAACCACCTGCGATATTACCTCCTCGACGTGACGGGTATCAAAAAAGTTTCGCTGGGAATCGTAATTGGTTGGAGTTGCAATCAACACAATATCGGCATCTCGGTACGCCTCATCCCCGCTGATAGTTGCAGCAAGATTGAGGTCCTTTTCTGCAAAGAACTTCTCAATAAACTCGTCACAAATCGGGGAAATACGAGCATTAATCTTCCGGACTTTCTCCGGCAGCACATCCACCACCGTCACATAATGACGCCGTGCCAACAAAGTTGCCAGGCTTAAGCCTACATAACCTGCTCCTGCTACTGCAATTTTCATAATGTTTTGGGCGCGCTTCGCGGCTGCCTCTCACATGCGAGGGCAGGCGCGCGCGTGAAAAGATTTGAGAATCAAAACGTTAACGTAGAACCCCAAATACAGTCCACCTAGATTTGTCAAAGTTAAGCAAAAAAGCCCGAAAAACCGAAGGTTTTCGGGGGGAAATATTAGCAAATAATAGCAGACGAGAATCTGCTACCCGAGATTCTCCAGACAGCGACGGAGAGAATCCTCCCAGGCAGGAGGTACAATGCCGAAGTCGGCGACGATGCGAGATTTGTCGAGCACCGACCAAGCCGGCCGCCTTGCGGCCGTTGGGTATTCAGCTGTGGTACAGGGCTCTATGCGGCAGTCAGTGTGTCCCGTCAAATCAGCAATGGCTCGTGCAAACTGATACCAGCTGCACTGCCCGGAATTGGTGTAATGCCAGATGCCGTTCCGACTATATTTCTGCACAACTTGGAGGATGGCATCAGCCAAATCCTGTGCATAAGTCGGCGTCCCAATCTGGTCATTGACGACGCGGATTTGAGGCTTTTCTGAAGTCAGTTTCAAGATGGTCTTCACGAAGTTCTTCCCGAACTCACTGAACATCCACGCCGTCCTGATAATCATATATTTACAACCAGACGCTGCTACCGCAATCTCCCCCTCCAACTTAGTCCTCCCATAGACACCGAGCGGCGCCGGAATATCTGTCTCCTTCCAAGGCTCAGAAGCCCTTCCACCAAAGACATAATCCGTACTGATATGCACCAACAATCCGCCCAAATCACGCACGGATTCTGCCAGAATTCGAGGCGCTTCAACGTTCAACAAGCGCGCCTCTTCCGGATGGGTTTCCGCAGCATCCACAGCCGTATAGGCGGCGCAGTTGATGACAGCGTTTATCTCATTGTCCCGCAACATTTTGCGAACCGAATCCGCATCCGTCACATCCAGCCGCGCAGTGGAAATATCCACGGTCTCGCCGCCCAGGCGGCGGAGCATCGCGATCGTCTCCGGCGAAGCATCACAGACATCCGTAAAGAGCCAGCTGTCGTGGCTCTTCAGGGCTGCCAGCCGCAAGGCGCAGCCCAACTGTCCGTTGGCACCGGTGACGAGGTAATTCATAACGCAGAGAGCAGCGGATGATGTTTGTCTTTTTCAGAGAGAATCATGGCCTCTGCCGGGACCTGCCAGTCAATCCCCAGGGCAGGGTCGAGCGCCGAGATGGCCCCCTCCGTTTCCGGATGGTAGAAGTCGTCGCATTTATACTGGAACACAGCACGTTCCGAAAGAACGGAAAAGCCGTGCGCGAAGCCTTTGTCAATAAAACACTGCCGGTGATTTTCGCCTGTTAACTCCACTGCCGTCCACTGCCCGAAAGTAGGAGAACCGGGGCGGATATCCACCGCCACATCCAGCACGCGCCCGCTCACGCAGCGCACCAGTTTGGCCTGCGCATGCGGAGCTTTCTGAAAGTGCAAACCACGCACCACGCCGTATGAAGAACATGACTCATTGTCTTGAACAAAAGCAACACTATGCCCCAGGACGGGAACTACTTGCGCGTCGAAATCACGCTGCGAAAAACTCTCAAAAAACCAGCCTCGCGCATCTTCAAACACGCGCGGCTCCAGAATCAAGACCCCCTCGAGGGCAGTACGTATCACTTTCATTTGGCCTCCTTGCCTTTGATTTGAATGGTAAATCCCTCGTCCAGAAGCGGTTGCAGCAGCGCGCGCATCTCCGCCACCGTGAAGGGTTCCAGCCCCGCCTGCGGTGTGGGGCGGTCAATGGTATAGGCCATAATCTCACGCGGACGCAGCTTGCGCACGATCTCCATCCAGCCGTTCAACACCTCCGGCGAGGAGGAGTCGAAGACGCCGGGATAGCGCAGGAACATGGTCTGGAGAATGAAGTTGCCCTCGAAGGCTGCCATCCCCTCCACCACGCGTTTCACCGAATAGCCGGGCGCCGGATGGTTGATCAGCGCCACAAGTTCATCTGTGGGTGCGTCGAGTTTCAAAATGGGGTTGTCCACCTTTTTGAGCGCGGCCGCGATCTCGGGCACATGCACGCGCGTGGCGTTGGTCAGCACGGAAACCTTGGCCTTGGGGTACCACGTATCGCGCAGAAAGAGTGTATCTTCCACTATTTGCGGGAAATCCGGATTGAGCGTGGGTTCGCCGTCGCCGCTGAAGGTGATGGAGTCGATGGGCGCCCCCTCCAGCATCAATCCGCCGAGTTTGTCTTCCAGCGCGGCGCGCACCTCGGCAGCCGTTGGTATCCGTTTATCCGCGGTTCCGTCGGCATTCCAGCCGCATTCGCAATAGATGCAGTCGAAATTGCAGATCTTTCCCTCCTGCGGCAGGAGGTTGATACCCAGCGAATGGCCGAGCCGGCGGCTATAAATAGGACCGAAAACGGTTTTTTCTCGTAACATATCTGCAAATATACGTAACTTTGCGGAAAAGAACCAGCTTAGCATGAGAATCCTTGTCACGGGCGGCGCCGGTTTCATAGGCTCGCACACCGTCATAGAATTGATCGCTGCCGGACACCAGCCGGTGGTAGTAGACAACCTCTGCAACTCTAGCCGTGAGGCGCTTCGACGCGCCGGCGAGATTGCGGGCGCTGAGATTCCCTTCTACGAAGCCGATATCCGCGACCGGGCTGCCCTGGAGCGCGTTTTCGAGGCAGCCGGCCCCTTCGATGCCTGCATCCATTTTGCCGGTCTCAAGGCCGTGGGCGAGTCCGTTGAAAAACCCTGGGAATACTACGAAAACAACATTGGCGGAACGCTGGTTCTGGTGGACGTCATGCGCCGCCACGACTGCAAGAATATCATCTTCTCTTCTTCCGCAACGGTCTATGGCGACCCGGCTGAGATTCCCATCACGGAGGCTTGCCCCAAGGGTCGCTGCACCAATCCTTACGGCCAGACCAAGAGCATGCTGGAGGAGATTCTCAGCGATATCCGGAAGGCAGATTCGCAGTGGAACGTGGTGTTGCTGCGCTACTTCAATCCCGTCGGGGCGCACCCTTCCGGACGCATCGGCGAAGACCCGCGCGGCATTCCCAACAACCTGATGCCCTACATCACGCAGGTGGCTGTGGGCAAGCGCGAACGCCTCAGTGTCTTTGGCAACGATTACCCCACGCCGGACGGTACCGGCGTACGTGACTATATCCACGTGGTAGACCTGTCCGCCGGCCATGTAGCAGCGCTTCAGGCCATTGAACGACGCTGTGGCCTAGCCGTTTACAACCTGGGAACCGGGAGCGGCTACTCCGTATTGGAGATGGTCCGCGCCTTTGAAAAGGCCAGCGGCGTCAAGATCCCCTACGTGATTGCACCCCGCCGCCCCGGCGACATCGCCGAATGCTGGTCCAACCCCGCCAAAGCCGCCGCCGAACTCGGCTGGAAAGCCAAATTCAATCTCGAGGACATGTGCCGCGACGCCTGGAACTGGCAGCGCACCAACCCCGAAGGGTTTAACGGGTAATCGTCTTAGAAGCCAGGTTGATCCTGTACTTGAAGGTAGTTCTGCCTTTGTAGTAGTAGAGGCAGAGGGTGGCGCCTTTCTCGAAGTAGATGGTGTTCAGGTACTTGTCGCGGGAGCGGTCCTTACACTTGGGTTCGCACCAGACCAGCGAATAGTCGCCGGCGCTATTGCGCTCGCAGACAACGGTATAGCCGCGGATATCGAACAACGCCGCCGTATAGCCGCCGCTCTTTTCACGGTTGCGGCTCTTGCGGAACATCTCCACGATGGAGCACTCCTCCGGCAGCTGCCCGAAGAGCAGTTTCGACGCAGACGAGGAAGCCCGAGGGTTGTTCTCCAACCACCAGGCAATCGCCTCATCCGTCAGTGCATCCGCCTCCGCAATCTGCACCAGCATGTGGTTCTCATCCATCACACCCAGCAGGTAGTTGACCTCGTCGCTGCGCATCTCGGGAGCCACCAGCGCCTCCGGCGACTGGCCTTCAATGCGGCGCATCTGACCGTCCAGCGGCTTGCCGTAGAAGACAGCGCTCACGGCCGTGTTGCCGAAGGGCTGCAGCAGCGTCTCCACATGCTCCAGCGTCTGTCCGTCATCGGGAACGTTCCGGTAAGCGGCATGCAGCCAGCGCTGCTCTCCGATTTTGACCAGGTCGACATCGCCCAGCAGGAAGGTCCTCCCTTCCGCATCACTCATCCGATAGCGCTCATAATCAGCCGTAAAGACCGGCTGCCAGACGCCTTTGTAGCATGCGGATCCATAGACCCGGACCACGCCCGCAGGCACCACTTCCGGGGCAATACAGACGCCCAGCACGTAGTCGTTCCCCTGGTCGCGATAGCCGATTGCCTTGAGAATCTGCGGGCGGTTCTCGTCGCGTTTGAGATCGGGAACCAGACCGGTCAGAATATCGAACGCCTCGTCGGCCGAGATGGGGCTGACGTAGAGCAGCGTATCGCGCAATGCGCTGATTTCCGGAGCGTAAATAGACTCAGGAAACTTCTTCAGAAACTTATTGTAGGCCGAAGCGGTCCGCGCCTTCAGCGTCTTCTCATAGAGCTTGGTCTCTTTCTTGGACTGGGCCTGTGCCGGAGCGGCCGCGCCGATCATCAGCACAGCGGCAAGTATCAGTAAAGCAATGCGTTTCATAATCAGTCAATGTCGTCGACCAGCACGCGGTTGACCCGCTGGCTGACCGAAGTGATAATCTCGTAGGGAATGGTATCCAAAATGTCTGCCAGATATTCCGCGCGCGGCTGGAGGCCGAAGATGGTGACGATGTCACCCTCGCGCGCATCCACGCCCGTGACGTCGAGCATGCAGGCATCCATGCAGATGTTGCCGATGGTGGGGACCATCTGTCCGCGCAGCATGAAGCGTGCCCGGCCACAGCCCAGATGGCGGTTCAGGCCGTCGGCGTAGCCCAGCGGAATGGTGGCGATCACGCTCTGCCGGCGGATCACGCCGCGGCGCGAATAACCCACCGTGCCGTCGCCCAGATGCTTGATCTGGCAAATCCTGGTGCGCAGCGCAGCGATGGGCCGCACATCCTGGTCAGGCAGCACCTGCAGGCCGTAGAAGCCGATTCCCAGACGCACCATGTCGTACTGCATATCGGGGCAGCGCTCCGCAAAGCGCTCGATGCCGGAGGAGTTGAGCAGGTGGCGCATCGGGCGGTAACCCAGCACGGAAATAATCTGCTCGGAAATCTTGTTGAAGAGGGCCGTCTGCTCGAAGGTGAAGGCGTCGAAGGTGGGGTCGTCGGCCGTGGCCAGGTGCGAGTAGAGCGATTCGATTCGCAGCACCGTGCCGGCCTTGAGGAAGGCCACCAGTTCCTGCAGATCCTGCTCCATGAAGCCCATGCGGTGCATGCCCGAATCGATCTTGATGTGGCAGGGATAATCCTTCATGCCGCGTGCGGCAATGTATTCGTCGAAGAGGCGAAGCGCCTGGATATCAGGCAGTGCCGGTTCCAGATGATAGTCCACAATCTCCTTGAAACACTCGGTGCCCGGAGTCAGGACCATGATGGGCAGCCGCACGCCGGAGCGCCGCAGCGCGATTCCCTCGTTGGCGAAAGCCACGCCCAGGTAGTCCACGCCGGCGTCCTCGCAGACGCGCCCCAGGATGTCCGCACCGTGGCCGTAGGCGTTGGCCTTGACCAGCACCAGCATCTTCACGGAGGGTTTCAGCTTGGAACGGAAATGGTTCAGGTTGTAGAGTATGTTCCTGTGACTGAGTTCGAGTCGGGGATAGTTTTCCATATCGTTATTCTTCTACTTCTTCAACTTTTTTGACATTGTCCAGCGTGACCTCCACCACGGCGGAGCCCAGCATTCCGAGCCGCACGGTGGCCAGTTTCTTGGTGGCCAGCGTGACCAGTTCGCACTTGAATCCCTTGAGCGGTCCCGCGAGGATCTCCACGGTATCGCCCGGCGCCAGCGGATCGGATGCGATGCGCACCTCCCCCGCCCCATGGCTCACCATGAACTGAAAATCGGCCATCTGGGCGTCCGGAATGATCACCGGGTTGTGCGGTCCGCCTTTGGACATGAAGCCCGTCACACGGCCGCGGAAATCCTGCGCAACGTTGTAGCGCTGTGCCTTGGTGGCGCGGATGAAAACCATGCGCGGCAGGACCAGATGGTCCACAATCTTCACGCGGTCACTCCACTTGTGACGCTCTTTCTGGATGGGGACGTAGGTCTCGAAACCCTGCGCCGCCAGCAGGTCCGCAACCCGGCGCTCCTGGCACGAGCGGACATAGGCGACAAACCAATACAGGGTATCGGGCCGTTCCGTCATTCCTTGTCGAGGGCTTCAAAAACGGAGTTCTTGCTCTTGAATTCGGGAACGATGCGTTTCATCAGGGAGACCATCTGCTCGATGGTGACCGCCCGGGCCAGCTCGCGAAGCTCGTTGACGCCCTTGAGCGCGTCTTCGTAGTCGTATTCGCGCACCTTGGCGATGCGGATGCGCTCGTGGCTCGTGGGCAGGGTGTTCTCCGTGTCGGCCAGCACCTCTTCGTAGAGTTTTTCGCCGGGACGCAGGCCGGAGTAGACAATCTTGATGTCCTCGTCGGGCGTCAGGCCGGCCAGTTCGATCATCCTGCGGGCCAGCGAGTCTATCTTGACCGACTGTCCCATGTCGAAGATGAATATCTCGTTGCCCCTGCTCATGGTGGCTGCCTCCATCACCAGGCGGCAGGCCTCCGGGATGGTCATGAAGAAACGGGTGATATCGGGATGGGTGACCGTCACCGGGCCGCCCTTGGCAATCTGTTCGCGGAAGCGCGGAATCACGGAGCCGTGCGAACCGAGCACGTTGCCGAACCGGGTGGTGACGAAGCGGGTCTTGCCCTTCATCCTGCCCTCCGCCAGCGCGGTGCCGAGGCTCTGCACATAGATTTCAGCGAGGCGCTTGGAGCAACCCATCACGTTGGTGGGGTTGACCGCCTTGTCGGTGGAGATCATCACCATCTTCTCGGCGACGTATTCGATACACTTGTCCGCCACGTTGCGCGTGCCGTCTACGTTGACCAGCACCGCCTCGCAGGGGTTTTCCTCCATCAGCGGCACGTGTTTGTAGGCGGCGGCGTGGAAGACTACCTGCGGATGGTATTTGCGGAAGACGAAGTCCAGGCGCTCTTTCTGACGCACGTCACCGATCACCGGCACGAAGTTCAGGGCCGGACAGGTCTCCTCCAGGTCCAGGCGGAGTTCGTGCATCGGTGTTTCGCCGTTGTCGAAGAGCACGAGCTGGCGCACGCCGAACCCGGCCAGCTGGTGGCAGAGCTCGGAGCCGATGGAGCCGGCTGCACCGGTCACCATCACCACCTTGTTGTGGAAGTTCTCGCGGATGAGGTTCATCGAGATCTGAATCTCTTCGCGGCCCAGCAAGTCCTCGATGCGCACCTCACGGATGGGCTGCAGGCGGTGGGTTTCGTCGATGGACGGGGCCACCAGCACCTTCAGGCCGCAGTCGATGGCCATCTTCACCATCTTGCCGCCTTCGCCGCGCAGGTCGTCGTCGACCGGGAAGAGCAGCGCGGTCGCATTCACTTTTTCAGCTACGGCCGCGAAGGATTCCTTGTCGGTGCAACCGTAAATCTTGAACTCGTAGAGCTGTTTGCCGGCTACGGTCTTGTCAGTCGTTACAAAGCCTACTATCCGGAAATGCTGCGAGGTAACCAGTCGCGTCACGATGGCAGCCGCCTTGTTGCCCGCGCCGTAGACCAGCACGTTCTGCATGTTGGTTCCCTTGCGCGAACGGTTCAGGAAGGTATCGTAGATGACCACCATCAGGATGCGGACCGCCACCAGCATGAAGAAGGTCAGCAGGAAGTCGATAAACAGAAGGATACCCAGGTGCTGTCCCCTGCCGAATCCGGCCAGCAGCAGCACGACGGTCGCTGCACCGATCTTGCCCAGCACGGCGATGGCAATCTTGAAGAGGTCCTTCAGGTTGGAGTGGCGGATGATGATGCGGTGCGTGCGGATGAGGGCGAAGATGCCCGCCGATGCGCACAGCATGGTCAAGAGCCACCAGATGTAGAAGTTGTCTGCTGCGGAGTTGAACAAGCTCATCAGGTCGGCCGCCATCAGCACGATGGCGGAGGCCACGAACGAGACGAACACATCGATCACGAAGATCACTCGGACATCCAGATAATGTCCGAGCCTATTTTTCAGTTTGGAGAGCAGATTATCACTCATATGCTTTTCCATTAACGTTTTTTCATCACCTTCTTCATCATCTTGCTGGTCCCCTCAAACTGCTTCAGGAGGCGGTTGACCTCCACCAGGGAGGTGCCGCTGCCGGAAGCGATGCGCTTGCGGCGGCTGCCGTTGATGACGGCGGGGTTTTCGCGCTCGTACGGGGTCATGGACTGGATGATGGCCTCCACACCCTTGAACGAGCTGTTGTCCATATCAACGTCTTTGATGGCCTTCCCCACGCCCGGGATCATAGAAGCCAGGTCTTTGATGTTGCCCATCTTCTTGATCTGCTGGATCTGCTGGTAGAAGTCGTTGAGATTGAACTGGTCGTGTGCGATTTTCTTGTGCAGGCGGCGGGCCTCTTCTTCATCGAACTGCTCCTGTGCCTTCTCTACGAGGGATACCACGTCGCCCATGCCCAGGATTCGGTCTGCGACGCGCTTGGGATGGAAGACGTCCAGCGCCTCCATCTTTTCGCCCGCGCTGATGAACTTGATGGGTTTGCCCACCACGGCTTTGATGGAGAGGGCGGCACCGCCACGGGTATCACCGTCCATCTTGGTGAGCACCACGCCGTCGAAGTCGAGCCGGTCGTTGAAGGCCCTGGCCGTCTCCACGGCGTCCTGGCCGGTCATGGCGTCGACCACGAAGAGGGTCTCGGAAGGCTTGACGGCCTCCTTGATGGCCGCAATCTCGTCCATCATCTGCTGGTCCACGGCCAGACGGCCGGCGGTATCCACGATCACCACGTTGCAACCTTGCGTGCGAGCGTGCGAAATGGCGTTCTTCGCGATCCGGACCGGATCCTGCACCCCCTCTTCCGTGTAAACCGGCACGCCGATCTGGCTGCCCAGCACCTTCAGCTGCTCGATGGCGGCCGGACGGTAGACGTCGCCCGCAACGAGCAACGGCTGGCGGCCTCGCTTACTCTTGCAGTTGAGCGCGAGCTTGCCGCTGAAGGTGGTCTTACCGGAACCCTGCAGACCAGCGACCAGAATGATGGCCGGCGAGCCCTTGAGGTTGATTTCCTGCGCATCGCTGCCCATCAGCTCCGCCAGGGAGTCGTGGACGATCTTGACCATCATCTGCTCCGGACGCACTGCCTTGAGCACGTTCTGTCCGAGTGCTTCCTGCTTTACTCCGTCACAAAAGTTCTTGGCTACTTTATAGCTGACGTCGGCGTCCAGGAGTGCCTTGCGCACATCCTTGAGCGTCTCCGAGACGTTGACTTCGGTTATCCTGCCCTGCCCCTTGATGAGTTTAAACGAACTCTCGAGGCGGTCCATCAAGTTTTCAAACATAATCCCGTCAAAGTGTAGATTGCAAATTTAATAAATAAATTTGACGTCAACCTACTTTTTCTTCACCGAAATAGGCCAGAAGGGTTTCAACCCGGCGCTCGTCGGGTTCGTGGAGAAGATTGATCATGGCCTCCGTGCGCGAGGAAAGGCGCTGCTGCGCGGCGTCGTAATCGGCCTGCGGCAGGCGGAGATTGCCGGGCACGAGCCGTTCGTAGGTGAAGTGGATCAGCGGGGAACGGAAGTAAGGTACGTATGCAATTATTCCTTTGGATGCCAGGGATTTAAGCTTTGTCTTGACGACGTCTACGGCATAGTGTCCATGGCGGGCGATCCGCTCTTCGTCGATGGGCACGTAGCCGGAGAAGACGCCCGTGTACATCCGCATCAGCACCTTCAGGAAGGTGTCCGCGTCACGGTCCTGCAGTTGGAAACGGTAGAGTTCGTCGCGCGACACCAGGAAGGAGAGGCGCGAGGGCACTTCGAGCTCTTCGGTCACCGTCCAGTAGCCGGCGGTTTCGATGTATTTGACGGCATACCAGGCCGTGGCGGCATGCAGGCCGAAGTGGCGCGCGAAGTCCTCCACGTTGAATTTGCGGGTCTGCCCCGCCCCGTCTTCGTAGGCAATCTGCAGGTAGTTGAAAACCTTGCTGTAGATATCTTTGATGTAGTCCAGCGGGGGCAGGCTCACGCGCACGATCTGGCGCAGCCGGGTGACGTCCGATTCGTTCCAGAGCAGCACCGCCCAGGCCGGTTTTCCGTCGCGTCCGGCGCGGCCCGCCTCCTGGAAGTAAGCCTCGATGCTTTCGGGCACGTCGTAGTGACAGACGAACCGCACGTCGGGCTTGTCGATTCCCATGCCGAAGGCGTTGGTGGACACGATGATACGCGTTTCTCCGCGCTTCCAGCGGTCCTGGATGGCACCGCGGTGTTCGCGCTCCAGTCCGGCATGGTAGGATTCCGCCGAAACCTGCTGGCTGCGCAGGAAGGCGGCAATCTCTTCAGCCGTCTTGCGGCGGCCCACATAAACGATGCCGCTCCCCTCCACTTTCGCGCTGATTTTCAGCAGCATGCCCAGCTTGTTCTCCACCTGGCGGAAGAGGTATTCCAGGTTGGGCCGCACGAAGGAGGCGCGGATCAGGTTGGGCTCTTTGAATCCCAGTTTTTCCTGGATGTCCGCCGCCACTGCGGGGGTGGCCGTCGCAGTCAGCGCAATAACCGGAACGTCGCGGCCGATCCGCTCGCGCAGCTCCGCAATCCGCAGATAATCAGGCCGGAAGTCGTAGCCCCACTGCGAGATGCAGTGCGCCTCGTCCACCACCAGGAAACTGACCGCCATCTTCTGGACGCGCGTCTGGAATACCGGGGTGTTGAGCCGCTCGGGCGAGACGTAGAGGAACTTGTAGTCGCCATAGACGGCATTGTCGAGCGCCACGTCAATCTCCCGCGCGCTCATGCCCGAATAGACGGCCAGCGCCTTGATGCCCCGCCGGGCCAGATTCTGCACCTGGTCTTTCATCAGGGCAATCAGCGGCGAGACCACAATCGCGATCCCCTCCCGCATCAGCGCAGGCACCTGGAAACAGACGCTCTTGCCGCCACCGGTGGGCAGAATAGCCAGCACATCCCGGCCCTCCAGCGCGGCGGAGATGATCTCCTCCTGCCTGGGCCGGAACGTGTCGTAACCCCAGTATTGTTTGAGCGTTGCGAGCATACTATGAAGCCCGGGCCTGCCGGGCAGGTCGTTACAACTTGGGGCCGGCCTTCACGAGCGCCGCACCGGCTGCGTTGCCCGTAAACTTGCCGAAGTTCTTGATGAACCGCTGCGCGAGATCATCGGCCTTGGACTGCCACTCGGCAGGGTTGGCGTAGGTGTCGCGCGGATCCAGGATGGCGGGATCCACACCCGGCAGGGCGGTCGGAACTTCGAAGTCGAAGACCGGAATTTTCTTGGTCGGCGCCTTGGTGATGCTGCCGTCCAGGATGGCGTCGATAATGCCGCGCGTATCTTTGATGGAGATGCGCTTGCCGGTGCCGTTCCAGCCGGTATTCACCAGGTAGGCCTTGGCGCCGCTGGCCTCCATCCGCTTCACGAGTTCTTCCGCATATTTGGTGGGATGGAGTTCCAGGAAGGCCTGGCCGAAGCAGGCGCTGAAGGTGGGCGTAGGCTCCACGATTCCGCGCTCGGTGCCGGCCAGCTTGGCCGTGAAACCGCTCAGGAAGTAGTACTTGCACTGTTCCGGCGTGAGGATGCTCACCGGCGGAAGCACGCCGAATGCATCGGCGCTCAGGAAGATCACCTGCTTGGCGGCAGGGCCCTGCGAGAGCGGGCGCACGATCTTTTCGATATGGTAGATCGGGTAGCTGACGCGGGTGTTTTCGGTGACGCTCTTGTCGGCGAAATCGATCTTGCCGTCGGCGTCCACGGTCACGTTCTCCAGCAGCGCGTCGCGGCGGATGGCGTTGTAGATGTCCGGTTCGCTCTCCTTGTCGAGGTTGATCACCTTGGCATAGCAGCCGCCCTCCAGGTTGAAGACGCCTTCGTCGTCCCAGCCGTGCTCGTCGTCGCCGATCAGCAGGCGCTTGGGGTCGGTGCTCAACGTGGTCTTGCCGGTGCCGGAGAGGCCGAAGAAGATGGCCGTATTCTGGCCGTTCATATCCGTGTTGGCAGAGCAGTGCATCGATGCAATTCCCTGAAGCGGAAGGAAATAGTTCATCATGGAGAAGAGGCCCTTCTTCATCTCGCCGCCGTACCAGGTGTTCAGGATCACCTGTTCTTTGCTGGTGACGTTGAAAGCCACGGCGGTGTCGGAACGGAGGCCCAGTTCCTTGTAGTTGTCAACCTTGGCCTTGGAGGCGCAGTAGACCGTGAAATCGGGCGCCTGGTCCAGTTCTGCCTGCGAGGTCGGACGGATGAACATGTTGGTCACGAAGTGTGCCTGCCATGCCACTTCCATGATGAAGCGGACCTTCATGCGGGTGTCTTTGTGAGTGCCGCAGAAGCCGTCCACTACAAAGAGGCGCTTGCCGCTGAGCTGGTTGAGCGCCAGCTTCTTGAGTTCGGCCCAGACCTTCTCCGAGATCTCGTGGTTGTCGTTGGGGTAGTCCGGAGTGTTCCACCAGACGGTATCCTTGGACCTGGCGTCCATCACGATATATTTATCCTTGGGCGAGCGGCCGGTGTAGACGCCGGTCATCACGTTGATAGCGCCCAGTTCGGTCAGCTGGCCCTTGTCGAAGCCTTCCAGGCCGGGGCGGGTTTCTTCTTTATAGAGTGTCTCAAAATCAGGATTGTAGATAATTTCTTTTACATCCTTGATGCCTTTCAATTCGAGTTTAGCCATATTCAGTCGTGTTATTTGCCACAAATGTACAAAAATAAAAGCGCTCCGCAAATGCGAAGCGCCTTTTGTCTTTTGCGGGTCCGCTGTTAGAGCAGATGCATCGTAGCGGTCAGGCCGGCCATCACGATCGAGACCATCGACATCAGCTTGATGAGGATGTTCAGCGAAGGACCGGAGGTGTCCTTGAACGGGTCGCCCACGGTGTCGCCCACGACCGTAGCGTGGTGGCATTCAGAGCCTTTGCCGCCGAAGTTGCCTTCCTCCACGAACTTCTTGGCGTTGTCCCACGCACCGCCCGAGTTGGACATGAAGACTGCCAGCACGAAGCCTGCGCCCAGGCCGCCGAAGAGGACGCCCACCACACCGGCCACGCCCAGAATCACGCCCACCAGGACGGGAACTGCGATAGCCACGAGTGCGGGAACGATCATCTCACGCTGTGCGCCCTTGGTGGAGATTTCCACGCAACGGCTGTAATCCGGCGTGCCTTCGCGCGTCAGGATGCCCTTGATCTCGCGGAACTGGCGACGGACCTCGATCACCATCTTCTGTGCGGCGCGGCCCACTGCATTCATGGTCATACCGCAGAAGAGGAACGCCATCATGGCGCCGATGAAGATACCGGCCAGCAGGGCGGGATTCATGATGCTCACGTTGTAGTGGTTCAGGATATCGAGGATGCTTGCGCCGGCAGCGTCGACCTGTCCGGCCACGCCGTCGACCATCTCGCCCACGCGGTGGAGCGCGATCTTGATCTCTTCAATATAGGAAGCAATCAGCGCCAGTGCGGTGAGGGCTGCAGAACCGATCGCGAAGCCCTTGCCGGTTGCGGCGGTGGTGTTGCCCAGCGCGTCCAGCACGTCGGTGCGTTCGCGGACCTGCGGCTCCAGACCGGACATCTCGGCGTTACCGCCGGCATTGTCGGCGATCGGGCCGTAAGCGTCGGTTGCCAGGGTAATGCCCAGCGTGCTCAGCATGCCCACAGCGGCGATAGCCACACCGTAGAGACCCATCGAAAGGTTCTGTGCGGTGACCATGTTGTGCACGTCGAATCCGATTGCGCAGAGGTAAGCCAGGATGATGGCGCAGGCAATCGTAATGACCGGAATCGCGGTCGAGATCATACCCAGGCCGATACCGCCTATGATGACGGTTGCCGGACCGGTCTCCGATGCGCCGGCCAGCTTCTGGGTAGGCTTGTAGGAGTGCGAGGTGTAGTATTCCGTGGACTTGCCGATCACCACGCCGGCAGCCAGGCCGGAGACGACGGAGAGCGAGAAGTGCCACCAGTTGTTGTCACCGGTACCGAATACCAGCGCCAGGATGCCGAAGGTCGCCAGACCGCTGAGGATGGCTGCCAGGTTGGTACCCTTGCTCATAGATTTGAGCAGCTGGCCCATGCCTGCGCCCTCTTTGGTGCGGACGGTGAAGATGCCGAGGATCGAGAGCACCACGCCCACCGCTGCAATCAGCATCGGGGCCAGGATAGCCCGGGTCTGCATTCCGACACCGTCGGTAAAGAAGGCGGAAGCGCCGAGCGCCATCGTGGAGAGGATCGAACCGCAGTAGGATTCGTAGAGGTCCGCGCCCATGCCGGCAACGTCGCCTACGTTGTCGCCCACGTTGTCGGCAATGGTTGCCGGGTTGCGGGGATCGTCTTCCGGAAGGTCTGCCTCCACCTTGCCCACGAGGTCGGCACCCACGTCGGCAGCCTTGGTGTAGATACCGCCGCCCACGCGGGCGAAGAGGGCCTGCGTAGAAGCACCCATCCCGAAGGTCAGCATCGTGGTGGTGATGGTAACCAGCTTCTGCGCCTCGGTGGCCTCAGAAACGAATGCGTTGAGAATCAGATACCACAGCGCGATATCGAGCAGGCCGAGTCCCACGACGGTCAGACCCATCACGGCACCCGAACGGAAGGCCACCTTCAAACCGGCATTCAGGCTGCGGCGCGCCGCATTGGCGGTACGGCCCGAAGCGTAGGTAGCGGTCCGCATTCCGATATAGCCTGCCAGGCCGGAGAAGAAACCGCCGGTCAGGAAAGCGAACGGAACCCAGGGATTCTGCACATTGAAACCATAGGCCAGCACTGCAAAGAAGACAGCGAGGACCAGGAAAACGATGACCACCACCTTGTACTGCTGCTTCAGGTAAGCCATGGCTCCCTGGCGTACATAAAGGGCAATCTGTCTCATTGTAGGGGTACCTTCGTCCTCTTTCTTCATCTGACGGTAGAAGAGGAATGCGAAGAGCAGCGCGATAACGGAGGCCGCGGGTACCGCATAAAAGAGTAGATTCATACTATTATCAATTGTTTGTTTGAATCACTGTATTGGGGGACAAAGGTAAGAAAAAATATCCCTTATGTTAAAAAATTGTTATCTTTGATAAATTTTAGAAGCCTCTCGTATGAGTTCCATTCTCCTCAAACAAATCACGCTGAACGGTGCCAAGGCGGACATCCTCATCGAAGGGAACCGGATTGCCCGCATCGCCCCGGATCTCGGCGAACGGGTGGGTGCCGACCGCGAAATCGACGGCCGCCACTTTACCGTGGTTCCCGGATTCGTCAATATGCACACCCACGCCGCCATGACCCTGACGCGCGGCATCCGCAAAGACACCACCCTTCAGAAATGGCTGGACAACGTCTGGCAGATTGAGAAGAACCTGGACGAAGAGGCCGTCTACTGGGGCTCCAAACTGGCTTTCCTGGAGATGATCAAGACCGGCACCACCGCTTTCCTGGATATGTACTGGTTCCCCAAGGAAGTGGCGCGCGCGGCGGAAGAGATGGGCATGCGCGGCGTGATTACCTACGTATTCCTGGACTCCTTCGACAAGGCCAAGGCTGCCCGGCAGAAGCGCGAATGCATGGAGGCCTTCTCCGCGGCGCAGGAGTGGTCGGAACGGCTCCGTTTCGGCGTCTCCATCCACGCGGACTACACCACCTCGGAAGAGACGATGGCCTGGGCCGGCAAGTTTGCCGCGGAGAACGATCTGCTGCTGAACATTCATCTTTCCGAGACGGAACTCGAGACCCGCAAGGATGTGGAGCGGCTGGGCCTCACCCCTACGCAGCATTTCGACAAGTTCGGCCTGCTGGGCCCGCGTACCGTGGCCGCCCACTGCATCTGGCTGAACGACGAAGATATCGAAATCCTGGGCAGCCGCCGCGTGAACGTGGCGCACAATATCAATTCGAACCTGCTGCTCAGTTCGGGTTATAAATTCAAATTCAACGAGTTGGAAGATGCGGGCTGCAACGTCTGCATCGGTACCGACGGCGCCGGTTCGTCCGACAACCTGGATATCCGTGAGAGCCTGAAGACCGTCGCGATGGTCCAGAAGGCGTGGCGCAAGGAGCCCAAGTCGCTGCCGTTCAGCACACTGATGGAGGCATCCTCTTTGCGCGGCGCCCGTGCGCTCGGATTCGACGCCGGCCGCATTGAAGAGGGCGCGCTGGCCGACCTGCTGCTGGTCAACACCCACTGCGAGGCCTTCGTCCCCAACTACGATTTTACCAGTAACTTTATCCTTTCGGCCAATAGTTCCTGCATCGATACCGTCATCGTGGACGGCAAGATTCTGATGGAGAACCGCAAGGTCGCCGGCGAAGACGAGATTCTGGACCGCGCCGACACCCTGGCCTGGAAATTAATGAGACAATAGATTATGGATGATAGAATGTTGAAGATCGGCGAAGCGGCCGACTATTTGAAGAAACGCCTCGGCGGCTTTGTGCCGATGGTAGGCATCGTGCTCGGAAGCGGACTCGGCAAGCTGGCCGAAGCCATCGAGCCCGTGGACGTTATTCCTTATAAAGACATCCCCCATTTTGCCGTCTCCACGGCCATCGGCCACAAGGGCAACTTTATATTCGGCCGTCTGGGCGGGAAGAACGTCTGTGCCATGCAGGGCCGGTTCCACTACTACGAAGGCTGGCCCATGTCGCAGGTCACCCTGCCCGTCCGCGTGATGAAGGTGCTGGGAATTCAGTACCTATTCGTCTCCAACGCGGCCGGCGGCCTGAATTTCGACTACAAGCTGGGCGATCTGATGATCATCCGCGACCATATCAACATGCTGCCCAATCCGCTGATCGGTCCGAACCTCGACGAGTTCGGTCCCCGATTCCCGGACATGACGCGCCCCTACGACCTGGAACTGATTGCCCGGGCGGAGAAGATTGCCGCCGAAGAGGGCATCAAGGTACACAAGGGCGTCTATATCGCCGGTACGGGTCCTTCCTACGAGACTCCGGCTGAGTACAATTTCTTCCGTACCATCGGGGCGGATGTCGTGGGAATGTCCACAATCCCGGAGGTGATTACCGCGCGCCACTGCGGCATTCCGGTATTCGGCATGTCGTGCATCACCAACGAGGCGCACGGCGACTTCGCGGAAGATTATGAGAACAACGGAGAGGATGTGATTGTGGCGGCCGACGCTGCTGCAGGCCGGATGCAACGCATCTTCACCCGCTTGATAGAATCGCTCTAACCCTTTGAATCCGGCGGTGCGATGACGCATTTCGTCAGTCTCTCCAGCGGAAGCAACGGGAATTGCTATTATATAGGAAACGAATGTGCCGGCATCCTGATCGATGCCGGTATTGGTACACGTACCATCAAGAAGCGACTGGGAGAGGTCGGGATTCCGGTCGAGAGGATCCGCTGCGTGCTGGTCTCGCACGACCATTTCGACCATATCCGGTCGCTGGGGACCTTTGCCGAACGGTTTCACAAGCCGGTCTACGCCACGGCGCCCTGTATCGCCGCCTTCAACCGCCACTACTGTACCCGCGGCTTCCTGGGTCCGGGGCGGTGTCATGAGCTGATGCCGGGGGAGGATTTGTGGCTGGAAGGAGGCTCCGCAGCAATGGGTCGCGGAATCCGCGTCACACCTTTTCGGGTGCCGCATGATGCGACGGATACGGTGGGATTCTTTATCGATTTCTTTGGGGAGACGTTTACGTTTTTGACGGATTTAGGGGCTGTGACTGAGGACGCCGTTTTGTATGCTTCCCGTTCCCGCCATCTGATTGTCGAGGCCAACTACGACCCGGAGATGCTTCGGACGGGCTCCTACCCGCCTGATCTCCAGCAACGTATCCGCAGCGGCCACGGCCATCTGGCCAACGCCCAAACCGCCGAGCTGATTCTCCGCGCCCTGGCCCACTCCGGGACTTCCGGACCACTGCTGCAGGATGTTTTTCTTTGTCATCTCAGCGAGAATAACAATACCCCGGAACTGGCTCTGGAAACGGTCTCTGCCGCCTTATCAAAGTCTTCGTACTCCGTCGCAGACTCGTCATGCCCGGATGCACCGGGCATTCGCCTCGTCGCCCTCCCCCGCCGCGAACACTCCACCCTTTTCACCTGGCAATAGCGGTGGCGGGATTGAACCCGCCGATTATTCCGGCGCGCGGCACGCGCGTCGGTTAATATTGCCGGAACGGCACTTCTGCGCACGATCTCCTACTGCCAGCGGAATCGCGCTAGCGAACAGGTTTTCCTTTAATATAAACTCGGAACGGTTTGGCCGGCAGCGGGCGGAACCACGCCCAGCCAGCGAGGAGGGCTTTACACGGAGCCCCCCGCAGCTGGCTGGAGGATAAGCCGCTGCTCACCGGGTTCGAGCAGCGGCGCTGCCGGCCATTTGCGTGCCCGTTAAATCTCTATATATCAGCAAGATATCGATTTTAAGTAAGCCAGAAACGCTAACTTATTTTAAGCAACTAACTGTATTTAAATCATTTAGCGGGCACGCTTATTCAAGTTGAAGATACTTTATCACTTGACGTGGTGTAGCTTTAGTCTTCAACAAAAGAGTCCTCCCTATCATTCTCCTTTTCTCAAGAGGCATTGAAAGAACTTCTCTGATATCCGCTTTACCGTATTCCCTATTTAGAATCTGTGTCATTTTTGCATAGATACGGTCGGATCCCGGAGTAAAATCCTCTTTGATATCGTACTCGCTTCCGGTGTTGGATTCAAAAGCCATAAGCATCGTTTCATACGAGCCGTATAAACTTATCAAAGCTTTGTAATCCACGCAATTATATGTGTGAATAATGGTATCAATCCACACCCGGACTTCTTCAGGAGTTAAGGATTCCGAAAGACTCTCCAGCAAAGCATAGGGGATTATTTTGCCTGCCTCACTATGAGATTGGATGACAGATAAAGCGCGTCTCAATGCTTTTCTCGTTTTGCGAAGAGGCTTATTCTCAGAAAAAGGATGAGATTGGTTCGCATATGCAAGAAAATTCCACTGATACAATTCAGCCCGTTGACATAGTCGCTTTTCAACGGGATTATTGTACACATAGGCAGCAGCTGTCCGCATTTTCTTTTCACCTCTTTTTAGCGACTTGCCATATGAATGATTGAAGAGTTGTCCGGTTCTCCCATACCAAGAGTTATAGCTTCTAGCAAAGCATCGCGTAGATTCCTGCATAAACAATGACAAGATTTCCATCGGGACAGGAAGTATCAACAAATGGAAATGGTCCGGCATAATACTGATCCCAAGCACTTTGATTCCATATTTTCTGGCCATCAGACATAGCGTCATAAAAAAGACCACGTGGTCTTTGATCGAATAAAAGACCAAAAACCCTTTAGGTGTTCTTTGGTAGATGTGGATTGCGGCGGGTTCGCCGGTGTCTTTATATAGGCTCCTCATATCTCTCGCCTCGAAATAAACTATAAAGTGACAGGGAATCGTTCCCCGTCGCCTACAAAGATGAAAAATCTCTTTTAAAAGAGCAAGAGATGATTCTAGAAAATTGACTGCTGATTGTCGCTTGAAGCAGAATACCCCGTATCGGGCAGGAGGTTCGGGGAAGCGGCGGCGGCCACGGCCATGGCGTCGCAGCGCTCGTTCTCCGGGTGACCGTTGTGGCCGCGGATCCAGTTGAAACGAACCTTGTGGCGGCGATAGACGGCAAGAAAACGTACCCAGAGGTCGGCGTTCGCTTTCTTGGCGAAGCTCTTTTTCTCCCAGCCGAACACCCATCCTTTCTCCACGGCATCAACCACATACGAGGAGTCGCTCCAGACTTCTACATCGGCGTTCTCCCAGCGGATTGCCTCCAGGCCGGTAATCACCGCCAGAAGCTCCATCCGGTTGTTGGTCGTATTGGCGTAGCCCTGCGAAATCTCCCGCTCCAGCGAGCCACAGCGCAAGATCACGCCGTAGCCGCCCGGCCCGGGGTTCCCGGAACAGGCCCCGTCGGTGTAGAGGAAGATGGGCGGACGTTTCATTATTCCGGTGCGAAGGTCTTCTCGTACTTAGGTCCCTCGAAATGCTTGATCTCCATCGGATTGGCCGTCATCTCATCGTAGAGGCGGCGGTTGTTGGCGATGTCGATAGCCGTGTAGATGGCTGCCATCATCGGGCCCGGATTCGCCCGGTTCTTGCCGGCAATGTCGAATGCGGTTCCGTGGTCCGGTGACGTGCGGATGCCCGGAAGGCCGGCCGTGTAGTTCACACCGTCGTCGAAGGCCAGCGCCTTGAACGGAATCAGGCCCTGATCGTGATACATGGCCAGCACGGCGTCGTAGTTGGAGAAGATGCCCGTGCCGAAGAAACCGTCGGACGAGAAGGGGCCGAACGCCAGGATGTTCTCCGCATTGGCCGCCTCGACTGCCGGCTGGATGATCTCGATCTCTTCCGTACCGATTGAACCGCCGTCGCCGCCATGCGGGTTCAGACCCAGGACTGCAATCTTGGGCCGGATGATTCCGAAGTCGCGTTTGAGCGATTCGTTCATCAGTCGCAGCTTGCTTAAAATCAGATCTTTGCTCAACGCAGAAGAGACCTTGGCGATAGGCAGGTGGTTCGTAGCCACACCGATCCGCATCGTATGGTTGCAGAGAAACATCAGACTGTCCTTGGCGCCGAACTCTTTGGTGAGGTATTCCGTATGGCCGGGATAACCGAAGTTCGCCTGCGACATCGTGTGCTTGTTGAAAGGTGCGGTGACCAGGGCGTCAATCTTACCCTCCTTGAGGTCTGCAACGCCGGCGCTCAGCGCCTGCATGGCGGCCTTCGCACCGTCTACCGTGGGCTGGCCCATCTCGATGCCGAGGTTGTCAGAGACCGCATTGATGATGTTCACGCGTTTGGGACGCGCATCCGAAGCTGAGTTGATAACGTTCGTGACAAGTTGCTCAGTCTCAGGAATATCGCGTTTATAGATGCCGAAGAATCGGGAAGATCCGTAAATGATGGGAGTGCAGGACTCCAGCATGCGCGCATCGGAGAGCGCTTTGATGATGGTTTCGTAACCGATGCCGTTGGTGTCGCCTTGGGTAATGCCGACTACCGTCGTATGTTTCATAAGTCGAATTCGTTGGTCTAATTATTCGGCAAAAATAATAAAAAATGGTAAATTTGCGGAGCGATGGGTACCATTCTGGACAGTGAAATCAAGTTTCTGCCGGGCGTTGGCCCGCGCAGGGCTGAACTGCTGCAGAAGGAACTGGGCATCAACACCTTCCGTGACATGCTCTATACCTTCCCGTTCCGCTATGTGGACCGTTCGAAGTTCTATTCGGTACGCGAAATCGACTCGACAAATACCTACATCCAGTTGCGCGGTCACGTCACCTCCCTGCAGGTGGTCGGTGCGGAGCGGGGCAAGCGTCTGGTTGCCGCCTTTACGGACGGAACCGGTACGATCGACCTTGTCTTCTTCAAGGGACTCAAGTGGATGCAGGATCGCCTGAAAGTGGGCGGCGAGTATATCGTTTTCGGCAAGCCCAGCCTCTTCAACCACGAGTACAACCTGGTCCATCCGGAGATTGACTCTGCAACGGAAGAGAAACTGCAGCAGACCACCGGCCATTTCCTGGGCGTCTACAACGGTACTGAGAATCTTCGCAGCGCAGGTCTGGGCAACAAGGCCATCGCAAAACTGCAGGCCACACTGCTCGCCAAAGTGCTGCCCGAAGTCCGCGAAACCCTGCCGGAATACCTGCTGCTCCAGCGCCGTCTCTGCCCGCTGCGGTTCGCATTGCAAAACATTCATTTTCCGCAAGATATCCAGTCACTTTCGAAGGCGCAGGAACGGCTCAAGTTCGAAGAGCTGTTCTTCCTGCAGCTCTCCATGCTCAAACAGAAGAGCATCCGGATGCGCGGGGCCGCCGGAGCCGTTTTTAAACGGATAGGTACGGCTTTCAACAAGACTTACAGCAACATACCGTTCCCGCTGACGGGCGCCCAGAAGCGTGTTCTTCACGAAATCCGTGACGACGTGGGCAGCGGCCGGCAGATGAACCGCCTGCTGCAGGGTGACGTGGGCAGCGGAAAGACACTCGTAGCCATTCTCGCGGCGATGATGGCGGTCGACAACGGCTATCAGGCATGCATCATGGCCCCGACCGAAGTGTTGGCCAACCAGCACTACAACGGCGTATTCAAATACCTGAAAGACACAGGTGTAGAGGTGGCGCTGCTCACCGGCAACACCAAGACCGCTGAGCGTCGGCGCATCCACGCCGGGCTGGAGGACGGTTCCATCCATATCATCTTCGGTACGCACGCGCTGATTGAAGATAAGGTCCAGTTCAAAAACCTCGGCCTCGCCGTTATCGACGAGCAGCACCGGTTCGGCGTGGAGCAGCGCTCGCGCCTTTGGAACAAATCCGATCTGGCACCTCATATCCTGGTGATGACCGCTACGCCCATCCCGCGTACGTTGGCCATGACCCTCTACGGCGATCTGGACGTCTCTGTTCTGGATGAACTTCCCCCTGGCCGCAAACCCATCCAGACCGTGCACTGGACGGAGACGCAACGCGGTGAACTCTACCGCTTTATGCGCGAGCAGATAGCGCTCGGCCGGCAGGTATTCATCGTCTATCCGCTCATCAAGGAGTCGGAAAAGATGGACTACAAGAACCTGATTGACGGCTATGTAACCATTACCGAAGAATTCCCCGCTCCGAAGTATGTCACGGCGGTGGTCCACGGCCAGCAGAAGCCGGAGAACAAGGCATTCGACATGGATCTTTTCGTGAAGGGGAAGGCCAACATTCTGGTAGCCACCTCCGTCATCGAGGTCGGCGTGGACGTTCCCAATGCCTCCGTGATGGTGATCGAGAGCGCCGAACGGTTTGGTCTTTCGCAGTTGCACCAGCTGCGCGGACGCGTGGGACGTGGTGCGGACAAGTCGTACTGCATCCTGATGACGGCTTACAACCTGGGCGACGACTCGCGCAAGCGGATCGATCTGATGTGCCAGACCAACGATGGATTCGAGCTGGCGGAAGCCGACATGCGGATGCGCGGCCCCGGCGATTTCGAGGGCACGCGGCAAAGCGGTCTGGCGATTGATCTGCACATCGCCGACCTGGCGAAGGACTCGCCGGTACTGGAATCTGCCCGCTCGACTGCCGCGGCTATTCTGGAGGCAGACCCGATTCTCGAAGCGCCGCAGAATGCGATTCTCGTGGCCGGACTTAAGGATCTGAAGATTGAAACCAAAGACTTCTCAAATATCTCATAGAGAATGAAATACATCGGTGCTCATATCAGTGCCAGTGGTGGCGTAGAGAATGCGCCGCTCAATGCCCAGGCAATCGGCGCGACCGGATTCGCGCTCTTTACCAAGAACCAGCGCCAGTGGACTTCCGCTCCGCTGACGGCTGAATCCATCGCCCTGTTCAAGGAGCGTTGCGCCCAGCTGGGGTATGTACCCGATTCGATTCTGCCGCACGACAGCTATCTGATTAACCTCGGTCATCCCGAGGAAGAGGGGCTTGCGCGTTCGCGTGCTGCGTTTCTCGACGAGATGCAGCGCTGCGAGCAACTGGGGTTGAACCGACTTAACTTCCATCCGGGCAGCCACTTGAATGCAATCTCCGAGACCGAATGTCTCCGTCGGATTGCGGAGTCCATCAACTTCGCCCTGGCTCGAACTTCCTGCGTCTGCGCGGTTCTGGAGAATACCGCCGGGCAGGGTTCCAATATGGGATTCCGATTCGAACAACTGGCAGAGATTATCGACCAGGTGGAAGACAAGACCCGCGTGGGCGTCTGCATCGACACATGTCATGCTTTTGCTGCCGGTTATGATCTGCGGGACGGCGCTTCGGCCGGCTCTCTGTTCGGCAGCGCTTCCGGCTTCGACCAGGTCTTTGCCGAATTCGACCGCATCATCGGCTTCCGCTACCTCAAGGGAATGCACCTGAACGACGCCAAGAAACCCGTCGGTTCCCGCGTGGACCGTCACGAGAGCCTTGGTGCCGGTGAAATCGGCTTCGGCTGTTTCGACCGCATCGCCTCCGACCCGCGTTTCGACAACATCCCCCTCATCCTCGAAACCCCGGTCCCCGACCTCTGGCCCGCCGAAATCTCCCGCCTGCAGAAGATTTCGCGTGCCCATTAAATCGTTAATCTATAGCTATTTACCGTTTTTAAGTTAGTCATTCCGGCTAACTTAAAATCAGCATTCTGCTGTGGTACAATAACTTAACGGGCACGGACACCATAAAAAATCGGTCAGCCAAAATAGCTGACCGATTTTTATGAGAACCCTACGGGACTATTTGGATTTGTCCGGGGCAGCGGGGGTGCCGGGAAGCGGTTTGTAGGACTTGAGCTCTTCCTTCAGGACGGAGATGGCTTTGTCCAACTGGGCATCGCGGCCAAGATAATCCTCGAAGGGATTGATGTCCACATCAATGTCGGGATCTACGCCGTGACCTTCAATAATCCACTGTCCTTCCGTTGAATAGGATGTGAAGAACGGGGTGCGCATGTCCTGTCCGTCAATGAAGCGCTTGGAGGAGGAGATGCCGACGATACCGCCCCAGGAGCGTTTACCGATCAGTTTACCCAGGCCAAGCTTGCGGAAGCCGTACGGGAAGAGGTCGCCGTCGGAGGAGGAGTACTTGTCAATCAGGCAGACCTTCGGGCCGTAGTGGGTCTGGGCGGGAACCGTACCGTTCATACCGTTGCGGTACATGTTCAGGCGGTAAACCTCACGCTGGAGACGTTCGAGAATCATCGGGGAGACATTGCCGCCGCCGTTCATACGGTCGTCGATAATGAGGGCCTTCTTGTCGAGCTGCGTGTAGAAGAGTTTCGTGAACATGTCGAGACCCTCGCGACCCATGTCGGGGATGTGGATGTAACCGATTTCACCGTTCGAAGCCTTGTCGACCTTCTCGATGTTCTGGCAAACCCATTCATAATAAGCCAGGTTGGATTCGTCGGAGACGGGTTTCACGTAGACGGTACGGAGGCCCTTCCTGCCGGCAGCATCGGAAGCCAGCACGATGGGGACAATCTTGTCGACCTTACCGACGAGCGGTTCGGTGATATCCTGCAGCTTGGAAGCTTCGAAACCGTTGACCTTGACGATGTATTCGCCGACCTTGGCAGCCACTGCCGGATCGCCGAGCGGCGAACGGAGGCTCTTGTCCCAGGTAGCGCCGCGGTAGACCTTCTCGATCTTGAAGTTGCCGGTAGCCTTGTCGCGGCTGAAGCGCGCGCCGAGCAGACCGGTAGCGATACGCGGAATCTCAGGGAGTTCACCCGGTGAGACATACGCGTGACCCACGTTCAGTTCGCCGACCATCTCACCCAGAATATAGGTAAGATCGTGACGGTGACGGACATACGGCAGGAGTGCAGCGTATTTGTCGTGGATGGCGTTCCAATCCACACCGTGCATGTTCTCAACATAGAAACCATCGCGGGTGATGCGCCAGCTCTCCTCGAAGATCTGCTTCCATTCGGCCTGGTGGTCGATCAGCATATCCATATCGGACATGGCGAGCGGCTCTTCCAGACGGCCAGCACCGTTGGGACCGAAGGAGGTCACATAGAACTTGCCGGCATCGGAGACGAGGGCTTTCTTGTGGTCTGCCGTCAGGGCGAGCGGAGCCTTCTTGCCGGCTTCGCTGCTCTTCAGGGTCTTGAGGTCAAGTGCCTGCAGGCCAGGACCGCCGCCCTGCGGACCGCGCGGACCGGGACCGCCCGGCATACCGTTGAAGGAGGAGTAGAAGAGTTTGCCGTTGCAAGCTGCCACAATGCGGTAGCGGCCGGGAGCCGGCGGCAGGCAGACGATACGGGATGCAAGGCCGTTGACGTCGACCTTGGTAACAGGTTTGGCCTCAGCTTTTTCAGGCTTTTCCGGCTTACCGGGCCTGTCGCCGTTCGGGCCCTTGGGACCGCGTCCATCCGGAGCAGCGGGCCTGTCGCCAGCCTGGTCCGGTTCGATGGCCGTCAGGATGGGCGTATCGGCTGCCAGGGAGACAGCAAAGAGCTGGCTGGCAATCGAATAGGATGCGTTCCATTCCACCGAGGAGTACTGCGGGGTGAGGGTGCGCGAAGAGACGAAGAAGAGGTACTTGCCATCGTCCGAGAACTCCGGCTGCGAAGCGTCGAACCAGCGGTCGGTGACCTGGTAGGACTTGCCGGTCGCTACCTCATAGAGATAGATGGCGGTCACCTCGTTGGGCAGACCCACAGCGTATGCAGCCCAGGTGCCGTCCGGCGAGAGGGTAAAGTTGCGATAGCCGGTGGTCTCGGAGACCAGGATGCGGTCGAGCGCACGGCTGTCAACATCCAGGCAGTAGATATCGCGTTTCTCGGTGGAGAAGTAAACCTTCCTGGAATCGGGCGACCAGAGCAGGCCCTGCGGATAACCGGAGGTGAACTGGGTGAGGGCCTCCCCTTTCGCCAGGTCGGATGCGGGAGCCACAAATATCTGATACTCACCGCCCAGGTCGGAGATGTAGGCCACCTTCTTTCCGTCCGGCGACCACTCCACTGCACGCTCGTGCGCGCCCGGGGTGCGGGTGATATTGGTAACAGCGCCCTTGCCGACCGGAAGTTCAAAGAGGTCGCCGCGGCCTATCATGATCACACGGCTGCCGTCGGGAGAGAGCGTGTAGCCGCTGATGTTCTTGGAGGCGGAGCCCATCTCGGTGCGGCCGTAGATGGCGTCGCTGGCCAGACGGATGGTCACCTTCTCGCAGGCGCCGGTCTTGACCGTGTATTTATAGATGTAACCGCCGTTCTCGAAGACGATGTAATCCTTTGAGAACGAGGGGAATTTGCAATCATATTCCGTAAAGTCCGTCACCTTGCGGGTAGCCTTCGAACGGGTGTTGTAGGCGAAGAGGTTCATCGTGCGGTCGCGGTCTGAGAAGTAGAAAATCTCGTCGCCGATCCACATCGGGAAGATATCCTGTGCCTCAGGGTCGCAACCCTCGATGCGCTCGATCTTGGTAGTACCAACCCTATGGATCCAGATGTCGTCGGCCTGGCCGCCGCGATAGTACTTCCAGGTGCGGAATTCGCGGAACATCCGGTTCATAGCCAGCTGTTTGCCGTCGGGAGAATAGGAGCAGAAACCGCCCTCCGAGGTGGGGATATCCACCGGGGTGCCGCCGTTCATGGCGACTTTCTGGAGCTGGCCGCGCAGGCCGCTGAAGCACCACTGCTTGTTGCGGAAGACAATCTCTTTGCCGTCCGGGGTCCAGCACATCACGATGTTGTTGGGACCCATGCGTTCACCCACCAGATCGCGGCCTACGAGAGCCGTGTAGGTCAGGCGTTTAGGTTCGCCGCCGGTGATAGGCATCGAGTAGACTTCGGTGTTGCCGTCGTACTGGCCCGTGAAGGCGATGGTCTTGCCGTCGGGCGAGATGCGCGGGAAAACTTCGTAGCCGACGTGCGAGGTCAGGCGGGTAGCGAGACCGCCGTCGATCCCGACCCGGTAGAGGTCGCCGGCGTAGGAGAAGACAATCTGGTCACCGCCGACTGCCGGAAAACGGAGCAGGCGGGCCTCGTCGTCACCGGAGGTTCCGGCTGCAAAGGCGCAGACCGGAAGAAGCAAAGCGAGAAGCGTAAAAAAGCGTTTCATAAATAGGTATGATAAATAATTGAGTATAGACGTTTATAAACGATTAGTTACGAATAATTACGTTTAGTTACGTATAATTACGTTTAGCGAACGTTTCAGCTAAAGTCGGCGAGGCATTTTTTCATGCCGAAGCGGCTTTACTGAAACGAAGCGGGCTATAGTATGTTTAAAGATTGTTCCTTAATCTTTTCCAACTCATCCTTCATGCGAACCACCCAGCGCTGGATTTCAGCGTGGTTGGCCTTGGAGCCCAGGGTGTTGATCTCGCGTCCCATCTCCTGCGCAATGAAGCCGATCTTGCGGCCCGGCATGGCTTCAGCATCCAGCGTCTCGCGAAAATAGTTGCAGTGCTGGCGGAGGCGGACCTTCTCTTCGTTGATATCGAGCTTTTCAATGTAGAAGATCATCTCCTGCTCCAGCCGCTCCACGTCGGGTTTTGCGCCCAGTTCCGCCAGGCGGGCCTGGATCCGTTCGCGCACCGAGTCGATGCGTTCGCGTTCGTATTTTTCAACCTCGGCGACGTAAGATTCGATCTTATCCACCTGCGAGAGGACATCGGCGCGCAGGCTCTGACCTTCGCGGGCACGGAAAGCCTTCAGGGCCGCCACCGCTTCGTGGATGCAACCCTCCAGAACGGCCCAGTCCGCCTCGGAAAACTCGGTCTCTTCCGGCTTTGCAAGCACGTCGGGCAGCTTGAGCAGGCCGGGAAGCAGCGCTTCGTCGGAAAGGCTAACCCCCATCGCATCCAGCGCTTTATGCACGCCGGTGTAGTAGCCCTGCAGCAGGTCGGCATTCACCGGGCGGGCGGATTCGGAAGAAGGGTCGCGCCGCAGGGTGATGAACAGATCGATGCTGCCGCGGCCCAGCTCGGTGGCCAGGTAGCGTCGCACTTCAGGCTCCCGCTCGCGCGGAATTAGGGACGATTTCAGGGAAATGTCGGCATTCTTGCCGTTCACCGAACGGAGCTCGACGATGTATTTGTCCCGGCCTATCAGGCACTCCGCCTTTCCGTAGCCGGTCATTGAATGGACCATAGAGATGAATTATTTATCTCCAAAGATACCAAAATATCACCAATAACGCGTCAATTATTGTATATTTGCGTGTTAAGATCATCCTTACTGCCTTATGGAAGAAAAGAATCTCAATTTCCTCGAAGAAATCATCGAAGCCGATCTGGCTTCCGGCAAGTGCAAGACCATCAAGACGCGCTTCCCGCCGGAACCCAACGGGTATCTGCACATTGGCCACGCCAAGAGCATCTGCCTGAACTTCGGCCTCGCGCAGAAGTACGGCGGTACCACCAACCTGCGCTTCGACGACACGAACCCCGTCAAGGAAGACACCGAATACGTAGACTCCATCAAGGAGGATATCCAATGGCTCGGCTTCCAGTGGGCGAATGAGTTCTATGCTTCCGACTACTTTGACCAGCTCTACGAATGGGCAGAAGTGCTCATTAAGAAGGGTTTGGCCTATGTAGACGACCAGACGCAGGAGGAGATCCGCCAGAATCGCGGCACGGTGAGCCAGCCGGGCGTAGAGAGCCCGTGGCGCAACCGCAGCGTGGAGGAGAACCTGGACCTATTCCGCCGGATGAAGGCGGGCGAGTTCCCGGACGGCAGCCGCGTGCTGCGCGCCAAGATTGACATGGCGCATCCGAACATGCTCTTCCGCGATCCGCTGATGTACCGCATCATCCACGCAGACCACCACCGCACCGGCAGCAAGTGGTGCATCTATCCGATGTACGACTACGCCCACGGCGAGTCCGATTCGATCGAGAATATCACCCACTCCATCTGCACGCTGGAATTCGACGTGCACCGGCCGCTCTACGACTGGTTCATCGAGAAACTGGAGATTTTCCCGTCGCATCAGTACGAATTCGCGCGCCTGAACCTCACCCACACCGTGATGAGCAAGCGCAAGATGCTGGAACTGGTGAAGAACGGCTACGTGGACGGCTGGGACGACCCGCGCATGCCTACCATCTGCGGTCTGCGCCGCCGCGGCTATACGCCGGAGAGCATCCGCGCCTTTGCGGAGAAGGTGGGCGTGGCCAAGCGCGACAATATCATCGACCTCTCACTGCTCGAATGGTGCGTCCGCGACGACCTGAACCGCCGCGCGAACCGCTATATGGCCGTGATCGACCCGGTTAAACTGGTGATTGACAACTGGAAAGAGGGCGAAGTCGAATGGTTCAACGCGCCGCTCAACCCCGAACAGCCCGACGGACCGTTCCGCCGTGTCCCCTTCACAAAGGAGATGTACATCGAGCGTGCTGACTTTATGGAGGACGCGCCCAAGAAGTATTTCCGCCTGAAACCCGACGGCGAGGTACGCCTGAAATACACCTATATCGTCAAGTGCGTCAGCTACAAGAAAGACGCCGAGGGCAACGTCACCGAGATCCACTGCACCTACGACCCGACCAGCAAGCCGGGCGCAGGCGAATGGCGCTCCGTCAAAGGCACGATCCACTGGGCTTCCGCAACGCACAGCGAGAAGATCCGCGTCAATATCTTCGACCGGCTCTTCACGGAAGAAAAGATGGGTGAACTGCCTGAAGGCGTGGACTATAAGCAGTACCTGAACCCGGAATCGCTGGTGGTCCGCGAGGAATGCTACGCCGAACCTGACCTCTTGAAAGACAATAGCGGCATCGCCGTCCAGTTCGAACGCCTGGGCTATTTCTTTAAAGACGTCAAGAACGGCGGCTACAACAAGGTCACCGGTCTCAAGGATACATTCAAGTTATAGTTGCTGCGCCGCTTAAAACAAACTCTCGTTATTCTGGGCTAATTGCCGGACTTTCTCGAACTGGGCGGGAGAGACCTGGAAGTCGGTATAGCGTGCCATCTGGCGGGCGGCGTGGATGTCGCTCGCAAGATAGGAATACCAGCCATGATCCAGAAAATACTTCAGATTGACCAGCGATTCCGGGCCATACGATCCGGAAAGCGACTGGATATTCAACTGGAACTTGCATCCCATCTCCTGCAGTTGTTCGAGCTCCTCAATATCGTGCGGGCCGCGGCGGCCGTAATAGAAGACGTAGCGTTCCGGATGGGCCAGCACGGGGGTAAAGCCCTCCTGCACCAGGCGGAAGACAGTGTCGAGCAGATTGACGCTGCGCACGCCGTACGACATCTCCACCAGGATATGCTTGTTGTTGTAATAAAGCAGGTCGGTCTGCTCTTCGAAGAACTCGTCAATCATGTACTCCGATCCGAGCCGCAGGGAGATCTGCGAGGCAAGGTCCTCGGGCAGTGTGGCGACCAGATGGTCGAACCGCAGCCTGAGTTCCGAAGCCTTGTTGGGATAGAGGCCGCCGGAGACGTGGGGCGTCAGGACGAAGCGCTCCACCCCTGCTGCATGCATCGTCCGGAGTATCTCCAGGGAGGCAGCAAAGTCCCCGGCGCCGTCGTCGACACCGGGGAGAATATGGGCGTGAACATCGCAGCGGAGGCCTATGTCCGCAAACGAATAACGGTTTCTATTGGCGAAGAGGCGAAACATCGCGGCGCAGCTTATGCGTTACGGTGTTCCGGATTATCCGCCTCCTTGGCATGCTTGCGACGCCAGAAGAGGATTCGGTCCTTGAGGGTATCCGGGGCCATCTTCTTGCTGAGCTTGGCCTCGTCGAAACCATAGCCGTAACCGTAGCCGTAGCCGTAGGTACCGCGGTTACCGTAGCCGCCATAGCCATAGTGGCCATAGCCGTAGCCGTTGGAGTAGCCGTAGGTATGCGAGGTCATGTCCACACCGTTGAGGACGATAGCCACATTCTTGAGCTTGCCGTTCTCCACGAAGGAATCCAGTTCGGAGATGAACTTCAGGGCAGCCACACCGGAACGCACCACCAGCAGGTTGGCGTCCACGTAGGAATTGATGACTGCAGAGTCGGCCACCGGCAGGAACGGCGAGCTGTCGAAGAGGATGTAATCGTACGGCATCTCTTTGACCTTCCCGATGAACTCTTTCATCCGTTCGCTCTCGATGAGCTCTGACGGGTTCGGCGGAACGCTTCCGGCGAAGATGATATCCAGACCCTTGACGTCAGCCATATCGTGCTGGATCAGCGGCTCTATCTCGTCGGTCTTGCGAATCAGGTAAGACACCACGCCGTGGGTATGCTCCTTGATGTTGAACAACTGGCCCAGACGCGGCTTGCGAAGGTCAACGCCGACGAGCAGCACTTTCTTGCCGGCGTGTGCCAGCGAAGCGGCGATGTTGGCAGAGATATAGGTCTTACCTTCGCCCGGGGAGCTGGAGAGCACCTGGTAGACGCGGTAAGGATAGTAGCGGAAGTTGGAACGCAGCACGCGGATGGCCTCTTCGTGCGGATCGCGGCCCGAGGGACGGATCAGCTGGTCGGCCTTGTCCGTCAGCGGAATGGAGGCGATCACCGGCAGGTGCGTACGCGAAGTGATGTCGGTCTTGCCGTCCACCGATACGCGCAGCGCCTGGCGCAGATAGAACCAGCCCGGCGGAATGATGAAACCCAGCAGGAATGCCAGCACGAGAATCATCTTCTTATTGGGAGCGGTGGGAAGCGCGGTGTTGGCCGCGGAATCCACCATCTTGCACTGGTCGGAGACGGAATAGAGGGCAATCAGGGCCTCCTCTTTCTTCTGCTGGAGCAGGATGTAGAGCGGCTCCTTGATCTGCTGCTGACGCTCGAATGAAGAGAGAGCCAGCTGTTGTTCAGGAATGTTGGAAATGCGGCGTTTGCCTTCCCGCAACTTGCCCTCGATATTGGTCTTCTGCACATTGTAGGACTTTTCGAGGTTCTTGACCGAAGCGCGGATGCTTACGAGCAGTTCGTTGATCTGCGCGTCGGCGGAGACCACCAGCGGGTTGGACTCACTGGAGTTGGAAGCCATACGGTTGCGCTCCATCACCAGCGTGTTGTACTGGTTGATGGTGGCGTTGAGCCCGGTGTCAGCGATGCCGATGTTGGCAGGAATCACGTTCCGGGCGTTGTTCATGTGTTCGACATAATCACGGATGATGGCCAGCAGCTCGATCTGCATGTTCACCTCGTTGAGCTGCGCCTCATACTGCTGGTCCTTGTTGAGCGTCAGGCTCGACTGGGTGGTGACATCCACCACGGTGTTGGACCGGCGATACCGCTGGTACTGTCCCTCGATCTGGCCGAGTTCCTTGGAAATGGTCTCCAGCCGTTCGTCCAGGAATTCGATGGTATTGTTGGTGGACTGGTTGCGGAAGTTGCGCGAATCCAGGTTATACTGATAGACCAGCGCGTCGAGGATTGCCTCGCAGCGCTTGGGCAGGTAGTCCTTGTAAGTGAGGCTGATGATATCCGACTGGGCGTAGGATTTGCCGCCCACGGTGGCCACATCCAGATTGCGCATCATGGATTTTGCGGCACCCAGCGACTTGCGCATGGAAATCTGGTAGCGGTCGCCATACGACACGGGTGCGACACCCGTCTGCCGGATGGAGAAGGTATGCTCCCACAATCTGACCTCCTCGCCGAACTCGTAGTTCATTTTTTCCAGCGGATAGTCGCCGTGCTGCATCTTGACGCGCTTGATGGTAAAGTGCAGGCTGTCCGTAGGCACGAAGACGATGACCGCTTCAGCCGGATCCGGGTAGTTCTCCTCGCCGTCGTAGGTCAGCACGAACGGAGAGGAATTCAGGTCGTACATGATGGCCTTGACAGGACGGTGCTTGATATAGGTGTAATTCAAGCCCAACTGCTCCACCACCCGCTGCATCAGCGTGCGGGAACGGAGAACGGCCATTTCGTTGTCTGCCTTGCTGGTTTTGGTCACGCCCGTGATGTCTTTGAGCAGCGCGGACTCCACCGTACCCATGTTGTCGCGGTTCACCACCATGATGGTGTTCTGGGCGGTGAACTGGGTGCGGGTGGCCTTGATGTAGCAGAAACCTGCCACCAGGCAGAGGAAGACCGAGAGGAGAATCCACCAGCGCATGCCCCACACGACGGAGAGGATGCTTTTGATATCTACGCCGGAGGACTGTTCCTCTTCCGAAGAGGCCGCCGGGCGGTAATTCGAGTTCTTACTGTCACTCATAGTACGTATCTGATTACTTGAGGATAAGTGAAATGATTGCGAGGAGGGTGGTGATGGACGAAAGTACCGTGGACCACAGCGAGGTAGCCGCCGTACCCTGCATCACGCGGATTGCACTCTGCGGGACGTAGATCACGTCGTTCTGGTGCAGATAGAAATAGGGCGAATTCAGGATGTCGCTCTTGGTGAGGTCGATCTTGATATGGGTCTGCTTGCCGTCCACGTCGCGGATCAGCAGGATATTGTCGCGGCGTGCCGTGATGGCCAGGTCACCCGCCCTGCCGATTGCCTGCAGGATGGTGTTGCGTTCGCCGTCCATCGTATAGGTGCCGGGGCTGCGGACTTCGCCGAGCACCGTGACCTTGTAGTTCATGAAGGAGACGGATACGACCGGTTCCTTGACCAGGCCGCCGTCGCGGAGCATGGTCGTGATCTTGTTCACCAGATCCACGCGGCGCATGCCTTCAACGTGGATGACGCCCAGGCCCGGCATGTCGATATTACCGTCTGAATCAACCAGATACGGGACGACAGACTGGGTAGTGTTATAGCCGTTCACGTTGTCGCTCAGCGTGAAGTTATAGGGCGTGATGATGGTTTTATCCGGACCGGAAATCAGAATCTGGAGCTTGTCGTCTTTCATGATGACCGGCTCGTACTGCTCTTCAATCTTGCGCATTTCCACCTGGTCGATATCCTGGAAATAGAGGATTTCCTTGCTGGTGGTGCAGGATACGGCAAATGCTCCTATTGCGAGGAGCAGCAGCCACTTGAACTTGCCTGTATTTTTCATAATCTGCAAATTTACGAAATTCTTCTGAGGTTACATCGCCATTCCGCCGTCAACTTGAATCACCTCTCCCGAGACATACGATGCGAGATCGGAGGCGAGGAAGACGCAGACCTTGGCCACCTCTTCCGGGGTGCCGCCGCGGCGCATGGGGATGCCTGCCTCCCAGGCTTTCAGGGTCTCGGGCGGCATCTGGGCCGTCATTTCCGTCAGGATAAAGCCCGGAGCCACCACGTTGGCGCGCACGCCGCGCGGGCCGAGCTCCTTGCCGATACTCTTGGCCAGACCGATCATGCCGGCCTTGGAAGCGGCGTAGTTGCACTGTCCGCCGTTGCCGTGGACGCCCACCACGCTGCTGATGTTGATGATGGAACCGCTGCGCTGCTTCATCATGCCCGGCGTGACGGCGTGGATGAAGTTGAAGGCGCTCTTGAGGTTGACCGTCAGCACGGAATCCCACTGTGCCTCGGTCATGCGGACCAACAGGCCGTCGCGGGTGATGCCGGCGTTGTTGACCAGGATGTCCACGCGGCCCAGCCGGGCGATCACCTGGTCTACGGCGTTGTGCGCCTGCTCGAAGTCAGCGGCGTTTGACGCGATGGCAAGCGCCTGAACGCCAAGAGCTTCAATCTCTTTGCGCGTAGCTTCTGCCGTTTCGTCGATGGCCAAATCCGTGAATGCGATATCAGCCCCCTGGGCCGCCATGGCGAGCGCGATGCTCTTGCCGATTCCGCGGGCGGCACCGGTAATGAGGGCAACTTTTCCGTCGAGAAGTTTCATAATCTTGGGTTTATAACGGCTCGCCGAGCAGGTCGTACTCGCCGGCGGCCGTAATCTTACATTCTGCGAATGTACCGATAATTTGTGAGGATTGCAACCCTTTGTGGTGGAAAGCCGCTTCACTGACCAGAATTTCGCCGTCCACTTCGGGGGATTCCCACTGGGAACGGCCCACCAGAACGCCGTCCTGCACGCTGTCGAAGAGCACGCGGGCGGTGGTGCCGATCCGGGCAGTGTTGAAGGCGGCGGAGATGCCGCTCTGGGCCTCCATCAGGCGGTCGTAGCGCTCCTGTTTGACCTCGGCGGGGATACTGTCTTTGAGGTGTTTGGCGCCCCAGGTCCCCTCCTCTTCCGAATACTGGAAAGCGCCCATGCGCTCGAAGCGGGCTTCACGTACGAAATCCAGCAGTTCCGCGAAGGCGGCTTCGTCTTCGCCGGGGTGGCCCACCATCAGGGTGGTGCGCAGCACGACGCCGGGAACCCTCTTGCGGATCCGCTCAATTAGCGCGCGGGTCTGCCGGCCGTCAATGCTGCGACGCATGGCGGCGAGTACCGGATCGGCGATATGCTGGAGCGGAATGTCCAGGTATTTGCAGAGTTTGGGCTCGGAGGCCATCAGGTCCAGCACCTCCTCCGGGAATCCGTCCGGATAGGAGTAGTGCAGCCTGATCCATTCGATGCCCCTGACGGCGGCGAGCTTTTCCAGCAGCGGAGCCAGCTGGCGCCTGCCGTAGAGGTCCAGACCGTACCAGGTGGTGTCTTGTGCAATGACTATCAGCTCCTTGACGCCGGTAGCGGCCAGGGCTTGCGCCTCGTCCACGAGTTGCTCCATGGGCACCGAAACGTGCGGGCCGCGGATGAGCGGGATGGCGCAGTAGGAGCAGCGCCGGTCGCACCCTTCTGCAATCTTGAGATAGGCGTAGTGCGAGGGGGTTGTGAGGTGGCGGCGGGCGGCGAGTTCGGGGCGGAGCGGGAGGCCGAGGGCCGCGAGAATCGCGGCGTGGTCGGCGGCGCCGAAGAAGCCGTCGACCTCCGGCAGGAGGCCGGGCAACTCGGCCGCGTAGCGCTGGGAGAGGCAGCCGAATACGAAGATGCGGCGGATCAGCCCCTCACGCTTGGCGCGGCCCGCCTGGAGAATCATCCCGATGGATTCCTCCTTGGCGTCGCCTATAAAGCCGCAGGTGTTGATCAGGACGGTGTCGACGCCGGCCGCCTCCAGGGGCTCTCCTTCCGGGGAAATCCCCCACCCCGCCGCGGCTATCTGCCGCAGCAGGTGCTCGGAGTCCACCCGGTTCTTCGAGCAGCCCATGGTTATCAGTTGAACTTTGGGCATCGCCGGAGCCGTCTTTAAACGTTTAATTACGCTTACTCAGCTTTTTCTTCCTCGTCGTCTTCGAAATCCAGCGAAGCGTACTGCCGCAGGCAGTTGTACCACTCGAGGACCTTCTTCATGTGCGACACATAGAAGCGGTCGCCGTTGTAGTCCGGAACCACCTTGTCAAAGAAGGTGCGGATGGCATCGGGGTTTGATTTCTGCGAAGGAGCCTCGCCGCCGGCAAGTTCTGCCGCCATTTTGCGGAAAACCTCCTTGAGCGGAAGTTCGGCATCCATGGTGAAGATAGAGATATCGCCCAGGGCGGAAACGCGGGCGTGCGCACCCAGCGTAGTGCGTTTGCCGTTCTCCAGCGCCTCTACAATCATCCCGGCTTTACCATGCGCCAGGTAGCGGAAGAGTCCGTGCTCTCCCGAAACGGAGACAATTTTCTTTAAGTCAGTCTTTTCCATAACTTATCAATTTGCGGGAGCAAGGGCTGCTCTCCGTCGTTTTCTATTATATAATCAGCTGCATCGCGTCGTTGCTGCTCGCTCCACTGGGCCTTCATACGTTGCAGGACCGCTTCGCGGGTAACCCCGTCGCGCGCCATGACGCGTTCGATACGCACCTCTTCCGGGGCGCTGACCACCAGCACTTTGTCGTAGAGCGGGCGGTATTGCGGATGCTCCAGCAGGATAGCGGATTCCATCAGAACGAACGGCGTCGTCTGTGCGTCGCGCCACGCCGTGAAATCGCGGATTACGGCCGGGTGGACAAGCGCTTCAACCTTCCTGCGCAGGGCCGGTTCAGCAAATAGCCGTGCGGCCAGTTTCCTGCGGTCCAGCCGTCCCTTCTCCGTCAGCACCTCCCTGCCCGTCAGCGCCACGACATCGTGCAGCAGCATAGGGTCTTCGTCATAAAGCGCCTTGGCGCGCTCATCGCAGTCATAAGCCGGGCAGCCCATCGTCTGAAGGATGTGCACGACAAACGACTTGCCGCTGCCAATGCCGCCGGTGCAGAGCAGGACCTTCATCACTCGGCCTTTTCGGAGAGAATGCACTCCACGAACCTCGGTTCGCAGGTATAAGAGAAGAGCGAAGCGGCCACCGACTCATCCGGCCGGGGTGCGACCAGCGCGCTCCGGGAACCCAGGAAGTCATTGTAATCCACCACGAAAGCGCCGTTTGCACGCAGCGGGGCGATCTCGGCGCCGAAGGGCGTCCGGCAGGTCACCTCCAGTTTCGAGGGCAGCAGGATCAACTGCTTGTCAGAGGGCACGTTGGCCGTGGCGAGGTTCACCGTGAAGCGCTGCTCCACGTAGCGGGCCACCGGCACGGAGTAGGCCACCTGGGCGGGTTCGATCCGCAGGCCGCGCACTGACTCGATCTGGACGTATCCCCGCAGGGATTTGTCTACGCGCGAAAGGGTTTTGGACTGCGTGGTGACTGCCGTAACGGCCTCCAATTCAGCCGTATTGCCATATACCAGCACCGAATCGGGCGTCAGTTCCAGCTCTGAGGTCTCCATATACTGCGGCTTGCAGGCCACGGAGATGCGCGAGACCACCGGCACCTTTTTGTAGGATTGCGGCGCAAACTCGAACGAGAGCGGAGTGGTCGGGATGTAATTCACATCGAACGAAGAGCCCACGGCGTCGTCCAGCTGGTCGCGGAACTTGGAGAGGTCCAGCAGGAAGGTGTTCGGACGCGCGGGATCCGCCTCAAAATAGCGGGCGTCGGCCCTGATTTCCAACTCCTTGCCGCGGCCGTCTCGTTTGCCCAGAATATAGAATCCGGCTGCCTGACCGCCCAGCACCAGCTCCTCTTCCGATACCGCCTGCGGAGCGTATCCTTCGAGGTTGGTGGTTACCCGGACGCGGTACTGCAGGTAAACCATATAGTCCTGCGTCAGGTTGTGGGCCAGCCAGGTCACGAAAGCAAGCAGGAAGGAGAGCACCAACAGAATGATGTTCCCCCTCGTAAGCCTGCGGCCGGAGCGATTATGCGGCTGTCCGGTCATTTATGCGTTCTGCTGCGCGTCGGAATAATCCTTCACGAGCGAAGCCTTGTCTACCGTAATGGTGACGTTCTTGTCGATATCCAGCGTGACACGGGTACCTTTGACCTCGTTGATGGTACCGTAGATACCGCCCACGGTGACGACCTTGTCGCCCTTCTTGAGGCTGTCGCGGAATTTGTTCATCTCTTTCTGCTTCTTCTGCTGGGGACGGATCATAAAGAACCACATCACCACGAAGATGAGAACGAGCATCAGGATAAAGGAGAGTCCGCCGCCTTTGGGCTGTGCGGCTGCAGCACCGGCTGCTTCCTGGAGGAAGAGTGTTAAAAAGTTCATAATTTACTGATTATTTGGTTATTATTCGTAATCTAAACGTTTATTTACGGAAACTTACGACTCCCGCAGGCCACGGTCCACCTTCACAATCTCGCCCGTTTCGACCTTTGCGCGGATAAGTTTGTCAAGCATGCCGTTCACGAAGATGCGGCTGTTTGGCGTGCTGTAATATTTGGCGATTTCCACGTATTCGTTGATGGTCACCTTGACCGGGATGGTGGGGAACGAGACGGCCTCCGCCAGGCCCATCACGATCAGGGCGATATCGGTGGAGACCAGCCGGTCCGGATCCCAGTTGGAAAGGTTATCGGAGATCAGTGCGCTGTATTCGGCATAGCCGGCGATGGATTCCTGCAGGAGCGTCTGTGCAAAGAGGCTGTCGTCTTCGTTCTTGAAGACCTTCTGGGGCACCAGCGCCTTGCGGTGCGCGATCGTCGGCAGGTCGGAGATGATCACGTTCAGCACGAAGGCCAGTTCGTCCGACCAGTCGTCCAACCCCTCTTTCCAGGGGCGTTTAAGGGAGATGTCCTCGAAGATGGAGTCCAGCAGTTCGTTGTCTTCGAACTCCTCTTCGAAGATGCGGGCAAAGAGCCTGCAGTCCGCCTCGAAGGAGTCCTCTGCGGCGGTCATATATTCCTTATAATAATCGGATGCGGTGACGGAGGCGAAAAGCTTCTTCACGAAAACGTCGTATTCGTGCCAGGAGAGTTTGTGTTTCTGGCAGAAACGGCCGAACTCGGGATCGTCGTCAATCAGTTTGGAGAGGCGGTTGTTCACGAAACGGTAGTTCGGATTGGCCTCTTCTTCGGTCGGATGGAATTTGTGAAGGCCTGCGTCTATCTTTTCCCGGGCCAGGGCGACCAGCGATCCGGAGATATTGAGCAGAAAACAATAGAGTTCGAGGGTCTTCTCGCACGAGCGGGAGAGCATGTCCGCAGCGGTGGCGGGAGATTCCGAGCCGGAATTCTCGAAGGCGAAAAGCGCCTTGAAGACCTTGATCCGAATCAAACGACGGTTCAGCATATCAATTTTTATAAATCTTTTGCAAAGATAACCTTTGTATCCGAATAAAAATTTATCTTTGTAATGGAAAATTAAAAAAAGTTGAGTGAAATGTATTTTGAAGATTACGACAACAACGCTCAGAACGAGCACGGAGGGGACGATGTTTATTCCAAACCGGTAAGAGCAGGAAAGAGAACTTATTTCTTTGACGTCAAGGCAACCAAGGGCAACGATTACTATCTGACGATTACCGAGAGCAAGCGCCGTATTGAGCATGATGGCCGCTACGTCTACGACAAGCACAAGATTTTCCTCTATAAAGAAGACTTTGACAAATTTGCTGACGGGCTGCAGGAAGTGGTGAACTATATTCGCGAGCGCTGTCCGGTCACGGAGACCACGCACGAACCCCGTCACGACGTCCAGTTCGAAGAACTATAACACAGGTTCCGAACGGAAGGTCATCCGCGCGGCGCTAACGGGATGACGGAAAGAGAGATACGCCGCATGCAACATAAGCCGGCCGGAGAGATCCGCACCGGCTTTTATTCCGCCGTAGAGGCGGTCGCCCGCGATAGGCCGGCCCAGTCCGGAGACGTGCGCACAGTGGACGCGCAGCTGGTGCGTCCGCCCGGTGTGGGGAATCAGCCGCACGAGCGCGGTGCCGTCCGGATCTTCACGCAGCAGTTCATAGCCCGTCACGGAGGGTTTTCCGTGAAGCGGATCCGCCATCTGTCGCGGGCGGTCGTAGTAATCCGGCATCAGCGGCAGGGAGATGGTGCCGGCGGCCGGTTCCAGCGGGCGGCCGGGAACCAGGCGCGCCAGGTAGGCCTTGGAGACCTGACGGTTCTCAAACTGTTGCTGCAGGGCACTTTGCGCTGGAACATCCTTGGCATAAACCATCAGTCCGGAGGTATCCATGTCGAGCCGGTGGCAGGGATAGATCGAGCAGCCGCAGGTCTGCTCCAGCCAGCTGACCAGCGAACCGCGCGCAGTGCGTCCCGGCACGGCCAGCATGCCGGCGGGTTTTTCCACGACGACCAGCGACTCGTCTTCGTAGCGGATCACGGGGCGGTCCAGCTGCCAGAGCGCGTCACTCTCGAGCGGATTGGGCTCTACATCAACGCCTTGCAACATGTATCCCAGCAGCGGGCCGCACTTGCCGGTGCAGGCGGGATAGAAGCATCCCGGCCGGCGGACCTCCTTCAGCGGCGGCCTGCCGTACCAGAATTCGCCGATGGCTAAGGGTTTATAACCGTTTATAAACGCATACTGAAGCAGCTTTGGCGCAGCGCATTCGCCGGTTCCTCCGGGCGGCACCAGACCGCGCTCCGCAAAGATCTCGTAGATGGACCGCATCTCCCCTTTTCCATTGCGTACCCGATACTGCTCGAACAGCCAGCGCTGCAGCCGCTGCGACTCCTCGGGCGAAGAGGCGACGATGGCCGCCGGGTCGTAGTCGTAAATAGGCGGTACGAACCCCTCTACACAACTCCGATCCCCTGCCCGTCCGGAGAAGGCATAGAGGAAATCCCGGCTACCGTCCGGCCGCTCTATCTGCAAGACGCCCAGCATCTTGCCCTCTTCAAAGAGTGCGTGCAGTTCAGGCGAAGCGTCAATCCGCGCCGCAAGGGCACGGGCCGCCGCCGCTATCTCCTCCGAGGGAACATAGCAGAACGGATTATTCAACATAAAGCAGGAGTCCCTTCAGGTATTCGCCTTCCGGGTGATAGATATTGATGGCGTGGTCGGCCGGCTGACCGAGTCGTGCCAGAATGCGCACGCGGCGTCCGGTCTCTGCTGCAGCGGAGAAAACTGCCAGCGTAAAGGCCTGTTTGTCAACCGCCTGCGAGCAGCTGAATGTAAAGACGAATCCGCCCGGCGCCACCTTGGCAATGGCATCGGCGTTGAGCCGGCGGTAAGCCCTGAGCGCATTGAGAATGGCCCCGCGGTGCTTGGCGAATGCCGGCGGATCCACAATCATCAGATCATACTTTCCCTCCGGCGTCTCGTGCAGGAAATCCAGCGCATCGCAGCAGTGCGAAGTATGCGGAGCATCGGCAGCGAACAGCGCCACGTTGCGGTCCGTCATCTCGATGGCGCGGGCCGAACTGTCCACGGAATCAACGCTGAGCGCCCCGCCGGAGAGGGCATAGATTGAGAAACCGCCCGTGTAGCAGAAGAGGTTCAGCACCTTGCGTCCGCGGGCGTATCGCTCCACCAGCGCGCGGTTTTCCCGCTGGTCCAGAAAGAAACCGGTCTTCTGGCCGTTCTCCCAGTCCACGTGGAATTTGTGACCGTTTTCCAGCACGAAGCCGGGCATGGCAGCGGCGCCGGACTCCAGCGCAGGAGCGCGCCAGAGGTAGCCGTCGGCCAGTTCCAAACCCGCTTTGAAGGGCGCTGTAGCAGCGCTTTTATCGTAAATGGCCAGCAGCTGGCCGCCGTAAACTTTCTGCAGGGCTGCGGCAATCCGTTCGCGCGAGCGGAACATGCCGGCAGAGTGGGCCTGCAACACGCAGACGCCAGCGTAATAATCGATGATCAGGCCGGGCAGGCCGTCGCCTTCGCCGTGCACCAGGCGGTAGCAGTTGGTCATGCTTGCGCCGTACAGCCCGAAGGCCTTCCGCGCCTCCAGGGCAGCGTGCAGCCGTTCTTCCCAGAAATCGGGCAGCAGCGCCGGCGTGCCGAACGCCAGCATGCGCACGGTGATGGAACCCACCTGATAGTGTCCGCAGCCCAGGCATTCGCCAGCCGCGGAATAGACGCTGACCACGTCACCCTCAGCCGGTTCGCTCCCCTCTATCCGCGCCACGGCCCCGGAGAATACCCAGGGATGGAAACGGCGGAGCGACTCGTCACGGTTCTTCTTGAGGATGATCTTGGCAGCCATATCTTTAGAATACCGGATCGCCCGGCAGGTGTTCGAGTTTTACGAAGGGAGAGCCCAGCAGCTTGCGGTAGAGCTGGACGCAGATCCAGGCATCTGTTGCGGCGTAGAGCTGCTGCGCCTCGCTGAGCGGATCGGCCTCCCAGTTGGAGCACTGCTGCGCCTTGGAGACCTTGCGTCCCAGCACGATCGCAGTCATTTTCCGGATGCTCTTTTCGCGCACGCCATAGCGGTAGGCGAAGTTCTGCAGGTCGATGAAGCGCTGCGGATGGACCGTACGGTAGTGGCAGAGCCCGTAGATGTCGTCGAGCACCGCCGCCCCCACCTTGGTGATATAGGGATCGCCCAGAATATCCGCCACAGACTGCGGAAGTCCCAGGGAATGAAGCCGGAAGAGATAGGCGCGCGTCTCGCTGGCAAGCTGCAGCAGTGCCGTGTGGTTCCGCGGAACGTGCGGCTGGAAGACAGGGCGCGTCTCGGTGTCGAACCCGATCACCCGCTGCTCTTTCAGGTGCGCGACCGCCGCATCCAGCGCCGGTCCCTCTTCCGATATGACTACGATGGGCCCCGGAAAGGAGATCAACTCCAAGGGTTCAATCGCTTCCGGTGCTATGGTCTCGCAAAACATTAATGCATCGTGGGATAGATGAGCGAATAGGAGTACGGCAGGAGCTTTTCAACCCGCTTGAGATTGGTCTCGTCGATATTGGACTTGGAGAAGGGCACCTGTTTGGTGGTGATTTCCTCCGTACCGACCTCGCGGCCGTACTTATATTCATACTTGAGGTTTCCGTCCTCGGTCAGGAACTTCGCATCCAGGTCGCCGTTCGGCACGGAGATGAAGGGCAAAACCTCCATTTCCGTGATACGGAAAGCCAGGTTATTGTCCTTGCGCAGCGTGCGGTAGCACTCGACGGCCGTGTAGGCAGCCGGGTCGATAAACGAGAGATCGTCCGCAATCAGATGGCGGTAGATGTGGCGTCCGTCCACCGTGTAGTCGCGCAGCTCCTTGATGACCTGCTGCAATGTTTCAAGCAGGAATGGATAGTGCGTGCAGCCCAGGATTACGGCCTTCAACGGCACTGTGCTGCCGCTCCGGCGGTGCCGCTCGACGAGCGAAACCATGCTGAAGCGCGCATAATTGACGGCGCTGTTCAACTGGAAATCCGTGTATTGGCCGTCTTCGCCCACGGAGGTCAGCACGCGGCCGGCGCTCATGTCGAAGTTGTAAACCGGCAGGAGTTCCTTCTTGATGTCGGCATCGCCCGTACCGAAACGCGGGCCGCGGTACGTTGCGCGGGGCGCCCTCAGGTAGGCGTTGACGTAATCCGGCTCGCTGTCCACCGACTCTGCGAATCCGTAGCTGGCCTGGTTGACCACCACAATCTCCTGCTGGAGACCGCGTTCGGCAGCCATTTCGCGGATAGTGCGCTCGTATGCGCCCGAGGAGATGGTGCCCTGCGTGGCGAGAACGCCGATCGCGTAGGGCCCCGTCTCATCTTCGAACCGGTCGAGCGTGGCCTTGACGCCGGCGTTGATCACGCCGATCACCTTGACGCCGGTCCCGCTCTGCGCGAGCATGGACTGGACGTACTTCAGGCCGTAGGCGGTCGCCGTGTTGCAGGCCACCACCATGATCTTGACGCGCGGCTTTTTACCGAGCGCAGGGAACTGGAAGGGGTTCTCGTAGAACTTGTCCCCCATCAGGAAGAGTGCATCCTTGATGACCAGTTCGCGGAGGTAATCCGCTTTGCCGCAGGCATCATAGACGCCGTAGGGCATGTTGGCCTGGTCTGCCAGGTAGAGGAAATGCTCGCCCGCAAAGTCCAAAATGCCGTCACGGCCCTGTTCGCCGGTGATATTCTGGAACGCGTCGAGCGAGAGGATTTTCTCCAGCACGGTCAGTCCGCCGGTTCCGCTGTCGAACACGCCGATCGGCAGGTCCTTCAGGTCGGTCGGATAATCCGCGAATCCCGCATAGAAGACCGAGGAGGTGTCGCTGAGCGCCTTCTCGATGATGGGGATGTTGTCGAAAACCTCTTTCTTGTTGCCCCTGCAACCGGTCAGCACGGTCAGGCCGGCCAGCAGAAGGATGGCAATATTCCTGAGTTTCATGCGCGTTCGTTATTTGAGTTTGGCAAGCGCCTTCTTGATGCGCGCGATCGCCTCCACGATGTTCTCGTCGGAGGTTGCATAGGACATGCGGATGCACTCGGGCGAACCGAATGCGTCGCCGCCCACCATGGCAACGTGTCCCTCTTCAAGCAGATACATGGCCAGGTCGCTGGAGGTGTTGATCACGCGGTCGCCGGCTTTCTTGCCGAAGTATGAGGAGCACTTGGGGAAGAGGTAGAAGGCGCCTTCCGGCACGTTGACCTCGAATCCCGGAATCTCTTTGGCCAGGCGGACAATCAGGTCGCGGCGGCGCTGGAATGCCTTGCGCATCTCTTCCACGCAGCTCTGATCGGCGTTCCAGGCCAGCGTTGCGGCTTTCTGGCTGACGGAGCAGGGACCGCTGGTGTACTGGCCCTGCAGCTTGTTGCAGCCCTTGATGATCCAGAGCGGAGCGGCCATGAAACCGATACGCCAGCCGGTCATCGCGTATGCCTTGGAAACACCGTTGATGATGATGGTGCGTTCGCGCATGCCTTCGACGGCAGCGATGGAGGCGTGCTTGCCTATGTAGTTGATGTGTTCGTAGATTTCGTCTGCAAGGACGTAGAGGTTGTCGTGCTTCTTGATAACCTCTGCCAGAGCCTCGAGTTCCCTGGCGGAATAGACCGAACCGGTCGGGTTGCTCGGCGAGCAGAGAATAATCATCTTGGTCTTGGGGGTGATGACCGACTCCAGCTGGGCCGGCGTGATCTTGAAGTCCGCTTCAATCTTGGCCTCAACGAAGACCGGCGTACCTTCCGCGAGCTTGACCATCTGCGGATAGCTCACCCAGTACGGTGCCGGGATAATGACCTCGTCGCCGGGGTTGACCAGTGCCAGGACGGCGTTGCAGACGCACTGCTTTGCACCGTTGGAGGTGAGGATCTCGTCGGTGCTGTAGTCCAGGTTGTTTTCGCGTTTCAGCTTGTCGCTGATGGCCTTCTTCAGATCGGGATAACCCGGGACGGGAGAGTAGCGGGTCCAGTTTTCGTCGATTGCTTTCTTGGCAGCATCCTTGATGTGGTCAGGGGTATTGAAATCCGGTTCACCTACGGAGAGGTTGATGACATCCACGCCCTGCGCCTTGAGTTCACTGCTGCGCTGCGACATGGCCAGCGTTGCGGACGGCGAGAGCTTGTTCAAACGGTCAGAAAGGATATTGTTCATGATGAGTGATTGTAGATTGTTTCTTGCTTTATCCTGCAAATATAGCACTTATTTATATAAGTGGGATGAATGTGAATATTTTGGCATTTCAGAAAATGTTTTTACCTTTGCACTGGAAAATGGTGCTTGGGCCGGGAGGTTAGGCACTGGTCTGCAAAACCAGTTAGAGCGGTTCAATTCCGCTAGGCACCTCCAAAACAGACGAGACTGCAGCCGCAGCCTCGTCTTTGTTTTGGAGCTGCCCCGGGCACCCATATCAACGGGGGCCCTGCCCCCGCGCCCCTGCGGCCTCCGGCCGGAACTTCCCTCTCCCATAGGTCCAAAATCTCCCCAAGTGAGACTGGTGTCCCGAAAATGGGACACCAGTCTCACTTACAATCCGCCGGCAACGCCGCTGGCAGCGGCGGGGCTCCGATCCCGCCACCTTTTTACCTGAAAAGTGTTATCTTTGGGAAAATATTCAGAGATTATGAAAATCGGTGACAGAATGCCGGAGTTTTCGGCGGAAGATCAGAACGGAAAGGTTTGGACGGCAGAGGCGCTACGCGGAAAGAAGACCGTGCTGTATGCGTATCCCAAAGACAGTACTCCCGGATGTACGGCGGAAGCCTGCGACCTAAGGGACAATTACCAACGATTCATGGCCCTTGGCTATAACGTACTGGGTATCAGCAAAGACAGTGTAGCATCGCACGTAAAGTTCGCTGCCAAATACGAACTCCCCTTCCCGCTTCTTTCCGACCCGGATCACACCCTGCTCGAAGCACTTGGGGCCTGGGGAGAAAAGAAGCTTTACGGGAAACCTTCCATGGGCACCCTGCGTAAGACTTTCATCTTTGACGAGGCGCTCGTCTGCACCGATATCATTGACAAAGTGGATACCAAGAACCACACCGCCCAAATACTGAAATAGCATGATTCCTAAGCTTGAAAACCGAAAGTGGAAGGTGCTGAGCAGCGAAAGGCTGCTGGATAAGGGGGTGTGGATGCGGCTGCGGCAGGAACGGGTGCAGCTTCCCTCGGGCGCGATCGTTCCGGAGTGGTTCATTCTGGATTTCCCAAATTGGGTCAACGTGATCGCCATCACAAAAGAGGGTAAGTTTGTGATGGAAGACCAGTACCGGCATGCCCTGGGTGAGACCCATTTCGAGCTGATTGCCGGCGTGATAGACCCGGGCGAAACACCCCTGCAGGCCGCTCAGCGCGAGCTTAGCGAAGAGAGCGGCTACGGCGGCGGCTCATGGGAACTCTTCATGACGGTGGCCCCTAATCCCACCAACCAGAGCAACCTCAGCTATACATTCCTGGCCACCGGCGTCGAGCGCCTTTCCGAACAGCATACAGAGGCCACGGAAGATATCCGCGTGGACCTTTTTACCCGTGACGAAGTTCAGGAGCTTCTTCGCAGCGGCCAGATTATCCAGGCGATGCATCTGGCTCCGCTCTGGAAGTTATTTGCAACACATTAAAACATGAATACCTTCAGCATCTGGGAGGTCCTCTTCCTCCTGTGTTTCGCGGTCAGCTGGCCTATCTCGATTGCCAAGTCGCTGCGCACCAAAGTCGTGATCGGGAAAAGCCCTATCTTCATGGGACTGATTATCCTGGGCTATATCTTCGGCATTGTCCACAAACTGCTGCACAACCCGGACATCGTGACCTGGCTGTACGTGTTCAATGCTACGCTTGTGGCAATTGACCTGGCACTCTACTTCACGTATGTGGGTAGAAATCGGCGCGAGTTACTGAACAAGAAATAGTTGATCAATAGTTGAAGGATATGGTCTCCTTGATGTCGGGATGCAGACTGTTTCCGACCGGGCAGGTCTTGGCCGCATTCTCGATGATGGTCTTCTCTCTGTCCGTGTAATTATTGCCTTCGGGGAAGTTGATTTCGAGGTGAAGCTCCGCTACGCGGCGGGGGTTCGCAGCCATCACTTTTTCCGTGGTAATCGTTGTTCCGTCGATGCTGAAACCATGCGTCCGGGCAGCAATCCCCATGATGGTTAACATGCAGCAACCCAGCGAGGTAGCAAAGAGATCGGTGGGCGAGAAGCAGTCGCCTTCGCCGTTGTTGTCCTTGGGCGCGGAGGTCATGATCTTTGCGCCCGAATCGAGGTGGACGGCCTCGCAGTGGAGGTTGCCCACGTAGGTGGTTTTCATCTTGGTCATAGCGGTCTTTCGGTTTTCTTGTCTACAAAGTTAAACATTTCAAAGAAACGGGCCCGAAAATCTAAAAATAATGCGTATCTTTACCGATTGCAATAAACGTTGTTAAACGTTTAAAAACGATTACAAACGAAACAAAACGCATATGAAACAACTGATCGAATGTGTCCCCAATTATAGCGAGGGACGTGACCGCGCGGTGATTGACAAGATTGTCGCCGCTATCGCCACCGTAAAAGGCGTCAAAGTGCTTGATGTCGATCCCGGCGAGGCCACCAACCGTACCGTCGTAACCTTTGTAGGATCGCCGGAAGATGTCTGCGAGGCAGCTTTCCGCGGCGCTGCAAAGGCCCAGGAACTGATTGACATGCGCGTGCATCACGGCGCCCATCCCCGTTCGGGAGCCACCGACGTGCTTCCGCTGATTCCTGTGTCGGGCATTACGCTCGAAGAGTGCGCTTCATTGGCCAGAGAGCTTGCGAAGCGCCTTTTTGTTGAACTGGGTATCCCCTGCTACTGCTACGAGGCCGCTGCCTTCAAGCCCGAGCGCAAGAACCTGGCTGTCTGCCGCGCCGGCGAATACGAGGCGCTGCCCGAAAAGGTTGCCGATCCCGAACGCCGTCCGGACTTCTCGCCGGAAAGCTGGAATGAGGTCGCTGCCCGCAGCGGCGCTACCAACGTAGGTGCACGCAACTTCCTGGTGGCCGTGAACTACAACCTCAACACCACCTCCACCCGCCGTGCGATGGCTGTCGCATTCGACGTCCGCGAAAAGGGCCGCAAGGCCCGCGAAGGCGGCTCGCTCACCGGCAAGCTGCTGAAAGATGAGAACGGCGAACAGATCTGGATCCCCGGCACGCTCAAGGGATGCAAGGCAATCGGTTGGTACATTGATGAATATGGTATTGCCCAGGTATCAATGAACATCACCGATATCGAGGCTACGCCGCTCCACGTGGCTTACGAAGAGGTCTGCCGCGCAGCAGCTGCCCGCGGCCTTAAGGTGACGGGCGCCGAGATTGTGGGCCTCGTTCCCAAGAAGGTGCTGATGGAAGCCGGCCGTTTCTACCTGGCCCGCCAGCAGCGTTCGCTCGGTATCGACGAAGAGGAGATCCTGAAGATTGCCGTGAAGTCGATGTCGCTCGACGACCTCAAGCCGTTCAATCCCAAAGAGAAGATTATCGAATACCTGATGCAGGACGAGACCGAGGAGGCGCGCAAGCACCGCCTGATCCGGATGACCGCAGAGGGTTTTGCCAAGGAGACCGCTTCCGAATCGCCCGCTCCGGGCGGCGGATCCATCTCCGCATACATGGGTGCGCTCGCTGCCGCACTGGCCACGATGGTCGCCAACCTGTCGAGCCACAAACGCGGCTGGGACGACCGTTGGGAAGAGTTCTCCGACGTCGCCGAGAAAGGCCAGGCGCTGATGCGCGAACTGCTGGACCTGGTGGACGAAGACACCGCCGCATTCGACCGCATCATGGACTGCTTCTCGATGCCGAAGAATACGGAAGAGGAGAAGGCTGCCCGCGCCGCTGCGCTTGAAGAGGCAACGCTCTACGCCGCATCGGTTCCGCTCCGCACCATGGAAGCCTGCCTGAAGGCACTTCCGCTGGCCAAAGAGATGGCCGTGAAGGGCAACCCCGCTTCCGCATCGGATGCCGGCGTGGCTGCACTGGCTGCGGTTGCAGGTATCCGCGGCGCCGAACTCAACGTCCGCATCAACGCTTCCGGTCTGAAAGACAAGACCCCTGCCCTGCCGCTGATCGAGCGCGCCGCAGAGATTGTCCGCGAGGCTGCCGTCCTGCAGGGCGAAGTGCTCGAAGCTGTGAACGGCCACATCGACGCCTAGTCGTAATCAAACATCATTCACCATGAATAAATTCCAAGAAGCCATCCTGGCCGGCATTCCGGACATTCTGCCGGAGGCACGGCCCTACGACCCGGCGGTGAACCATGCGCCGCGCCGCAAGGAGATTCTCACCCCTGAAGAAAAGGTGCTCGCCCTGAAGAACGCGCTGCGTTACTTCCCGCAGAAACACCACGCCGCACTGGCGCCGGAGTTCGCACAGGAACTCGAGACCTACGGCCGCATCTACATGTACCGGTTCCGTCCGACCTACGAGATGTACGCCCGTCCCATCAACGAATATCCCGCCAAGTGTGCCCAGGCCGCAGCCATTATGGCCATGATCCAGAACAACCTGGACCCGCGTGTGGCGCAGCATCCCCACGAACTCATCACCTACGGCGGCAACGGCGCCGTCTTCCAGAACTGGGCGCAGTACCTGCTCACCATGCAGTACCTGGCCACGATGACGGAAGAGCAGACGCTGGCCATGTTCTCCGGCACGCCGATGGGCCTTTTCCCGTCGCACAAAGATGCGCCGCGCGTGGTGGTGACCAACGGTATGGTGATTCCGAACTATTCGAAACCGGACCACTGGGAGAAGTTCAACGCACTGGGCGTCAGCCAGTACGGTCAGATGACCGCCGGCTCCTATATGTATATCGGCCCGCAGGGCATCGTGCACGGCACCACCATCACGGTGATGAACGCCGCACGCATGCAGCTCCGCAAACGCGGCCTGAGCGGTGATGACCGGGGCGGCGTGCTCTTCGTGACCGCAGGCCTCGGCGGCATGTCGGGCGCACAGCCCAAGGCCGGCAATATCGCCGGCGTGGTGAGCGTCACCGCGGAAATCAACCCCAAGGCTGCCGAGAAGCGTTACGAACAGGGCTGGGTGGACGAACTCCACCGCGACCTGGACGAACTGATCCCGCGCATCCGCAAGGCCGTGGCTGCCAAGGAGGTCGTCTCGCTGGCCTATGTGGGCAACGTGGTGGACCTCTGGGAACGTCTGGCCGACGAGCAGATGCACGTGGACCTGGGTTCCGACCAGACTTCGCTCCACAATCCGTGGGCGGGCGGTTATTACCCGGTAGGCTATTCGCTGGAGGAATCCAAGCAGATGATGGCCGACGAACCCGAGCGCTTCAAAGAGGCCGTGCAGGCGTCGCTCCGCCGTCAGGTGGCCGCCATCAATCGCCTCACCGCGCAGGGAATGTACTTCTTTGATTACGGCAACGCCTTCCTGCTGGAGAGTTCGCGCGCCGGTGCAGACATTCTGCTGCCCGACGGCCGCTTCCGCTATCCTTCATACGTCCAGGACATTATGGGCCCGTTCTACTTCGATTACGGGTTCGGTCCGTTCCGCTGGGTCTGCATGAGCCAGAACCCGGACGACCTTGCCAGAACCGACGCGCTCACCGTCAAGGTGCTCCGCGAACTGGCCGCCGACGCGCCGGATTCAATCCGCGGACAGATGCTCGACAATGTTCGCTGGATTGAAGAGGCCGGCCGCAACCACCTGGTGGTAGGTTCGCAGGCCCGCATTCTCTATGCTGACTGCCAGGGCCGTACGAAGATCGCACTGGCCTTCAACGAGGCCATCCGCAAGGGCGAAATCACCGCACCCATCGTGCTGGGCCGCGACCACCACGACGTTTCGGGTACCGACTCGCCGTTCCGCGAGACCTCGAACATCTACGACGGTTCGCAGTTCACGGCCGACATGGCCATCCAGAACGTGATCGGCGACAGTTTCCGCGGCGCCACCTGGGTTTCCATCCACAACGGCGGCGGCGTAGGCTGGGGCGAAGTGATCAACGGCGGATTCGGTATGGTGATTGACGGCAGCGAAGATTCCGCACGCCACATCCGCGAAATGCTCTTCTGGGACGTCAACAACGGCATCAACCGCCGCAGCTGGGCCCGCAACGAAGGCTCCATCGAGGCCATCCGCAGAGAGATGGAACGCACCCCGGGCCTCCGCGTCACCCTCCCGAATATCGCAGACGAAAACCTGATCAGAAACGTTTTAAAGAAATAGTATATGCACGAAATATCCCACGCACGTCTCACCCTGGAGAGAGTGCAGGAAATCATTGAAAAAGGCGAAAGACTCGCCCTGTCGAAAGAGGCCGTGGCCGCCATTGAAAAGTGCCGCAAGTATCTGGATTCCAAGATGGACGACATAGGCCGCCCGGTCTATGGCATCACCACCGGATTCGGTTCGCTCTACAACGTGACCATCCCCAAGGAAGATCTTTCACAGCTGCAGCACAACCTGGTGATGTCGCACGCATGCGGCACCGGCGAAGAGGTTCGTCCCGCCATCGTGAAGCTGATGCTTCTGCTTAAGGCACAGAGCCTTTCGTACGGCCATTCCGGCGCACAGCTGGTAACCGTGCAGCGGCTGATCGACATGTTCAACAACGACATTCTGCCGGTGGTCTACCAGCAGGGTTCGCTCGGCGCTTCGGGCGACCTGGCTCCGCTGGCCCACCTGAGCCTGCCCATCATCGGCATGGGCGATGTGCGCTACAAAGGCGCCGTCCGCCCTGCTTCAGAAGTCTGGAAAGAACTGGGTTGGGAACCCATCCGCCTGCAGTCCAAAGAGGGTCTGGCACTGCTCAACGGCACGCAGTTTATGAGCGCGCACGCCGTCTGGTCGCTGATCCAGGCACGCCGCCTCTCGAAGTGGGCCGACCTGATCGGCGCCATGTCGCTGGACGCTTACGACGGCCGGATCGAGCCGTTCTATCCGCAGAGCCACCGCATCCGTCCGCACGCCGGCCAGATGGCCACCGCCGAGCGGTTCCTGAAGGCGCTGGAGGGCAGCGAGCTGATTCGCAGGCCCAAGGAGCACGTGCAGGATCCCTACAGCTTCCGCTGCATCCCGCAGGTGCACGGCGCGGTGAAAGACAATCTGCGCTACGTACAGTCGGTCATCGAGAACGAGATCAATGCCGCCACCGACAACCCCAACGTCTTCCCGGACGAGGATATGGTTATCTCCGCCGGCAACTTCCACGGCGAGCCGATTGCCATCCCGATGGACTCGATGGCCATCGCGCTTTCCGAACTGGCAAGCATCTCCGAGCGCCGCACCTACCTGCTGATCCACGGCTACCGCGACCTGCCCAAGTATCTGGTTGCCAAGCCGGGACTCAACAGCGGCTTCATGATTCCGCAGTACACCGCCGCTTCCATCGTGAGCCAGAACAAGGGGCTCTGCTGGCCGGCATCCTGCGACTCGGTCCCCTCTTCGAACGGTCAGGAAGACCACGTGAGCATGGGCGCCAACGCCGCCACCAAACTGGTGCGGATCGTGGACAATGTGGAGACGGTGCTCGCCATCGAGCTGATGAACGCCGCGCAGGCCCTGGAGTTCCGCCGTCCGGCCAAGAGTTCGCCGGTGCTGGAAAAACTGCACGCTGATTTCCGGAAGGAAGTTCCTTTCGTAGAGGTTGATACGTATATGCATCCGCTGATTCTCCGCGCTGCCGGATTTATCCGTCGCTATGAGACTGCTATTTAAGAATATAGGTACACTTGCCGGCATTCTTCCGGCCGACGTTCTGCGCAAGCAGGGCGCCGCGATGAACGAGGTAGGCACGCTGGAAAACGCCTGGCTGCTGACCGAGTGCGGCCTGATTTCCGATTTCGGGCAGGGTCCCGCGCCGGAGGCCGACAAAACCATCGACTGCGCCGGCGGCATGCTGATGCCCGCTTTCTGCGACAGCCACACCCATATCGTCTATGCCGGCAGCCGCGAAGGCGAATTTCTGGACAAGATCAACGGACTCTCCTACGAACAGATCGCGGCCCGGGGCGGCGGAATCCTCAACTCCGCCGACCGGCTTCACGAAACCTCCGAAGACGAACTCTTCGCCCAGGCCATGGAGCGCGTGCGGGAGATGACCGCCAAGGGAACCGGTGCGCTGGAAATCAAGAGCGGCTACGGCCTCAACCCGGAGGACGAACTGAAGATGCTGCGCGTGATTGCCCGCATTAAGAAAGCTACTCCGGCCCTGATCAAATCCACCTTCCTGGGTGCGCACGCCGTCGGCCGCGGCTACTCCCGCGAAGCCTATGTGCAGGCGGTTTGCGAAATGATTCCGCAGGCTGCGCAATATGCTGATTTCGTGGACGTTTTCTGCGACGAAGGATTCTTCACGGTAGACGACACCGCCCGGATTCTGGAAGCCGGAAAGGCGGCCGGACTGCGCCCCAAGATTCACGCCAACGAACTGGCGGAGAGCGGCGGCGTACAGGTCGGCGTCCGCTACAACGCCCTCTCGGTGGACCACCTGGAACGTACCGGAGCCGCAGAGATCGAGGCGCTGCGCGGCACGGAGACCATGCCCACCATGCTGCCCGGATCGTCGTTCTTCCTGGGTATCCCCTACGGCCGCGCCAAGGAGTTTATCGCCGAAGGACTGGGCGTGGCGCTGGCTTCGGACTACAATCCCGGCTCCTCCCCCTCGGGCGACATGCGATTCGTGATGGCGCTCGGATGCATCCGGATGCGCCTCACTCCGGCCCAGGCCTTCAACGCCGTGACGCTCAACAGCGCCTATGCGATGGGGGTCAGCCGCGAGACGGGATCCATCACCCGCGGAAAGCGGGCAGACCTGATTCTCACCCGGCCCGGCTGGAACCTGACCAAGATTCCCTATCTGCACCATACCCCCTTCATCCGGCAGGTTTACCTGCGGGGCGAAGCGATTCAGTGATAATTTATTAACTTTGACCGCATGACAATGGCCAAACGATTCTTAATTTCAATCCTGCTGCTGTTCTCATTCCTGACGGCAGGAGCGCAGAACAACCCCTTCAATCTCGACGACGAGTGCTACGCCTGCTTTATGGAGGTCGAACTCCAGGTGGGTACGCCCAATTTCCGGGATGCCAACGAAAAACTGCTCCACAAAGCGCTGGAGAAGGGAGATACCAAAGCCCAGACACTCTATTACGTAGAAAGGCTCAAACATCAGATTCGCGAACTCCGAAACAAGCAGCGGGGTATCGAGGCCGACGATATCGACCCGCTGGACGACGAACTGACACTCAAAGCCATGAAAGAGCTCCAGACCATCGCCCGCAAGTTCGACTATCCCCAGTACTATTATTACGCGTATGACCTGGTCCAGAACTACTTCTACAACTCGAACCGCTTCCTCAAAGTGACGGAACTGATCCAGGAGATGCAGCATTCGGCACAGGAGAACAATGAACCTTACGGAGTCTGGATGGGTTATCGCTATCTGGCCAGCATGTATGTGGCACAGAACGACTTCGTGTCGGCCAAGCAGTATATCGAGACAGCCATCGAGATGTACCGCTCCACCACCGATCCCACCATTCTGCGGCAGTCGGCGACCCGTCTCTACTGCGATCTGGCTGATACCTATCCGATCGGCTCTGATTCTGTGCGCATCAACATCGCCAAAGCGAAGGAGTGCTGCAAGCAGCACCTCGATTCCCTGCGATGCACCTACCTGGAAGCGAAACTGGCCGCTCTGGACAAAGATATTGCCTCATACAACGAGAAGCGCGACTTCTGCCTGAAAGACAAATATCTGAATCAGGTCAGCAGCACGGCCAAACTCCTCTTCAAGAATATTGATGCCATCATCTTCGCAGCCCCGGGCGACAAGCCGCAGGTCAATATCAATGGAATGTCCCAGCGCCTGCGGGAGGTCAAGTATATTGCCAACATCGCTGAGAATTACGGTTTTGAAACCCTTGCCTTCGATCTCGAAAAACGGCTCGCCGCTTATTACGAAGGAGAGATTTCCAAATCCAACCGTTCCAAACTGGCCGAACTCGACGCCACCCTGGGCAACCGGGAGCTTTCCGACAAGGTGGCACAGGAAACCCGCCGCGCAGAGCATGCCAGCCGCATTATTGTCCTCCTGACCGTGGTGATTCTGGGCGGTGCGCTGCTCTTCTCGTGGCTGCACATCCGCCGGCTCAAACTGGCTAACGAAAAGGTCCGCCTGGCCAACGAGGCCAAGACCCGCTTCGTGCAGAACATGAGCCACGAGGTGCGCACGCCGCTGAATGCCATCGTAGGCTTCTCGCAGCTGCTTTCGCTGCCCGACGGCTCGTTTACCGAGACGGAGAAGGACGACTTCGCCCGCCATATCGTAAACAATTCCAAGATGCTTACGATGCTGCTCGACGATATCCTCAACACCTCCGCAATGGACGCCGGAAGCTACCGTATCGTCTACGAGCCGAGCGAGTGCAAGTACATGTGCGAGGCGGCGCTTTCGAGCGTGGAACACCGCGTACAGCCCGGCGTCAAGCTTTACTTCGTGCCCGAAAGCGAGCACCCCTGCCCTGTCACGACCGATCCGCGCCGCGTGCAGCAGATTCTCATCAACATGCTGACCAACGCCTGCAAACACACCGCAAAGGGCGAAATCAAGCTGACCTACTCCACCGCGGACGAGCCGGGCTTCATCCAGTTCTCCGTGACGGATACCGGCACCGGCGTGCCCGCCGACCAGGCGGAGGCCATTTTCGGGCGCTTCACCAAGCTCAATGAATTCGTGCAGGGAACGGGCCTCGGCCTGAGCATCTGCCGCGAAATCGCCGAAAAGATGGGCGGCAAGGTCTATCTCGATACCACCTATACCCAGGGCGGCGCAAGGTTCGTCTTCTCGATTCCCGTCAATCCGCCTGTTCAAACCGTCTAATTTCAAATCAACCGCTATATGATTCCGCTTTACGCACAGGAACGCGACTACTCCATGTTCAATGTATTGGCCGTCGACGACATCCCCATCAACCTCCTGCTGGTCCAGAAAATGCTGGCACGCTACAACTTCACCCTCCGCACCGCCGCAAACGGCCAGGAGGCGCTGGACGAAGTCGCCAAGCAGAAACCCGACCTGATCCTGCTGGATCTGATGATGCCGGTGATAGACGGGTTCGAGGTGATCCGCCGTCTGAAGGGAGATCCCGCCACGGCAGACATCAACATCGTGATCCTGAGTGCATTAAACTCCAACGAGGACATTGTCAAAGGCTTCAGCCTCGGTGCGAACGACTTTATCATGAAGCCCATCATCATGGAGCGCCTGCTGACCTGCATCACCACCCAGCTCCAGCTTGTTGAAGCCAAACGCCTCTAATTGAGCATGCGTCGCACGCTTCTCTCCCTTTTGGGAGCGCTGTTGCTGCTGGCCGCCGCTTCCCCGGAGGCCGGGGCGCAGATCGTGAACCGTCTCAAGGTGGACGCCCCCACCTTCGAACGGTACGCCTACGGCCGCATGCAGCGCTTCAGTCCCACCAACCTGCCGCTGGCCGATTCGATCTGCAGTATCGGCGTGGAGCGCGCGGATATCCGCTACCGGTGCCTGGGCCTTTCGCTCGAGTTCCCGGTCCGCTTCGCGCTGGGCGAATATGACCGGATGAACGAAGCGGTGGCCGAGATCAAGACGATGCTCGCAGACCGGCGCGAATTCCGTTCGTTCTACTATTCCGTGCTGCACGAGTACTGCGAGTACCTGCTGCAGGCCGACCGCATGTCCGACGCGATGCTGGAGGCGCGCGCCATGGAGCGCCTGGCTTCCGAAGAGAGCCACCCGGGCGGCCGCATGTACGCATACCGGATCGTGGGCCTGATCCAGAGCTACCGCGACAACTCCTACCTGGCCATCCGCTATTTTGAAAAGGCAGCCCGCTACTGCAAGGAAGCGCGCGCGGAGCAGGAGCTTCCCAGCCTGCAGATCCTGATGGCGCAGGAGTACATCCGGTTGCGCGAGTTCGAGAAGGCGGAGGCCTATTGCGCGCTGGCGGAAGAGTACCAGGATTTCTTCCCCTCCATCCGCATCAAGGCCCTGATGACGCGGGCCTGCCTCTACAATGCGGAAAAGGACTGGAAGTCGTTCTATCAGTGCTACGACGACCTGATGGCCAACCCGCTCTACGCAATGCAGGCCGATGAGGACGCACGCCACGGAATCGACATTTTTTACCTGCTCTCCCGCAAGCGGTTCGACGAAGCGCTGGCCAAGGCCGATTCGCTGGGCACCGCCCGCGACCGGTACGATACCCGCCAGGGCATCTACGCCGCGCAGGGGCTCTACCATCCGGCCTACAACGAGCTGCTGAACCTCGTGACCGAGAAGGATTCCATCTATATCAAGGTGCAGAATGAAGACCTGGCCATCCTGGATGCCGAGATGAACAATGCACAGCTGCGCCAGGAGGCCGAACGGCTGCGCCACCGGCACCAGTATACCATCCTGCTGGGCTTTATCGTGATGTTCGCCATTGCCTTCTTCGCGATCCTGCTGGGACAGTACCGGCTCCGCCAGAACCTTGAGGAGATGAAACAGAAGAATATCCAGATGCTCGCCGCGCGAAGGGCTTACCGCCGCGCGCTGGAACACAAGGAAAGCGAGAATGCAACCAAAGTCAAGATACTCCAAAACCGTAAGTCAACCAGGTTATGAAAAATAAATCCATCTTCAAGTATTACAAGAACGAACTGCTGGCCTTCGGGCTTTTCCTGGTGGGCGCCGCGCTCGCTATGCTGGGCCTGATCCGGACCGTGCCCCTCGTGGCCGGTATCCTCGGGGTCGTGATCCTTTCCACCGGCTTGTTCTACTTCTGCCTCCGCTATACCTCGGAAACCACCTACAAGGACTTCTACAAGGAGAATTACGAGATTGAGCACGAGACCATCGAGGAGGATATCCGCCAGTCGATGGCCTATCACCGCTATCAGGAGGCGGTCATCAACCGCTACGAGAGCGCATGCCGCGACCTGGGTATGAGCGAGGAACAGAAGAACTGGCTGCTGCAGCTGCTGACGGACGAGAAGGACCGCGTAGATGAAGAATTGAAAGCTGCCGGCGGTGGGCATATTTAGCCCTTCGCTCCGGCCTCCGAGGTAACAGCTGCGCTCGGATGAAAAAATCCTCGCTTCGCTGTTACGCTCTACGGCCTCCGCTACTGACATTTTGTCGTACTGAGTATTATTGGCAAACTATTTGTCATACCTTTGCGCGTCCAATCCTATGACCATGAAAAAGAAAAAAGATATCGAGAATGAACCGGTAAATGCGGCGCAGGAGCCTCAGGAGGCCCCGCAGCCGGAGGTACAGACGGAATCGGAGGGTGAGAAGCTCCAAAAAGAACTGGCCGAGGCGAATGACAAGTATCTGCGCCTGATGGCGGAGTTCGACAATTACCGCCGCCGTACCGCCCGCGAGCGGCTCGAGCTGATCGAGACGGCCGGCGAGGAGGTGCTGACCGGTTTCCTGCCGGTGATGGACGACTGCGAACGCGCGCTCGAAACGCTGCGCAGTTCCGAGGCTTCGGAAGCCGCTATCGAGGGGACCGAGATCATTCTCAATAAATTGATGAACTATCTGAAATCCAAAGGTGTAGAGAAAATCGACGCCAAAGGAAAACCTTTCAATACGGATGAGCACGAGGCGATCGCCCAGTTCCCCGCCCCCACGCCGGAGCAGAAGAACACGGTGATCGACGTCACGCAGAACGGTTACCTGCTGCACGGCAAAGTAATCCGTTACGCCAAAGTAGTGGTCGGCATTTAAGGAGGAACAGCCATGGCAGAGAAAAGAGATTACTACGAGGTGCTGGGCGTTGACAAGAACGCTTCCGCGGAGGAGATCAAGAAGGCCTACCGCAAGAAAGCCATTCAGTATCACCCGGATAAAAACCCGGGCGACAAGGCTGCTGAAGAGAAGTTCAAGGAGGCGGCCGAGGCCTACGACGTCTTGAGCGATCCGAACAAGAAGGCGCGCTACGACCAGTTCGGCCATGCCGGCATGGAAGGCCAGGGCGGCTTCAGCGGCGGCGGATTCTCCATGGAAGATATCTTCTCGCACTTCGGCGATATTTTCGGCAGCGCGTTCGGCGGTGGCGGTTTCGGCGGCTTCAGCGGTTTCGGTGGATTCGGCGGCGGCCGTCAGCGCGTGCAGCGCGGCAGCGATATCCGTATCCGCGTGAAACTCAGTCTTTCGGAAGTCGTGCACGGCGTTGAGAAGAAGGTGCGCATCAACAAGACGGTGGCCTGCCCCGATTGCGGTGGCAAGGGCGCCGCTTCCAGCGCGGACATCAAGACCTGCGAGCGTTGCCACGGCACCGGTACCGTCACCCGCGTGCAACAGACCATCCTGGGCCAGATGCAGACCAGTTCCCCCTGCCCCGATTGCGGCGGAACCGGCAAGAAGATTACCAAACCGTGCCCGCACTGCAACGGCTCCGGGCTGGTCAAGAAATCGGAGGAGATCTCCTTCAAGATTCCTGCAGGCGTGGCGGACGGTATGCAACTCACCGTTCAGGGCAAAGGCAACGCTGCCCCGGGCGGCGGCATCAACGGCGACCTGCTGGTGGTGATTGAAGAGGAGAATACCACCGAACTGGTACGCGAAGGTAACGACCTGATCTACACGCTTTACCTTTCGATTCCCGATGCTGTCCTCGGCTGCTCGGCGGAGGTTCCCGGCGTGGACGGCCGCCTGAAGGTGAAGATCGATCCGGGCACCCAGCCCGGCAAGATCCTCCGCCTGCGCGGCAAGGGAGTGCCTGACGTAAACGGCTACGGCAGCGGCGATATGCTTATCTACATCCAGGTTTGGATGCCCAAGAAACTCTCCCGGAGCGAGAAGGAAATGCTTGAATCCCTGCGCGAAAGCGAGTCTTTCAAGCCCGAACCGGAGCGCGAAGAGAAGAATTTCTTCGACAGATTTAGAAAAATGTTCGGATAATATTTTGTAGTCCAGAAATTTTTCCTACCTTTGCCGTCCCAAAAATCAAGCAACCTCTAGCGTCTCCGGAAGTCCGCCGCACATGTTGCACTAAAGAAAGAAGACAATGGATTTGATGAAAATTGCACAGGAAGCATGTGCACAGGAAAATAAGAGCTTCCCTGAGTTCAAGGCCGGCGACACCATCACCGTGACCTACAAGATCAAGGAAGAGAACAAGGAGCGCCTCCAGAAGTTCCGCGGTATCGTGATTCAGAAACGCGGTTTCGGCGCTACCAAGACTTTCACCGTCCGCAAGATTTCCAACGGTATCGGCGTCGAGAGGATTTTCCCTATCTCCTCCCCGTTCATCGACAGCATCGAAGTCAACAAGGTCGGTAAGGTCCGCAGAGCACGCATCTTCTACCTCCGTGACCTCACGGGCAAGAAGGCTCGCATCCGTGAAAAGAAATTGACTGTTTCGGCAAACGCTGAATAATCAATATTCTGGCTCCTTAGCTCAACTGAATAGAGCATCTGACTACGGATCAGAAGGTTACAGGTTTGAATCCTGTAGGAGTCACCAGAGCAAAGGCTCGCAAGAACGCTCCGCACGAAAGTGCGGGGCGTTTTTGGTATCGGACGGCTCGGAAAGCTAGCTTTCCAGACCGCCCGGTGCCAAAAATGCCCCAGGGGGCGCTATCGCGCCCTGGAGCGTTCTTCCCGCAGCCTTTGCCGTGACGACGCCCAGGAACAGGCGCGCCCCGCGCGCCTAATCCTGCTTCATATTATTTATCGTTTCACGATATATTTTTATATCTTTGCGTCAAAATCAGACCTTATGAAGAAACTCGTCGTTTTCCTGCTGTTCGCTTTTCTGCCGATGATTGCCGTAGGCCTTTTCCTCCACGCCTCTGCCGGCAGCGCCGATGCATCGACCACTGACCCTGCTGCCGCGCTCACGGGCTTCCTTTTCAGCGCGGGCGCGATGCTCATTCCCCTGCTGGCCGTACTCTTCACGCAACTCATCTTCAAGGAGCCCGTATTCCGGAACCTGGGCATCTCCTTCAGGTTCAACCGCTGGTGGTGGATCGGCTGGCTGCTGATGCCCGTCGTGGCCCTGGCCGTACTGGGTGTCACCCTGCTGATGCCGGGCGCCCGTTGGACACCGGACAGCGAGATGATTCAGATGACGCTGGCCCAGATGCCGGAAGGATTCGGCGTGTGGGGCATTATCGGCATCAGTCTGGTCAGCGGACTGATCACGGGCGCAACGATCAATGCGGTCTTCGGATTCGGCGAAGAGATTGCATGGCGCGGCTTCCTGATGAAGGAATTCAAAGGCCGCAAATTTCTGACGGCAGCCCTCTGGATCGGCATCATCTGGGGCTTCTGGCATGCACCGATTATCCTCAACGGCCACAACTATCCGCAACACCCGGCAGCAGGCGTGTTTATGATGGTGGCAATGTGTCTGCTGCTGACGCCCATCCTGATGTACTTCCGGCAGAAATCCGGCTCCGTGATTGTCCCTGCCATCATGCACGGCACTTTCAACGCCGTGGTGGGCATCACCAACCTGATGGTCACGCCAGCCAACGACCTGCTCTACGGCGGTCCCGGTCTGGCCGGTATGATCGTTCTGCTGATCGTGAATATCGCACTCTTCCTGGTGGACCGGTACCTCCACAAGGACAATATCTACACGACAACGCTGTAATTATCAAATAAAGTGATTAAATTTGTTGTTTGTAAACAACATACCTTATGTATCACCCATTGACACAAGAGGAAATCGATTTGCTGACCGCTTCGGGATGCAAGGCGGAGGACTGGGACCGTGTGAAGACCTCAGCACCCGAAACCCTCAAGTACATCAAGAACGTCCGCTTCTCCGGTGACGTGTGCTTCGGCCGGTTCGAATCAGCTATTACCCTGCCCGGCGGGCTCCGGAAACACTCCGGCTTGAGAAACGTCACGCTCCACAACGTAACCATCGGCGACAACACCCTCATTGAGAACGTCACCGACTATGTGGCAAACTATAATATAGGCAGCGACTGCTACATCGAAAACGTAGACCTGCTGTACACCGACGGCCGATGCCGCTTCGGCAACGGGATCGAAATCTCGGTGCTCAACGAAACCGGCGGCCGCGAGGTTCAGATTTATGACCGCCTGAGCGCCCAGACCGCCTATATCCTGGCCATGTACCGCCATGAGAAGGAGGTCGTAGCCGCGCTCAACAAGATGATTGCCGACTACGCCGGCTCTGTAGAGAGCGAGCGTGGAACGATCGGCAACAACGTCCGGATCCGCAATGCCAAGGTGATCCACGGCGTGCGCATCGGGGATTGCGCCGTAATCAGCGGGGCCAGCCGCCTGCGCAACGGCAGCATCAACAGCAACGCCGACGCCCCGGTCCGCGTGGGCCACGGCGTGATGGCAGACGACTTTATCATCTGCAGCGGCGCCAAGGTGGAAGACAACACCACCCTGACGCGCTGTTTCGTGGGCCAGTGCTGCATCCTGGGCCATGGCTACAGCGCCTCCGACTCGCTCTTCTTCTCCAACTGCCAGGGCGAAAACGGTGAGGCCTGCGCCATCTTTGCCGGACCGTTCACGGTAACCCACCACAAGAGCACGCTCCTGATTGCCGGCATGTTCTCGTTCATGAACGCCGGTTCCGGTTCGAACCAGTCCAACCACATGTACAAACTCGGGCCGATCCACCAGGGCATCCTGGAACGCGGAGCGAAGACCGCTTCCGACTCCTATATCCTCTGGCCGTCCCGCATCGGCGCCTTTTCGCTGGTGATGGGCCGCCACGTCACGCATTCGGACACCTCCAACCTGCCCTTCTCGTACCTGATCGAGCAGCAGAACACCACCTATCTGGTGCCGGGCGTAAACCTGCGCAGCGTGGGTACGATCCGCGACGCCCAGAAGTGGCCGAAGCGCGACGCCCGCAAGGATCCCGACCGGCTGGACTGCATCAACTACAACCTGCTGAGTCCCTATACCATCCAGAAGATGATCAAGGGCATCAGGCTGCTCCAGAACCTGCAGTACTCCTCCGGCGAACTTTCCGACGTTTACTCTTACCACAGTACCAAAATACACAACAGCGCCCTGCGCAACGGCATCCGCTACTACCGCACCGCCATCACCAAGTTCCTGGGCAACTCCATCATCAAGCGGCTGGAGAACCTGCCTGCCGGAGCGACGGACGAACAGCTGCGCGCCGCCCTCGTGCCCACGGCCAAGGCCGGAACCGGCTACTGGGTGGATATCAGCGGCATGATCGCGCCCAAGGGCGAGGTCGACGGACTGCTGGCCCGCGTGGCCTCCGGCGAAGTCTCATCGATTGAAGAGGTTCACAAGGCATTTGCCGACATGCACGCCCACTACTACGACTACGAATGGACCTGGGCATACGACCAGTACAAGGATTTCTTCGGCGTGGACATGCAGACGATTACCAAGTCGGAGGTGATTGATATCGTCAACCAGTGGAAAGAGGCCGTGATCGGTCTGGACCGCCAGCTCTACGAGGATGCCCGCAAGGAGTTCGACCTGGCATCGATGACCGGTTTCGGAGCCGACGGCAGCAAAGAGGTCAAAGAACAGGACTTCGAGCAGGTACGCGGCGTGTTTGAATCCAATTCCTTTGTCACTGCGGTTCTCGACCACATCCGGGTCAAGGAAGCGCTGGGTGACGAACTGATTGGAAGACTCAGTTAATCAGGCGGTTTATGGCATTACTACTGGTCTTTCTGCTGGGAGCGCTGCTCATCTCGTTCCTCTGTTCGATTCTCGAAGCAACCCTGATGAGTACTCCCCTTTCCTATATCACGATGCGGGAGGATGAAGGCTATCGCTACGCCAAGCGGATGAAGGAATACAAACAGGATCCTTCGCGCGCCATTGCAGCGATTCTCTCCCTCAACACCATCGCCAACACGATCGGTGCAGCCGGCGTGGGCCGACAGGCCCAGCTGGTTTTCGGTTCCACCTGGTTCGGCGTGGTGAGCGCCGTGATGACGCTCCTGATCCTGGTTTTTGCGGAGATCATCCCCAAGACCATCGGCACAAGCCACTGGAAAAAGCTGATGGGATTCGCCACGGTGATGATCCGCGCGCTGATTGTCTGCCTCTGGCCCATCGTGGTCTGCGTGGAGTATCTCCAGAAACTCATCACCCCCAAGAATGCGGAGAACGCCATTTCGCGTGAAGAGGTGGGCGCGATGGCCGACGTGGCCGAGGAATCCGGCGAGCTGGACGAGGATGAGAACGAGATTATCCAGAACCTCATCAATATCGACGATATCACCGCTTCCGAAGCGATGACGCCGCGCGTAGTAGCTGCCATCGCTCCGGAGAAGATGACCATCAAGGCCTTCTACAAAGACCGCCGCTACGTCCACCACAGCCGTATTCCGGTCTACGCCGACAACGACGAATACATCACCGGCTATATCCTCCGCATGGACGCCCTCCAGCTGATGGCGGAAGACAAATACGACATGACCCTGGGCGACATCCGCCGTCCGGTGGACAGTTTCCAGGAGGAGACCCCCATCGCCGACATCTGGGACAAGATGCTCAAGAAGAAAGAGCAACTTGTCATCATCATCAACGAATACGGTTCTTTCCAGGGTATCGTGACTATGGAAGACGTGATCGAGATGGTGCTAGGCGACGAAATCGTGGACGAGCGTGACGCAGTCGTGGACATGCAGCAGCTTGCCCTCGAAAAGTGGAAAAAACTCAAAAAGAAGAAATAGGGTTATAAGCCCCAGTCGGACGCGTTGAACGTATCTTTGGGAGCATTGGGTACGTTCACGAAGAAAGTCAGGCCGGTAAGACCCTCCAGCGCTGTCACGGAATACATATCCTGCACAGAGGGTTTGTGCTGCACATTGCCGTAGTGACCCAGGATGAAGGCCACGCACTGCAGTTCGGAAGCCGCACAATTCGCAACGCTCTTGCCCGTGTTGCCCGCTTTGGTGCGGAGCAGCACCTTGTACCAGCCGGTCGGTTTCTGGAACTGGCCCAGGGAATTGCTCCCCTTTTCGGCAGACACGGTCCGGCCGTAGCGGTCGGTAAAGGTCTGGAAAATACACCCTACCACCTGATACAGCGTATCTGAACAGAGATAAGTATCTACCTTGTCTTCCAGATTGTTCCACGCACCGCCGCCCGTATTGAAACCGTTCTGCAGCTGCGCGCCGATATTGGAGTAATAGAAAACCTGTTTGTTGGTGGCCACCGAGACGGTCCGGTCAGACGATCCGATCATGTGCCCGCGGGTGTAGCCGTCGAACTTGGGACTCTGGGAAAAGGGAATCTGCGGATCGTCCCGGTAGGAATCGTTGCGTCCCGACGAGCCCAGATAACACCGGTGCATGGGCGCAGCCACCCAAACCGGGTGGAGCATCCCGCGCGAATAGCAGGCCGTGAAGTTGCGCACGCTCCCGGCATCGGCCCGGAAGGTGTGGGAATAGTAATAATCCGGATTGAGGTCGTCGATTCCGTTCCGGTCCTGGTCGACCTGGGCCGGCAGTTCCGGCCAGGTATAAAGGGCCGCGGGGATGGTCGGATCCGGCGGGGTCGGAGGATCCGGCGGGGCGGGCGGATCGGGCGGGGTCGGCGTAGGCGTCGTCGTATCTACCGGCGCGGGCGGAGTCGGCGTGGTAGTGTCGACCGGCGCGGGCGGGTTGACGATGATCGAGTCGTGAATGTTCAGGACAGGATATTCGGGCCCTTCCGGTTCAAAAAAGGAGTCACAGGAAAGGCACAGCAGTGCACTGGGCACTGCTGCTGCCAAAAACCTGAATATGCGCCTGCGTCGCGGCATCAAAACTAACGAGCCTTGTTGGCGGAGCCGAGTACGTTGACAATCTTTTCCGCGTAGAGTTTCTTCATCTCGTCGCGTGCGGGGCCGAGATACTTGCGCGGGTCGAACTCGCCGGGTTTCTCAGCGAGCACCTTGCGGACAGCCGCGGTCATGGCCAGACGGGAGTCGGAGTCTATGTTGATCTTGCAGACTGCGCTCTTGGCTGCCTTGCGGAGCTGTTCTTCGGGGATACCTACGGCGTTCGGCATCTTGCCGCCGTATTTGTCGATCATATCCACATACTCCTGCGGGACGGAGGAGGAGCCGTGGAGCACGATCGGGAAACCGGGCAGGTTCTTCTCGATGGCCTTCAGCACATTGAATGCGAGGGGCGGCGGAACCAGCTTGCCGGTTTTCGGGTCGCGGGTGCACTGCTCGGGACGGAACTTGTATGCGCCGTGGCTCGTGCCGATCGAGATGGCCAGCGAGTCGCAGCCGGTCTTCTTCACGAAGTCGAAGACCTCTTCCGGACGGGTGTAATGCGATTCCTCTGCGGAAACTTCATCTTCTACGCCGGCCAGCACGCCGAGCTCGGCCTCCACGGTCACATCATATTTGTGCGCGTAGCGGACCACCTTCTTGGTGAGGGCCACGTTTTCTGCGTACGGCAGGGCGCTGCCGTCGATCATCACGGAACTGAAACCCATATCCACGCAGCTCTTGCATGTCTCATAGGTATCACCGTGATCCAGGTGCAACACGATCTGCGGACGTTTCCAACCCAGTTCCTTGGCGTATGCCACCGCGCCCTCTGCCATATAACGGAGCAGCGTCTGGTTTGCATAGTTGCGTGCGCCCTTGGAAACCTGAAGGATCACCGGGGACTTAGTCTCAGCGGAGGCCTGGATGATGGCCTGCAGCTGCTCCATGTTATTGAAATTGAATGCAGGGATGGCATAGCCGCCCTTGACTGCCTTGGCGAACATCGCACGGGTGTTCACGAGACCGAGTTCTTTGTAGGAAATCATATCTTGGAATTTTTAAGATTATTGTGGTGATTGCAGTGTAAAGTTAACACTTATTTTTATCTTTGCCATATACAAGTAAAAGAATGAAAGAAAAGGTCATTATCTTTTCCGCCCCTTCGGGTTCAGGCAAAAGTACGGTGGTCAGGCACCTGCTGGATACATTCGACTGTTTTGAACTTTCCGTTTCCGCTACTTCGCGTGCGCCGCGGGGCGTGGAACAGCACGGACGCGAGTATTATTTCATCACCCCCGACGAATTCCGCGCACTGATTGCGGAAGATGCCTTCGTGGAGCACGAAGAGGTCTACAACGGCGTTTTCTACGGCACGCTCAAGAAAGAGGTGCGCCGCATCTGGGACGCCGGCCACGCCATCCTCTTCGACGTGGATGTCAAGGGCGGCGTGAATCTCAAACGCTACTTCGGCGACAAGGCCCTCTCCGTTTTCGTGCAGGCGCCTTCCGTGGAAGTGCTGCGCGAACGGCTGGTGAAACGGGCGACCGACAGCCCCGAATTTATCGAGGAGCGCGTCCGCAAGGCCGCTGAAGAGATGACCTACGCCCCCAAGTTCGACTACCGTCTCATCAATGACGACCTCGAGACCTGCCTGAAGGAGGCCGACAGGGTCATCACCGGATTCCTGAACGAATAATGTTTAAGAAAAAGGCACTTTGCAAGCGCCGCGTGGCACTCTTCTTCGGGTCGTTCAACCCGATCCACAAGGGCCATTATGCCATTGCCAAGTATCTGCTCGAGAGGACGGATGCGGATGAAGTCCGGCTTGTCGTCACCCCGCGCAACCCATTCGGCAAGAAAGATCTGGCCAACGCCGAACAGCGGCTGAAGGACGTGCGGGAGGCAATGGCGCGCACCGGTCTGGCAGTCACCGTTTCCGATGTGGAGTTCCTGCTTCCGGAGCCCAACTACACCCTGCGCACCCTGGAGTATCTGGATGTGAATGAACCGGACTGCGAGCATATCCTGGTGATGGGTGCCGACAACCTGGCACACCTCGACCGCTGGTACGGCTATCAGGAACTGATTGATCGCTACGAGATCTGGGTCTATCCCCGAGTCGGATTTCTGTTGAAGGACCTCTGCAGGGAGCACAACGCACGATCGAAGAATCCGCGGATCCGCCCGCTGATCGGGAAACTGCACAACCTCTCCTCTACCGAAATCCGGGAAGGCGAGAAAGCGGGACAGGACATGAGTGACATGAAACTTTAGCCATGATATACCGGACCCTCACTGCTGAAGAAGCGGCCGATATTGCCGCACGCATCCTCTACGAGGACAATCACCTGCTGGTTTTCAACAAGAGGGCGGGCGAAATCGTGCAGGGCGACAAGACGGGCGACGAGCCCCTCAGCGAGACGCTCAAAGCCTTTGTCGCGCAGCGCGACGGCAAGCCGGGCCACGTCTTTATGGGCGTGCCGCACCGCCTGGACCGCCCGGTAAGCGGAATCGCGGTCTTTGCCAAGACCTCCAAGTGCCTCTCGCGGCTGGACGAGATGTTCCGCAACGGCGAAGTGCACAAAACCTACTGGGCCCTGACCTGCGCACGGCCCGAACCCGCCGAGGGCGAATTGCGCCACTTTCTGGTGCGCAACGAACGGCAGAACAAATCCTACGCCCACGACCGCATGACACAGGGTGCCAAGGAGGCACGGCTGCGCTACCGGGTGCTGGAAGATACGGAGCGCTACCACCTGGTGGAGGTGGAACTGCTGACCGGCCGTCACCACCAGATCCGCTGCCAGCTCGCCACAATAGGCTGCCCCATCAAGGGCGATCTGAAGTACGGTGCGCCGCGTTCCAACCCGGACGGCGGCATCTGCCTGCACGCCCGTTCGCTGCGGATGGTCCACCCCGTCCGGAAAGAAGAAATCGGCTTCGAAGCACCCGTGGACTGGTCGCCGATCCTCAAGCGATAAAAATTTTGCAGGTTTGAGGAAATGTGCTACTTTTGCAGTCCGTTTCCACGTAATGGCCCTATCGACTAAGGGTTAGGTCGCAACCCTCTCAAGGTTGAAATACGAGTTCGAATCTCGTTGGGGCTACCAAAAATGCTGGTGAAAGCCAGCATTTTTTTTGTATCTTTGGAACATGAAGATACTGGTTACCGGAGCGGCCGGTTTTATAGGCTCGCATGTAGTGCGTTACCTGCTGGAGCGGGGCGACACGGTTGTCGGACTGGACAACATCAACGACTATTATCCCCGGGAGTTGAAATATGCGCGGCTCGCCGAACTGGAACGGATCGGCGGCCCCTTCCGGTTCGTACTGGGCGACCTTGCCGACCGCAAGGCACTCCCGGAACTCTTTGCAAGCGAACGGTTCGACGGCGTCATCCACCTGGGCGCACAGGCGGGCGTGCGCTATTCCATTGAGAATCCTTTCGCCTACGTGGATTCCAACCTCGTGGGCTTCGTGAATATCCTCGAATGCTGCCGGCACAACGCCGTGGGTCACCTGGTTTACGCCAGCTCCAGCAGCGTCTACGGCGGCAACGAAAAGGTCCCCTTCTCCGAAGAGGACCGCGTGGACCATCCGGTAAGCCTCTACGCAGCCACCAAGAAGTCCAACGAGCTGATGGCCTTCTGCTACAGCAAGCTCTACGGCCTGAAGGCGACCGGCCTCCGCTTTTTCACGGTTTACGGCCCCTGGGGCCGGCCCGACATGGCGCCGATGCTCTTTGCCAAGGCCATCTCGGCCGGCGAGCCCATCAAGGTCTTCAACGGCGGCGACATGATCCGCGACTTTACCTATATAGATGATATTGTGGAAGGCACCGTCCGCGTACTGGATCACGCACCCGAGGCGGAGAAGTGCGCGAAAGGAGTTCCACACCGCGTTTTCAATATCGGTTGCTCGAATCCGGTCAAGCTGATGGACTTTATCGCAGAGATGGAGTCGGCCCTGGGCCGCAAGGCCGTCAAACAGATGATGCCCATGCAGCCGGGCGATGTCTACCAGACCTACGCCGATACCACCGCCCTGGAACAGGCCGTCGGCTACAAACCGCACGTCACGCTGCACGAGGGCATCGAGCGCTTTATCGCATGGTACCGCTCGGACAAGAACCCGCTTCGCTAATTCATTAAATTCCAGAATACTATGTACGATTCAACCCATGGTCTTTATGTGGCGCACGGCCCGAACGGGCCCATCTCCATCTGTGGAAAGATGGCCAACCGCCACGGTCTGGTAGCCGGCGCAACCGGTACCGGTAAAACCGTTACGCTCCAGGTGCTGGCCGAATCTTTCTGCCAGGCCGGCATCCCCTGTTTCATGGCCGATATGAAAGGCGACCTCTCCGGCATCAGCCAGACGGGCGCCATGAGCGGCTTCATCGAGAAACGCTGTGCGGAATTCGGTATCGAGAATCCCCCCTTCCAGGGATGCCCGGTGCAGTTTTTCGACGTGTTCGGCGAACAGGGCCACCCGATGCGCACCACCATCTCCAACATGGGACCGCAGTTGCTCGCGCGGCTGATGGGGCTGAACGACGTACAGACCGGCGTGTTGAATATCGTCTTCCAGGTAGCTGACGACCAGGGACTTCTGCTGATCGACCTGAAGGACCTGCGCGCCATGCTGGCCTATGTGGCCGAGCATGCCTCCGAATATACCGCCACCTACGGCAATGTAACCTCAGCATCTATCGGCGCCATCCAGCGCGGACTGCTCGAACTCCAGAACCAGGGTGCGGAGAAGTTCTTCGCGGAACCCGCATTCGACATCCAGGATCTCTTCATGGTCCAGGGCGGCAAGGGCGTGATGAGCGTGCTGGCGGCCGACCGGCTGATGATGAATCCCAAACTCTATTCGACCTTCCTGCTCTGGCTGCTCTCGGACATCTATGCCCGGCTGCCTGAAGTGGGCGATATGGACCTGCCCAAACTGGTCTTCTTCTTCGACGAGGCCCACACCCTCTTCGACGACACGCCCAAGGCGCTGGTCGACAAGATCGAACAGGTGGTCCGCCTGATCCGGAGCAAGGGCGTAGGCGTCTATTTCGTGACGCAGAACCCGGCCGACATCCCCGACGTGATCCTGGGTCAGCTCGGTAACCGCGTGCAGCACGCCCTGCGCGCCTACACGCCCAAGGACCAGAAGGCTGTCCGCGCCGCAGCGGAGACCTTCCGTGCCAACCCGGCCTTCAAGACGGAAGACGCCATCACCGAGCTTGCAACGGGCGAAGCGCTGGTCTCCTTCCTCGACGAGAAGGGTATCCCCTCCATGGTGGAGCGTGCCCGCGTGCTCTTCCCGCTCAGCCAGATCGGTGCCATCACCCCGCAGCAGCGCGACATGGTCATGCGCCAGTCCCGTCTCTGGGGTAAATATGACACAGTGATCGACCGCCAGAGTGCTTTCGAAGACCTGATGCGGATGAACCAGGAACAGCAGGCTGCCATCCAGGCACAGCAGGAGGCGGAAATCCGCCAGCGCGCTGCAGAGGCGGAAGCCAAAGCCGAGAAGTCCGGCTCCAAGACCAAACGGATCGGCGGCGCCCTGCTCGGCACGCTGCTCGGCAGCGCCGTGACCGCCGTCAGCGGTTCGCTCGCTACCGAAGTGGGCCGCGCCATGACCGGCAAGAAGGTTTCCGGCAAGAGTATCGCCACCCGCGCCCTCAAGAACACGACCACGTCCGTGACGCGCAAGGCGACGAACACCTTTGCCCGGAGTCTCTTAGGAAATCTGTTGAAGTAATAAGGTTCGCGTCCCGGCGAACGGCGCTTGCGCAGCGAGGATTTTTTTGTCCGAGTAGCGCAAGACGCCGGAGCCGTAGCGAACCTAAAACTGCCAATGTGTCAGTCGAAAGTCTCTTTTCGACCGATGGCACAATTATAGATGTATCTCCTGTGCCGCTGAAAACGGCGGCACGAACTGACAAAAACAAATAAAAATATAGGAGATACAAACTATGGGAAAAATCATTGGCATTGACCTCGGTACCACCAACAGCTGCGTGGCAGTGATGGAAGGTAAGGAACCGACTGTTATCATCAATAGTGAAGGCAAGCGCACCACCCCGTCCGTCGTGGCATTCGCAGACGGCGGCGAGCGCAAGATCGGTGACCCGGCAAAGCGCCAGGCCATCACCAACCCGCTGAAGACCATCTTCTCCATCAAGCGTTTCATGGGCGAGACCTATGACCGCGTGCAGAAGGAGGTCGACCGCGTCAGCTACAAAGTCGTTCGCGGCGACAACAACACCCCGCGCGTAGATATCGACGGCCGTCTCTACTCCCCGCAGGAGATTTCCGCGATGGTGCTTCAGAAGATGAAGAAGACCGCAGAGGATTACCTGGGAACGACCGTTGACGAAGCCGTCATCACCGTGCCGGCCAACTTAAGCGACTCGCAGCGCCAGGCAACCAAGGAAGCCGGTGAGATTGCAGGCCTCAAGGTCCGCCGTATCATCAACGAGCCGACGGCTGCCGCTCTGGCTTACGGTCTTGACAAGCAGAACAAAGACATGAAGGTCGCCGTCTTCGACCTCGGTGGCGGTACCTTCGATATCTCCATCCTCGAACTGGGCGACGGTGTCTTCGAGGTGAAATCCACCAACGGCGATACCCACCTGGGCGGCGACGACTTCGACCACGTCATCATCGACTGGCTGGCCAACGAGTTTGCTGCAGAGAACGACGGTATCGACCTGCGCAAGGACCCGATGGCACTGCAGCGCCTGAAAGAGGCTGCCGAGAAGGCCAAGATCGAGCTTTCCAGCCAGACCTCCAGCGAGATCAACCTGCCGTACATCATGCCGGTGGGCGGTATCCCCAAACACCTGGTCCGCACGCTGACCCGCGCGAAGTTCGAACAGCTCTCCGATTCGCTGATCCAGGCTACCATCGAACCGTGCCGCAAGGCCCTCAGCGATGCCGGCCTGAGCGCATCCGATATCGACGAAGTGCTGCTCGTTGGCGGTTCCACCCGTATCCCGGCCGTCCAGCAGATTGTTGAGAAGTTCTTCGGCAAGACCCCGAACAAGGGTGTCAACCCGGACGAAGTCGTGGCTGTGGGCGCCTCCATCCAGGGCGGCGTGCTGGCAGGCGATGTCAAGGATGTGCTGCTGCTCGATGTCACTCCGCTGTCGCTCGGTATCGAGACCCTGGGCGGCGTGATGACCAAACTGATCGACGCCAACACCACCATCCCGACCCGCAAGAGCCAGGTCTTCAGCACCGCTGTTGACAACCAGCCTTCCGTGGAGATCCACGTGCTGCAGGGTGAACGTTCGATGGCCCGCGACAACAAGACCATCGGCAACTTCCACCTGGACGGCATCACCCCCGCACCGCGCGGCGTGCCGCAGATTGAAGTGACCTTCGATATCGACGCCAACGTCATCCTGAACGTCTCGGCAAAGGACAAGGCTACCGGCAAGGAGCAGAACATCCGCATCGAAGCATCGTCCGGCCTGAGCGAAGACGAGATCAAGCGCATGCGCGACGAGGCGAAGGCCAACGAAGAGGCCGACAAGAAGGAGCGCGAGCGTATCGACAAGATCAACGCAGCTGACGGTATGATCTTCCAGACCGAGAAGAACCTCAAGGAGTACGGCGACAAGATTCCGGCCGACAAGAAGGGTGCCATCGAAAATGCACTCGGACAGCTCAAAGAGGCGCACAAGGCCCAGAACATCGCCGATATCGACCGCGCCAGCGAAGCGCTGAACAACGCTTGGCACGCAGCTTCCGAAGATATGGCCAAAGCCGCTCAGGGCGGTGCAGGCGCTCCGGGTGCAGGCTTCCAGGGCGGCGCTCAGCAGGGTCCGCAGGGCGGTGACTCCAAGCAGGGCGACAACGTCCAGGACGCTGACTTCGAAGAGGTCAAATAATCCGGACTGATCCGATAAAAAAGCCGGCTCTCACGAGTCGGCTTTTTTGTGCTTTAGAACGGCCAGAAAATGCCAAACTTAAATCCGTGTTCTGGTCGGATGTAGTTGTAGGCGGAGAAGGTGTCGTTGTTGGGCCAGCCCCGGAAGCAGTCTGTGTACTTGATAAAAAGGCAGACGCACTTCCACTGCATGTTCACGAAGGCGTCGAAGTAGGCGTTCGCGGCCACCGGGTCGCGCCGCTGGTTGAAGAAGACACCCAGGTCAGGGCTGTAGTTCTGGAGGTAGAATCCCGTAGTAAAGAGGCCGTTCAGGCCAATCTGCATATCCATGGCATCCTCCACCACCGTGAATTCAAAGTAGAGCCGCGAATTGAGCGAGAAACGCGGCAGCGGCGCCACGGTATCGTTCGATGAAACCTGGAAGAGCGCACGGTTGTCCCAGTGTACCGGGCCGAGTTTCAGCTCGTTCTCTGCCGTTGCGGCCAGGATGCTGACCGGACGGTCGGCCTGCCGGATCACGGAGAGCGAGTCGTAATAGATCATCCCGGCCACCAGCGCATAATCCACGCCCGCCTTGAGTTTCCAGGCCGGAATGGTCACCTGCGCCCCTACCCGCGTGTCGGAAACTTTGCTGAAGGCGTTGGCCCAGTCGTGGTGGTTGAAATGAATGGCCTGCTGCAGCGGATTGGGTTCGGTCAGGGTAGTCCGGATGGTTCCGGTCAGATGGATTCCGTCGCGGAAGGGATAGAACGAGAGGCGCACCCGGCCGCCCAGCGTGAAGTCGCCGAAGTTGTAACCGGCAAAGCTGTACTGTCCGTCCGCATCCCAGGCGATATATTTGCGGAAGCTGCCCGACGCGCCGGCATAGAGGTAGGCGTTGTGGTACCAATTGTTCTTGGCCCCACTGATATACTGCTGAGGATCAAAGGAATAATACGAGAGCAGACGATAGCCGACGCCCGCGTTCACCTTGGCCAGCAGGGCGTCCGGTGCAAAGGGTTGCAGTTTCAGGAATGCCTTGTTCTCGATCCGCGTCATTGCGAGCGAGTCGTTGGACTGGGCCGTGCTCAGGAAGAAGTTGTTGTTATAGAATTCGCGCTCGGCGCTCGTGCTGATCTTGTCCGTATAGACCTTGCGGTTGAAGGTCACTTCGCCGCTGTGGCCGATATAAGCCGTGGTCCCCTCTCCCACCGAAAGCGAATCCTTGTCTTTCCGGAAGAAGTTCATGGGGATGGCGTAGCTCTGCGTGATGAAGAAGGTGTTGCGGCTGAGTTTGTTCGAAGCGCTGGACAGGTTCACCGCGATCTCCTTGGCATCCACGATGGTGTCGCGGATCCACATGTTGTCCCGGATACCGCCGTTCTCCGCACGCTCCACCCGCTGGTGAATGAAGCCTGCGTTCATCAGGTATTTCTTTCCCAGATGATTCAGGCCGAAGGCGAGGTTCCGGTTGTCGGTTCCTTCCCTCTGAAGCATACCCCGGCTGCCCCATTTTTCGTAAAGAATCGAGAAGTTGAGCGCCGGCGTGATGTTCTGCGTGGAGAGCACGTGGAGTTCCATCTCCTCGCGCGCCTTCAGGGCGAAAAAGGTTCCCCAGTAGGCCAGCTCGGTGTACGGGGTCTTGGTGTTGTACTGCGGCAGCGTCTCCGGCGTGTAAGAATAGACCAGGTAAGGATCCATCGCATCCATCAGGCCGGTGGTCTCTCGTTTGAACCAGTTGTAGGTCTGCGCCGCGGAGCCCACGGTGCCCAGATAGGTGGCATTTACGTCCTTCTTGAAGAAGGGATAGTCGAAGAACTGGGCGTTGTAGAGCGTATCTATCTTCTGGACCTCGATCTCGTTGAACTTATGCTCGGAGGTCCACTTGACTGTGCGTTTCCACCAGAGCGAATCGGGCAGCGCGAAGGTGTTCAGGATGCGCGGGGTGGCAATCCGGACGCTGTCGCGGTATTCGCGCCGCTGCTGACGGATCAGCTTGCGGATATCCGACGAATCGGGCAGGTTCATGGCCATCTCCTCGTAGAGAACGGCCAGACAGGAATCCAGTTCAAAAACGGTGAGGGAGTCGATCTCCCAGAGACCCATCCGCTCGGCCAGCAGACGGTTTTCACGTGAGAGGCTGTCCTCGGGCGGCGGAAGTTGTGCGGTCGAATCCTGCGCGACGGGTGGAATTGTATCCTGCGGAGCCTGTGCACGGATCGGTGCGGCGAAGAGGCCGAACAGCGCAATCGTCAGTATGATCCCCTTCCCTCTCATGCGCGCGCCTCCAATTCTTTCAGTTTGCCCACATCGCGGATCCTTGCGCCGGTGATATCGATCCCGCGAATGTCGTGATCGCGGCAGATTTGCAGGTAGAAATCTATCACGGAGAAGCGCTCGGGCCAGCCCTGCATCAGCGGCAGAATGGCCGTGGAGAGCATCGAGATGCCGGAAAAGGCGAGTTTGCGGCACTTTGCCGGATCGAGCCCCTCATAAGGGGTCCGCACTTCGCCGGTATCGATATTGGTCCAGCCTACGAGCCGCATGTCGTTGTCGAAGAGCAGATAGCGGCTGGTCTTCCGGTCGCTGACTGCGAGAGTTGCCAACGGTTCCGGCTTCGGCGTCGGGTTTCCGCCCGGCGGAACGAAAAGGCCCTGACGGGGAGTTCCGCCTTGGCGGATAACCCTCGCCGGGTCGCGGAACCCAGTAGCCAGAGAAGCATAATCCAGGTCCGTGATAATATCTACGTTGTGTACCAGGAACCAGCCTCCGGGAGCATCCTGCAGCAGTGTGGCCGCATGGCGGATGCCGCCGCCGGTTTCACGGAGCAGGTCGCGTTCGTCGGAAAAAACGATCCGGCTGCCGAAGTTGCCGTGCTCCTTCAGGAAGGCCTCGATCTGTTCGGGGAAGTGATGCACGTTGATCACGAAATCTTCGAACCCGGCCTTCTGGAGTCTGCGGATAAGTCCTTCCAGCAACGGCGTACCGTCCACCGGAACCAGTGCCTTGGGCATCCGGTCGGTCAACGGCTTCAGGCGTGTGCCAAGCCCTGCTGCAAGGATCATTGCTCTCATTCTCAGAAGATTTGTTCCAATTCCAGTTCCCTGTGGTATAGTTTGACCTTGACGTTGAACCGCTGCGCGATGTGTTCGGCCAGGTGCTGTGCGCAATAGACGCTGCGGTGCTGGCCGCCGGTGCAGCCGAAACAGAACATCAAGTGGGTGAATTTTCGTTCGATATAGCGCTGGACGTGTGCGTCGGCCATCGGATAGATGTGGCTCAGGAAGGTGGTCACGCCGCCGTCGTCTTCCAGGAACTTGATCACCTCGGCGTCCAGGCCGTTGAAATGACGGTAGTGCTCGTACTTGCCGGGATTGTTGATGGCCCGGCAGTCGAATACGTAACCGCCGCCGTTGCCGGAAACATCGTTCGGAATGCCCTTCTTGTAGGCGAAGCTGTAGATGTTCACCTCCAGGCGTTCCTGTTTGCGTTCTTCGAATTCGCGCAGGTTGGTCAGGTCGGTAAGAACCTGATTCAGATAGGGATACTCCTTGAACGGCTCGGCCAGCAGGCGGCGCAGGTTGTCCATCGCATAGGGGATGCTCTGGAGGAAGTGCGGTTTCTTTTCGAAGTAACCGCGGAAGCCGTAGGCGCCCAGCACCTGCAGCGTGCGGAAAAGCACGAAGTGGCGGAGCTGGCGCAGGAAATCCTCCTTGCTGATGGTGCGATACGGAGAGAGCGCCTCCAGGTAGGCATCGATCAGTTCGCCCTTGAGCGCTTCCGAATAGTTGGCCTTTGCCTGCCAGATGAACGAGGCCACGTCGTAGTAGATGGGACCGCGGCGGCCGCCCTGGAAGTCAATGAAGTAGGGTTCGTCATCGACCAGCATCACGTTGCGGGCCTGGAAGTCACGGTAGAGGAAGGTGTCGCTCTCCTCACGCAGGAGGACGTCGGCCATCCGGTGGAAGTCCTCGTCCAGCCGGATCTCGTTGAACTCCACGCCGGTCGCTTTCAGGAAGCAGTATTTGAAGTAGTTCTGGTCGAACGAGATCATCTGCCGGTCGAAGGCGGGCTGGGGATAACAGACGGAAAAGTCCAACCCTTCGGCGCCCTTGAACTGCAGGGCGGGCAGGGCTCGGACGGTCTTGAGCAGCAGTGCCTTTTCAGCGTCGCTGAACTCACCTTTCTCGCGGCCTTCCGCAATGCGGTTGAAGAGGATGTCGTTGCCCAGGTCTTCCTGGAGGTAGAAGCGGAAATCATCGCTGTGGGCAAAGACGCGGGGGACGTTCAGCCCCTTTTCACGGAAGTGTCCGGCAATGGTCCAGAAGGCACGGTTCTCCTCCGCACTGGTACCTTTGACGGCAATCAGCGTGCGGGTATCCCCCTTCACGCGGAAGTACCTCCGGTTACTGCCCGACGAGGGTAACTCCTCAATACTCAGGACGTTCTCGCCTGCATACTCCCGAAAAAGCGACTCGATTTCAATCATAACATACAAAGATAACAAAAATCCGGAAAGCTTGCTTTCTCTCCGGGATTTCGTCGCTACGCTCCGGCATCCCTGTCCGCCTGCGGCGGGGCAGTGCAATAAGGTACCAAAAAGTCCGGAGCGAGCGAGCTTGTCCGGACTTTTTGGTACCTTCGTGCGGAGAGAAAGGGATTCGAACCCTTGATACCCTTTTGGAGTACACACGCTTTCCAGGCGTGCCTCTTAAGCCACTCGAGCATCTCTCCGAATGGGAGTGCAAATATAATACTTTTTTTTATAATCCATCATTCCGCCCGCATCGTCTTTTCCGGACTTACCTTCGCAATGAATACGGCCGAGAGCGACATGATCAGGAGAATCGCCACCGCCGACACCACATTCAGCAGCAACAGCGTTCCGAAGTTCAATTCAATCGGCACATATTTCACGAAATAGTTTGCCGGATCCAGCGTAATGACCCGGAACCACTTCTGAACCAGACAGATTGCCAGTGCAACGAGATTCCCCCACAGCAGGCCCTTCCCCACTACCCGCGCCGAGCGCAGCAGGAAAACCCGCGTCACGGCACCGTCCGTCATGCCCATCGACTTAAGCACGCCAATCATCGAGATCTTCCGGAAGAGCAGAATCAGCAGCGTGGATATCATATTGAAACCGGCCACGGCCATCATCAGGATCATGATCATCACCACATTCATATCGAGCAGAGAGAGCCAGTCGAACAGGTGCGGATAGATCTTCTTCACGGAATAGATGAACAGCGGCGCATCTTCCTCGGTTGCCAACCGGTACTCGACGTCGGTCACCTCGTGGGCTGCCGCATCGATATCAACATCCGGACGTACCCGGACCTCCAGCGCGGAGACCTGGTCGGCGCCCCAGCCGTTCAGGCGGCGGACATGCCGCAAGTCGGCCAGAATGAAGCTGTTGTCAATCTCTTCGAGTTGTGCGTCGAACAGGCCGCAGACGCGGAAGTTGCGCGCTTTCAGGTCGCTGCGCACGAAGTAGGCGTTCAGCGTATCCCCCACGGCCAGCCCCAGTTGTGCGGCCAGCCGCGCCGAGAGAAGCACATCGGGCGAGATCCGTCCGGAGTAGTCGGGCAACGCACCGTCGGAGAGCGCGTCGGCGAAGAAGGAAAAGTCGTAGAGCGAATCCACCCCTTTGAACCAGGCGCCGCCAATCTCGCCGGCGTTGCGGATCATTCCGCTGCGATAGGCTACGCCGGAAATGGAAGTCACTCCGGGAATGGCCAGCAGCGAATCGCGGTAGGAAATGGCCCCCGAGAAGGGATACTGCTCGTTGAGCGGTCCCTGTCCGGGCTGGCAGAGCACCACGGAACCCATAAAACCGGTGGCCTTGGCGCGGATCTCCGCTTTGAAGCCGTTCACCACCGCCACTGCGATAATCATCACGGCGATGCTGAGCGCCACGGAAATCCAGGCGATATGGTGGCTTACGCGAAGCAGCCGGTCGCGCTCCTGCCCTCCGTCGTCACGGGCGGAGAGTCGGCGTGCTATGAATCGGCTCGCATCCACGGGGAACAGCGGTCGGGAAAGCTAACGCAGGATAGCGCCGAACTGGCTTTCGAAGGCCTTCAGGAGCTTGGTCATCATGCGCTCCACGGCTTCGTCGGTCAGCGTCTGCTCCGGATCCTGGAAGGTAAAGCTCAGGGCGTACTGCTTCTTGTCGGTGAGGATCTTCGGTCCGCGATAGACGTCGAAGAGTTCCACCCGCTTGAGCAGGTTCCGCTCGGTCCGAAGGGCGCAGGCGCGCAGGTCGGCGAAGCGTACGTTTTCATCCAGCAGCAGCGCCAGGTCGCGGCGTACCTCCGGGAAGCGGGGCAACTCTTTGTATTTGACCTTGTCGCGCTTGACCAGCTGGAAGAAGAGGGGCCAGCAGACTTCAGCCGCAAAGACGGGCTGCTTGATGTCGAACTTCTTGGCCAGGGCGGGCAGAACCGTTCCGGCAACAGCCAGTGTCTTACCCTGCAGGCGGTACTCGAGACCTTCGCTGAAGAGATCGGCGGGCGCATCCGCGGTTTCCAGCGAATAAATATCCGCGCCGAAACGGCGGAGCAACGTCTCCAGATAGCCCTTCAGTGCGAAATAGTCGCCCTTGGCAACCTCGTTGCGCCAGCCTTTTACGCCCGGCGAAGAGATGGCGAAGCAGAGCCGCATCTCCTCGTCGTAGGACTTCAGGTCGGCCACGGGCTGCTCCACACCCTCGCGCGGATGGAAAGCGTAGACGTTGCCCAGTTCAAAGATCCGAAGATCGCTCACCTGGCGGTTCAGGTTGTATGAGATCACCTCCAACGCATTGAGCAACAGCGTCTGGCGCATCACGTTCAGATCGGAGCTGAGCGGATTCACGATCTGCACCAGCGCCTCAGCGGGGAAGGTCTTCAGATTCTTATAGTAATCCGCCTTGGTCAGCGAATTGTTCATAGTCTCCACGAAACCCCAGCCGGCGAAGAGGTTCGACACGGTGGAGCGGACCACTTCCGGATCCGGATGCTCCGACGGAGAGACGGACATCTTCATATTGGCGGGCAATTCGATATTGTTGTAGCCGTAGATACGCAGCACCTCTTCCACCACGTCGCATTCGCGCGTGACGTCTACGCGATAGGCCGGAACTTCGACAAGCGCACCGGTTGCCGAGGCCTCCACGAAGCGGAAGTCCATGCTTTCCAGGATCTTGCGGATAGTATCGCCGCCTATGGCCTTGCCAATCAGCGCCTCCATCCGGGCATAATCGAGCTGCACGCTAACCGGCTTGAAAGCCTCCGGGCAGAACTCGTTCCAGCCCACGATCTCAGCACCGCAGAGGTCACGGATCAGCAGGGCGGCACGCTTGGCGGCCGCCATCGTGGCGGTGGGATCGATACCGCGCTCGTAGCGGAACGACGCGTCGGTCTTGAGGCCGTGATGCTTGGAGGTCTTGCGGATGGAAACGGGGTTGAAATAAGCCGCCTCCAGGAAGAGTTCGGTGGTAGACTCCGTCGTGCCGGAATCCTCGCCGCCGAATACGCCGGCAATACACATCGGCTTCTCCGTGTCGCAGATCATCAGCTCTTCGCCGCAGAGCGTACGTTCCACGCCGTCCAGGGTGCGGAACTTCGCACCGGAGTCGGCTTTGCGCACCACCACCTTGCGGCCCGCAATCCTGGCAGCATCGAACGCATGCAGCGGATGGCCCATTTCATAAAGCACGAAGTTGGTGATATCCACCACGTTGTTGATGGGACGCTGACCTACGGCCTGCAGGCGCTCCTTCAGCCAGTCGGGCGAAGGGCCCACCTTGATGCCGCGCAGCGTCACGCCAATGTAGCGCGGCGCCAGTTCAGGCGAAAGGACCTCCAGCGGAATCGAACCCGCTGCGCCCTGGGCTGCCTTGAAACCGGAGAGGTCGGGCAGCGTCCAGCGGCACGGGATGCCGTTGGCACAGCAATAAGCGTATAGGTCGCGGGCGCAACCGATGTGCGAAGCGCCGTCCACACGGTTCGGCGTGAGGCCGATTTCATAGACCGTATCGCACTTGAGCTGAAGCTGTTCACGGGCCGGCGTGCCGGGAACGGCGTCCGGGGGCAGCACCATGATGCCTGCGTGGTCGGTCCCGATGCCCAGTTCGTCTTCGGCACAGATCATACCGAAGCTCTCCACACCGCGGATCTTGGATTTCTTGATCTTGAACGCGGAACCGTCCGGGGTGGGCAGGTTCGTGCCGACGGTAGCCACCAGCACCTTCTGTCCGGCAGCTACGTTGGGCGCGCCGCAAACCACCTGAAGCAGCTCGGCTTCACCCGTGTTGAGTTTCGTGACGTGCAGATGGTCGGAGTCGGGATGCTCCACGCACTCCACCACCTCGGCGACGACCACGCCGGCAAGTCCGCCGGGGATCTGCTCAACCTCTTCCACGTGTTCCACTTCCAGGCCCGTGTCGGTGAGGATGGTAGCCACCTGCGCCGCCGTCAGGTCGAATTCCAGGTAATCTTTCAGCCAATTGTACGAAATGACCATAGCTTGTATCTGTTATTTGAAAATCGATTCAATGAATTCTTTCTTGTCGAAGTACTTGAGGTCTTCGATCTTTTCGCCCGTACCGATAAACTTGACCGGGATGCGGAACTGATCGGAGATGCCGATCACCACGCCGCCCTTGGCCGTGCCGTCCAACTTTGTGACGGCCAGCGCCGTAACGTCGGTTGCGCGGGTAAACTCCCTGGCCTGCTGGAAGCCGTTCTGGCCGGTGGAGCCGTCGATCACCAGCAGCACCTCGTGCGGAGCGTCGGGCACCACCTTGCGCATCACGTTGCGGATCTTGGTGAGCTCGTTCATCAGGTTGATCTTGTTGTGCAGGCGGCCTGCCGTATCCACGATCACCACGTCGGCGTCGCGAGCCACGGCGCTGCGGAGCGTGTCGTAGGCCACGGAAGCGGGGTCGGCCCCCATCTCCTGCTTGACGATATCCACCCCTGCCCTTTCAGCCCAGATGACCAGCTGTTCCACAGCAGCTGCGCGGAAGGTATCCGCCGCGCCCAGCACCACCTTTTTGCCCGCAGCGGTAAGCTGTGCGGCCAGTTTGCCGATGGTGGTGGTCTTGCCTACGCCGTTGACGCCCACGACCATCATCACATAGGGCTTCTTGGAGAAGTCGAAGGGCTCCGCACCGGCTTTGCCGTCGGCGTCGAGCAGCGCCTCGATCTCTTCGCAGAGGATGGCGTTGAGTTCCTGGGTATTGACATATTTGTCACGCGCCACGCGCGCTTCCAGGCGTTCTATGATATTCTGTGTGGTCTCGACGCCCACGTCGGAGGTGATGAGCGCCTCCTCGATCGAGTCGAGCACCTCGTCGTCCACGACGCTCTTGCCCATGATGGCGCGGGAGAGCTTTTCGAAGATCGAGGTCTTGGTTTTTATGAGTCCGAACAGTGCCATAAGCAAACTTCAAAGATAAGAAAAAACGAGGCTACTTGCAGGACATAATATCAAGAATCATCTTGTCGGTGGCCTTCATGCCCACGCTGCCTATCCGGCCGAGGTTGGCGATGGTCTTTTCAATGTCTTCCTCGATGATGCCGTCGTTGGCGGAAATACACTGCCCGTCAAGAGCCAGCACCGCGGATTGCAAGGCCGTAGCCACGCCGGAAGCCACCTTCAGCGCGCAGCCCACCTTGGCTCCGTCGCACACCATGCCGGTGATGTTGCCGATCATATTCTTGATGGCCGCGCAGACCTGCTCGTAGCCGCCGCGGCGCAGATAGACGATTCCGCAGGAGCTGCCTGTAGAGGCAATCACGCAGCCGCAGAGGGCGGAGAGCTTGCCCAGATAACCCTTGATGTGGATGGCAATCAGGTGCGAGAGCGCGAGGGCGCGCAGAAGCTGCTCGTGTGTCGCTTCCGTCTGCTCCGCGATGGCAATCACCGGCATCGTGGCGGTGACGCCCTGGTTTCCGCTGCCGGAGTTACTCATGGCGGAAAGCGTACAGCCGGCCATGCGGGCGTCCGAAGCCGCAGCCGTCCAGGCCATGGCATGAATCAGCAACGTATCGCCGTAGACGCTCTTGTTGTCGTCTGCCAGCAGCGTGCGTCCCACCTGCAGGCCATAGGGATGACGGAGTCCCTCCTCGGCCAATGCACGGTTCATCTTGATGGAATCCTCCATGAAGGCAATCTTTTCAAGCGGGACGGTGTTCACGAATTCCCAAATCTCGCGGACCGTAATCGTGCGGGCGAAGTCCGGTTCCACAGCGGGCCTGTCGCTGCAATCCGCAGCGCCGGCAGACTTGTGCGCACCCAGAACGGAGGTTCCGTCGAAGGTGGCCTCCACAATCCGGTCGTGTGCGCCCGAGATGACGGCCGTAGCTGTATGACCGTCCGCACGGGCTTCCGCATAGACGTAAAGCAGTTCGTCGGTCGGAGCCAGCGAGACGATCACCTTGCCCGATGAAACCACACAGCGCGCCTTCTCCACCGATTCCGGGCAGAGGTCGTGCAGCACTTCCAGGCCGTAGGCGCTCTTGCCGCAGATTGCGCCGAGCGCAGCGGCCACGTGCAGGCCCACCATGCCTGTGCCGGGGATGCCGACACCCATTCCGTTCTTGAGTATATTGGCGCTCACGCCGGCGGTGATTTCCGCGGGCTCACGGCCGCATCCTTCGCGAAGTGCTTCTGCAGCCCGGGCCACAGCCAACGCCACGGCAATCGGTTCCGTACATCCGAGGGCGGGCTTCACCTCCTGATGAATCAGCGCGATGATTTTGTCAAAGTCCATAGGATTTCGAGATTTGGGTACAAAGATAACAAAAAAGACGGCCAAGCATCCGCCTGGCCGTCTTTCTAAACCATTGTATAACTATTTCTTTTCGAAATACTCCTTTACGCCAGCCGTGGGAACGAATTCCTCCTGGAAGGCATAAGCACCTGTACGCTCGGACTTGACCATACGGATGCACTTCACAACGTTTCTCTTTTCCGATTTGTCGCCGCTGAAGGTTGCGACCGCTTTCTTTGCCATAGTATGAGTGTGTTAGGTATTACTTGATTTCCTTGTGGACAGTGACCTTCTTCAGATAAGGATTGTACTTCTTCATCTCCAGACGGTCCGGGGTGTTCTTCTTGTTCTTGGTGGTGATATAGCGGGAGATGCCCGGTACACCGCTAGCCTTCTGCTCGGTGCATTCCAGAATGACCTGAACGCGATTGCCTTTCTTTGCCATAGTTGTAATGCTTTAGACGATGTTGATGAGGCCCTTATCCTGAGCAGCCTTAACCGTCTCGGCGAGGCCGTTCTTGTAGATGGTCTTCATGCCGCGGCAGGAGACCTTGAGGGTAATGAATCTTTGTTCCTCTTCAGACCAGAACTTCTTGGTCTTGAGGTTCGGAGCGAATTCGCGCTTGGTGCGGCGCTTGGAGTGGGAAACGTTGTTTCCTACCATTCTGCTCTTTCCGGTTACTTGACAGACACGTGCCATATATTGTTTTGTTTTATTATTTCTCCAAATTGGGGCTGCAAATATCGGTTATTTTTATCAATTACGCAAATTTTATTTGCACCCCTTAAAAAATCTGTTCCACCTGATACTCTTGGGGAAAGAGCGGGAGGCGTCGGTCGAAAGCCAGACGAACAGCGGCCGGCCTACGACATGGTCTTCCGGGACAAATCCCCAGTAGCGGGAATCCAGGGAATTGTGGCGGTTGTCGCCCATCATCCAATAGTAATCCATCGCGAAGGTGTACTCCCGGGCCGGAACGCCGTCGATGCGGATTTCCCCTTCCGGATCGACCTCCAGCGAGTGCCCTTCATAGACCTCGATGATCCGCCGGTAGAGCGGCAGGTTCTCCGCGGTCAGCTGCACCGTGGCGCCCTTTGCCGGAATCCAGAGCGGACCGTAATTGTCGCGGGTCCAGCCGGTTTCGGTGAACGGGAAGAGCATTTCCGGGCTGTCGGGCCAGTCGGGCGGCCAGACGTCGATGTTGCGCGTCACGGCAATCACGTTGGGCAGCGCGTTGATGCGCTCGAGCATGGCCGCCGTGAGCGGCATGTCGGGATAGCAGTGGCGCGAAGGATCGTAGCGCAGCTCGGCGAGGTTCAATCCGATATTCTCGAGCACCTTGCGGTTGATGGGCGATCCGGCGGTTTCAACGCAGTAGGTCAGTTGGATGCCGGGGTGCGCCGCCTGCGGGACACCGTTCACGACCACCAGACCGTCCACGACCTCCAGCGTATCGCCGGCAATCGCCACGCAACGCTTGACGTAGTGGTCTTTCTTGGTGACCGGACGGACCACGACGGGGCCGTATTTCCGGATGGTCTGCTCGCGACCCTCCATCCGGACCAGCGAATAGTAATCCGCAGCCGGGATCCGCTTGAGCACCGTATCTCCGTGGGGAAAGTTGAAGACGACGCAATCGTCGCGCTTCAGACTCGAAAAGCCCTTGATGCGCCGGTATCCGAACTTGATGGCCGTGGAGTAGCTCTCGCGCTGCGAGATCGGATAGGCGTTGTGGATAAAGGGCGTGGAGAGGGGAATCTGCGGAAGCCGGGGTCCGTAGGAGAGTTTGCTCACGAAGAGATGGTCGCCCGTGTAGAGCGAGGACTCCATCGAGGAGGAGGGAATCTTGAAGGCCTGGATGAAGAAGATATTGAGGAAGGTGACGAGGATTACCGCGAAGACGAGCGATTCGAACCACTCGCGCCACGCTTTCTTCTTCTCCCCTTCCTTGTAACGCTTCTTCCAGAAGGCCCAGTGAACCTTTTGGGTGATGAAGTAGTCAAAAACCACGATGAGTCCGAAGAACCACCAGTAGTTCTTGATCCACAGTACCCAAAGAGAATAGAGTACGGCCCAGAAACTGAACCGTACCCATTTGTTCTTATAGAATCCCTTAAGCGACACGGCCGGGGGAATCCTACTTGTTGACAGACTTGATGATAGCCTCGAAAGCCTTCGGATTGTTCATGGCGAGGTCGGCGAGGACCTTGCGGTTCAGGCCGATGTTCTTCTCAGCCAGCTTACCCATGAACTGCGAGTAGTTCATACCGTGCTGACGGGCAGCAGCGTTGATACGGGTAATCCACAGGGAACGGAAAGCGCGTTTCTTGGCTTTGCGATCGCGGTATGCGTAGGTGAGACCTTTTTCGTAGGTGTTCTTGGCTACGGTCCAGACGTTCTTCCTTGCAAGGAAGTTACCGCGGGTTTCTTTTAAAATCTTTTTGCGGCGGGCTCTTGATGCCACCGAGTTAACCGATCTAGGCATAGTTTTTTGATTTTTGGATGGCAGCGCCCCGGCTCGCGGGGACTTTTCGGCTGTTCATCCGGTTAAACATTAGTGAATTACTTTACCAACAAAGCTTTGACCCGTTTCTCGTCTGCCTTCGTAACGATGGCGAAGTGGGTAAGGTTTCTTTTCTGCTTCTTGGTTTTCTTAGTCAGGATGTGACTCTTGTAGGCGTGTTTTCTTTTCACCTTTCCAGAACCGGTGAGCGTAAAGCGCTTCTTTGTACCGGAGTTGGTCTTCAATTTAGGCATGATAAATAATATTAAGTAGTAAAGTAATGGTTCGCGTTATTTCTTCTTGATCGGAGCGATCATCATCAGCATCCGTTTGCCCTCGAGCTTCGGCATCTGCTCGGCCTTGCCGAACTCTTCCAGATCCACGGCAAAGCGGAGAAGCAGTTTCTCGCCCTGCTCGGAGAAGAGGATGGAGCGGCCGCGGAAGAAGACGTACGCCTTGACCTTGGAACCCTCCTGCAGGAAGCTCTTCGCGTGGTTGAGCTTGAACTGATAGTCGTGCTCGTCGGTCTGGGGGCCGAAACGGATCTCTTTGATGACCACTTTGGAAGCGTTGGATTTCTGCTCCTTCGCTTTCTTTTTCTGCTGATAGACGAATTTCTGGTAATCGATAATCTTGCAGACCGGGGGATCGACGGCAGAGGTGATCTGGACCAGGTCCAGTTCCTGTTCTTCAGCCATCCTGCGCGCTTCGGAGAGGGAATAGATTCCCTGCTCTACGTTGTCACCGACCACTCGCACACGGGGCGAGCGGATCTCGTCGTTGATCGGCAAACCCTCTTCCTTCTTGCGGTTCTGCGGCAGCCGCTGGTCGGGCAGTCGCGGTCCGGGAGCCGGTTTGGGCTTAGGTGGTCTGTAATTGTTGTTAGCGATAGGACAGGTCCTCCAAGTTTAAGTTATCGTTATTTAAGTTCATCCGCCACTTCGGCAGCAATGTATTTTGCAAAATCCCCGATTGACATCGCGCCCTTGTCTTCGCCACCCTGCTTGCGGACGGATACCGAGCCGCTTGCTTCTTCCTTCTCACCGACGATCAGCAGGTAGGGTACGCGCTTGAGTTCGTTGTCGCGAATCTTCCGTCCGATCGTCTCGTTGCGTTCGTCAATGGAGGCGCGAATATCGTAATTATTAAGCAATTCGCAAACTTTTTTTGCAAAATCGTTGTATTTTTCACTGATAGGCAGGATGATGGCCTGGTCCGGCGAGAGCCAGAGCGGCAGCTTGCCGGCGGTGTGTTCGAGCAGCACGGCCACGAAACGTTCCATCGATCCGAAGGGAGCGCGGTGGATCATCACCGGACGGTGCGGCTTGTCGTCGGAGCCGATATATTCGAGTTCGAAACGCTCCGGAAGGTTGTAGTCAACCTGGATGGTACCCAGTTGCCAGCTGCGTCCCAGGGCATCTTTGACCATAAAGTCGAGCTTCGGTCCGTAGAATGCGGCCTCGCCGTATTCGACCACGGTGGGAAGTCCCTTTTCAGCCGCTGCCTCGACGATCGCGCTTTCCGCCTTCTCCCAGTTTTCATCGGTGCCGATATACTTGCTGCGGTCCACCTTGTCGCGCAGGGAGACCTGGGCGGTGAATTTGTCGAACTTCAGCGTGCGGAAGATGTAGAGCACGATGTCGATCACCTTGCAGAACTCCTCCTTGATCTGGTCGGGACGGCAGAAGAGGTGCGCGTCGTCCTGGGTGAAGCTGCGCACGCGGGTCAGGCCGTGCAGCTCGCCGCTCTGCTCGTAACGGTAGACCGTACCGAATTCCGCAAAGCGGATGGGGAGATCCTTGTAGGAGCGCGGTTTGATCTTGTAAATCTCGCAGTGGTGCGGGCAGTTCATCGGCTTGAGCAGGTACTCCTCCCCTTCCTGCGGCGTGGTGATCGGGCGGAACGAGTCCTTGCCGTACTTAGCCCAGTGGCCGGAGGTCACGTAAAGCTCCTTCTGGCCAATATGCGGCGTGATGACCGGCAGGTAGCCATAGTCCTTCTGCACCTTGCGCAGGAACATTTCCAGGCGCATACGCAGGTCGGCGCCCTTGGGCAGCCAGAGCGGCAGGCCCTGTCCCACCTTCGCGGAAAAGGCGAAGAGTTCCATTTCGCGGCCGAGCTTGCGGTGATCGCGTTTCTTGGCCTCTTCGAGCATGATCAGGTATTCGTCGAGCATCGACTTCTTGGGGAAGGTGATGCCGTAGATGCGGGTCAGCATCTTGTTGTGCTCGTCACCGCGCCAGTACGCACCGGCGATCGAGGTGAGTTTCACGGCCTTGATGACCGAGGTGTCCCGCAGGTGCGGTCCGCGGCAGAGGTCGGTGAAAGAGCCGTTGGTATAGAAGGAGATGGTTCCGTCCTGGAGCGCATCGATCAGTTCGCATTTGTAGTTTTCGCCGCGGGCGGAGAAGGTTTTGAGCGCGTCGGCCTTTGCCACGTCGGTGCGGACAAAGTGCTGCTTTTCGCGCGCCAGTTCGAGCATCTTCTGCTCGATCTTCGCCAGGTCGGCCTCGACGAGCTGCTTCTCGCCGAGATCCACGTCATAGTAGAAGCCGTTTTCGATAGAAGGGCCGATGCCGAACTTTACGTCCGGCCAGAGAATCTGGAGCGCCTCCGCCATCAGGTGCGAGGAGGAGTGCCAGAAGGTAGCCTTGGCTTCGGGGTCTTCCCATTTGTGGAGTTTGAAGGAAGCGTCCTCGTTGATGGGACGGTCCAAATCGTAAATAGTCCCGTTCACCGATGCACACAAAACATCGGCGGCGAGGCGCGGGCTGATGCTTTCCGCAATCTGGAAAGCGGTAATGCCGCTCTGGTATTCTTTGACGTTGCTGTCAGGGAAAGTGATTTTAATCATTACAACAGATCTTTATAACATCCCGCAAAGATACGAATATTTAAATAATTGTTACCTTTGTACAAATAAACCGCACATGGAAACGTCCAATACCGCATCCCAAACCGGCAAGTGGAGCCTCGCAATGCGAGACGGCCTGCTGCTTTCGCTGATAACCGTCGCCTGCTCGACCCTGGGCAGCCTCACACAGATCTGGATCCTGAACTTCCTGCTCTGGGCAGTCAAACTGGTCGGCTCCATCTGGCTGCTGTGGTACTTCATGAAACGGTACGGCACCGCCCACCCCGAAGAGCCGCGCACCACGGGCTACGGCATTATGGTCTGCCTCTTTTCCTCGATCATCTGTGCGGTTTTCGCCTATCTCTCCGCCCGTTTCTTTTTTCCGCATACGATAGACGAAATCATGGCGCAAATCCCCGCCACGATCGCCTCTACGCCCGGAATGACCCCGGAAGCGGAAGATGCCATTTATAAACTGATGGACAACATCCCCCAGATCATGTGCGTCGTTACGCTGATCTGGGACTTCATACTGGGTTTGATTATCAGCGCCATTATCGGAGCTTCCACCCCCAGGCGGAAAGACCCGTTCGGTGACGATGCGCCGAAATCCGAACCCCGGGAAGACGAACTCGCCTGATTGCCATGGACCTTTCACTTGTCATTTCGCTCTACAACGAGGAAGCCTCGATCGCCGAACTCGTCGACTGGATCGGCCGAGCGCTGGCCGGAGAGAAATCCCCTGCCGGCGGTCCCCTCGCCTATGAAATCATCCTGGTGGACGATGGCAGCACCGACGGCTCCTGGAAGGTGATCACCGACCTGTCGGCCGCCCATCCTGAGATTCGCGCCGTCCGCTTCCGCCGCAACTACGGCAAATCCGCCGCCCTCTATGAAGGGTTTGCGGCAGCCCAGGGCGATATCGTAGTCACGCTCGACGCCGACCTGCAGGACAATCCCGAAGAAATTCCCGAGATGATGCGGATGATCCGCGAAGAGGGTTACGATCTGGTATCCGGCTGGAAGAAAAAGCGTTACGACAATATCATCTTCAAGAATATCCCTTCGAAGATCTACAACCGCACCGCCCGCCGCGTGACCGGCATCAAGCTGCACGACATGAACTGCGGCCTGAAGGCTTACCGCAAGGAGGTGGTCAAGAATATCGAGGTTTACGGCGACATGCACCGGTTCATCCCCTACCTGGCCCAGCAGGCCGGCTTCAACCGCATCGGGGAAAAGGTGGTGCATCACCAGGCACGCAAATACGGAAAGAGCAAGTTCGGCCCGGAACGTTTCATCCACGGATTCCTGGATCTGGAGACCATCTGGTTCCTGCAGCGCTTCGGCAAGAAGCCGATGCACTTCTTCGGATCGATGGGTATGCTGACCTTCCTGATCGGTGCCGCAATCGCCCTGTTTATCATCATCAACAAACTGGTCTGCCAGGCGCACGGGCTCAGTTACCGCGCCGTCACGGACCAGCCGCTCTTCTACCTCGCCCTGCTGGCGGTAATCATCGGTATACAATTATTCCTGACCGGCTTCCTGGGAGAACTCGTCTCACGGAACAGTCAGGAACGTAATTGCTACAATATCCGGGAACGGATCCGCTAGAGCGGTTCGTCTTCCGGTTCGTCGCCGCTGCCGGCGTCGTAGAGGGCCTTTTCGAATTCAGCCGTCAGTTCGGCGAACTCCTCTTCAGAAATCATTTTGCAGACACCGTTGTACGCAGCGCCGTTCTCGATACAGATGTGCGCAGTGCTCAGCAGTCCCTTGAAGTCGCTGGTGCGGGTCAGGGTCAGCAGGTCCCCCACGATCATCTTGCCGGAGAAACGGCCGCTGATGTCGGCGTTGCGGCAGAGCACGTCGCCGTCGACCACGGCGCCGTCGCCCAGCACTATTTTTCCATGGGAGAGGATCTTGCCGAAGAAGTTACCGTCGACGCGGATGTCGCCGGCTGAAATCATCACGCCGCCGCGAATCTCCGCGCCAACCGGGACGCGGGCGATTTCATTGACGCCGAAATGGATGGGTTCTTCTTTTCTTGCCATGGCGTTTCGGTATTAGATATGAATGGCTTCGTTGTGAACAGCTTCTGCCGCCTCCAGGATGGCTTCGCTCATCGTAGGATGCGGGAAGACAGACTTGATGATGTTTTTGGCAGTGACGCCCAGGTTGCGGGCCACGACGATACCGGCGACCATCTCGGAAACATTCGCGCCCACGAGATGCGCGCCGAGCACTTTGTCGGTGGCTTCATCGACGATCAGTTTGACAAAACCGTCACGTTCACCGGCTGCAGCGGCCTTGCCGGAGGCCGTGAAGGGGAATTTGCCCACCTTGTAGGCGATACCCTTCTCCTTGGCGGCGCGCTCGGTCATACCCACCGACGCTACCTCAGGGGAAGTGTAGGTGCAGCCCGGAATATTGCCGTAGTCGATGGGGGCGGGCTTCAGGCCGGCGATGCACTCCACGCAACGGACACCCTCTGCCTCAGCCACATGGGCGAGCGCCGGCGTGGGAATAATGTCGCCGATCGCATAGAGGCCCGGCACGTTGGTCCTGAAGTCGGCGTCGACCACCACCTTGCCGCGGTTCATTTCTACGCCAAGCTCTTCCAGGCCAATGAATTCGGTATTGGGACGCACACCCACTGCAGAGAGTACGCGTTCAGCTTCAATGATCTCTTCGCCCTTCTTGGTTTCAACCGTCAGACGGCACAGTTCGCCGGTGGTATCCACGCTCTTGACCTGCGAGGAGACCATCACCTTGATGCCCATCTTGCGGAACGAACGGCTCAGCTGTGCGGAGGAATCGTCGTCTTCAAGCGGCAGGATGCGGTCCAGATATTCGATCAGGGTCACTTCGCAACCGATGCTGCGATAGAAGAAGGCGAACTCGCTGCCGATTGCGCCCGATCCGATGATGGCCAGGCTCTTGGGCATGTGGTCCGGGGTCAGTGCCTGGTAGTAGCTCCAGATCTTGACGCCGTCGACCGGTGCGAACGGAAGCGACACGGGACGCGCGCCGGTGGCCAGAATGATATGGTCCGCATCGTGAACCACGGCGTTGCCCTCATCGTCGGCCACCTCAACGCGGCTGCCGGAAAGCACCTTGCCGGAGCCCCGGAGCACCGTGACCTTGTTTTTCTTAAAGAGATACTCGATACCAGCGTTCATCGTGGCGGAAACCCCGCGGCTGCGGGCGACCATCTTTTCCAGGTCGGGCGCCGCCTCGCTGACGTTGACGCCGTACTCCGCACCGCACTGCGCATAATGCAGCGCCTGTGCGCTCTTGAGCAGCGCCTTGGTGGGAATGCAGCCCCAGTTCAGGCAGATACCGCCCAGTTCGTTCCGTTCCACGACGGCCGTGTTGAAGCCGAGTTGCGCAGCGCGGATGGCAGCCACATAGCCGCCCGGTCCAGCGCCGATGACGATGATGTCGTATTTCATGATTTTATCTGGTTTTCAATAAATTACAATCTTAAAGGTCGCGGCCGTGGCAGTTCTTGTACTTCTTGCCGCTGCCGCACGGGCACGGGTCGTTGCGTCCCACCTTCTTCTCAACGTGGACCGGCTGGTTGCTGCGCGGCGCCACGTTGTTGGTGAGCATGTCGGGACGGCTGGTCTGCATCCGGCTCATGTCGGTGCGCTTCTCGTGGGCCTCGGTTGCCACCTCGGAGGCTTCCTGGTCCTGACGGAGGAAGATAGTGGCGCGGCTCAGGAACGAGAGTACATCGCGGCTGATGCTCTCCAACACCTTGATAAAGAGGCCGAAGCTCTCCGTCTTGTAGACCAGGATCGGGTCTTTCTGCTCGTAAGAGGCGTTCTGGACCGACTGCTTGAGGTCGTCCATCTCGCGAAGGTGCTCCTTCCAGTATTCGTCAATCACACGCAGGGTGACGGATTTCTCGAGAGAGCGGACAATCTCCTTGCCCTTGCTTTCGTACGCCTTGCGCAGATCCACCAGAATCTGGAAGACCTTGCGGCCGTCGGTGATGGGAATGGCGATATTCTGGTAGAACATCCGCTTGGTGTCGTAGACGTTCTTTACAATCGGCCAGGAAAGTTCGATAAGCGTATCGAACCGACGCTGCATCGCGTTCAGTAGCGTATCCTGCAAAGCACTGACCAACTGCTCCTTGCGGGCATGATCAAAGAACTCTGCATTGAATTCAGGCGTGACGGAAAGCGCCTCAACGAAGGCTTCGCAGAAGCTGTCGTAGTCGTACTCCTTATGGTCTTCCACGAAGATCTCGCAGTAATCGCCCATCATGTTGAGCACATCCACGTCGATCCGGTCGCCGGTCAAGGCGTTGCGGCGCTTGGTGTAGATCACCTCGCGCTGGGAGTTCATCACGTCGTCGTACTCCACAAGGTTCTTACGGATACCGAAGTGGTTCTCCTCCACTTTCTTCTGGGCGCGTTCGATTGCGCCGGAAAGCATCGAGGACTGGAGCGCTTCGCCGTCGGCCATACCCATGCGGTCTACCACGCGGGAGATGCGGTCGGAACCGAAGAGACGCATCAGGTTATCCTGCAGCGAAACAAAGAAGATGGAGGAACCCGGGTCGCCCTGACGGCCGGAACGGCCGCGCAGCTGACGGTCCACGCGGCGGCTTTCATGCCGCTCGGTGCCGATGATGGCCAGACCGCCCGCCGCTTTGACCTCGGGGGTCAGCTTGATATCGGTACCACGACCCGCCATGTTCGTTGCGATGGTCACGGTGCCCGGTTCACCGGCGTGCGCCACGACCTCCGCCTCACGCGCGTGCTGCTTGGCGTTCAGCACCTGGTGCTTGATGCCCCTGATCTTGAGCATCTTGCTGAGCAGCTCGGAGATTTCCACGGAGGTGGTACCCACCAGGACCGGACGCCCTTTGGCAATCAGATCCTGGATCATTTCAATCACGGCGTTGTACTTGTCCTTCATGGTCTTGTAGACCACGTCGGCCTGGTCGTCGCGGATGACCGGACGGTTGGTCGGGATGACCACCACATCCAGTTTATAGATGTCCCAGAACTCTTTGGCCTCGGTTTCGGCCGTACCGGTCATACCGGAGAGTTTGTGGTACATGCGGAAATAGTTCTGCAGGGTGATGGTTGCGAAGGTCTGGGTAGCCGCCTCGACCTTCACATTCTCCTTGGCCTCGACGGCCTGGTGCAGACCGTCGCTCCAACGGCGTCCTTCCATGATACGGCCGGTACCTTCGTCCACAATCTTGATCTTGCCGTCCACGATCACGTAGTCCACATCTTTCTCGAACATTGCGTAGGCCTTGAGGAGCTGGTCCACGGTGTGCATACGCTCTGCCTTGAGGGAGTAGTTGGAGTTGAGTTCGTCTTTCTTGCGGCGCTTCTCCTCTTCCGGGATGTCCATCTGCTCGATGGCGGCGGTTTCGTCGCCCAGGCGCGGCATCAGGAAGAAGTCCGGGTCGCCCACGGCGCCTGCCAGGATTTCGTTACCCTTGTCGGTGAGTTCCACCGTGCGCTGCTGCTCGTCAATCACGAAATAGAGTTCGTTGGTGACCACACGCTGTTCGATGTCGCGGTCGGAGAATGCGGCGCGCGTGATCTTGCTCTGTGCGTCGAGCAGAATCTGCTTCATGCCGGGTTCACTCAGGAATTTGATGAGCGGACCGTACTTCGGAAGGCCCTTGTGGGCACGCAGAAGCAGGATTTCACCCTTGTCGGCGATCTCCCCGGCTGCAATCTGGCGCTTCGCCTCATTGAGGGTCTGGTTCACCAGCTGGCGCTGTGCCTGGTAGAGGCGCTCCACGTAGGGTTTATACTGGATATAGGTTTCGTCGCCGCTGCGCTGCACCGGACCGGAAATGATGAGCGGGGTCCGGGCGTCGTCGATCAGGACGGAGTCCACCTCATCCACGATGGCGAACTGATGCTTGCGCTGCACGAGGTCCTCGGGACTGATGGCCATGTTGTCACGCAGGTAGTCGAAACCGAATTCGTTGTTGGTACCGAAGGTGATGTCGGCCAGATAGGCCTTCTTGCGGGCATCCGTAGAGGGTTCGTGCTTGTCGATACAGTCGACGCTCAGGCCGTGGAACATATAGAGCGGGCCCATCCACTCGGAGTCTCGTTTGGCCAGGTAGTCGTTGACGGTGACCACGTGTACGCCCTTGCCTGCCAGTGCGTTCAGGAAGACCGGGAGGGTCGCCACGAGGGTCTTACCTTCGCCGGTGGCCATCTCGGCTATCTTGCCGGAGTTCAGCACGATACCGCCGATCAGCTGCACGTCGTAGTGGACCATGTCCCAGGTGACGCGGTTGCCGCCGGCCATCCAGCTGTTCTGCCAAAGAGCGTAGTCGCCGTTGACGGAGACAAAGTCGTGCGAAGCGGAAAGGGTGCGGTCGAAGTCGGTCGCCTTGACCTTGATGGTCGTATTTTCCGCAAAACGGCGGGCGGTGGATTTCATGATGGCGAAAGCCCGCGGGAGAATCTTTTCCAGAATCTCCTCGATCTTTTTATCGATGGTCTTGATCAGTTCGTCCTGCTCGGTGGCGAGTTTCTCCTTGCGGGTTACCTCGATCTCCACGTCGGCGAGCTGCTCCTTGATCCTGGCCACCTTCTCCTCTTCCGGAGCGATATGGTCGGCGATCAGTTGCCGGAGGGCCGCAGAGGCCTCTCTCAGCGCATCGTCGGAGAGTTTGTCTATCTGTTCGTATTCGGCCTTGCAGGCGTTTACGATCGGGGTCATCTTCTTCAGATCCCGTTCCGCCTTGCTGCCAAAAAGTTTCTTGAGAAAATTTGCCATTAATCTGTCGTTGTCTATCTAACTAATAACCGACAAATATAGCAAAAATCGGGCAACTGCTGAAATACCCCTCCCCTAACTGACAATCCGGCAGATTCGGGCTCGGACTAAAGTTGAATCTTGATATGTCCCCCATAGGGGGTCAAGTTGAAGAAAGCTTCTTTGGGGGCGGAAAGGCCGGCGAAGATTTTGGCGCAGGCCAGCACGCCGCCGTGGGCGAAGATGAGCACCCGTTCGAAAGGCAGCTTGCGGATCTCCTCCAAAAAAGCCGAGACGCGCAGATATTGCATCATAAAAGACTCGCCGCCCGGAACGGGAAGGTTGATGTAATCTTCATACCAGTTTTCGATGTAAGGGTCGTGAATCTCCTCATAACGCTGCATCTCCCACTCACCGAAGTTCATCTCCAGCAGGCGTGCATCGCGGGCGGCATCCGGATAGCCGCAAAACTCTGCCAGACGCACGCAGCGTGAAAGCGGACTGGTGAAGACGGCATCGGGCTTGCCCAATGCAGAGAGCGCCCCCTGTGTAGCGGCGGCTTCAACGGCAAACGTATCTTTCAGCGGCACGTCGGTCTGCCCGTAGCAGGTTCCGGCAGGCACATCCACGGAGGTGTGGCGAACGAGAATGACTTCCATATCAGGCCCAGAAAGGAAAAGCGATTAAAACGGCGAGATAGAGGGAGAGTTCGCACAGCAGGAAGGTGGCGCCGCAGCAGTCGCCGGTGTAGCCCTGAATCTTGCGCTTCATCAGCAGCGCCAGGAACAGCATCACAGCCACCGGAACGAGCATCAGGGGGAGGAAGCAAACCGGCATCCAGTGCAGCACAAAGGTCAGCACCAGGACAGGCGCCAGTCCGGCAGCCAGGCAGAACAGCGCCTCGTGCCACTTCATCCGGTTGTAGATGGTCTTGTTTTTGGCCTCCTCTTCCGTGCGCGCATAGGGCAGCAGGTTGATGAGTTGCGCGGCGCAGCACTTGGCCCAGGCGTCTCCGCAAAGCAGGACCAGACAGAGCGAATCGCGCGAAATGACACTCGGCAACTGCAGCATCAGCGCGAAGTAGGCAATCAGCCCGATTACACCGTAAGTGCCTATGTGCGAGTCTTTCATGATGGCCAGCCGGCGCTCGCGCGAGGTGCCGCCGCCGAATCCGTCTATAAAATCGGCCAGGCCGTCTTCGTGCAGCGCGCCGGTCATCAGCAGCCGCACCACCAGGGCCAGAATCCACGCCGGCGTCAGCGGCATCACCTGCGAGGCAAGCCAGAAAGTGAGGGCTATCAGGAAGCCCGTAAACCATCCCACCAGCGGCCAGAGCGGGACCACCCGCTTGAAAGAGTCGGCAGGAATCTCCCGGATGCGCCAGAAGGGCAGGCGGGTAAAGAAGGTGAAGGCGGCGAGCAGTCTCATCGTTTAAAAATATTTGGTGATTTCCGCGTCGCGGAAGCTGTCCATTTCGTTGATCATCCGGACGGCCGACTCCAGGATGGGATAGGCACAGATGGCCCCGGTACCTTCACCGAGCCGCAATCCCATGCTGAGCAGGGGTTCCGCGCCCATCGCATCGAGCAGTTTGCGGTGACCCGATTCGTCGCCGCAATGGCCGAATATGGCGTACGCTTTCACGTCCGGTGCCAGTTGCATGGCTGCCAGCATGCAGGCAGTCATGATGAAACCGTCCACCAGGATCACCATTTTCAGTTCCGCAGCCTGCAGCATCGCGCCCACCGCCGCAACCATCTCGAATCCGCCGAACCAGCGCATCCAGTCGCACGGAGTACCGTCTCCGGAATAGTTCGCAACTGCCTGCTGCAGCACCGTGAGTTTGTGCGCTACGCCTGCGCGGTCCAAGCCGCTTCCGGCACCCACGCAATCGGGAAGCGGAATACCGGTAAAACGGCTCATCCAGAGCGATGAGGCGGAGGTGTTTCCGATTCCCATCTCGCCGAAACTCAGCACGTTGCTGCCTTCCTTCGCGCACTGGCGGACGATCTCCGCGCCAATCTCCAGACAGCGGTCGAACTCCGCTTGCGTCATGGCCGGTCCGTGCAGGAAGTTGCGGGTTCCGCGGGCCACCTTCCGGTCTATGATTCCGCGGTCTTTGGGCAGGTCGAAATCCACGCCGACATCCACCACCTTGAGGGTAAATCCATGCTGACGGCAGAGGAAATTGACGCCGCCCGTGCCCTGCGGATGGGTGAAGTGGCAGACCTGCTGCCAGGTGACCTCTTTGGGGGCGATGCTTACGCCCTCAGCCACAATGCCGTGGTCGGCCGCAAATACGATGTTTTGCGGATGCTTCAACTCCGGGGTCAGGCTTTGCTGAATCAGCCCGACTTGCAGGGCGAGCGACTCCAGACGGCCCAGTGCGCCGTGGGGCTTGGTGAGGTTGTCAATCTTCTCCTGGAGTGCAGGACGAAGTGCCTCATCGGGATTATGAATCTGGAAATCGCGCATCGTCTATCTTATTTTTACAGGGATTCCGCTTACCATCAGGACGACTTCGTCAGCCTTGGAGGCGACGTACTGGTTCATCCAGCCCTGCAGGTCGGTAAAGTGGCGCTGAAGGTCGTTTTCGGAAGTTCCGCCCATCCCTATTTCATTGGTAACCAGCAAGAATGTAGCGTCTTGAGAAACCAGTGAATCGAACTCTTTTTTAAGGGCTTCCAGGGCGGCGTCGATATTGCTGTCCAGATCGTAAAAGAAGTTGGTTGCCCAAAGCGTGAGGCAATCGACCAGAACCACCCTGCCGGTGAAGTCGTGACGGCTGAGGAACTTCTCCTCCTCCACATTGGTCCACTGCGGACCGCGGCGTTCCTGGTGGCGCTCCACCCGTTTACGGAACTCCTCGTCCCAGATTCTGGACGTAGCCAGATAGACGGGATTATCAGCGAGTTCGAGTGCCAGCTTTTCAGCATAGCTGCTTTTCCCGGACCGTGCTCCGCCAGTTATTAAAATAATTCGACTCATAGTTACAAAGGTAGTGAATCTCCAAAAATATCTCCTTTCTCGTCGAGCAGGAGGATCTGCAATTCGCCGGCTGAAGCGGGATAGGCTGCTGCGCAGGCGGTGCGGCAGCGTGCCAGGATGGCGCCCAGAAAATGACGGGCATCTTCGGGCGTGAGGGCAGTCCAGAGTTCGCGGGCCAGCGTCAGGCGGTCAATAACCTCCGCGGCGGCGGGGGAACAGCCGGCGTCAGCGGCGACTCCCTTCAGGAATTCGCGGTTCATCACCACACTGCGGCTGTGGGTATCAAGATGGCCTTCAGCCAGTTTTACTGCCTTACCGAGCATCACGCCCATCGTGAGGCGGCGGACGCCCAGCTCGGCTGCCTGTTTGAGCGTCTCGCCTACGAGATTGCCGTAATGGATGAAGGCCTGGGGCGGGAAGTCGGGAAAGCGGCTCTTCAGGAAGGCCTCGCTCTTGGCACCGGAATTGATGACCAGATGGTCTGCACCAACGGCCAGGGCCACCTCCATCTCCTTGCGCAGCGCATCCACAAACGCCTGGTCGGAGAACGGGCGGACAATGCCGGAAGTACCGATAATGGAGATGCCGTCCACCACGCCCAGTTTGGGATTGAAGGTTTTCAACGCAAGCTCCCGGCCTCCTGGAACAGAGATCGTTACGTCCAATCCGCCGTCGTAGAGTGCAGAGAGTTCGCACTTCATCATTTCGCGGGGAACGCGGTTGATGGCCGGGCCGCCCACGGGAAGCCCGAGTCCGGGCAGCGTCACCCGTCCTACCCCCTCGCCTTGCAGGAAATGCACGCCCGGCTCATCCGAAAACGCCACCGTCGCGACAATGGCACTGCCGTTCGTTACATCCGGGTCATCGCCGGCATCTTTGATGACGGTGGCCGTGGCGGAGACGCGCGAATATCGTGTCACTTTTGCCACGGGCAACGCCAACTCCTCCCCGTCCGGGAAGGTGACGCGAACCGATTCGCCGGCGGGGCGGTCGAGCAATGCGAGCAGCGCGGCCTTGGAAGCGGCAGTAGCGCAGGCCCCGGTAGTGAAACCGGTGCGCAGCGGGAAGAATCCGGGAAGCAGCCGCTCGATCTCGCGGCGCAGACCGTGTTCACCCGTTACGGTGACAAAACCTTCAGGCAGGGCCGGCCGCTCCACGGCATAGACCGGAATACCGGCTGCGCGGGCTGCGGAGACCTTTTCATCGAATCCGCCGCTTTCACCGCTCTCCTTGGTCAGGATGGCCTGCGGATGCAGTTCGGCCAGCAGCGACGCGGTGTCGTCTGCCGCATAATAGACGAGCCTATCCAGCGGGAATCCCTCCGCTGAAGCCAGCGCACGGGACTCGTCGCGGTCTAGAATCCTGAGCCGGCAGTCGTGCCGTTCCCAGTAAGGGCGCAGTGCACGGATGGTCTGCACGCCGGTTAAAGCCAGCAGGCTGGAGATGCCGTCAGCCTCCAGGCGCCGGATGGCGTCGGCATAATCGCGGCACCAGATGATATCCCGGCTCCGCGGCGGGAAAACGCGCTCCACGCGGATGACTGGCAGTTCCAACTCTTCCGCCACGGCAGCCACCGTCCGGTGGAGTTCCGCGGCGAAGGGATGTCCGGCATCAATCAGCAGCCGGATATCGTGCCGGGCACAGAAGAGCGCCATGGCGGCAGCGTCCATCGCTCCGGTGACATGCGTTCCGTGCAGACAATCAATCTGTTGCAACATATCCCGGGTGGAATACCAATAGGGCGAACCCGCCGCATCCGCCACGCGGACCGCAAGCCGTCCTTCCGTCGTTCCACCGAGAATCAATATCATTTGCGGAAGAGGTGTTTGAATTCACGGGCATAGAGCCGCGAGAGCCCCTCGCGGTTTCCGATGGCTTCACCCACCACTAGCAACGTGGTGAGCGTCAGGTTGTTCTCCCGCACAATCCGGGCCAGGTCGCGAAGCTCGCCGCGATAGATACGCTCCTCCTTCCAGGTAAGTTTGTAGCAGGCGGCCACCGGAGTTTCAGGCGGATAAGCCTGCAACAGTTCCTCCTGGACCTCCTCCACGATGGCTGCGCTCAGGTAGATACACATGGTACTCTGCGACTGGGCCAGTTTGTGCAGCTGTTCGCGTTCGGGCATCGGGGTGCGTCCCTCCCCGCGCGTGAGAATGATGGTCTGCACCTTTTCGGGGATGGTAAACTGGGAACGGAGCGCAGCGGCAGCCGCTTGGAACGCAGAAATGCCGGGGGTGATGTGGTAACGCATGCCGTACCGGTCAAAGAAGGCCATCTGCTCCTGAATGGCGCCGTAGAGGCACGGATCGCCCGTGTGGAGCCGCACCACCAGCAGCCCGCGGTCGTAATAAGCCTTCATCAGCGCGAACTGCTCCTCCAGATCCATGGAGGCGGAGCTTCGCACCTCGCAGCCGGGTTTGGCGTAGTGCGTGAGTTCTACCGGGACCAGGCTGCCGGCATAGAGAATCAGGTCGGCCGTCTCCAGGAACCGTTTGCCGCGCACGGAGACCAGCTCCGGATCGCCCGGACCGGCTCCAACAATTTCTATATGACCGCCGCGGAATGAAGCCGCCTCCTGCGCCAGCGCAAAGGTAAAGTCGGCGCCCTCCTGCAGGCGTCCTTTCTGTTTTTCAATGAGCAGCGGACCGCAACCGGCGCTGCGGAGCGCAGCGGCTTCCGCCACGCCGGGACACCCGGTCACAGCCAGCGCCTTTTCGGACGGATTCGGGACGGGAATCTCCGCCAACTCGCCGGCCTGCCAGATTTCGGCGGTGGCCGGAGCAAACTCGGCGAGCAGGTTTTGGAGCAACGGCTCGTCCTGCTTCAGCGCGATGGTAGAGACGGTGGCCACGCTGGCAGGAGCATACCCGGCGCGCCGGATTTCAGCAGCGATATGCGCTGCAATCCCTTCTGTCGGACACTGTTTCCGGCAACCGAAACCCAGGTGGAGTACCGGCGGGCAGTAATGCAGCACCGTCAGGCCGTCCGGAAACTCAGGAAGCAGACGGGGCGTCACGGCAATCAGCAACTCCGCACCTGTCAAATCGAGTTTGGAGCGGTCGGTGCAGAGGGTGACATGCGGCGGCAGGGTGCGTTCCAGATAGGTAGCTCCGGCGTCGCGGACCTCCAGCAACAGCACGGCGGGACGTTTCTGAACAAAGGCGAACACGGCACGGTTCATCTGCGCCGGGGTGGAGGTGCACCGCCATCCGAAGCGCTGGCCAAGCGTATCCAGGGCCCAGAGGCCTTCGTTGTCACTCTGCGTGGTGACGACCGCCTCAGCGCCCAGAATCTCAGCCAGTTCGCGGCTCAGTTCGTTGGCCCCGCCCAGGTGGCCCGAAACCACCGGAATCACGAATTTTCCGGTAGAATCCACGCAAACCACGGCCGGATCGCTGTATTTGTTGTGGAGGGCCGGAGCAATGCTGCGTACACAGATGCCCAGCGCACCCACGAAGATGAACGCCCAATGCTCGTCCCAATGCGCTTTCAGGAAGGGGCCGACGGGGCCGGTTTCCGACTTGGCGTAGATATGGGAGGGCTTGATATGGCGGGCAATGCTTTTCGCCAGCGGAAGCGCCGATTCGGATATCAGGATGATGGCAGTCTCTTTCATTCGGCACGAAGTATTTCAATGGGATTGTGGGCGTCGACCGCAACGTGCATGGATCCGGTGATGCGGCGGCCGGCCGCCGCCACGCTCTCGCGGAAAAGGGTGCGGGTCTCTTCGGTCACGCCGTTGAAGACGATCACACCGCCCGGTGCGATCACTTCAGCGATGCGGCGGACCATCTCGGGAAGTTTGCCGCCGTGGCCGCCGATGAAAACGGCGTCGGGGGCCGGCAAACCGCTGAGATCCGCCTCCAGAAAGTCCCCGATGCGGACGTCGATGCCGGGAGCGCCGAAACGGCGGGCGTTGTTCTCAATCAATTCGCGGCCGGCTTCCCGAATTTCGAAGGCGGTGACATTCAAGTGCGGGAACTGCAGCCGGGCTTCAATGGAGATGGATCCGGTGCAGAATCCCACATCCCAGAAGTTCCGGCGGCTGCGCAGGTCCAGCATGGAGAGCGTCAGGAGCCGGATGGGCATCTTGGTAATCATATTCACACGGCCGTCCAGCAGGTCGAACTCCTTTTCCGAGAGACCGAAGGGCCTGCGGTGCATAGCCGTCCGCTCCAGCAGCAGGCAGTTCGGGAAGGCGAACTCCATGGTCGCGGCATCCTGCAGTTCCCCGGACCAGATGCGCTGGGCCGCCCGGTTGCCCAGACACTCGCCCACGTGCATCCGGTAGTTGTCGTAGCCGTATTCCAGCATCCGGGCCGCAATGGCAGCCGGGGTGTGGACCCGGTCGGTGAGCACACCCATCAGCCTCTCGCCTTCAATCAGGGCCTGGTCGAAACGCGGCCAGGGACGGCCGGTCAGCGAAACGGCCCGCATCTCCTGGTAGGGCAGACTGAGCGCATGCGCGAGCATCTGCAGGGAGTTGAAGACGGGAATCACGGAGAGAGTCGCCTCCGGCAGCCGGTCACGCAGGGTCCCGGCGAAGCCGAAGAAGAGCGGATCGCCCGAGGCGAAAACCACCACTTCCGGGTACGCATTATACTGTTCAAATACCGCTTCCAGCGGCACGGTGATATCAATCCAACGGGCTCCGGCGGGCAGCAGATGCGCCACGATTTCGTGGTGACGCTTTCCGCCCGAGAATACTTTGCCCGCTGCGATGGCCTCCAGCGCCTCCTGCGGCAGGGTGACCTGCTGTTCGTCGGAAAGTCCGATTACGGTGAAGTGCTGGCGTTTACTAGACATCGCGACCGGGGGTTAAGGATTGGGCGTCGTCGAAGCAGAGGATGGAATTGACCAGCGTCGCCGCCAGGTTGCTGCCTCCTTTGCGCCCTTCAATAATCAGTTTGGGAACGTTGCGGAACACCTTGATGCGGTGTTTGCTCTCTTCCACGTGAACGAATCCCACCGGTGCGGCAATGACGCCGGCCGGCGTGGCCTTTCCGTGGCGGATCAGTTCGCAGAGCTCCATCAGGGCCGTGGGTGCGTTGCCAAAAACGAAGAGTGCGTCAGGATGCTCCTCAACGGCCAGCCGGATACCCGCCTGTGTGCGGGTAATCCCCTTCTCCGAAGCCAGCGCCGCGGTGCGCGGGTCGGTGAGGTAACACTTGACCTCCACGCCCAACCGCTGGAGTGCTCCTTTGCGGATACCTGCGGCCGCCATCGTGACATCGGTTACGATGGTGCGGATGCGGCCCTCTGCAAAGCCCGCATAGAGTTTCTCCACAGCGCCCTCGTCCATCCGGAGCAGCGACTCCATCTCGAAATCGGCCGTGGTGTGGATGGCGTGCAGGAGCGGCCACTTCAGGCCGATCGGGATATTCTTATTGCGGAGTTCGCCCGCGATGGTGCGGAAACTCTCCATCATGATTTCCTGGCCGGGACCGGCCTCGGAGGCCTTTTCACCGGTGCAGTAGCCGCGCGGCGTGATGAACTTGCCCTCCCACTGATACGATTGCGAATTGCCGATCAGCACCACCGTGAACATATCCACCGTCTCCGGGTCGAAGTCGCCCAGGGTGGTGATGCTCACTTGCTCCTCTTCCCTGCCCGCCTGGCGGACACAGCCCACCGGCGTTTCGGCGCTCCGCCACTTCAGGAAGATCTCCTGCAGCCGGTAGAGCTGCCAGTAGCGGCCTTCGCTCTTGGGATTGTAAACAGCCGTCACGAAATCCGCCTCGGCCGCCGCCTGAATGCGCCGCTCGATCTTGTCCCACGGGGTCATCAGGTCGGAGAGCGAAAGGATACAGAAATCGTGGCCGATGGGTGCCCCCAGCAGCGAAGCGGCCTTCTGGAAGGCGCTGATGCCGGGCAGCACATCAATCTCCACGCCGCTGCCGCGCTCGCGTTTCACCTCCCAGGCCAGCGGTGCCATCCCGTAGATGCCCGCGTCGCCGGAGCTGATGATGCAGACGGTTTTGCCCTTCTCCGCTTCGTCGAAAGCGGCCTCTACGCGGTCGCGCTCCTTTTTCATGCCGGTATCCATGCATTCGGTACCCGGAGCGAGGAAGGACTGCACAAAGCGGAAATAGTACTTGTAGCCGATGATGACGTCGGACTGGCGCAGGGCTTCCGCCACGGCGGGCGTCACGTCCTGCGAACTGCCAGGCCCGATGCCGGCTACGATGATTCGAGCGGATTTCATATCTTGGGAATCAGAATAAACAAATGAATGACAAGCTGTTCGGCCATCACCAGCAACAACATGAAGAGTTCGGTCAACCGGTTGATGTGCACCGCCTTTTTAAGGTCGTTGCGATCCAGCTGACGGTCGGTGTCGCCGATCCAGGGTTTGTCAATCACCTCGCCGAAGTAGGTGTGCGGCCCGCCGAAACGGCATCCCAGCGTATCGGCCAGTGCCGCCTCCGGATAACCGGAATTGGGGCTGAGGTGTTTGCGGCCGTTGCGGAAGACGACGCCCGTGCGGTGCAGCCGTCCGGAGACGAACAGCATCAGCAGTGCGGTGAGGCGGGCGGGAATCCAGCCAGCGACATCGTCGATCCGGGCGGACATCCAGCCAAAGCGGCGGTAGCGCTCTGTACGGTAGCCCACCATGGAATCGAGGGTATTGACCATCTTGTAGGTCACCATGCCGGGCAATCCGAGCAGGGCGTACCAGAAGAGCGGAGCCACCACGCCGTCGTTCAGATTCTCCGCCAGCGTCTCGAGGGCTGCGGTGCGCACCTCCTGCGCCGTCAGTTCCGACGTGTCGCGGCCCACGATGCGGGCCACCTGCTTGCGTCCCTCCTCCAGCGAACGGTCCACGGCCTTGAAGACTTTGCGCACTTCGCGGATCAAGCTGGTTCCGGCCAGACAGTAGAAGACAAGGATTGCCTCCACGGCGTAGAGCGCCCAGGGCGAGAGGGTCTGCAACAGATGGCAGAGTAGCCACGTCACAGCCCAGATACCCAGAATCAGGAAAATCGCCAGAATCGCACCTTTCAGTCGGCGCATTTTCCCCTGGTTCAGATTCTTCTCGCCGAAAGCGATCAGCCGGCCGAAACCGACCACCGGATGGGGCAGCCAAGAAGGGTCGCCCAGGATGAAATCGAGAAACCAACCGGTGAAAAGTGCAAGTACTCTCAGCATAGTCTATCGGGTTTTAAGCCACTCCGCGACAGCCGCCACAAGGGCATCGTTTTCCGCCGGAGTCTGGGTGGCGATTCTGAAACAATGCTCGTCCAGCCCCACAAAGTTGGAGGCATCGCGAATAAGAATTCCCTGGTTTTCAGCCAGGTATGATTTAAGCTCCGCTGCACTGCCCTTTTCCAGGCGGCAGAGGAAAAAGTGCGTCCGGGTAGGTTCCACCTGGAGGCCCGGCAGGGCGTCCAGCGCCTTTTGCAGCCGATCCGCCTCCTGCAGGAGCGCAGGGAGATCGATCGGCGCCGCGTCGGGATGGGCGGCCAGGTAGAGGCCGCCTTCAATGGCCAGTGCTCCGACCGACCAGGGACGGCGCACGGCGCGGATTCTTTCAATCAGTTTTTCCGACGCCACCAGATAGCCGAGCCGCAGACCGGGCACGGCGTAGCGCTTGGTCATTGAGTGAATCTGAATCACGTTCGGATAGCGGACAGCCTCCTCTTCCGATAGCAGCGGTTCCCGGGTGAAGAATCCATAGGACTGATCCATTGCGAAGATCGTCTCCGGGCTCTCCAGGATGGCTTTTTCGAGATCAGCCTTGGGGATGACCGTACCGGTCGGGTTGTTCGGGTTGCAGAACCACAGCAGTTCCGGACGGCCGTGAAGAGCCGGCGACAGTTTATCCGGCAAGGCGGGACTCTTCCCCCTGTCTGTCCCGCCGGACGGATAACTGGAGCTGCCTCGAGACCGGACGGAATCCGCGACAGAATGTCCGTAGAGACGGCAGGCGTCGGCGTATTCGTTGAAGGTGGGCTGCAGGACGGCGGAACGGGCACCGGAGAAGGCCTGCGCCGTCAGGTAGATGGCTTCCGTGGCGCCGCTGGTTACGCAGAGCGTGGCGGCGGGGATTCCCAGACGGGCGGCTAGCCGCGCCTCCAGCGTATAGGGTTCCGGTTCTGGATAGCTGCCTATCGTTTCCAGGCTCCCGCGGAGATGCGCCTTCAGCGGTTCCAGGTCCACGTGTGCGTAGACGTTGGAACTGAAGTTTGCGCGGATGGGACGCTCGAACCGATAAGCGTCATCGCCGTGGCCCTGAATCATTGCTTACCCTCCAAAATCTTGTATAACAAAGGAATATCCATGTAGCGACGGACGTGGTCGGCCAGTCGGTCGTACTGTTCTTCTTTGAATGCACGGTAATCGAAACGCTGCGCCGCCCCGAGTTTGGCTCCGTGGGGCTTGAGCAGCCGGTCCACAAAGGCAGGATTGTCCAGGATGCCGTGAATGTAGGTGCCCATGCATTTTTCATCCACGAGACAGCCATCGATCGTGCCGTCTTCCAGACAGTTGAGTGCCTCGATATCGGTGCCGTTCCAGGGCCGGGTGAGTCCCATGTGGATTTCGTAGCCTTCCATCTCCTCTCCGCCGCCAAAGGCCGTGAACCGCACCTGGCGCGTCACCTTTTCCGGAAGCATCTCGGTAATCATGGGGAGCAGTCCCAGACCCGGCAGGGTTTCGAGCGCACCCTCCACATGATAAGGATCGCGAATCTGCTGTCCCATCATCTGGTAGCCGCCGCAGATGCCCAGCACCGACGCCCCGCGCCGGCGGGCCTGCAGGATGGCCTGCGCCACGCCGTTGCGCCGCAGTTCATAGAGATCGTCCAGCGTGCTCTTGGTGCCCGGCAGGATAATCACATCCGCCTTGGAGAGTTCCTCCACGTTGTTCGTATAGAAAAGATGGACGCGCGGGTCGCGTTCCAACGCATTGAAATCGGTAAAATTGCTGATATGGCGCAGTAGCACCACGGCCACATTGATGCGCCCCTGCCGGGCAGCGGCGGACTTGGAGGCCAGCGCCACGGAATCCTCTTCTTCGATATGGATGTCGTGATAGTAAGGCACGACGCCCAGCACGGGAATGCCGCAAAGCTCCTCCAGCATCTTGCGCCCCTGTTCAAAGAGTCGCAGGTCTCCGCGGAACTTGTTGATAATAATACCCTTGACGGCACTTCGTTGCTCGGGCGGCAGCAGCATGATCGAGCCGTAGACGCTGGCGAATACACCACCGCGGTCAATGTCACCCACCAGGATCACGTCCGCTCCGGCATGCAGCGCCATGGGCATGTTCACCAGGTCGCTGTCGCGTAAATTAATCTCCGCCAGACTCCCCGCCCCCTCCATCACGATGGGATTGTAGCGGGCCGAGAGCCGGTCGAAGGCCTCGCACACGGCGGTGCGGAGCTCCTCGCGTCCCTCCTTGCGGAAGTAATCGTAGGCGTCGCGGTTGCCGATCGGCTTCCCGTTCAGCACGACCTGCGAGGTGTGGTCGCTCTGCGGTTTGAGCAGCAGCGGATTCATATCGGTATGGCACGGAACGCCGGCAGCCTCGGCCTGCACGGCCTGGGCGCGGCCGATCTCCAGCCCTTCCGGGGTGGCAAAGGAGTTGAGCGCCATATTCTGCGCCTTGAAAGGTGCAGGGGTATATCCATCCTGCAGAAAAATGCGGCACAGGGCCGTGGCGAGGACGCTTTTGCCCACGTCACTGCCGGTTCCGGCCAGCATTACGGGATGGAGTTTCGGTTTCATTTCCTGTTCTTGTAAGCAAAGGCCTGCCAGCGTTCCTCGGGCCACTGCTGTGCATCCAGCTCGCAGCGGGCCATCACGAAGAAGAGGTCCGAGAGGCGGTTGATGTAGGTAAGGATTTCCTCCGGAAGCGGGTCCTGGCGGTGCAGGGTCCAGAGACGGCGCTCCGCGCGACGGCAGATGGCGCGGGCCATCTGCAGCTGGGCAGAGAGCGGCGTGCCGCCGGGCAGCAGGAAGTGGCGGCTGTCGCCGATCTGTGCCGTGAGGGCGTCCATCAGCTGTTCACAACGGGCTACGAGGTTCTCCGGCAGCGGATTGGGATTCTGCCCCCGCTTGGCGGAGGGGGTGGCCACATGGCTCATGATAGTCATGAGGTTGACTTGGACCTCGTGCAGGATTTCGTCGAAGGACGTTCCGGCGATGGACAATCCGGCAAGGCGGAATTCGCCGGAGGCTCTTTTCATTCCGCCGGACGGATGTCCGAGACGAAGTCCTTCGGCGGAACGGACAATACCAATCTGACAGTTCAGCTCGTCCAGGGTACCGTTGGCCTCGATGCGGATGTCGTCTTTGGGGACGCGTTCGCCGCCGTGTATACCGGTGGTTCCCTTGTCGCCCGTTCTGGTGTAAATCTTGCTCATACTGAGAAATTCCTATCATACAAAGATAGCATTTTTTTAGTATCTTTGAAAGCCCTTATGACGAGCCTCTTTCTCATACTGATCGTGGTGGTGATTCTCACCTGTATCTGGCTGAATAACGTATCGGCGCGGATCGGGGTGCCCACCCTGTTGGCGTTCATCGTGCTGGGTATCGTGTTCGGCAACGTGGGCGCCATCCCGGTCTATCTGGACAATCACAATTTTGCCAAGGATGTCTGCAGCGTAGCGCTGATTTTCATTCTGTTCTACGGCGGATTCGGCACACGCTGGGAGGCCGTGAAACCGGTGATGCGGGAATCCGTCCTGCTGGCTTCGCTGGGCGTGGTGGTAACCGCCGGGCTTACCGGTCTCTTCTGCCACTTCGCGTTGGGTTGGGCCTGGGCGGAGAGTTTCCTGGTGGGCGCCGTGGTCAGTTCCACCGACGCCGCTTCCGTCTTTTCCATCCTGCGAGGCAAGAAACTGGGGCTCAAGAACAATACCGCCCCGATGCTGGAGATGGAGAGCGGCAGCAACGACCCGGCCGCCTATATGCTCACGGTCATCATGATCTCTGTGGTCAACGGGAGCTCAACCGGCTGGTCGCTGGCCTGGATGGTGGTGGCACAGCTGCTCTTCGGCGCCGGGCTGGGCTGGGGAATCGCCAAACTCGCCTCGCTGGCGCTGCGACGGATGCACTTCTCGACGGACGGTTTCGATACGCTCTTCATTTTCGCCGTCGCCATTGCCGCCTACGCCATTCCGAACGTACTGGGCGGAAACGGCTACCTCAGTGCCTATATCGTAGGCATGATGCTGGGTAACGAAGATTTCAAGGGAAAGAAGTCGCTCGTGGGATTCTTCGACGGCGTGACCGGACTGATGCAGGTGCTCATCTTCTTCCTGCTGGGTCTGCTGGCCCGCCCCGCCATGCTTCACCGGGCCATTCTCCCGGCGCTGGCCATCTCCGTTTTTATGCTGCTGATTGCCCGTCCGGCGGCCGTTTTCGGCATCCTGACGCCGTTCCGGAAGTACAGCGCCAGGCAACAAGGGCTGATCTCCTTCGTAGGGCTTCGCGGAGCGGCCTCCATCGTGTTCGCCATCATGGCTTTCACGGGCGTGGGCAACCTGAATCACGACCTCTTCAGCATCGTCTTCTGTATCGTGCTCATCTCCATCTCGCTCCAGGGCTCGCTCATCCCTTACGTTGCCCGGAAGCTGGATATGCTGGATGCGGGCGATAATGTGATGAAGACTTTCAATGATTACACGGAGGCCACGGAGATGCAGTTCGGCGAGATTGATATCGTGGCCGGAGGCGCCTGGGACGGCAAGCGGGTCATCGATTTGGACATCCCGCGCAACGTGCTGCTGGCCCTGGTGCTGCGCGACGGCAAACGGATTCTGCCGCGCGGCAAGACCGTGCTGCAGGCCGGAGACAAGGTGATTGTGGTCACCAAGACCTACGAAGACAGTTCCACCTACCTGACTGAAATCACGGTAAAGACGGGCAGCCACTACGACGGCCATCCCGTGCGCGAATTCGCCGGAGAGGGGCTTTTCCTGTTGATTCACCGCGGAGAAAAGGAGATTATCCCGCGCGGCGATACCGTCATGAAAGAGGGTGACCGGGTGGTTATCCTATACCATGAATGATGACGACGATGTTGTTGACGAACAGCTTCACGGCAATCGCCAGCAAAATGACGCCGAAGAACTTGCGGATCACAAAGAGGATATCGTTGCCCAGCCAGTTCTTGATGCGGTCCACCATCAGCAGCACGAAGTAATCCAGAATCAGGTTCAGCAGTAGGCCTATCATGATATTGGGCACTGCGTATTCTGCGCGGAGCGAGAGTAATGCCGTGATGGCGCCGGGCCCTGCGATGAGCGGGAAAGCGATTGGAACGATGGAAGCACCTGACGATGCGGAGTCGTTGCGGATGAATTCGCGCCCCATAATCATCTCCAATGCCAAAAGGAAGAGCACGAACGAGCCGGCTACGGCGAACGAGGCCTTGTCGATACTGAAGAGGCGAAGCAATGCGTCACCGGCAAAGAAGAAGCCCACGAAGAGGGCCAGCGCCACCAGCGATGCCTGCAGCGGCTTGATGGTCTTCCCCTGCTCGCGCATCGATACGAAGATGGGAATACTGCCCGTGATGTCGATGATGGCGAACATCACGATAAAGGTGCTGAATATTTCGATAATGCTCATAGTGCCTTCTGAATACGTTCAATGTAACAATTCCGGATTTCCGGGACCTGACCCAGACCTTCGAGGACAACATCGACCTGCATTCCGGCGGCTTCCAGGGCAGCTTTCCACTCTACGGAAATATCATTGTTTGCGTGGTCGCCGGCCACGAGCAGGAAAGGCACCAGAGTTACCTTGCGTGCTTTGGCAGCTTTCAGGTCGGCCGTTACCGTCTCGAGGGTGGGATATCCTTCGATGGTTGCCACGTGGAAAAGCGGACTCCCCTGTCGCTGGAGCAGGTGCTCCATCTGGCTGTAGGTTGCATTGTTCGGTGCGTGGGTACCATGACCTACCAACACCACGTGCATTTTCTTGCGGCTGTCGGTCCGCAGGCCGTGGCGCTGAAGCATCAACCCTGCTACCGCTGCACAATCCTCAACCGAAGCAAGCAGCGGCTCTCCCACCAGAATCTCTTTGAAGAAAGGTGCCACGGAGGCCACATCACGACGGATCGAGGCCATTTCAGCTCCTTCCAACAGCGTGGTACTCTGTACAATCACGCGACGGTATCCGTCAGCGCGCAGTTTCAGCAGCGCATCCACCGGCAGAAGACGCTCCACACCACGTGCGGCGAGTTTCTTGACCACCATCCGGGAGGTCCATGCTTCACGGACCTCAACGCCCGGAAAAGCCTCGCGAACGGCTTGGTTCACAGCGTCAATGGTGAGGGCACGCGTATCGTCGTACGAGGTACCGAAATGGACCATCAGGATGGCTGTCTTCTCCTGGGAAAAAGCGGGAAGGGTTGCCATAACTATCAGGATTGCAAGCAGGAAACGTTTCATCATTTATTGAGGTCAAAATGGATTTTGATGCGGTTTTCGCTCTCGGGCAGGTTGAAGAACCGCTCCAGCGAACCGTCTTCGGTCAACGCTTCGGGAGTGCCGATATGAACCCCGCCCGCCTTGTCCATCAGCCAGATGCGGTCGGCGATCTGCAGGGCAAGCTCCAGGTCGTGGGTAGAGAGGAATACCGTCTTGCCGGCTTCGCGTGAAAGACGGTGGAGCAGGTGGAGAATCTCCACTTTGCTGGGATAATCCAGAAAGGCGGTAGGCTCATCTAGGAAGATAATGGGCGTTTCCTGGGCCAGTGCCTTGGCAATCATTACCTTCTGACGCTCGCCGTCGCTGAGCGTCTGTACCATTCGCCCGCGCAGGGACTCGATTCCGACGAGCGCCAGCGCATCGGAGATCTTTTTGCGGTCCACCTCGGAAAGCCGCCCCCAGAAGCCGGTGTACGGGCTGCGCCCCATCCCGACCAGTTCTTCTACGCTCATATTCTGGAGTGTGACGCGCTCGGTAAGCACCACTCCGATGATGGTGGAGAGTTCACGCGCTTTGTACTCCTTCAACGGACGGCCCAGCAGGGTAACCTCCCCGCCGAGTGGCGGCAGGAAAGCGGAAAGGGTGCGCAGAAGCGTAGATTTTCCGGCTCCGTTGGAACCCAGCAGGCAGGTAAGTTCGCCGCTACAGATCGCACCCGAAAGATTCTCGGAAATGCGTTTGACGTGGTGTTTCCCGGTGTAACCGGTCACAAGGCCGGTCAGACGGATGGTCTCTTCGTGCATCATTCGGGCATCTCCTCCTTACGTTTACGGAACAGCACCATCGCCACCACGGGTGCTCCGATCAGCGCAGTGACTGAGTTTACCGGCAGTGCGCCTTCGAATCCCGGCATGCGGGCAATCAGGTTACATAACAGGGCCAGCGACGCACCGGCCAGCAGCGAGGCGGGCATCAGGATGCGATGGTCCGAAGTCCGGAAGATGGCCCGGCACAGATGCGGGACGGCCAGTCCCAGGAAGGAAATCGGTCCGCAGTAGGCGGTGACGATCGCCACCAGCACGCCGGCGCAGGTGATGACCGCAATGCGCGAGCGGCGTATGTTGAGTCCCAGGTTGCGGGCGTAGCCGTCGCCCAGGAGCATCAGGTTCAACGTCTTGACCAGCAGGAACGAGAGCGGCAGCAGGATGGCCATGATGATGGCGAACGTATAGACCTGTCCGCCCGAAACGCGGGCAAAACTGCCCAGGCCCCAGACCACGTAAGCGCGCACATCCTCTTCCGCACTGAAAAACTTCAGCACGCCGATGATGGCTGTGGCCACGTAGCCGATCATCACGCCGATAATGAGCAGCGTCACGTTGCCCCTCACCTTCTGCGCCACGTAGACAATCAGCGCCATGATGGCCAATGCGCCCACGATGGCGGCGAGCGTCATCGCAACCTCGCCCATCACCCCCAGGTGACTCAGGGCAATACCGCCCAGACGGCCGGAGAGCAACACCACGAAGGCCACGCCCAGGCTCGCGCCGGAACTGACGCCCAACACGGACGGACCGGCCAGCGGGTTGCGGAAAACGGTCTGCATCTGCAAGCCGGCCACGGAAAGGCCCGCACCGGCCACCAGGGCCGTGATGGCCTGCGGCAGCCGGGACTTGAGAACGATATTACTCCAGATGGCGTTGTCCAGCGTCCCGCCCCACATGGCCTTCCACACCTGCGAAGCCGGAATCGTAACGGAGCCCAGCAGCAGGTTCAGGAAGAAAAAGAGAAGGATCGAGACGAGCAACAGCACCATCCCGGTCACGGGCGAACGGCGTTTCATTGCAGAAGGCTATAGAATACGGGCTGATAATCAGCCGGAAGAAGTTCAGGATGAAAGATATGGATGAGGTCGGAGAGCACCACGTCGGGCTGCACCGGCATATTCTCGTAGAAAGGTTTCTCCCGCATGTTGCAATAGACGATGCCGCGCTCCTTGAAGGCAGTCAGATCGGCATAGCGGGCATCCTGAGCCTTGAGGGCGTCGTAAGTGAAGGTGCCTTGGAAACTGTTCACGATGCGCCAGTAGCGGGCTTTTGCCGTCTGGCTGTAAACCGTTTCGAAGTCGAGGTTCAGGCCGCCGTGCTTGCCGTCATCGGGCAGGAAATACTCGCCGCCGGCATCGCGGAAGATCTGTGCCAGGAAACTGCGGCCGCCCCCCACGTACCAGTTGCCGCCATGCAGTTCGCCGCTGAGAATCACAGGGCGCTCCTTGACCTTGGCAGTCTTGGCTTTCAGCGCATTGTAGCGCTGCTCGATCCCTTCAAAGATGCGTGCAGCCTTCTCTTCCTGGCCAATCAGCAGTCCTACGAACTTGATCCATTCGGCCTGGCCGAGCGGGGTGCACTCCTGGTAACCCAGGTGCGGGACCAGCGGAACATCCACCCCTTTGAGGGCTTCGTAGCCGCCGCGTTTGAAGGGCGAGATGAGAATCACGTCCGGATTCATTCCAAGAATCACCTCCGAGTCGAAGTTACCCTCGATGCCGATCTTGCGGGTGAGTCCCTCTTTCAGACGGCGCTTCATTTCCGGATTGAAGAGATGGCGCGTGCTGGTTACGCCCGCCACGCGGTCGAGTTCGTCCAGTACGATAAAGTTCGACAGCTGGAGCGAAGTCATGCAGACCACGCGGTCCACAGGCACGCGAAGCACGGTATATCCTTCGGGCGCAACGGGTTCTTCCGCATTGCGCGGCACAATCAGGTAGTGAAACGACTGGCCGTAGGTACGCTGAGGATCCTGAACGTCAAGCAGGACGCCTTCAGGCGTATAGCGGACCGTGAAGCCCTCCGCATAGACGGGCGAAGCGATTCCGCGCTCCGAATCGGCCATCTGGGTTCGGCCTTGCATTTTTCCGCCGTTACGGCAGCCTGCCGCTACGGCGAGAAGCAGCGAAATCGCTGCCAGAAATCTGAGTATTCTCATCTCGTCAATCCCATAATTTCATCAGGTCGGCCTCTCCCCAATAAAGGTGGGTATAGCCGGCCAGCACGTTCTTGTAGCGGTAGAGGGGCGTATCAACACGCTCGCCCACCGCATTATACTGAACTGCCACCGAGGGCAGTGTCACTTCCTTTTCATTCGCCACGCAGGAGTAGTGGAACTCGTGTCCGCGCCACTCCCCTCCGGTAGCGGTAACCAGACGGCGGTAGCCCAGGTGGAGCCGGGCGCCCTCCATCGTACATTCAAAAGGCAGAATGCCGCATACCGTCTGCGAAAGATACATCATTCCACCGCATTCTGCAAGTAATTTTCCGCCCGCTTCCACATAATCGCGGAGCTGGGCAATCAGGGTCTTCTGCGCGCGCAGTTCCTCCAGAAAGAGTTCCGGATAACCGCCGGGCAGGTAAACCAGGTCCGCCTCGGGCAACGCATCGCCGGCAAGCGGGCTGAAACAGCGCACCTGCCCCAGTCGGGCAAGTTGCGCGAGATTTTCACGATAAGTAAAGTTGAAGGCCGCATCGCGCGCCACGGCAATCCGGAGATTGCCGGGAGGAAACGGATCAATCAGTTCCGTCTCGAAAGGCGCCCGCGTGCAGTCGAGCAGCGCGTCGATGTCCACATTCTCGCGGACCAACTCCGCTGCGGAGGCAATCTGCGCCTCCATCACCTGGCGTGTATCCAGGGTGAGCCCCAGGTGGCGCGAGGGAATCTCCATTCCTTCTCGCCGGGGCAGGAAACCGAGGCAGCGCACGCCCGCATCCTCGCAAGCCTGCTGAAGCAGGTTGCGGTGACGTGCAGATCCCACCCGGTTGAAGATGACGCCGGCCAGTTTGATTTCCGGCCGGAAATGCTTGATGCCGTAGAGCTGGGCGGCTATCGTGTAGGCGGCCGAACGGGCATCTGCCACCAGCACCACGGGGATGTCGAGCAACTGTGCGATTTCAGCACTGCTGCCCTTAGCGCGGTCGTAGCCGTCGAAGAGTCCCATCACCCCCTCCACCACACAGGCATCAGCATCCGCACCGGCGCGCGCGTAGAGCGAACGAACATGCGCGGGCGAAGCGAGCCAGGTATCGAGGTTCACCGACTCGCGTCCCGTGGCCAGGGCATGGAACTGCGGGTCGATATAGTCGGGACCGCATTTGAAAGGCTGCACCTGCAGGCCCCGCTCGCGCAGGACCCGCAGGCAGCCCATCGTCACGGTCGTTTTACCGCTGCCCGATGAGAAGGCTCCAATCAGGAATTGGGACTTCATGGGAGAGATTATTCAGCATCCATTGCGCGGATGATATCGAAGCAGAAGCCCTTGGAGAGCTCGATGCCCTTTTCAACCGCGCCGGTCTTGCAGTCGTAGATATAGACGGTCGGATAGTCCTGTTCCACACCTGCTTCTTCCACCTCGCCGCCGACTCCGATGTAAGCCTTGCCGTTGACCACAGCGCTTCGCTGCGAGAAGCGGCCGCCGCAGTACGGCAGGTCGGTGCCGTTATATTTCACGCGCTCGCGGGTACCGGTAGCCAGGTCGATAATCCAGTATGAATGGCTCTTGCTGTCAATCTTGGTTCCGAGGGCGATGTTCTGGGTATAGCCGAGTGCCTTGCCATTACCGAGATACTGAATCGTCAGCAGTTTGCCTTCCGGGTTGGGGAAGCCGTTCCAGGAAGCGTCAAAAGTCTTTTCACCTGCCTTGATGCGGCGGAGATAGCCGTACTCCTTGCCGTCGTCGTGCTTCCGGATACCGGAGAGGTAGAGATTATCGGCTTCGTCATACATAACGAAGTTCTGCATCAGTTCACCGTATGCGCTGCCTGCCATCTCCTGGAAAATCGCGCCGTCAACAACAGTATTGGATTCGACGGCCATGGTTTCCGGGTTGATGATTGCAATGTGGGATTCAGACCCGTCCGCATCCGTCATGCCGGCCTTACCCTTTGCGAAATAGAAATAATAGAGTTTCCGGTCACTCTGGCGGTAGGTCAGGATACCGGTGGTCGAGAAAGCGCTGAAACCTTCGGGCAGCGCAATGTCGAGCGTGCCTTCAGCCTGGACGGCGAGGTCAGCTTCGTTCAGTTTGCTCCAGATAATCTTGGTTGCGTTATCAGCTGTGCCGACAATCACCAGGGTCCTGCCGTCGTTGATGAAGGCATGGGTATACTTGCGGGCCGAATAGACGTTATCCTTGAAAGGGACTTCAGCATCTTCGATGATGGATTCCTCACCGGCTGCATTGCGCTCAATATGGAACTTCACGAAACCACCGGTAGCCCGCTGCGGTACCTGATAGTAAAACTTGCCGCGGGTAATGCTCTCCAGCGTATAGTCTTCTGTGATGTCGATACCTTTCCCGGTAAACTCCACGCGCGGCTGGTCTGCGGTCAGGGCCGGTACGCTGCGGACATAAGTGCCGTTCTTGTTCTTGGACATACCACCGTGCTTGACGGCGCAGACATAGAGGTCGAAATTACACTCTTTGACTTCCGGTTCGGGATCCGGATCCGGTTCACAGCTGACTGCCGTCATCAGGATCGAGACCATGGCAATGGCCAGAAATACAAAATACTTTCTCAATGATTTCATAGTGTCTTGATTGATTGGATTATTGATTATAGAAACAGTCTGAATTTCAAAAAGAAGGAGCGTCCCGGTTTCTGCAGCATATAGTTGTCGAAGGCCAGCGTGTTCAAGACGTTGCTGCAATCGAGCGAGACATTGTAGCGGCCGCTGTCCCAGCTGTAGAGCAACGCGGCGTTGGTATTGTGCTGCGTGGGGACGCGCGACTTGCTGCTCGCCGATCCGAACGCCGCCCAGGTCAGGTAGAACCAGTGAATCCACTGGTAGTCGCAGGCAATCCGCAGTCGGCTGCCCGAAAGGCCCACGTTGAAGAATGTGTAAGCCGCCTCGGTGTTGCAGTAGGCCCAGGGGCGGTTCGGCGTGCGGTTTCGGTAAGTGATTGAAAGGTCGCCGGACTGTGTGTACTTGCGCATATCGCGGCTGTCGTCGTAGCTGGCGTTGGCGGCCAGATGAAACTTTCCGGCCCAGTCGTAACGCACTTCTGCGTCGATGCCCTTCACATGCACCGCCGCCACGTTGACGTACTGCATCATCCCCTCGGTCTCCATCATCTGTGCCCGGATGTAGTTGTCTACCAGACGGACAAAAGCGTTTGTCTCATAAGAGAGCGAATGACCGCCGCCCAAATCCAGGGTGCCGAAAAGGCCCAGGTTGAAGTTCTCGCTGATCTCCGGATTCAGGGCCACATTCGCATAGACCGTAGAGCCGTTGCCCAGCACTTCGCGCGAAACCGGCAGTCGCACGCTGTGCTCGTAAGAGCCTTTGACGGCCAGCGATTCACTCACTTGGAACCGCGAGCCTAGGCCGCCGCCAACATAGTTCTTCGTATCCGAAGCGGGAACGGAAACTGCGCCGGTGGTCGAGGGCAGTTCGTTCTGCCCCACTTCCAGGTGGTTGATGTAATCCTTGACGAAAAAGGCGTTGTTGAGCCGGCCGTCCAGCAACGACTGGTCGTAGGATAGTGCCACGACGTGTTTGAAGAGCACGTCGTTCGTGGGCAGAAACTCCTCGTCCCAGGTGTCCCACTGCTCGTTGCCGGTGCGGTTGAGCTGGTAGTTGAGCGCCAGATCGTGCCCTTCTGCGAGAGCATAACTGAGGTTGCCTCGCAAGACGGTCATCGGGCGCTTGTAGTGGCGCAGCGTCTTTCCGCGGTGACGGATTTCACTGTAGGATCCTTCGATATAGGTACCATCCCAATAGTAACGGCGGTAAGTGGTATCGATGGTCTGTGAGTGGTCCCAGGTATGCGAGGCGGATGCCGCAAAGCGCAGGTCTTTCGTAATGAAATCCGTCTTTTCATAGCGGGCCGCCACGTTGAGCGACTGCGTGTGACGTTCGGCCATACCGATCACATTCGCCTGGTTGGCGCCGGTCTGGATTTCCTTGTCAATTTTCGAGACGGAAGCTGAGACAAAGAAGGCGTCGGCCCACTTGCGGTCGGCCACCCCGGCCTCCAGCTGGCCGAAGAGCGAGAGGTAGTCGTCGTGAAAACGAGGCAAATCAGTGATAATAAACTTGGTATGTTCCGCATTGCGCACCTTCACGTCGCGCATGATGTAGTCGTTCTTGGAATAATTCGCGCTGATGACCGGCTTGATGATCAGTCCTGTCTTCTTTCCGGTATAGCGCGCATTGAAGTCCGCCTTATGGGTGTGGAACGAGCCCAGACCGTAGGAAAAGTCCAAATAGTTGCGCTTCTGCTGGCTGGTGATGATGTTGATGGCGCCGCCCAGCGCGTCGCTGCCCAGCGAGGCGGGAATCACACCTTTGTATATTTCTACACGCTCAATCATATTGACGGGCAGGTTGGCCAGCGTGATGCCGGAGCCCTTGGAATCGAGCGGCACGCCGTCCAGAAAGTAGCGGATGGAGTTGCCGGAGAGGCCGTTGATGGAAAGGTCGTAGTCCGACCCCATACCTCCCTCTTCACGGATGCGGACGCCGGTGGTACGGTCGACGGCCGTGGAGATGCTATTGAGCGCACTTGTTACAGCCTTGATATTCAATGCATTGACGGAGTATGCACCTTCACGGAGTTTCTGTTCCTTGCTGCGCGCGGTCACAGTAGCGTTTTCGAGCATGAGGGTGTCGGAGAGCATACCCTTGAACAACAACGTATCCTGCGCCGCTGCAGCAGCACAGAACCCCATTGCAAAGAGAATCGTTACAATGACGCGCTTAAACTTCATCCGTCAATTCGCTTTTATTACCCGAAAGCTCATTTAACATCCGGTCCAGGCAGGTCTTCTGGCTCGTCCCTTTCCGGCGCCTTCCCGCCCGCGTTGGCGGACAGTGGCCGAGATGGCCGGAAACGTTCCGGGACTTACAGCAGCGGTGTCTGCTCAGGTTTTGCACCTGATTCCCTTTTCACCCCGCGCATCCGGTAGGAAGGCGGGACACCTTAACCGCGCGCAAAGGTACACAAATCTTGACAAAGAACAAGACATCGTATTGAAATAATGACTACATTCGCGCCGTGATTGGTAATCGCGACGAAAAGTCCGATGCGAGGGAACCCGGTGCGAATCCGGGGCTGTACCTGCAGCTGTCATCCCCTTCAATAGCTTGCTTCAACAGACCACTGAGACGCCTCGGCGATCGGGAAGGTGAAGCAGGCGGGGAAAGCCAGAAGACCTGCCGACACCTTGTTTGATAAACTCGTTCAGGAATAAGCGAGAGCGAAAGATGAATAAGAACTGGCTCGTCGGGCTGTTGTTGCTGTTTGCAGCCCGCAGTGTATCGGCGCAGGTCGCCGTCGTTGACACCCTCCAGGAGGTTGTGATCACGGCTACCGGTACGCAGCATCCGCTGAAGGACGCCCCCGTGCAGACGGAGGTGATCACTTCCCGTATGCTGCGCAATTACGCCGGCCGTTCGCTCGAGGATATTCTCAGCGGCCTGGCCGCCTCTTTCGCTTTCAACGAAGACGATATGGGTTCCCACATGCAGATGAACGGCCTGGGGAACAACTACATCCTGATTCTGATAGACGGCAAGCGCATCCACGGCGACGTGGGCGGCGAGAATGACCTGGCCATGATCGATCCGCACAATATCGAGAAGATAGAGATCGTTAAAGGCGCCTCCTCCGCCCTCTACGGCAGTGACGCGATCGCGGGCGTAATCAACATTATCACGCGAAAGCACACGGAGGAGCATCTCTTTGTAGAAAATGCCTCGCGCCTGGGTTCCTACGAAGACCTGCGGCAGCACAACGCCTTCGGCCTCACGCTGGGTAAGGTGACGCTGCTCACCAACTTCCAGATGCAGCACTCCGACGGCTGGCAGAATACCTCCGTCGAGCACACCACCGGCACACAGCCGCCCGTCACAGATTCGAAGAACAAGACGGTAAACCGCCACACCAATGTGCAAGCAGGCGAGCGAATTACCTGGCAGGTGGCCCCCAAAGTGGAACTCTACGCCAACGGAACCCTCTACGGAAAGCGCATCTACCGGCCCAACGGGAAATACGCTCAATTTGACGTTCATACCTACGACCTGCAGTATCGTAACGCCTCCGCATCGGCAGGCGGGAAATGGAGCCTGCGGGGCCACGACGCCGTAACGCTCGATATCGACTGGAACCGGCACGCATACTATTATTACTTCACCGCCAACACGCTGGTGGAAGATTACGAAAAGAGCAAGGGCACGCTCTATTATCCGTACTACCCCTACCTGACGGGGCAGCGCGAGTTGCAGAGCGACCAGCAACGTACGATGGCTGCGCTCAAGGGCGTCTTTACGCTCGGCGGCGGCCATCTGTTGAATACCGGGGCGGAATACCGCTTTGACTGGCTCAAAGCCCCGACTCGCGTCGAGGGCGGCACGGCAGCCGACTGGACGGTGGCCCTCTACGCGCAGGATGAATGGAAAAAAGAATTCGGCAAGGGGTGTCTTCTGCATCTTGCAGGAGGATTGCGGATGACTTGGAACGGGCAGTTTGGATTGAAGCTCACTCCGAAGGTCTCCGCAATGCTGGGGTTGGGCACCCCTTGGCGAATTCGTGGAACATGGAGTCAGGGTTTCAAAACCCCTACGCCCAAGGAACTCCGTTACCGGTATGTCCGCCAGATGAGCGGGACCTACCTCTACCTGGGCAATGAAAAGCTGCGCCCGCAGACCAGCAACTACTTTTCGCTGGGCGGAGAGTATACGCATAACGGGTGGGTCGTCACCCTGACCGGCTACCTCAACCGGGTGAAGGATATGATCACCCTTGTGACCATCCCCAACTATGAAGCGCCGGCCGAATACATTGTGCAGTACGATCCGGTCAAGACCCGTCAGTACCAGAATGTGGAAGATGCCCGCACGGTCGGGGTGGATGCGAACCTGCGCTACAACATCGGGGCTTTCGCCTTCGGCGCAGGCTACAGCTGGCTCGATACCGAAGCCAACCAGTACGACTCCGATCACGACAAGATGCACGAAGTCATCATTGACGGCACCGCACACCACCGGGGCAACTGCTTTGCCACCTGGAACCACTCCTTCCCAAGCGGTTACCGTCTGGGGCTGGGCCTCTACGGCCGCATGTCCTCCATGCGCTACTACCAGATCAACGGCAACGGGAAAGGATACCAGATCTGGCGTATCTCCTCCAGCCACGATTGGGGCACGGGCAAGAGGACTACCTGGCGAGTGGACGCCGGCGTGGACAACATCTTCAACTACGTAGACCGTACGCCGCACGGCCTGCACCTGGGTACCACCACCCCGGGCACTACGGTCTATGCCTCCATCACCGTCCGGTTTAACCCCGGGAGGTCATTCCGTAACTACAAATCCAATATCAACTCAACCAAAACACAAAGCAATGAACAAGATTAAAACGCTCATCCTGGCAGTTGCCGCTGCGTTCTTTGTATTCGGGACAACCTCCTGCGACAAAGACAACGACCAGTACAACTACAATGTCTACCAGAGAGCCGTCAACGAGACCGTAAAGGCTCAGAAGAAGAACAACAAGGTTATTCTTCTCGTCGCTTTCGGTTCCACCTGGCAGCAGGCATTCGATGCATTCGACAGTACGATTGACGCTTACAAGAAGGCGTTCCCGGGCTACGACGTATTTCTCTCCTTCTCTTCCGCCATCTGTATCAACCGTGCAGCTGCCGGCGAGAACGCCGCTGACGGCGCTGAAATCCGCAACTACTACGCTCCGCCGTTCTGGCTCACCGCTTTCGCACAGAAAGGCATTATGTACAACGAGATCGTGGTCCAGTCGCTGCAGGTGATCCCGGGCGAAGAGTACGGCCGCGTGATCAACTACATCAAGGACTTCGCCAACAATGCCAACGGCGACCTTGACGACGACTACCTGTCGCGCGTTATCCTGAAGCTCGGCGTTCCCCTCCTCCAGGATCCGGATACCGACGTTCCCGCTGTGGCCACCGCACTCAACAACCTCTACCAGACCCAGGCTGCTGGCGATATCGTCGCTTTCATGGGCCACGGTAACCCTGACGAGTACGATACCTACAAGGCAAACATCCGTTACACGCAGCTCGAAGAGGCTCTCCAGGCTATCAACCCGCACTATTTTGTCGGCACGGTGGATATGATGGAGAACTTCAAGCCGCACGTTTACGATCGCATGAAGAATGCCGGCCTCAACACAAGCAACCGCAAGGTGTACCTGCACCCGCTGATGTCCATCGACGGTGACCACGGTCACAACGATATGGCCGGCGACGACCTGCCCGAAAAGTTTGAAGGCAAGAGCTACACCTTCGCCGAGCTGCTCGCAGAGGCAAATGAAGAGGGAGAAGTCGAGGATTGCAGCTGGAAGATCTTCTTCGGCGCTCCCGGTTCCGGTTTTGTCTGCAACAACAGCACGATGATCGAAAAGGGTCTGCTCGAGCTCCCCACCATCCGTCAGATCTGGATGAACCACACCCAGGCTGCCATCAACGGCGAACCGCTCGACTACTACCACTCCAAGAATCCGGAGTAGCAGACCGTTACATACAACAAAAAAGGGCCCCGCGAGGGCCCTTTTCATTTTTTGAAGGGGCTAAAATCCTATCCAGTAGCAGAGGTAGCCGCAGGCCAGGGCAATGGCCACGTTCAGCATTTTGGCTTTGAGGAAACCCAGTTTGCTTTCGGCAAGCAGAGGCAGTCCGGCATGGCCGTCCTGCGAGATGCTGCTGGCGAGGAGTACCGAAAAAGGTGCCAGGCCGCCGGCAAAGAGGGTCACGAAGAGCAGGTGCGGACCGGATTCGGGGATGATGCCGATCAGTGCGGCCAGCAGGATCATCAAGGGTACATTGGAGCTTGTCCAAGCGGCAATATCGAAGAACTCGAGACCGATATTGATGAGCAGCAGCGTACCGAAGGTCCAGCAGAAGACGCGCAGCAGGTGCTTGCGGATCACGTGATTCCAGAGGTGTTCCTTGATGAAATGCTCCTTGGCCGTAGCGATTACCCAGACCACGAAAAGACTGATGACGGCGAAAGTCAGGTTCAGCCAGTACTCGTCCAGGATGGCGATATGGCCGGCGTGTTCCGCCCCCTCCCCTTCGTGTTCGTGTTCTAGCAGGCCGAATGCCAGGGCCAGGGCAAAGAGCAGCACACCCAGCAGCATCACAATCCGCTGCCACGAAGGATGGCGCAAATTGCGAAGGCTCGCGTGCGGGCAGTCGGCGTCCGGGTCACAGTGACCGGCGGCATCGTGGTGGTGCTCGTCGCAACCGTGCACTTCGTAGGGCTGGTCGCAGACCGGTGCGGTCCGTTTGCGTGCAAAGAGATTGACAATCAGGCCGGCCGCTACCGCAATCACGAAGAGGATCCCGGTAAGCAGCAGCGCCTCGCGCGGAATGGCGGCCAGCATCACGAAGGCCTCGTCGCCCGAAGAGGCGATCATCATGGCAATCAGCGCGCCGAATCCCACCAGGCCGTGCGTGTAGAGCGATACCACGGCAAATCCGCCCATGCAGCCCGGAATGATGCCGAGCAGCGCGCCCAGCAGCACCTGTTTGGGGCCGGAGCCCTGCAGACTGTGGGACCAGCGGCCCTGCGTCTGCACGTTGAGATATTCGATGAGCAGCATCATCACCGTCACCAGGCCGGTGACCAGAATGCCTGCCAGCAAGGTATCAAAGAAGATATCTGCAAAGTCCATTTATCGGCTCTCCTTGTATTTGTCTATCAGTTCCGAAGCGCTGGTGAAAGATTCCAGGCGGCCCTCAAGCACGGCGTCTTCGTATTCCGGCAGCAACTTCTCGATGGCAGGATTCTCGTAGAACATGGCCTTGAGCTGTTCGTTGATGCTTTCGTACATCCAGTAACGGGCCTGTTCGCGGCGGCGCTTGTCGTAGTAGCCGTTGCCGCGAACCAGCGCGAAGTACTCCTCGATCTTGGCCAGAATATCGTCCAGGCCGGCCTTGGTGACAGCCGACGAGGTGACGGCGGTGGGCACCCAGCCCGATTCGGTGGGCGGGAAGAGGTGCAACGCGTTCACGTAGAGCACGCGGGCCATCTGGGCCTTTTCGATATTGTTGCCGTCGGCCTTGGTCACGTTGATCAGGTCCGACATCTCCATGATGCCGCGCTTGATGCCCTGCAGGTCGTCGCCGGCACCGGAAATGAGCAGCAGTAGAAAAAAGTCTGTCATGGAGTGGACCGCCGTCTCACTCTGTCCTACACCTACAGTCTCTACGAAGACCGTGTCGAAGCCGGCCGCCTCGCAGAGGAGGATGGTCTCGCGCGTCTTGCGGGCCACGCCGCCCAATGAGCCGGCGCTCGGGCTGGGGCGAATGAAGGCGTTGGGGTCGTGACAGAGGGTCTCCATGCGGGTTTTGTCGCCCAGGATACTGCCCTTGGTACGTTCGGAACTCGGGTCGATGGCCAGCACGGCAAGTTTGTGGCCGCGTGAAGTCAGATAGGAACCGAAAGCCTCGATGAAGGTGCTCTTGCCGGCCCCCGGCACGCCCGTGATGCCGATTCGCATGGAGCGGCGTTCCGCGGAGATGGGCTGGCAGCGGCGGATGATTTCCTGTGCGACGGCCCTGTGCTCCGGACGGTAGCTCTCCACCAGCGTGATGGCCTGGCTCAGGATGGTCGTATTGCCGGCCGTAATGCCCTCCATATACTGATCCACGGAGAGAATTTCCGGTTTCTTCCGGTAGAACTTCTTGACGTATGGATTCATGATGGGCGGCTGCTTGACGCCTGCATTGACAATCAGGCTGCTGTCCTTGTTGTCGTAGTCGGGGAAGAAATCGCCCTGATGTTCAACGGGTTTTTCCATTATTTCGTTCGAGGGATTACGTTTCCTGTTAAAAAAAGATTGACCAGCGGCTTGGCGGGGGCATTGGTGACGAGCGTGAGTACGTCAAGCACCTCGCCTTTGAGCGCGGAGGTTTCAAGCGTTACGCGCAGGGTGGCGGTTGCGCCGGGACGGACGGTGAGCGGGCAGCGGGTTTCAACCTTGGCTGCGCCGCTGGCACCTTCTCCGCTTTCGAATTCCACCGTACGGATGATCAGGTCGCTGCGGCCCGTATTCTTAATCTGATAGCGGGCGTCGATACGCGTGCCGGCCGTCACTTCGCCGAATTCGTGGTAGCTCGTGACCGGTACGGCTTTGGGGCCGCCGGCCACCTCTTCGGGCGTGAGGGCGGAAAAGTCGTCACGCAGAAAGGCGCGGACCGTCAGCGGCTCGGAATATTTCTTTCCGGCTACCCGGAAGCGCGCCCTGAAGCTCTGACGGCCCCAGACAGGCGCCGTCATCTTCCGCGAATCGAACGAAACGGAGAGCGTCGCGGTGCTCTTGGGCGGGATGGGATTAAGCGAAAGCGAGAAAGAGAGGCCGGGGTCGAAATCCGTCATTTCAACATAAAGCGGAGAGGCGGAGAGGTTGGCCACCGGAATCCGTTCGGACTTGGCCCTGCCCTGCTCCACGTTCCCCAGGTTCACATCCATTGTCCGCAGGCCCAGCGCGCCCAGATGTTCCGGGAAGCGTTCTCCCAGGCTCTTCTCCCTTTCATGGCTGACACCCCGCACGTGCAGCAGCACCGGCCGCTGCAGGCTGGAGACGTAGACCGTGAGCGTCTTGTCGAACGGGAAGGGGCCCTGGTCGTTGGAGAAGGTCACGGAAATCGTGGCGTGCTCGCCGGGAGCGACGGGTTTCCGCGGCCAGACGGGCGAGGTGCAGCCGCAGGACGAGATGACATTGTTGATCGTGACCGGAAATTCTGCAATGTTTTTAAAGGTAAAGGAGCACTTGACAGGGCCGTCCGAGAGCAGGATATCCCCGAAATCGAAGACCTTGCCCCCTTCGAACGAAAGCACCTTTTCTTCCGGATACCAGCGGGGGTCTTCGGCGTGAAGAAGCACGCCGGAGAACAGCGTCAGAGCGACCAGAAGAATCCGAGCAACCTTTCCCATCCTTTTTTCGTCTAATCTTAATAAGAAATACAAAGATAAGTTTTATTCATTAGAATCTGTTTTCTATTTTTGTACCAGAATCCAATCAACCATCTATAAAAACAAACAAAATGAAAAGATTTTCCCAAATCATTCTGATGGTCACACTGACCGTGCTGGCTGCTTCCTGCAGCCGCTACAGCTATGAGACGGTGAAGGGCGACCCCACCGGGGCCCGCATCTACACCCTCGACAACGGCCTGAAGGTCTACATGATTGTCAACAAAGACGAGCCGCGAATCGACGCGCATGTCGCCGTCAAAGTCGGCAGCAAGAACGACCCGCAGGAGACCACCGGTCTGGCCCACTACTTCGAGCACCTGATGTTCAAGGGTACGAAGCAGCTCGGAACCCAGGACTACGAGAAGGAAGAGCCCATGCTCAACGAGATCGAAGCCCTGTTCGAGGTGTATCGCCAGACCACCGATCCCGCAGAGCGCAAGGCCCTCTATCATCAGATCGACTCCATCTCGTATGAAGCTTCCAAGATCTTCATCCCCAACGAGTACGACAAGGCGATGTCCGCAATCGGCGGCCGCGGCACCAATGCTTACACCAGCAACGACGTGACCTGCTACACGGAGAACATCCCCTCCAACCAGCTCGAGAACTGGGCGAAGATCCAGGCCGACCGCTTCGAGAACTGTGTTCTCCGCGGCTTCCACACCGAACTGGAGACCATCTACGAAGAGTACAACATGTACGCCGTGATGGACCAGGAGAAGATGTACGAGGCACTGTTCGCAGCCCTCTTCCCGAGGCACCCGTACCACACCCCGGTAATCGGTTGGGGCGACCACCTCAAGAATCCCTCCATCACCAACGTCAAGAAATATCATGACGAATGGTACGTGCCCAACAACATGGCTGTCTGCCTTGCCGGTGACTTCAATCCCAGCCAGGCTATCAAAGTCGTGGACAAATACTTCGGCAAGCTGAAACCCAACAAGAATCTGAAGAAGATGGAATTCGAACCCGAAGATCCCATCACCGAACCGATCGTGAAAGAGGTCCTCGGCCTTGAATCTCCCAGCATCATGCTCGCATGGCGCTTCCCGGGTGCCAACAGCCCCGAGACCAAATACCTCGACCTGATCTCCGGTATTCTCTCCAACGGCAAGGCCGGCCTGATCGACCTCGACGTGAACCAGCAGCAGAAGGTTCTCTCCATGTATGCCGGCAACCAGGGTCTGGCTGACTACTCCGCATTCCTCGTATCGGCTGAGCCTCTCCAGGGCCAGAGCCTCGAAGAGGTCAAGAACATCGCCCTGGCCGAGATTGAGAAGGTCAAGAAGGGCGAATTCGACGACGACCTGCTCACCGCCATCATCAACAACCAGAAGCTGATGTACATGCGGATGATTGAAAGCTCCCGCTATATGGTCCGCGCCGAAGTCAACAGCTTCATCATGGATATCCCCTGGAAAGACGTGGTCAATGAAATCGAGGAACTCTCGAAGATCACCAAGGAACAGGTTGTGGCTTTCGCCAACGAGCACTTCAAAGACAACTACGTTCAGATCAACAAGTTGGAGAAGCGTGACCCGAACGACGTCCGAATTGCGAAGCCGGCCATCACCCCGATCATGATGAACCGTGACGCTTCCAGCCAGTTCCTTCGCGACATCCAGGCTTCCGCAGCCGCTGTCAAGCCCATCGAACCGGTGTTCGTTGACTACAGCAAGGATATGTCGATTGCAACCGCCAAGAGCGACATCCCCGTTCTCTACAAGAAGAACGAGACCAACGGCATCTTCGAGCTCCAGTATCTCTTCGAGACCGGCAGCTACGCAGACAAGGTGATGCCTTTCGCCGTCAACTACCTCAGCTATCTCGGCACCGACGACATGACGCCGGAAGAGGTCCAGAAAGCCTTCTACCGGATGGCCTGCAACATGAGCGTCAGCTGCACCGGCGAACGCACCTACGTATCGCTCAGCGGCCTGTCGGAGAATATGGAAGAGGCTATGCAACTGCTCGAGAAGGTGATTACCAACGCCAAGGCCAACCCGGAAGCGCTCCAGATGCTCAAGTTCAATACGCTCTACGAGCGCCGCAACGCGAAACTCGACCAGCGCAGCAACTCTTCGCGCATATCCGCCTATGCCCTCTACGGAGCAAAGAACCCGATGACCAACGTCATTCCTTCGGCAGAACTGATGAAACTCTCCGACGAGGCGCTGCTCGAAAAGGTCCATCACCTCTTTGACAACGAGCACGAGGTCCTTTACTACGGCCCGCTCGCTGAGAACGAGATTGTCGAGGCCATCAACCGCATCCACAACGTTCCCGAACAGCTGAATCCCGTGGTCAAGGGCAACCCGTTCCAGTATCTCCCGACCGATAAGCCGAACATCGTCCTCTCGCAGTATGATGCCAACCAGCTCAACCTGGTGGGTTACAGCAACACCAACCTTCCGTTCAACGAGGAGACCGCTCCGATCATCACCCTCTACAACGAGTACTTCGGCGGCGGCATGAACGGTATCGTGTTCCAGGAGATCCGCGAGGCACGCGGTCTGGCCTACAGCGCACGTGCCAACTATTCTATCCCGGGCGACCTGGATCACCCGTCGCTCTTCTCCTTCTCGATCGGCACGCAGAACGACAAGCTGATTGACGCACTCAAGGCATTCGATGAAATCATCAACGAAATGCCGGTTTCCGAGCACGCATTCAACATTGCCAAGGAGTCGCTGATTTCCAACCTCCGCACGGCGCGTACCGTTCGCAGCCGCGTGCTGACATCCTACCTCAACGCCCAGAAGCGCGGCCTCGATTTCGACCTCAACAAGGTCATCTACGAGAAAGTCCCCGCTCTCACGCTTGACGATGTGGTGAAATTCCAGCAGGAGTATGTGAAAGGCAAGTCCTACAGCATCGGTATCGTCGGCCGCACCAGCGACATGGATCTCAAGGCCCTGCAGCAGTACGGTCCCATCAGCCGTGTGAAGCTCGAAGATATTTTTGGTTACTAATCAGAAAAGATGCATCTTTGCAGTACGGCTCGGCCGCCGGTCGGGCCGTACTTTTAAAACAAATAAACCATGGCTTACAAAATTACTGACAACTGCGTTGCTTGCGGTACCTGCATCAACGAATGCCCCGTCGGAGCTATCAGCGCCGGTGACATCTACAAGATCGACCCGAACCTCTGCGCCGACTGCGGTACCTGCGCAGGCGTTTGCCCGATGGGTGCCATCGAGCAGGCTTAATTCGAATTAAGACGCGTCAAAAAAAGCCGGTCCCGCGGGGCCGGCTTTCTCTTTTGTCTGTCTCGGTTTATTCGCCGTGGATACCTATGAAGAGAATCGTGTTGAAGGTGTGTTCCACGATTGCATAAGCGAAGGGACGGTCGGCCGTGAAGACCTTGGGCGGCTCCGGATTTCCGACGGAAGTGGTCTTCATGTTCATAGCCGTGACGGCCGCCGCCTCGGTTCCGGTTTCGCTCACGTCAATGGCGGTCTTCTGGATAATCTCGTCTACGTAAACGCGTTCGTCGGAAATGCCGGAGAAATCGGCTGCGCCGCTGAAGGCAAGCGGCATTCCCATCGCTACGAGCGTATTCTTGAAGATTTTGCTCATCGCGTATTCACTCTTGAACACCGGCATCGAGAAGATGACTTCACAGTCGCGAAGCCCCTGCATGGTCTGGTTCCAAACGTCCGGGGACAGCGATGCAACCAGCGAGGAAAGCGATTTGCCTTCATCCGGCAGGAAGATGACCATCCGGTATGCGCCGTTGCCGTACGGAACGCTGCAGACGGTAAAACCCTGACCGGCATACCATCTCATCTCGCGGGTGCTGCCCAAAAACTTGGTTTTGGCCTTCGTGCCGGCGAAACTGACGAACGGCTTCTCCTGGGAATCCATCTTGCCGCCAGCCCATTTTCCATTGAAATAGAGTGCGTTGGCGAGCATCAGCCGAATCGACGGATCAGGCTCGTCCATCAGCTTGGGGATCATCCCGTTGGTATTCTTGAAAGCCCAGCCGTTGACGGTATTGACCGCCGCTTCCGTGGCGAAATTCAGGTTCTCCACCTCGGCGGAGTAGTAGTTGCGGACAAAATCGGCGTAGGCCGTCTTCAACGGAAAATCCATGGCCGGCCAGATGGCATTGGCAATCGAAACCCGGGTTGTCGTATCGACGGCATAGAGGCCCTTGCACATGGCTTTGTAGTAACTGCCGATTTGCTCGGCGCTGAAGCCGCCAAAGCCCAATGTGGAGGCCATCTGGGTGAAGGTCTCCCCGCCGGCACCCGAAGCGGCCAGCGAGAGGCAGAGCGACGCGCTGAAGGGGGAAATCATCAGGTTTTTATCCGGCTCCAGGGCGGCGATCTCCCGGAAGAGCCGGAGGGCAAACACATTCTCGCAGGATTGAACAGCGGCCTCTTCCTGCGTCAGGACAATATCCGTGAGGGGCTGCATCTCCTTCTTGGGCGGATTGTCTTCTCCCCCGCAGGCAACAAATGCCAAGGCTGAAACAGCCAGCGCAAAGATGAAACGTTTCATAACGTAAAACCTTTAAGACTCTGTATTGAAACGGGCCAGCACGGTTTCCTGCCCATAGACCGCGTCGCCCTTCTTGACGAGCAGTTCGGTATCGAGCGGCAGGAAAAGGTCGATGCGCGACCCGAATTTGATAAAGCCGGCCTGCTCGGTCTGCTCCACCCGTTCGCCTTCACGCGCGTAGCAGACGATGCGGCGCGCCAGGATACCGGCAATCTGCCGGAACATCAGCATTTTGCCGCAATCCGCCTGGATGCCGATCGAAGTGCGTTCATTCTTTTCGGAAGCCTTGGGATGGAAAGCAATCAGGTAGCGGCCCGCATGATAATTGTAGTAGGTCACCCTTCCGCTCACAGGGGCCCAGGTGACGTGCACATTGAAAACGGAGAGGAAAATGGAGATGCGGATGCATTTGCTGTGGAAGAACTCGTCTTCACGCACTTCGCGGATATCCACCACGCGTCCGTCGCCGGGGGCCACGATCAGGTGCTCTCCGTGCACCGGCTCGCGGCTGGGGACCCGGAAAAAGCGAAGCATGAAGACAGCGAACCCGAGGCTGACGACAGCCACGATGATGTTCACCGTCATATTGCTGCAGAATATAAAGAACAGCGCCGCCACCGCCAGCCAGAGCAGAGCGTTGATACAGATGACGCCGTAACCTTCTTTATGGATTCTGATGCGGCTCATGCGAGAACGCCTAGGCAGGCCAGATAGAGTGCAGCGGCCGGAAAGGCGAAGAACAGGTCGTCGAAACGGTCCAGCACGCCGCCGTGTCCGGGAATAAAATTACTGGAATCCTTGACGCCGAAGTGACGCTTGATCAGCGATTCGAAGAGATCGCCGAATACTCCGGCCACGGAGAGTACCAGGGCCAGCCCCAGCCAGCCGGGAATTGTCATCACCTGAATGCCCATCCAGTTGTAAACCAGCCATCCGATCAATGCGAAAACAAGGGCAAAAAGCACAGCCCCGCCTACGCCGGCCCAGGATTTTTTGGGCGAGAGCGCCGGGCAGAGTTTCCGGCTGTCCGGGCGCTGACCGAATGCCGATCCGGTTGCGTATGCACCGATATCGGCGACCCACGTAATGGAAATCACGGGGACGATAAACGCCCATGTATAAGCGCCCGACGGTCCGTCAATCATCGCAAACGATATCAGGACAGGCATCAGGATGTAAAGCAGCGGGAAGAAAAGATGCACGTTGAAATCCGGTTTGCGGGTGCTGTCGACTATCAGCAGCACCAGCGACAAGGCCACCAGCACCGCCGCCACCAGCAAAGGCGTCAAACTCTCGATCAGGAAGAACGAAAGGGCCGTCACCTCCGCCAGGATGATACAGATCATCTCCTTGACCAGGCGACGGTCTACCGCCATTCGGTAATACTCAATGGTGCAGAGCACGGTCACGGCCGCCATGAAGGCGACATACAGGTACCGGTTGATCAGAACACCGGCCGCCGTCAGCACCAGGATGACGATTCCGCTGAGTATCCGTTTAGGCAACTCCTTCATCTTTCAGCAGTTGGTTGGGATCTTTCCCGCCCTTTCGGGGGCCGAAAATCTTTTCGAGGTCTTCCGAGAAGATCACCTCGCGCTCGAGCAGCATCTGTGCGAGCTGTTCGAATCCTTCGCGGTTTTCGGTGAGAACGCGGCGGGCTGTTTCGTGCGCTTCGTCAATCAGCTTGCGCGCCTCGGCGTCGATAACCTCAGCCGTCTTTTCGCTGTAGGGACGCGTCAGCGACATTTCGCTGCGTCCCGTGGAGTCGTAGAAGGAGACGTTGCCCACCTTCTCGCTCATACCGAAGAAGGAAACCATCGAGTAGGCCTGGCGGGTCAGTTTCTCGAGGTCGTTGAGCGCACCGGTCGAGACGACGCCGTTCACCAGTTCTTCGGCCACGCGGCCGCCGATGGTGGCAGCCATTTCATCTTTGATCTGGTCTTCCGTATGCAGCTGGCGCTCTTCCGGCAGGTACCAGGCCGCACCCAGTGCCTGTCCGCGCGGAATAATGGTCACCTTGAGGAGCGGATTGGCGTGCGGCAGCAGCCAGCTCACCGTAGCGTGGCCCGCCTCGTGATGGGCGATGGTCCGCTTCTCTTCCGGCGTGATAATCTTGCTCTTGCGTTCAAGACCGCCTACGATGCGGTCTATTGCATCCAGGAAGTCCTGTTTGTCGATTGCAGGTTTGTCGTGACGGGCGGCAATCAGGGCAGCCTCGTTGCAGACATTGGCGATATCGGCACCGGAAAAACCGGGAGTCTGCTTGGCCAGGAAGTCAATCTGGAAGCCGTCTACCAGCTTGAGACCGCGCAGGTGCACCTTGAAAATATCGTAACGCTCCTTGAGTTCAGGGAGTTCCACATGAATCTGACGGTCGAACCGGCCGGCACGCATCAGCGCGCGGTCCAGGATATCGGCACGGTTGGTGGCAGCCAGGATGATGACGCCGGAGTTGGAACCGAAACCGTCCATCTCGGTCAGCAGCTGGTTCAGGGTATTCTCGCGCTCGTCGTTGGAGGTAAATCCGGCATTCTTGCTGCGGGCACGGCCCACAGCGTCGATCTCGTCGATAAAGACGATGCACGGCGCCTTCTCCTTGGCCTGTCGGAAGAGGTCGCGCACGCGGGAAGCACCCACGCCCACGAACATCTCCACGAAGTCCGAACCGGAAATTGAGAAGAACGGTACGTTGGCCTCGCCTGCCACTGCTTTGGCGAGCAGGGTTTTACCGGTGCCCGGAGGGCCTACCAGCAACGCGCCCTTGGGAATCTTGCCGCCCAGGGCGGTATACTTCTTGGGGTTCTTGAGGAAATCCACGATTTCCTTGACCTCCACCTTGGCCTCTTCCAAACCGGCCACATCCTTGAAGGTCACCTCCTGGGCACCGCTCTTGTCGTACATCTTGGCCTGGGACTTGCCCACGTTGAAGACGCCGCCAAGGCCGCCGCCACCGCCGCCACCGCCCATATTGCGCATCGGACGGAACATAATCAGCCACATGACGATCAGGATCAGCGGGAAGAGCAGCCAGTCAAGGACTTTGCCCCAATAGTTGATATGCTCGTCAACCACGATCCGGTACTGACGGGCCTCCGGCAGGGTATTCCGGATGGCTTCGAATTCAGTCTCGGCATCGAAGTTTTCGGTCACGAGAAAATAGAAGTGAGGGCCTGCTTTCGGGATCGATCCGGAAAACTGGTCCTTGTAGCGTTCCACGCCGGCGGAGTTCAGGTGGATCTCGCCGCGGCGCTGGTTGCGGACGTAGACGATCTTGTCTACGTAGCCTTCGGGAAGGATCTGCGTCTTGACGTCCAGCCACTCTTTTTTCACGGGGCCGCTGGTCCCGGGAGTGAACATCATATAGACCAGGCCGCCGATCAGCAGGATATAAAACCAGTTCAGCCAGCCCGGTGCGCGTCCTGCGCCGGTCTTTTTCTTATTCTTGGGAGACTTGCTCATTGTTCGTCAGTGTATTCGGTCTTGACCGCGTCGGCCCAGAGGTCTTCCAAACGATAGAAGAGGCGCTGGTCGGTCTTGAAAATATGTACTACGGTATCGGTGTAGTCGAGGATTATCCAGAAAGCGTTTTCACGGCCCTGCTGGCGGACAACCCGGTGGCCGGCGGCGTCCATCGCCTCCTCAACGGCATCTGCGATGGCCTGGACCTGGGTGGAGGAGTCAGCATTGCAGATTACAAACCAGTCTGCGACAGCCGTTCCAATTCTACGGAGGTCCAGAGAAATGACATCCTTGGCTTTCTTTTCGAGCATCGCACCGGCGATGATCTTTACTTCTTCATTCACTTTTTTGTTCATCAATCACACAATAATAGCTAATTTCGCAAGGCAAAGATAATACAAATTTTCAGCCAAACTGCAAAGGGACTGACAATGGCAGAAACCGATCGCATCCGATGGTTCGACGAAGTCGATTCGACCAATACCCAGCTGGCCGCCGCCAGGGGCGAACTGCCTGACGGCACGGTCTTCGCAGCCCTCTGGCAAAGTGCCGGAAAAGGGCAGCGGGGCAACCGGTGGGAAAGCCGGAGTGGGGAGAATCTCACCTTCTCCATTCTTTGGAAACCCGCCTCCCTGGCAGCTGCAGCGCAGTTTTCGCTCTCTGAAGCCGCAGCGCTCGGCGTGAGCGATTATCTTGCCGGAGAAGGATTGGACTCCTTCATCAAATGGCCCAACGACATCATTGCCGGCGGCAAGAAAATCTGCGGGATGCTGCTGGAGCATTCGCTCGCCGCTGACAAATTGGCAGACAGCGTGGTAGGCATCGGCCTCAACGTCAACCAGCGCAGTTTCGGGGAGGCCCCGAACGCTACTTCGATGGTACTGCTGACCGGCCTTGAGCGCGACATCAAAAAGGAATTGCCCCGGCTCCTGGCCGCCCTCGATCGCCGTTTCGCCCAGGTCGGCAGCGAAGCGGGACGTGCCGCCCTCCGCAATGATTATCTTGCCCGGCTGTTTCAGAAGGACGAATGGCACGAGTATCTTGACCGCCGCAGCGCGGATCCCCTGCTCCCCACCACCCGTCCGGTAGAGGGCGAACGGTTCGAAGGTCGCATTACCGGTCTTACTCCCAGTGGATTACTGGTCGTGGAACGGCGCAACGGCGCACTCCTCGAATTCGCCTTCAAGGAGATCAGTTATCTCTTTTAGGATTTATACCCCGGCCAGTTCGGCGATGGCTGCCCTGGGATCGGCCGCCTTGAAGGCTGCGTTTCCGGCCACGAAAACCGAAGCGCCTGCCGCTTCCAATTCGGCAATGTTCTTCATTCCCACGCCACCGTCTACCTGGATAAAACACTTGGCGCCGGCCTCCGCGATCATCTTGCGGACACGAGCCACCTTCTCCACGGAGCCTTCGATGAAAGACTGCCCGCTGAAGCCCGGGTGGACGGACATCACGAGAATGAAATCCGCGGCCTTCAGGTAGGGCGCCAGCAACGCCTCATCGGTCTCCGGATTGATGGCGATTCCTGCCTTGGCCCCGGCAGAATGAATCAGCGCCAGGGTGGCCGGGAGATCTTCGCAGGCCTCGATGTGCACGGAAATGAACTGGATGCCCAGCGCTGCGAAACGCTCTACATACTTCTCCGGATGAACGATCATCAGGTGGGCGTCCATCGGTTTTTCCGCCACCTTGGCGATGGCGGCGCTGACCGGCAGACCGAACGAGATGTTCGGCACGAAGGTGCCGTCCATGATATCCAGATGTATCCAGCCGGCAGCACTTTCGTTGACCATCCGGACATCGCGTTCCAGGTGGCCGAAATCGGCTGAAAGAATCGAAGGAGCGATATTGCGCATGACTTACTTGACGCTTTTGAGAACCTCCAGGAGGAAGGCCCAGAATTTATCGAGGGAAGCCAGATCGAGCCGCTCGCCGGGGGCGTGAACACCGCGAAGCGTAGGGCCGAAGGAGATCATGTCCAGGTCGGGATACTGCTCCAGGAACAGACCGCATTCCAATCCGGCGTGGATGGCGCGGACCACCGGGTCTTTGCGGAAGAGACGGCGGTATGCCGCTACGCAGACATCCTTGATATGGGAGTCCATGTTGGGCTTCCACCCGGGATACTCAGATTCGTGGGTAACCTGTGCGCCGGCCAGCTCGAAGACCGCTGCAAACTTGGCACCTGCGGCCTTGCGGGCGGAGTTGATGGCACTGCGCTGCGAGCTTCCTACGCGGATGCGGCCACCCGGCAGCATCTTGATGGAAGCCAGGTTGGAGGAAGTCTCCACCAATCCCTTGATGTCGCCGCTCATGGCCAGGACACCGTGCGGTGCAACTGCGAGGGCGAGAATCAGGCGACGGGAAGTCGCCGTGTCAATCGCCTCCTTGCGGGCAGGCAGCGGTTCTGCGAATCCGGTGACGTCGGGATCGGTCGTATGGTATTCAGATTCAATCTCTTTGACAAAGCGGTTGAAGAGCGCGATCACGTCGTTTTCACTGCGGGCGGGAATCGCCACCACGGCACTCGCCTCGCGGGCAATCGCGTTGCGCTTGTTGCCGCCTGCAATCTCGCAGAGATCAATCTTATAGTGGAGTGCCTCCTGCAGGAAGCGGGCGAGCAGTTGGAGTGCGTTGGCGCGCCCCTTGTCGATATCGTCGCCGCTGTGGCCGCCGATTCCGCCCTTCACCCCGAAACGGGTGATGACGTGCGAAGCGGGCAGCGCTTTGGTCTTATAGTGGAAAAGCGCGGTCGTATCCACGCCGCCGGCGCAGCCCACGCAGAGTTCGCCTTCGTCCTCGTCGTCGAGGTTCAGCAGGATCTTGCCGGTGAAGAACCCTTTCTTCAGGGCCATGGCACCGTCCAGGCCGGTCTCTTCGGATACGGTAAAGAGCGATTCGATCCGTCCGTGAGGGATAGAATCGTCGTCCATCAGTGCCAGCTGGGCGGCAATACCGATTCCGTCATCGGCGCCGAGGGTCGTGTCGGGTGCGATCATCCAGCCGTCACGGATTTCATAACGGATGGGATCTTTGGCAAAGTCGTGGACGACGCCTTCGTTCTTCTCGCAGACCATGTCGGAATGGCTCTGGAGAACGACGGTCGGGCGGTCCTCGTAACCGGGAGTCGCTTCCTTGACAATCAGCACATTGCCGGCCTTATCCGTCTTGCATTCGAGACGGCGGGCGGCTGCATACTGCTGCAGGTAGGCGATAATCTGTTCTTCGTGGCCCGATTCGCGCGGAATGCGGGTGATTTCCTGGAAAAAGGACAAAACTCTCTTGGTATCCATAAGGTTATAAAAAAAACGCCGAGCGTTACTCGGCGGAAGTCAGTTGCTTTTCGATGTCGGTGACATACCCCCGGAACGAGCGGTCCGTGTCCATCAGGTCGCAGACCGTGTTGCAGGCGTGGAGCACCGTGGCGTGATCCTTTCCGCCCAACTGCGTACCGATCGACGAGAGCGAAGTCTTGGTGAGGCTGCGGCTCAGGTACATTGCGATCTGGCGTGCCTGTACGATCTCGCGCTTGCGCGTCTTGGAGAGGAACTGGTCGGTGGTGATGTTGAAGTAGCTGCAGACCGCGCTCTGGATGCGGTTCACGGAGATCTCCACCTTGTGTTCGCTGACAATCTTGTCCACCAGGTTCTCCGCCAGGCGCAGCGTCAGTTCCTTCTTGGTGAAAGTAGCGTTGGCAATCAGCGAGAAGAGGGTTCCCTCGAGTTCGCGGATGTTGGTCTTGACGTTGCGTGCCACGTATTCCAGCACCTCTTCCGGTACATCCACGCTCTCTGCCTGGCTCTTGGCGCGCAGGATGGCGAGCCGCGTTTCGTAGGAGGGCGGCAGCAACTCTGCGGAGAGGCCCCACTTGAAGCGGGAGAGCAGGCGCTGGTCAAGTCCCTGAAGTTCCACCGGCGGACGGTCGGAGGTCAGGATCAACTGCTTGCCGCACTGATGCAGGTAGTTGAAAATGTGGAAGAAGGCGCCTTGCGTACCCTTCTTGTCAGCAAACTCCTGCACGTCGTCCAGAATCAGCACGTCCACCAGCTGGTAGTAGCGGAGGAAATCCGACACTTCGTTGGAGTTGTTGTTGTTCTTGGCCGTGCAGGCGGCGTTCATATACTGGTTCTGGAAAGTGTTTGCATTCACGTAGAGCACCACTTTCTCAGGATAGTGTTCCTTGACGGCAATGCCGATCGCCTGGGCGAGATGGGTCTTGCCCAGTCCGGGACCGGCATAGATGAAAAGCGGATTGAAGGCGTTCCGACCCGGCGTACGCGCAATGCTCAGACCGGCCGAGCGGGCCAGCCGGTTGCATTCGCCTTCGATGAAGTTCTCCATCGTGTACTGCGGATTGAGGTGCGGATCGATGTTGAGCCGCTTGATGCCCGGAATCAGATAAGGGCTGCCTTCATAGCTGGCCGCAACATCCGGTGCGGGAATATCCACGTTGCGGATCCGCGATGCGGGACGCTGGTTCTCCGTGAAGAAGGTATCCGCAATCCGGACCTTGTAGCGCAGGCGGGCATCCGGGCCGATGATCCGGTGCAGCACTTTGCTCAGCAAATCCAGGAAGTTGGCCTCGATGTGCTCGCGGACGTAATCCGACTGGACTTCGATGGTGAGAATGTTGTTGTCGAGGGAGACGGAACGGATCGGGGCGAACCATGTGCTGTACGCAGAAACAGGGATATTGTCCCTGATTACCTCCTGGCACTTTTTCCACACATTTTCGTGTTTTTGCACACCCATATTATCCGTTTTTCGAGGTGACAAAATTGGGTGAAAAAAATGTGATAAAAAAATGTTTTTGCTATTGTTTTTTTCAGGAAAAATACAACTGCCTAAATATCAGCACAAAAAAATGTTAAAAACTTTTTTATACCTGATTTACAGCACGTTACGAATCCGCTCACGCATCCCAGCACACTCCAGGCGTGATTCTTTTTCAACATTATCGGACAACCGAACCGTCGGGTGCCACCCTTATTAAAAAAGCTCCGGGAAATTTGGTTTTTAATCCGGCCAGCGCTCCAGCGGCTTCGAATCGGGTTTTGTAAAAACCGATACAATATTTATAGGCCTCCCCTACCTTCAGGCAATCCACCTTCTCTCCCTGGAATTCGGGCGCCCCGGGAGCCAGTTGTCGCGACAGCGAAAACACCTGAATCCGGAAGAGCGTGTCGGCTGCCGGCGCGACGGTCGGGGCAGTTGCGGAGTCCGGTGCAGCTACGGGAGCCGGTGCAGCAACAGTATCCGGCTCTTCGGGCCGTTCCGGTTCGCGGTCGAACTCTTTCTTGAAGGCGGCAAACGCCCGGAAGATGCAGTCCGCAATCTTGCCCCGCGCATCCCTGTCGGTCAGCTGTTCGCGGTCTTTCTGGTTGGAGAGGAATCCGATCTCCACGAGCACCGCGGGCATCGTCGTCCGCCAGAGCACCAGAAGGCCGGCCTGCTTGATGCCGCGGCTGGGCGTGATGGGACCGCGGGCGAACTGCTGTTCAACCAGTTCCGCCATCCGGACGCTCTGCTCCAACTGGGCGTTCTGCATCATATTGAAGAAGATAAAGGATTCCGGCTCCTTGGGATTGTATCCCGCGTAAGTGGTGGTATAGTCCTCTTCGAGCAGAATCACGGAGTTCTCCCGTTTGCAGACCTCCATGTTGGAGCGGCTGTTGGCCGTACCCATCAGGAAGGTCTCCGTGCCGTGCGCCCGGCTGTTGGGGACGGAATTGACGTGGATGGAGATAAAGAGGTCAGCCTTGTTCCGGTTGGCAATCTTGCCACGCTCATGCAGCGGGACGTAGAAATCTTTGTCGCGCGTGTAGATCACCTTGACGTCCGGATAGGCCTTGCGGATCTTTTCGCCCAGCCGGACCGCTACGTCGAGCGTGATGTCCTTCTCCCGGATCTTCCCGTAAACCGCCCCGGGATCGCGGCCGCCGTGCCCGGCGTCGATCACCACCGTGCGCAGGGTGAAACCGGGGCTGTCCTGGGCCCGGACCGCCGCAGAAGCAATGACGGACAGCATCAGGGCCAGCGCTACCTTGGGAAGAAATTTGGGGTGCATTATATAGGTATTCGGGGAAAAATGCTAAATTTGTCCCTTTGCAAATATACGGATTTCTGGTTAAATGTCAAGAAAGCGCTTCTTCCTGTCCCTCGCGGCTCTCCTGCTGACGCTGCTTCCCGCAGTCGCCCAGCAGCCGGATACGCTGGCACCGAAGCGTCCTTTGACTGACACCACGGCGCAGATCATGCCCGTAGCCGACACCGCCGCGCGGGCCGGCAACCTGGAGCGCCCCGCCTTCACCACGGCCCGGGACTCGGTGATCGAAGACCTGGAGAAGAACATCATCTACTACTTCGGCAACGTCACGGCCAACTATGGCGACATTGCCATCACCGCCGACTATATGGCCTACAACATGGACCTCAACGTAGTCTATGCCCGGGGGCAGTTCGACGCAGCGGCAGATTCCGTGATCGGGAAGCCGGTCATGAAGGACCATAGCGGCGAGTACCAGATGGATGAGGTCTATTACAACTTCACCACCCGGAAGGCGAAGATCAAGAACATGGCCACCAAGCAGCAGGAAGGCACCCTGGTGGGTGACGACCTGAAGATGATGCCCGACCAGTCGTTCAATATCTCCGGCGGCAAATACACGGTCTGCGACGCGGAGCATCCGCACTACTACCTGCGCATGACCACCGCCAAAATCATGACCGAGCCCAAGCAGAAGACCATGTTCGGCCCGGCCTATCTCGTGGTGGGCGACGTCCCGCTGCCGATCGGCCTCCCTTTCGGATTCGTGCCCGAACGGCCGGACCGCGCCAGCGGACTGCTGATTCCTTCGTACGGCGACGAGACCGCCCGCGGCCTCTACCTCAAGGATCTGGGATACTCCTTCGTAATCGGTGACTATGCCGACATCGCCCTGACCGGTGACATTTATTCCTACGGCTCCTGGGCCGTGCGCCTGACCTCCCGCTACAAACTTCGCTACAAATTCGACGGATCGCTCTCCATCAACTACTCCGACGACATCACGGGTGAACGCGGCACCCCGAGCTTCAACGAATCCCGCAACTTCGGCGTAAACTGGACCCACTCGCAGGACTCCAAAGCCCATCCGGGAACTTCGTTCCGCGCTTCGGTCAACTTCTCCAGTCCTTCGAACAACCGGTTCAATTCGACCGGCATCACCCAGAGCCTGCAGAACCAGACCTCGTCCTCCATCTCCTATTCTAAGACCTGGAGCGGAATGAGCGTCTCCATCAACGCCCTGCACAGCCAGAGCTCGCGCGACAGTTCCTACGCCATCACCTTCCCGAACATCACCTTCAACGTCAACCGGTTCTATCCTTTCAAACGCCAGAACCGCGTGGGCAAGGAGCGCCTATACGAGAAGATCTCGCTCAGCTACAACACCACCCTGCAGAACAAGATCAATTTCAAGCTCAGCGAGATACACGACCCCGACTTCTGGAACAAGATGCAGAACGGCATGACCCACAATTTCCAGATCGGCCTGCCCTCCTTCTCGCTGCTGAATTACTTCCAGTTCTCCCCGTCGGTCTCCTACGGCATGAACTGGTTCTTCCGCGAGCAGCTGCGCGTTTACGATCCCGACCTGGACCGGGTGGTGACCAGCTATTCCGACCTCTTCAGCACGTTCGGCGTGACGCAGAACTTCTCAGCCAGCATCTCGATGAGTACCCGCCTCTACGGCACCTTCAACTTCGGCAGCAAAAGCAAGGTGCAGGCCATCCGGCACATGATCACCCCTTCGTTCAGCTTCAGCTGGCGGCCGGAAATGGGCACGCCGGCCAACGGATATACGAGCCTCACCTACACCAAGGCCGACGGCACCACGGTGACCGAGGAGTACAACCGCTTTGCGGGAATGCTCTATTCGCCGCCGGGCAAGGGCCGTACCGCAGCTCTTTCTTTCTCATTCGCCAACAATCTGGAAGCCAAAGTCAAGAGTGCCCGAGACACGACGCATGGCGGCGTAAAAAAGGTCAAACTGCTGGACCAGCTGGGCATCAGCGGTTCCTATAACTTCCTGGCCGATTCGATGAAGATGTCCAATATCTCCATCAGCGGAAGCACCACCATATTCGGCAAACTGGGCGTCAACGGAAACATGACCCTCAACCCCTACGCCATCAACGAGAAGGGCCAGGTAATCAATACGTTCAATATTGTCAAGACGGGACGTCCGGCCAGGATTACCAACGCCGGAGCCTCCCTCTCCTACTCGATTTCCGGCGGCGGAAACTATAAGGGCAACGACGGCCACGGAGGCGGTACGGAAACCGGCCATGAAGGCCACAGCCACGGAGGAAACAGCGACTACGCCTTCATCTACTACCATCCGGTTACGGGCGAATACATCCCGGGCGGCTGGTGCTACTATATGAATCCGAACATTCCCTGGTCGCTGCGTATCGGCTACAACTACTCCTTCTCCCGGTCGTACCAGTATTCCAACGAACGGCTCCAGGTGAAGGACAACCATACCCAGACCGTCTCCCTCTCCGGAAACCTGCGGCTCACCAAGGCGCTCGACATGAACTTCAACACCGGTTTCGACCTGACCAAGATGAAGATGTCCACCACCCAGGTCAGCGCCACCTACGATCTGCACTGCTTCACGATGTCCATCTCCTGGGTGCCGAACGGCCAGTGGGAGAGTTGGAGTTTCCGGTTTGCAGCCAAGGCTTCCGCCCTGGCCGATATCCTCAAGTTCAAGAAGGCCTCCAGTTACTGGGATAATTAACCGCCTATGTTCGAGAAGATTGTTTCTGCCGTCAACGATATCGTCTGGAGTCCCGCGCTGGTCATTCTGCTGATTGCCGCCGGCCTCTATTTCACGATCCGTACCCGGTTCGTCCAGATCCGCCGGCTGAAGCTGATGGTCAAACTGCTCTTTTCGCGCAGGAAGGAACCCGTACCGGTGGAGATTTCCGGTGCTTCCACAGAGGATGACGAGCCCAGGACGAAAGGCGTTTCCTCCTTCCAGGCCTTCTGCATGGCCCTTTCGGGCCGCGTAGGGACCGGCAATATCGTAGGTGTAGCCACCGCCATCGCGATGGGCGGTCCGGGTGCCATCTTCTGGATGTGGGTCATCGCCTTTTTCGGCGCTTCCACGGCGTTTGTCGAGTCGACGCTCGCGCAGATTTACAAGTTCCCGCACCATTCCGGCTGGCGGGGCGGCCCGACCAACTATATCGACAACGGACTGAAACAGCGCTGGCTCGGCATCATCTTCGCCATCTTTACGATTTTGGGCTACGGACTGCTGAGCGTTACGGTACAGGCAAACGGTGCAGCCACGGCCGCCTACAACTCGTTCCACCTGCCTCCGCTGGCTGGCGGCATCATTCTCGCCACGCTGCTCCTGCTGGTCGTGGCGGGCGGCATCAAGCGCATTGCCAGCGTAGCGGCGGTCGTCACCCCCATCATGGCCGTGGTCTACATTCTCTTCTCGCTGATTATCGTCGCCCTCAACTACAAGGCGATCCCAGGGATGTTCAACCTGATTTTCACCAGTGCGTTCGGCACCCATGCGGCATTCGGCGGCATCCTGGGCAGTGCCATCGCATTCGGCGTCAAGCGGGGACTTTATTCCAACGAGGCCGGCCAGGGCGGCGGGGCAATCGCTTCGGCCAGCGCAGATGTGTCGCACCCGGCCAAACAGGGTCTGGTCCAGGCCTTTTCCGTCTATATCGACACCCTGCTGGTCTGTACCGCTACGGCACTGATGATTCTCAGTTCGGGCACTTACAACGTATTCGCGCCATCCGGAGAAGCCATCCTGACGGGTGCGCCGGAGCTCGGCAACAATTATGTAGGATTTACGCAAGCCGCTGTGGACAAAGTATTCCAGGGATTCGGAGGGGCATTCGTCTCGATCGCCCTCTTCTTCTTTGTATTCACGACCCTCGTGGCCTACTATTTTTATGCTGAATCGAGCATCGCCTACCTCTGCTCTACCGGGGGCAGGCACCGCTGGAAACTGGAGACGGTCATCGTCTGGATATACCGGGCGCTGATTGCGGCCGCCGTGATTTTCGGGGCGGTCCGGGAAGCCAACGTCGTCTGGCAGATGGGCGATATCGGCGTGGGGCTGACCACCTGGATCAACGTGATTGTCATCCTGATTCTCTGTCCGCAGGCCATCCGGGCGCTGAAGGATCTCGAGAAAAAGGAAAAGGCCGGTGAATTGGACTAGCCCCTTTTCTTGCATTATTGCTTTTTTCTCTCTACCTTTGCAGCACCTAAAGGATGATCCGCCCCATCTGCGGCCCATTCTATTCCACACATTATGATTACAAAAGACGAACTTGAAGCCAAAAGTCGTGAAGACTTGTTGGCACTCGCCAAGGGATACAACATTCGCAAGCCCGAGGCGCTCGACGCAACCGATCTGGTCTACGCCATTCTGGATGAACAGGCCAACCAGTCCAGCGAAAAGATTCAGCTGAGACCGCGCCGCAAAGGTCCCGCAGCACAGGCCCAGAAAGCCGGCCAGAAAGCCCCCGCAGCGGAAACGCCCAAGGAAGCGAAGCCTGCGGAGGTCCCCGCTGAAAAGCCCGCAGCAAAGCGTCGCGGACGGCCCAAGAAAGAGGCGCCCAAAGCAGAGAATCCTGCAGCAGAGGCTCCCGCAGCACCCGTTGAAACGCCCGCTCCCGAGGTAAAACCGGCACCTGCACAGGAGGCCCCCGAGAAGCCCAAACGCGGCCGCAAACCGCGCAAGGCGGAAGGCAGCAAGGATCCCGAACTCCCGCTCGAGCATCCCAAGGAAGAACCGAAAGCAGAGGCCAAGCCCGCGGAGCAGAAGCAGCAAAACCAGAGTCAGAAGCAGAATCAGCCCAAGCCCCAGAACGGTCAGCAGCAGGGCCAGCAGCGCCCCGCTCAGCCGCAGCAACCCCAGCAGCCCAAACAGCCCCGCTTCGAATTCGAAGGCACGGTGGAGGCGACCGGCGTACTGGAAATCGTCCCCGACGGTTACGGATTCCTGCGTTCGTCCGACTATAACTACCTCAACTCCCCGGATGACATCTATGTCTCTCAGGCACAGATCAAATCATACGCCCTCAAGACAGGCGACACGATCCTCGGCGAGATCCGTCCTCCGCGCGAAGGCGAGAAGTATTTCCCGCTCATCAAGGTGCGCCTGATCAACGGCCGCTCCCCGGAATCCATCCGCGACCGCGTTCCGTTCGACTTCCTCACCCCGCTCTTCCCGGAAGAGAAATTCAACCTCACCGGCCACGGCCACAACAGCAACATCTCGGTCCGCGTAGTGGATCTCTTCACCCCGATCGGCAAAGGCCAGCGCGGCTTGATCGTGGCGCAGCCCAAGACCGGTAAAACCGTGTTGCTCAAGGATATCGCTAACGCCATCGCGGACAACCATCCGGAGGTCTATATGATCGTGCTGCTGATTGACGAGCGCCCGGAAGAGGTGACCGACATGGAGCGCAGCGTGAAGGCGGAGGTGATTGCATCGACCTTCGACGAGCCGGCCGAGCGCCACGTGAAGGTTTCCAATATGGTACTCGAAAAAGCGAAGCGCCTGGTAGAGTGCGGTCACGACGTGGTGATCCTGCTCGACAGCATCACGCGTCTCGCGCGCGCTTTCAATACGGTGCAGCCCGCATCCGGCAAAGTACTCTCCGGCGGTGTGGACGCCAACGCCCTGCAGAAACCCAAGCGTTTCTTCGGTGCAGCCCGCAAGATCGAGCACGGCGGCTCGCTTACCATTCTGGCCACCGCCCTTACCGAGACCGGTTCCAAGATGGACGACGTGATCTTCGAGGAATTCAAGGGCACCGGCAACCTCGAGCTCCAGCTCGACAGGAAACTCTCCAACAAGCGCATCTTCCCGGCTGTGGACGTCACCCTGAGTTCCACCCGCCGCGACGACCTGCTCTACGATCCGGAGTACATCAACCGTATCTGGCTGCTGCGTAACTACCTGGCGGACATGAACTCCATCGAGGCGATGGAATTCCTCAAGAGCCGTCTGGAGAAGACGACCAACAACGCGCAGTTCCTCATCGAGATGAACGGCGACTCTCTGAAGTAATTCGGATTATTTTCCGCCGGCGAGTTTACCGGCATACTTACCGATCCTCTCCTTGGCATAGGCCAGGGTGAGGATCAGTGTTTTACGGCCGCTCGTCGGAGCGTCGAACATGGCGTCGTTCATGATGGCCTCGCAGAGCGAGCGGAGACCCCGGGCCCCGAGTTTGAAGGAGATGGCCGTATCGACGATGAATTCCAGCACCTCTTTGCGAACGACCAGCTTGATGCCGTCCATCGCGAAGAGTTCCTTGTACTGTTTGATGAGTGCGTTGCGCGGTTCAGTCAGGATGGCCAGCAAACTGGTGCGGTCGAGCGGATCCAGGTGGGTGACCACCGGCAGGCGGCCGATGATTTCCGGAATCAGCCCGTAGGAGCGCAGATCCTGCGGCGCCACGTACTGGATCAGGTTGTTCTTGTCCACCTTCTCGCGCTCCTTCTGGGCGCCAAAACCGATCACCTGCATGTTGAGCCGCTGCGAGATGTGGCGCTCGATTCCCTCGAAGGCTCCGCCGCAGATAAAGAGGATATTCTCCGTGTTGACGGCAATCATCCGCTGCTCCGGGTGCTTGCGGCCACCCTGCGGAGGCACGTTCACCACGTTGCCTTCCAAAATCTTGAGCAGTGCCTGCTGCACGCCCTCGCCGGAAACGTCGCGGGTAATGGAGGGATTGTCGCTCTTGCGGGCGATCTTATCTATCTCGTCGATAAAGACGATACCCCTTTCAGCGCGGGACACGTCGTAGTCGGCGTCCTGCAGCAGGCGGGTGAGAATGCTCTCCACGTCTTCACCCACGTAACCGGCCTCGGTCAGCACCGTAGCGTCCACGATGGCGAACGGGACGTTGAGCATCCGCGTGATCGTTCTGGCCAGCAGGGTTTTACCCGTTCCGGTCGGGCCCACCATCAGGATATTGGATTTCTCAATCAGGTCCTCCTCCCGCTTGCGGCTGATGCGCTTGTAGTGGTTGTAAACCGCCACGGCGAGCGTCTTCTTGGCTTCGTCCTGACCGATTACGTACTGGTCCAGGAAAGCCTTGATCTCGCGGGGTTTGAGAAGCTTCATCTCCCCGGCAGGATCCTTGCGCACGGGCTTCGGTTGCGCCTCTCCCTGCACGCCGGCAAGATAGTCGCTCAGGGTACGCACGCAATCCGAACAGATGGCCTGGTCGCCGACCGTGATCAGCAACTCCACCTGGTCCTGCGCACGGCCGCAGAAACTGCAGCGCGTCTCGTCGTGCGGTTTTCCGGCCATTATTTCTTGCGGGGCTCTATGATTTCATCCACCATTCCGTAGGCCTTTGCTTCCGGTGCGGTCATCCAGAAGTCGCGGTCCGCGTCGCGGGCGATCTGTTCGATGGGCTTGCCGGTATGCGCAGCCAGAATCTGGTGCAGTTCCCCTTTCAGCTTGAGAATCTCGCGGGCGGTGATCTCGATGTCCGAAGCCTGGCCCTGCGCGCCGCCCATCGGCTGATGGATCATCACGCGGGCGTGCGGCAGCATCGAGCGTTTGCCCTTCGTGCCGGCGGCCAGGAGGATGGAAGCCATCGACGCGGCCATGCCGGTGCAGATGGTCTTCACGTCGGAGCGGATGGTCTGCATCGTATCGTAGATGCCCAGACCGGCGTAGACCACGCCGCCCGGCGAGTTGATATAGAGCGTGATATCCGAATCCGATCCGGTCGAATCCAGGAAAAGCAGCTGCGCCTGGATGATGTTGGCCACGTCATCGTCGATGGGACAGCCCAGGAAGATGATGCGGTCCACCATCAGGCGGGAGAAGACATCCATCTGCGCTACATTGAGCTTGCGCTCCTCCACGATGGTCGGGTTGATATAACCCGCATAGATGGAAGAGAGGCTGTGGAGCGTCGAGGAACTGATGCCGCAGTGACCGACGGCGAATTTTTCGAATTCGGATTTCATAATGGTTTAGGCGGTTAATTCACGCATTTTTTCAATGGAGACCTTCTTGGTGTCGAGGGTCACGGTCTTGCGGATGAAGGCAAGCGCATGGTCGTCCTGCACCTTCTCGAAGATGCGGCGGGCCTGCTGCTCGTCGGCGAGGGTGCGCTCTGCAAACTGGGTGAGCGTCTCCTCGGGAACCGAGTTCATGCCGTACATCGCAAACTGGTAAGCGGCCAGCTTCTTGGCCTCTGCGAGCATATCCTCACGGGTTATCTTGAGCTGCTGGTCCTTGATGATCTTGTTGCGGATCATGTCCCAGCGGAAATCCTTGGCGAAGAGGTCGTACTCCTGCTCGATCTGCTCCTTGGTGAACTTGCCCTCGTTGGCCGTGAAGATCCAGCGTTTCATGAAGGCGTCCGGAAGCTTGATGCCGGTCTTCTTGATGAAGTACTCCTTGGCGTCGGTGCTGAAGCGGAAGTCACCCTCCTGCACATATTCAGCCTCGAGGCGCTCCTTGACCTTGGCGTCGAACTCCTCTTCCGTCTTGACGGTGTCCTTGCCGAAGATCTGGTCGAAGGTTGCCTGGACGGGTTTTGCATCCACGAAGGTCTTGATCTCCTTCACGGTCATCTTCCAGTCGGCGGGCAGTTCGGAGAGTTCCTCCTTCTTGACCTTGAACATGGCGGCGCGGTCGGTTTCGTTGGCGAAGGTCTTCACGATGTCGATATCGCGGACGTCGCCGGCCTTGAGGCCGATGAAACTCTTCTTGATCTCCTCGTCCTGAATGCTGCGGACAGCCACGTAAGCGGCTTCCACCTTGCGGTCACCGGATTCGAAGTCGGCGATCACGAAATCCTCTGCCTTAGCAGTCTTGCCCGTCTCGAGGGTGCCGTACTGCTTGAGCAGCGAAGCCTTGTAGTCCTTCAGGGCCTTGGCGGTGGTATTGACCTGATAGTAAGGGATCTTATCCTCTTTGGACACGGTGAATTCCACCTTCGGAGCCAGGGCGATATCAAAGCTGAAGCTGAAAGTATCGGGGTTGTCCCAGTCGTTCTTGTCCTCTTTTTCGCTCGGGAGCGGCTCGCCGATAATGTCGAGCTTCTTGCTCTCGATGAAGTTCTGGATCTGCTCGCTGACCTGGGTGTTCAGCACCTCTGCCAGTGCCTGTCCGCCGTGGATGCGCTCGATGAGCGACATCGGAGCCATTCCCTTGCGGAAGCCTTTGATGTCGGCGGTGCGGCGATATTCGTTGAGTTTCTTTTTACGCGGTTCTGCCCAATCCTCTCTTTCCAGGGCAATCGTTACGGTAAGGTTCTGTTCGTCAACCTTTTTCTGCGATACTTTCATATTGGTATTTAACGGTTTATTTCTTTGATCCGGGAAGTGTTCCCATAGGGGTTGCAAAGGTAGTAAAAAAATAGCTATCTTTGTTTGTTACACGTAATCAGCAACAAAAACATACACCCCTATGGAAATGAAACAATACATCGAGCAGAACGAAAAACGTTTCCTCGACGAACTCTTCCAGGAGCTTCGCATTCCCTCCGTCAGCTCCAACCCCGCCCACAAGCAGGATATGTACCGCTGCGCGGAGAGGATCGTAGAACTGCTCAAGGCGGCCGGCGTCGACACGGCGGAAGTCTGCGAAACGGCCGGTCATCCGGTGGTCTTCGCAGAGAAGAAGTTCGACCCGAAGGCACAGACCATCATGGTCTACGGCCACTATGACGTACAGCCCGAGGAGCCCATCGAACTCTGGAAGACCAATCCTTACGAACCGGTCGTGAAAGACGGCGCCATCTGGGGCCGCGGCGCGAACGACGACAAGGGCCAGCACTTCATGCATATCAAGGTCTTTGAATACCTGGTCCGCGAAAAGAAGCTCCGCCACAACATCAAATTCATGATCGAGGGCGAAGAGGAGATCGGTTCCCCGAGCCTGGCAGCCTGGATGAAGGCCAACCGCAAGAAACTCGCCTGCGATCTGATCCTCATTTCCGATACCACGATGATTTCGGACAAGATTCCTTCCATCAATACCGGCATGCGCGGCATGCAGTACATGGAGGTTTCCGTCACGGGACCGAACAAGGACGTCCACTCCGGCCACTACGGCGGCGCGATCGTCAACCCCATCAACGCCCTCTGCAAGATGATCGACACCCTGATCGACAAGGACGGCCGCATCACCATTCCGGGCTTCTACGACGACGTCGTGGATCTTACCCGCGCAGAGCGCAGGATGCTCGGTCGCGCTCCGTTCAACATGGAGGAATACAAGAAGAGCCTCGGCATCGACGGTGTGTCCGGCGAAAAGGGCTTCACCACGCTGGAGCGCACCGGTATCCGTCCGTGCCTCGACGTGAACGGCATCTGGGGCGGCTATATCGGCGAAGGCTCCAAGACCATCATCCCCTCCACCGCACACGCCAAGATCTCCATGCGCCTGGTCCCGAACCAGAGCGCGGACAAGATTGCCAAACTCTTCACAAAATACTTCATGTCCATCGCCCCGAAGGGGGTGAAGGTCACTGTCAAGAACATCCACGGCGGCGGATGCTTCGGACTGCCCATGTCTTCCAACGCCTATAAGGCCGCAGCACGTGCAATCGGCGAAGTTTATGGTGTAGAGCCGGTTCCGAGCCGCGGCGGCGGTTCCATCACCGTGATTGCGGATGCCCAGAAGATTCTCAAGGCCGACCCGGTGCTGATGGGATTCGGCCTGGAGCGCGACCTGATCCACTCCCCGAACGAAAGCTACCTGCTGAGTCAGTTCCGCAAGGGAATGGAGTCGATTGCCCTGTTCTACAAATATCTGTAAACGGCGATGCTCTGGCGGCTCTTCTGGAGTTTCTTCAAAATCGGCGCCTTTACCTTCGGCAGCGGCTATGCCATGCTGCCGATGATCGAACGCGAAGTGGTGGAGCGCAAGCGCTGGTTCGAACGGGAAGACTTCTACAATCAACTCTCACTGGCCCAGTCAGCGCCCGGGCCGGTGGCGTTGAATACAGCCGTCTTTGTAGGTTACAAGATGCGGGGATGGATTGGTGCCCTGGTCTCCGTGCTGGGCACCGTCATCCCCTGCTTTACCATTATTCTGCTGATTGCGGTATTCCTGGGCGGATTTCGCGATAACAGCTATGTAGAGGCCGCTTTCAAAGGGTTGCGGCCTGCCGTAGTGGCCCTGATCGCCGTGCCCTTTATCCGGATGCTCAAACCGCTCCGCTGGCCCATGGTCTTTCTGGCGCTGGCGGTGGCGCTGCTCATCTGGCAGACCGGTTTCTCCCCCGTCTGGCTGATTCTGGCGGGCATCGTGGCAGGCGTAGTGGAGGTACTCGTTAAAAACCGGAGGAACGTGCAATGATTTACCTGCAGCTCTTCCTCTCTTTCCTGAAGATCGGATTCTTCGGTTTCGGCGGCGGCTACGCGATGCTCTCGCTGGTGCAGAATGAAGTGATTGTCCGCCATGCCTGGCTCACCGGGCAGCAGTTCGCCGACATCGTGGCCATCTCGCAGATGACTCCCGGGCCGATAGCTATCAACAGCGCCACCTACGTGGGATATCTGGTAACAGGCAATATCTTCGGCAGCATGCTGGCCACGCTGGCCGTCTGCATTCCCCCGCTGACCCTGATGATCCTGATTGCCGTCTTCTACAAGCGCCTGCACAAAAACCGCTATGTGGAGAGCGTGGTGGGCTGGCTCCGTCCGCTGACGACCGGTATGATCGGCGCGGCCGCCCTGCTCTTCCTCAACCGGGAAACCTTTACGGACTGGATCTCCATCGTGATCTTCGCCGTGGTATTCGTGGCCGTCTGGTTCAAGGCGGACGCAATCGTGATGCTGCTGCTTTCCGCCATCGCCGGCATTCTGCTTTACTAGCCCCGTTTTTTTGCGTTTTTTGGTGGTTTTTCGCGCGCGCGTGTGCGCACGAAAGGATTTTTTGTGTATATTTGTGAGTTATTATTCGAATCGAAATGACTGAAAGAGAAATGAATGCGGCAGAGGCCCAATATTCTGCCGAAAGTATCCAGGTCCTCGAAGGACTCGAAGCCGTCCGCAAACGCCCGTCCATGTACATCGGCGACATCAGCGACCGCGGTCTCCATCACCTCGTCTACGAGGTTGTGGACAACTCCATCGACGAGGCGCTCGCAGGTTTCTGCGACGACATCCTGGTCACCATCAACGAAGACAACTCCATCACCGTCAAAGATAACGGCCGCGGTATTCCTACCGGCATGCACGAAAAAGAGAAACGCTCCGCCCTCGAGGTGGTGCTCACGGTGCTCCATGCCGGCGGTAAGTTCAGCAAAGACAGCTACAAGGTCTCCGGCGGTCTGCACGGTGTCGGCGTCTCCTGCGTCAACGCCCTCTCCGACCATCTCCGCGCCGAGATTCACCGCGAAGGCAAAGTCTTTGTCCAGGAGTACTCCAAGGGCAAGCCGCTCTACGACGTCAAAGTGGTGGGCGAAGCCCATGATTCGGGTACCATCATCACCTTCCACCCGGATCCTGAAATCTTCACCGCAACCAACCGCATCTACAACTACGAAACCCTTGCCAACCGTCTCCGCGAACTGGCCTACCTCAACAAAGGTATCCGCCTGACCCTCCGCGACCTGCGCCGGGAAGACAAAGTCGTCTACGACGAAGACGGAATCGAGCATACGGTCAAACCGGAAGATGTATTCTACTCCGAGAAAGGCCTGCAGGAGTTCGTCGAATACCTCGACAGCAACCGCCGCCGTCTCACCGAGCAGCCCATCTACCTCGAGACCAACAAGACCATCCCCATCGAGATGGCCATGCAGTACAATACGGACTTCAACGAGAACATCCACTCGTACGTCAACAATATCAACACCATCGAAGGCGGTACGCACCTCGTAGGTTTCCGCGCCGGCTTGACCAGCACGCTCAAGAGCTATGCTGAAAAGAACGGCTTCCTGGCAAAAGCCAAGGTGGAAATCAGCCCGGAAGACTTCCGGGAAGGTCTGACCGCCGTCATCTCCGTCAAGGTGGCCGAACCCCAGTTTGAAGGCCAGACCAAGACCAAACTCGGCAACACGGAGGTCCGCAGCGCCGTGCAGCAGGCCGTAAGCCAGGTTCTCGAGCAGTATCTCGAAGAGAACCCGAAGGACGCCAAGATCATCATCGACAAGGTGATTCTCGCAGCACAGGCCCGTCAGGCCGCACGCAAGGCCCGCGAACTGGTGCAGCGCAAGACGGTGATGTCCGGCAGCGGACTCCCCGGCAAACTTGCCGACTGTGCTGACAACAACCCGGAAAAGTGCGAACTCTTCCTCGTGGAGGGTGACTCCGCAGGCGGATCGGCCAAGCAGGGCCGCGACCGCGACTTCCAGGCCATCCTGCCGCTGCGCGGTAAGATTCTCAACGTGGAGAAAGCCATGGAGCACCGCGCCTTCGAAAGCGAGGAGATCCGCAACATCTACACCGCTCTGGGCGTGACAGTCGGTACGGAAGACGACGCGAAGCAGCTGAACCTCTCCAAACTCCGCTACCACAAGGTCATCATCATGGCCGATGCCGACGTGGACGGTGCGCATATCGCCACCCTGATCCTGACCTTCTTCTTCCGCTATATGCCCGACCTGATCCGCAACGGATACGTCTATATCGCAACCCCGCCGCTCTACCTGGTGGCGCGCGGCAAGACCAAGACCTACTGCTGGACCGACGAAGAACGTGACGCCGCCGTCAAAGAAGTGGGCGGAGCCGGCGCTCCCGGCCTGAAGATCCAGCGCTACAAAGGTCTCGGCGAGATGAATCCCGAGCAGTTGTGGGACACGACGATGGACCCTGCCAACCGCATCCTGCGCAAGGTTTACATCGAGAATGCGGCCGAGGCCGACAAGATCTTCTCGATGCTGATGGGCGACGACGTGGCTCCGCGCCGCGAGTTCATCGAACAGAATGCGAAGTACGCCAATATCGACGCTTAACTGTTGAAAGACTGCAAAATAATTTTGCCCCGAAGGGAAAAGTTACTATCTTTGCAGTCCCAAAATATTGACAGACAACCGCTAAGCTAGTGATTAAGAGATACTTGAGTGTATCCGCTTACGGTTATAAATTTTAACAAAATTTATTTATGTACGCAATCGTAGATATTGCTGGACAGCAGTTCAAGGTCGAAGCGGGCAAGCAGATTTTCGTCAACCGCCAGGCTGCCGAGGTCGGTTCCGCTCTCGAATTCGACAAAGTACTCCTCCTCGACAACGAGGGTAAGGTCAAAGTCGGTGCTCCCTATGTAAAGGGCGTCAATGTCAAGACCACCGTCCTGGAACATTGCAAAGCCGACAAGGTTATCATCTTCAAGAAGAAACGCCGCAAAGGTTATCAGAAGAAGAACGGTCACCGTCAGTACCTGACCAAGATCCAGATCGAAGAAATTGCAATCGCATAATTAATTTAAGGACTAAAGAGTATGGCACACAAAAAAGGTGTAGGTAGTTCGAAGAACGGCCGTGAATCACAGAGCAAACGCTTAGGTATTAAGTTGTTCGGTGGCCAGGTTGCCAAGGCTGGCAACATCTTGGTCCGCCAGAGGGGCACTGTCCACTATCCGGGCGAGAACGTAGGTATGGGTAAAGACCACACCCTTTTCGCACTGAAAGACGGCGTCGTGACCTTCAAGAAGAAACGCGATGACAAATCTTATGTCTCCGTCGTTACTCCTGAGGCATAATTAATTGTCGACAATGAAAAAGCCGCGGTCCCGAATGGCCGCGGCTTTTTTTGTGCACTATGGGAACGATTATTTCTCCTTCGGGTGGAGTCTGCGATAGAACTTGACGCTCGACACGACTGCTGAAATATCAGCCTTGGGAATATAGGTCGCGCGGATGTACTCGCCCCGCTTCACGCTGAACATCAGCTTACGGCCAAGCAATACCTTGTAAGAAGTAACGGTAACCGGCTCCAATTCATCGTTGGGATAACCGAATGCCAGGCAGCCTACGGTTTCCATCGCGGTACCGTTCGGCTGTTTTACAAGCGTCTTGAACTCTTCCAACCTGGCCAGCGCATTCTCCAGGGTTTCTCCCAACGGGATAAACAGATCGAAGATCGGATCGTAGTTAAACTGGATGACATCGTCGCCGATTCCAAGACTACCCACGCACAGATAATACTGGTTCATTTCGGGCATAAAGAAGACCATCAAGGAGTTATCACCGTTTTCTTTCTCGATTGCAGCAATCTCGCGTGTCTCTTTGAATACCTTGCTGGCCTGTGCGGAGCTCACTACAGGAATCGCAGTAAGCAGCAGCACGAAAAGCGAAATAATGAATCTCTTCATAGTGTAAGACTTGTTGATTACCCCAAAGATACGAAAAGTTTTTCTTTTGGCGGTGCGGATGACTGTATCGCTCGTTCCTTGCCTCTTTCCGCACGCAAAAAAGCCAACCTTTCGGTTGGCGTACCGGCCGCGCAGGCCGAGGGGCCCGGGGGCTGTGCCCCCGTAAATACGGGTGCCCAAGCACCGCCAAAATAAAAAGCAGCGCGGTTGCGCTGCTTTTTATTTTGGCGGTGCGGACGAGGCTCGAACTCGCGACCTCCGGCGTGACAGGCCGGCATTCTAACCAGGCTGAACTACCGCACCAAATTTACTGGGGGATACCCCCAGACCCCTCGCTTCGGCCTTTCTATTGCACAGGGCTAACCCTGCCCGGCCTCCGCTAGCGGCTACTGCCGCTTAATTGGGAGTGCAAATGTAGGTATTTTCCGCAAAGTTGCAAAACTTTTTTTAGCTATTCCGAGATTTTTCTGGCGACCAGAAATCCGCCCGGAATCACGACGCCGAGAGCCAGCAGGGCCAGAATCACATGACGCCACTTGATCAGGAGGCCGAAACGGACATAATCAAAGTTGGCGGCCGCATCCGTAAAGCCGGTACGGGCAGTCGACTTGAGGGAATCGGCAGCTTCAGCAATCACGGTGGAGGGATCCAGAACGGACGGCAGATAAATCAGCATCAGCATCAGGCCGATACCGCACAGCAGACCGACGGTCGAAGCAATAACGATTCCGCGGCGGGACCGCTTCCGTTCGCTCTTGCAATAACCGCGGACCTGCTCAGCGACAGCGAGGCGCTCGTCCAGTTTTTTCAAAAACGCATCCTCCCCTCCAATCTCCGGACGGTTGGCGTGGAAAAACTCCCTTATTTCATGATCATTCTTCATTTTCCAAATAGTTTTTCAAGTGAAGTCGGCCCCGGTGCAGGCGGGACTTGATGGCGCTCACACTGAGCGAAGTAATCTTGGCAATCTCCAGAATGGGGCGATCCTCCATATAGAAGAGCAGGATCACAGCCTTTTCATCGGGCGACAGGGCGTCGATGGCCCGGTAGAGGGCCTGATAGCGGAACTGTTCATCAGGTATCTCCCCGCCGGAAACCCGTTCCGCAGCCGGCGAAAGCGTTTCGAACGAACCGCGCGACGCGGATTTCAACCTGTCGTAGAAGCAATTGTAAGCAATCCGGAAAAGCCAGGTGGAGAAGCGGGAACGGCCCTCGAACCGGTCGATTGCCAGAAAAGCGCGAATCAGCGCCTCCTGGGCGATATCGTCCGCTTCGGCTTCGTTGCCGCTGCACAGGCCAAGCAGGAACCGTCTGAGCGGCTCCTGCTCCTGTTTAACCAAATCCACGAATTGCTCGCGCGTCATTTATTTGGTCTCGTCTTGACCGATTTTTTCAACGTTTTTCTTCGTTTCAGCAGCAATCTCTTCTGCATACATCTTGCGGCCGATCAATCCGCTGCAGGTAAATGCCAGACCCAGCAACAACAGAATTGAAGCGACAAAGAGGAAGTCGGAACCTCTCAGGATGAACCAGACGAGGAAAGCGCCGCCGATAGCCAGCAGGGTAAGACCGGTCTGGATTCGTTCGTTCATCTTGTTTTTGACCGATTTTTCCATTTCTGCTTTCATCTTCTTGGCCTTCTTGTCGTAAACAAAACCGTCTACGTCGCAGGGAGCACCCTTTTCAAGTGCCTTCATCAGCACTTCAGCTTTGGAGTTGACATTCATTCGTCTGTAAGCCGCGCAAATCCATACGATCGCGATCGGAAGCAGCACGCAGATAATAATAGGAAGGAGGAAATCTTCAAGTAGTGTCATAAGGCTTGTGTTTTAAAAGTTTTGCCAGTTAGACTGCGCTGCGTGGCAAAAGGTTTCCAAAGTAAGGAAAATTTTTTCATACCTTTGTAATATAAGGCTGCAACCTTTCAGCCGGTTCGGCAGTCTAACGGACAGAACTTTTAAAAATCACATAACTATGACCAAATTCTTTTCTTTCCTTATTCCGCTGTTGATGGTTTCCTGCTCTTTCGGAACCGAGCTCTCCGGAGTAACCGACAGCCGGGTAATCGATCATCCCGGAACCTTTAACGAGATGGTAGTGAAGGGCGGCGTCAACGTGACGCTCGACCCTACGGCCACCGCCATCACCGTTACCGGCGACAGTGTCCTCGTAGCCGCCGTAAACGTTTCGCTCGACGACAAAACCCTGACGATTGACGCCAGCAGCAAGCTGTTCAAGCGCAAAGGCATCAAATTCGTCAATATCAAGGAAGCAACCGAAGGCAATGTATCCGACAAACTGGATATCACGATTCCGACCCCTGGCCTGCTGGAAGAGATTACGCTGGCCGGTGCCGTCAACTTCAGGGCAATCGATCCGATTGTCGGTGAAAAGCTCGAAATTGAAAGCGCGGGAGCCAATCGGGTTGTCTTCACCTGCAACCTCAAAGAGCTGAAGGTTGATGCTGCCGGAGCCGACAATTACTGGGTCGACGGCAACGTTCTTTCGCTGGAGGTAGATTTGGCCGGCGCCTGCAACTTCGGCACGCGCGACCGCTACATCACTGCCAACAAGGCAAAAGTCGAGCTGGCAGGTGCCTGCGACGCAGTTATCTGCAATGTGGGTACCATCAAGGGAGAACTGGCCGGAGCCTGCTCGCTGGACCTTACGGGCCCGGGCGAGACCAATGTCCGCTCGAAGGGAGCTTCGAGTATCACCCGTTTTTAGGGTGATAGCGGAGAATGGTCTCCTGCCACTTGCGGGTATCGATATGGGTATAGATTTCCGTCGTAAGGATACTCTCGTGACCCAGCATCTCCTGCACGACGCGCAGGTCCGCCCCATTCTCCACAAGGTGCGTGGCGAACGAATGGCGGAACGTATGGGGTGATATCTCCTTCCGGATGCCGGCCAGCGCAGCCTGATCCCGCACAATATTGAATACCATCACGCGCGACAGTTTTCCGCCGCGCCGGTTCAGAAAAAGGATGTCTTCGGCATCCTTTTTCGGTTTCATGAGGCGCCGGTCTTCCATCCAGAATTTGATTTGGTCACGCGCGGGCTCGCCGAGCGGCACCAGCCGCTGCTTGTTCCCCTTGCCGATAATCCGGACGAACCCTTCGCCCGGGAAAAGGTCCGAAATGTGGAGACCCACCAGCTCACTGACGCGTAATCCGCAGGAGTAGAGCATCTCCAGCATGGCGCGGTTGCGGTGGCCTTCCGGCTTGGAAAGATCTACCGATTCCAGAATGGCCTTCACCTCGTCGTAGGTCAGTACGCTGGGAAGGTGCGGATTTAGCCGCGGAATGACCAGACTGTCACAGGGATTGTCCGCCAGGCGCTTCTCTTCTGCCAGAAAGGTATAGAAAGAGCGGAGCGAGCTGACCAGCCGGGCCTGCGAACGTTTGGAGAGCCCCTCTCCCACCTTGTCAGCGATGAATGCTTCGATAACCGCCGTATCGGCCGCTTCCGGACCCGGCAGCCCTCTCTTTTGGAGAAAGTCGCACAGCGCCTTCGCATCCCGCCCATAAGCTGCAAGCGTATTGGGCGACAGCGACTTCTCGAGCTTCAGGTAACTCCTGAACCCCGTCAACGCCTCCTGCCATGTGTCCGAATCCTTTTCCTTCATGATGTATCAAAGGTACAAAAATAGCTTGGCAGTGCCAAGCTATTTTTGTACCCCTGAGCAGAATCGAACTGCTATCTAAAGTTTAGGAAACTTCCGTTCTATCCGTTGAACTACAAGGGCGCACTAGGCGTTAGCCTTGTCAATGACCTGGCGGCCGCGGTAGAAACCGCACTCAGGGCATACGTGGTGATACAGGACGGTTGCACCGCAATTCGGGCAAACTGCCATCTGCGGGACAATTGCCTTGTCGTGAGTTCTTCTTTTATCTCTGCGCTGCTTGGAGATCTTATGTTTCGGATGTGCCATTGTTAGTGTATTTTAATTGTTTCTATTTTTTCAACATCTCTTTCAGTTTCCCGAAGGGATTGTTTCCTTCGGCGTGTTCTTCAGAAGCATGGGAACCGGATTCCAGGCGGGCCAGCATTTGGGGATTGCAACGGCCCTCGGGATGCACCATCACGATCGGGAGACTCAGGCAGACGTAGTCGTAAACGAACTGGTCCAGCGAGATGACGGAATCAGAGCTGCTGACCACCATCATATCGTCTTCATCTGCCGCATCATCCACGTCAACTGCGCCGAAACCGACGGTGAGCATACGCTCCACATCGACCTTCAGCGGAAGATCATCCAGGCAGCGGTCGCACTCCACAACGACGAATCCGCCGATCCGGCAGACAATCTCCATCATCGTGCTGCGACGCCGCGCCGAAACATTGACGCTGCAGTCTGCATCTTTGATCCGGGTATTCCCAAACTTCGAAAAGAACGATCCGTCAATCGCAAAATGGAAGGTACTTTCGCCCTTGGGAAGCCCTTTAATGGGGATAATCAGGGTATCGGCCAGTGCTTCCATCTTGCAAAATTGGGCTGCAAATATACGAAAATATTTTTAATCTGCTAACGCTGAGCCCTTTTTCTCGCCGTTTCGTCCAGAATCGTCTTGCGCATACGCATCGCGTGAGGCGTAACTTCCACAAGCTCATCCTCCTGAATGTACTCGAGCGCCTCTTCCAGCGAGAACTTGACGGCCGGCGGGAGGATTACTTTCTCGTCGGATCCGGCAGCGCGGACGTTGGTCAGCTTTTTGGTCTTGCAGACATTGATGTTCAGGTCGAAATCGCGGATGTGCTCGCCCACTACTTGGCCGGCGTAGACATCCTCGCCCGGCTCGATAAAGAAGCGGCCGCGATCCTGCAGCTTGTCCATGGCGTAAGCCACGGCCAGGCCGGTCTCGTTGGCCACCAGCGAACCGTTGGTGCGTTTCTCGATCTCGCCCTTGTAAGGTTCGTAACCCTTGAAGCGGTGTGCCACGACGGCTTCACCTTGGGTGGCGGTCAGCAGGTTGCTGCGCAACCCCATCAGGCCGCGGGCGGGAATCTCGAATTCCAGGTGCGTACGGTCGCCGCGCCCCTCCATGTGAATCAGGGCGGCCTTGCGGCGCGTGGAGAGTTCGATGGCCCGGCCCACGAATTCTTCCGGCACGTCAATCGTCAGGAACTCAATCGGTTCGCAGCGCTGTCCGCCGATGGTTTTATCCAGCACTTTGGGCTGGCCCACCTGCAGTTCGAACCCTTCGCGGCGCATGGTCTCGATCAGGATCGAAAGGTGCAGTACGCCGCGTCCGTAGACGACGAACGAATCGGCGCTGTTGCCCGGTTTGACGCGGAGCGCCAGGTTCTTTTCGAGTTCATGCTCTAGGCGTTCCTTGATATGGCGCGAGGTGACGAACTTGCCGTCGCGGCCGAAGAAGGGAGAGTCGTTGATCGTGAAGAGCATGCTCATCGTAGGCTCGTCCACGGTGATGGGCGGCAGGGCCTCGGGGTTCTCGAAGTCGGCAATCGTATCGCCGATCTCAAATCCTTCGATTCCCACCACGGCGCAGATGTCACCGCAGTCCACCTGTTCCACCTTCTTCTTTTCCAGGCCGCTAAAGACCATCAGCTCCTTGACTTTCTGCTTTTCAACGATATCGTAGCGTTTGCAGAGCGACACCGGCATACCGGCGCGCAGCGAACCGCGGGTGATGCGGCCGATTGCGATACGGCCCACGTACGGGGAATACTCCAGCGAAGAGATCAGCATCTGGGGCGTACCCTCGCGCACTTCCGGAGCCGGAATCTCGGAAATGATGGCATCGAGCAGCGCGGTGATATCGTTCGTAGGTTTGCGCCAGTCTTCCGACATCCAACCCTGCTTGGCACTGCCGTAGATGGTTTTGTAGTCCAACTGCTCTTCCGTGGCGTTGAGCGAGAACATCAGGTCGAAGACCTCCTCGTTCACCTCGTCCGGCCGGCAGTTCAACTTGTCCACCTTGTTAATCACGACAATGGGCTTCTTGCCCATTTCGATGGCTTTCTGCAGCACGAAACGCGTCTGGGGCATCGTGCCTTCAAAAGCGTCCACGAGCAGCAGCACGCCGTCCGCCATATTGAGCACGCGCTCCACCTCACCGCCGAAGTCGGCATGTCCCGGAGTATCTATGATGTTGATTTTGTAGTTCTTATACGGAACCGACACATTCTTTGCCAGAATGGTGATGCCACGCTCGCGTTCCAGATCGTTGTTGTCCAAAATAAGTTCGCCCGTCTTCTCGGCGCCGCCGCGGATAATCTGCGACTGCCAGATCATCCGGTCCACGAGCGTCGTCTTGCCGTGGTCTACATGCGCGATGATGGCTATATTTCTAATCTCTTGCATAACCGTGCAAAGGTACTAATTGTACGAAAAAAAGCATCGCGGTTGCGATGCTTTTTTGTGTGCCCAGGACAAGACTCGAACTTGCACGCCCTTTAACAGGCACCAGCCCCTCAAGCTGGCGTGTCTACCAATTTCACCACCTGGGCGGGGTTTGGGGTTGCAAAGATACAATGATTTTTGAAATCCGCAAAAAAACTGAAAAAAATGTCTACCAGCGCTCGTTGTGGATGCGTTCCGGTTTCCATTTATCCTTGGGCTGGACCTCGCCGGCAGGATAACCGACTGCCACTACGCTGTAAGGAACCACCGTTGCAGGCAGTCCCAACGCCTCTTTGATGGGGAGATAGCGGTCGGGATAAGGATAGCTGGCCGTCCAGACGGTACCCAGGCCGAGCGAAGCGGCAGCCACCATGAAGTTCTCCGTGCAGGCACCCATATCGTCACGCCAGGTACCGCTGGGCATCGTAACCTTCTCCCCTTGCGGGTTGTTGCGCGGTGCGCGCGTCACGGTCGTATCGGCACAGAAGACCACCACGGCTGCGGCAGACTTGAAGATGCGCATATTGAAGTTACCCTTGAAAACTTCATCGAATCGGGACTTGTCGCGCAGGACGACAAAACTCCAGGGCTGCACGTTCATTCCGGTCGGAGCGGCCATCGCGGCGCGGAGCATCGCTTCCATCTGGGCATCGGTAACCGGCTGGTCGGTGAAAGAGCGGACACTGGTGCGGGCGGCAATGGACTCGAGGGTCGGGTTGGTGATTCGTTCTGCGTTCATGGTTGCTATCTGTTTGACGGAAATGGAGGTAAAGGCGTTACCGGACTGCAGGTGCAGAATCCAGGCACGTTCCTGTTTGGCAGGCGTGACGGTGATTTCCACCTGGTTCTTGGAAACGATACGGGCGGAGATACCTTCCCCGTCGAGCGTTTCATAGGTATAGTTCTCGCCGGGGTCCGCATGGAAGAAGGTCTTGGTACCGGCCACCTGGGCGTCGTTGAGCCACCATTCGTGATAGTTCTGGTTGGTGATGGTGACCTTTCCGCCTTCCGGGCCGAATACCACTTCGTTCTGCGAGACGCGGATGGGTGCCCAGTCGCCTGCGATATCGTGTTTGATATCGGCCTGAACCGATTCGTTGGTTGTCATTTCAGTTGCTTTCTGGGTTCGCTTTGCGCTGCCGCAGGAAAGGAGTGCAAATGCACAGAGCAGCAGGGCTGAAGCCATCAAGAGCCGTTTCATATTTACATCATTTTACGTTTGCGGAAGATAATGATGGAGGCCAGCACGGTGAGCACCATCACGCCGCCCACCACGAGCATGTCCCAGTTACCGCCCACGAGCGGCAGCTTGATGTTCATGCCGTAGATGCTGGCAATCAGCGTAGGAGGCATCAGGAGCAGCGACACGAGCGTGAATATCTTCATGATCTTGTTCTGCTCGAGGTTGATCAGACCGAGCACGGTATTCTGCAGGTATTCGAGACGCTCGAAACTGAAGTTTGTATGGTTGATCAGCGAAGAGACGTCCTTGAGCAGGATGTTCAGCTTCGTGATGATGGCCTTCGGGGTCTTTTCGCTCTTGAGCAGGGCGGAAATCATGCGCTGCTTATCCACGATGTTCTCGCGGACGATCATCGTGTTCTCCTGCAACTGATTGATATCGAGAAGGAACTCATCCTTTACGTCTTCGCCGAGGCTGACGCGCTTGCTGTACTGGGCAATCTCTTTGGACATCAGCTCGATCATGTCGGCATCGAGGTCGATTCGGGTCTCGAGAATGCCGAGCAGGATATGGAAGCCGGTCGGGTAGAGTTTGCGGTTGACCTGCATGCGGCGCTGAATGTCGGTAAAACTGCGCAGCGGCACCTGCCGGATGGAGGTGAAGACCGAACCGGTCAGGATGAAGGAGACCGACTCCATCGTGTAATTGTCCGGGGTCGGAATCAGGAAGTCCGTATTGATGAAGATAGAGTGGGTATCCTCCGAATAACGGGAGGAACTCTCGATCTCTTCCGCCTGTGCACGGCTTTGGAGGTTGGTGTCCAAAAACTCCTCGACATCGCGCTTTTCTTCACCGGTAGGATCGAAAAGGTCGAGCCAGAGGGCATCCTTGACTGCAATGTTCTTGAGTATGTCGGTGGACTCAGCTGTAAGAATCTGTCCGTTTACATTATAAAAAATCTGTACCATTTCCTCGCGCTTAGATGGTTAGTAACTCCGTGAATATAACGGGATTACCAACTGGCTCGGGGCTTGGCACGGCGGATGCCGTAGAAATTTTTTATGAGGGTGAAACGGATCATAACGGCGGCAAAGGTACAAACTTTTTCAGAAAAACAGGTGTTCGAGCAGAATTTTTACCCCGATTCCTATGAGAATCAGGCCGCCCAGCAGATTGAACCGCGGTCCGAACACTTTGCCCAGCCGGCCGCCGCCTTTCAGGCCGATGCCTGCTGCAATCGCAGTCACGGCGGCAATCACCAGGGAATACCAGAGAATCTGGAGCCCTACCGTGCCGGTCATCGCCATCGAGACGCCCACGGCCAGCGCGTCGATGCTGGTCGCCACGGATGCCAGGATTAACTTGCCGGTGCTCAGCAGGTCCACCTGCTTCTGTTCTTCTTTGGAGAAAGAGTCGACAATCATCTTGCCGCCGATAAAGAGCAACAGGCCGAAGGCGACCCAGTGGTCGTAGCGGGAAATATACTGCTCCAGTGTTTCACCCAGCGCCCATCCCAAAGCGGTGAATCCACCCTGAAAGAAGGCCATGAAAAAGAGTATCTTGGCCGCCTGGCCCGCACGGAGCCGGCTGATGCACGCGCCACCCACCAGCGACACGGCAATCGTATCGAAACAGAGGCCTACGGCCAACAGAAAAACTTCGAAGAAATTCATGCTTTCACCGTTTTATGCGCAACTGTCAGCGAGGAAATCCACATCCCCAGATAGGTCAGCGCGCCGTTGACAATCAGCAGCGTAAAGCCCAGGTCGAACCCGAGAAAATGCTTGCCTGAAACATTGATGGCCAGACAGAGAAGCGGTGCGGCGAGCGCAATCCACGGCGTGGCGCGGTCGCTCACCCTCCGCTTGGAAAGAATGCCGAAGAAGAAGATACCCAGCAGCGGACCGTAGGTATAGGAGGCCAGCTTGTAGACGAGGTTGATGACCGCATCGTTGCTGTAGAGGAAGAGCAGCAGGATCAGCACGAAAAAGAGGAGTGCCACGAGCGCCTGCACCCCTTTGCGAATCCGGCTCTTGCGGGATTCATCCCAGTCCTTGCGCTCGTTGAAGCCAAGAAAATCCACGCAGACCGAAGTCGTGAGCGAGGTCATGGCCGCACCGGCAGATGGATAGGAGGCCGAGATGAGGCCGATCAGGAAGAATATGCCCGCCCCGAATCCCAGGTAGCGGCTGGCAATGGTCGGGAAGAGCTGGTCGGTCTTGGTGATGCCCAGCGCCTCGAAGCCGCCGAGGCCGTCGGCATAGACGCAGAGCAGCGCGCCCAGCAGCAGGAAAAACAGGTTGACCGCCACGATAATGGCGCTGGTGGTGTACATATTCTTCTGCGCTGCGCGTAAATCCCTGCATGCCAGATTCTTCTGCATCATCGACTGGTCCAGGCCGGTCATGGCGACGGTGATGAAGATGCCGGCAATGAACTGTTTGACAGCATTCGTACCGGCGCTCCAGTTCCAGTCGAACCAGGCGGTGTGGCTTGAGACGGCAGCCCAGGTAATGGCGGGCTCGCGGCAAATCTGCCAGATGGCCAGACCAACGGCGAGCAGCATGAAGGTGGTCTGCAGCACATCGGTCCAGATAATGGTCTTGACACCGCCCTTGTAGGTATAGAGGTAGAGCAGAATCAGGAACACCAGCGAGACCAGGGCGAAGGCAGGTACACCGCCTCCGACCGTCCATTCGCGCGGCAGGAAGGCGTGAAAGACCACCATCACCACGAAGATGCGGACTGCAGCGCCCAGCAGGCGCGAAACCATGAATACCACGGTTCCGGTACGGTGGCTTGCCGGACCGAACCGCTCGCCCAGCCAGGTGTAGATGGAGGTCAGGTTCATCCGGTAATAGAGTGGCAGAAGCACCTTGGCCACCACGATATAGCCGCCCACGAAGCCCAGCACGAGGGGCATGTAGTAGAAGTTCTGCACCCAGACATTGCCAGGAACGGAAATGAAGGTTACGCCTGAGATGGAGGCGCCCACCATTCCGTAGGCCACCACGGGCCAGGGCGCCTTGCGGTCGCCTGCAAAGAAGCCCCGCCCGCCCGCACGACGCGCCGTCACATGGGAAATGACGAACAGCAGAACGGTGTAGAGGGCGAAAGCCGCCAGGAACCAGGCGAAGGGAAATTCGTGTTGCATGGTTACGGTCTGAAAACCTGACGGCCCACGATTGATCGTCCCAGCGTCAGTTCATCGGTATATTCAAGGTCGTCGCCGAAGCCCACGCCGCGGGCGATGGCCGTCACCTGCACGGGCAGGTCGGCGATACGTTTATAAATGTAGAACGAGGTGGTCTCCCCTTCCATACCGGTACTCAAAGCAAGTATCACTTCACGGATCTCGCCGCGGGACAGCCGTTCCACGAGCGCGTCGATCGGCAGATCACCGGGGCCGATGCCGTCCATCGGCGAAATGATCCCGCCCAGAATGTGATAGAGGCCTCGGTACTCTCCGGTATTCTCGATACTGAATACGTCACGCAGGCTCTCCACCACGCAAACGGTGGAACGGTCGCGGCGCTGATCGTCGCAGAAGGGACAGTGGTCGTCGTCCGAGATCATTCCGCACTGCGGACAGAACCGGAGATCCGTCTTGAGACGGCGGAACGATTCGGCAAAGTGGTCCACATTCTCGCGCGGCTGCCGGAGCATATGCAACGCCAGCCGGAGTGCCGTCCGGCGCCCCACCCCGGGCAGCGAGGCGAACTGTTCAACCGCCTCGGCGAGCAATTCAGAGTGATAGCTGTTCATTTCTGTGATACTCCGTCAATGCGTCGATGGGACGCTGAATAATCGTTCCCTGCCGCATCCCGGCCGCCGTCAGGCAGCGTGAGAGCAGGTCGCGGAAATGCCAGGCCACCGAACCGGTGAAATGAACCGGATAGCGGCGATAATCGTATTGCGCGACGTTGCGAAGCAGGAAAGCCTCGAAACCGTTGCGAAGCAGATTCTTGATGTACGGATGGTTGCCGTGTTCCTGGATGAAGGGAGCGAACGAGGCCAGATAGCGGCTCGGAAGTTCCTCCCGGTAAACCTTCTGCACGATGGTCGGATAGTCGATTCCGAAGCGGCGCACCAACTCGTCCGTGAGGTTTTGGGGCAACAGCCCTTTCACGAAATCTGCGAGCAGTTGCTTGCCGAACCAGGCACCGCTTGCCTCGTCGCCGAGGATAAACCCGCCGGCGCGGACATTGGATACAATCTTTTCGCCGTCGTAGAAACAACTGTTGGAGCCGGTTCCCAGGATACAGGCGATTCCCGGTTTGTCGCCGCAGAGGGCGCGCGCCGCCGCCAGAAGGTCGGAAGCCGCCTCGCAGACCGCATCGGGAAAAACCTGAGAGAGCGCATCGCAAACCTTTCCGGAGACCTCGTCCGACACGATGCCGGCCGCATAGAAGAAAACTTTCTGTATCTGCACTCCCTCCAGATTGGGCAACAACTCTTCGCGCAGCACCTTGGCAATCCCGTCCCGATCCAGAAAGACCGGGCTGATACCGGAGGTTGTCAGTGCGCGGACCGTTCCGTCCGCTGATACCGCCCTCCAGTCCGCCTTGGTGGCGCCGCTGTCCGCAATCAGGATTGAATTCATCTTACTCCTCCACGATTACACTCTGGCGGTACCATTTGTAGAGGCCCACGATGCACGACACAATATAGATCACGTAGAGCAGGCCCATCCAGATGAGAGCGTGGCCGCCGTGGAAGAAAGGATAGACGAACATGATGACCGCAGCCACGTTGACCACCAGCCAGATGTACCACTGTTCGCGCCAGGACTGGCTGAGCCAGTAGGTAGCCAGCATGCTCAGGACGGCCACTCCGGCATCCCAGATAGGCTTGCCGGGAATATCGCCCTGGGCAGGAGCGTTCAGATAGCTGAACAGCACGGCCAGACCGGCAAAACCGGCGAGCGCGATAGCGGAACTGATCAGCGCCCGGCGAGGATTGAACCGGCGTACAAGCAGTTTCCCTTCCGTCTCCGGATTGACGCCGCCATGCTGTTCTGCAGCAGCCTTGCGTTCCTTTGCCCACGCACGGATGCCGTACGCCGACAGGACAATGTAATAGAACTGGATGAGTCCCATCGAGATGAAGCGGCTGTGGAAATAGACGAGGATATTGAGCACCGAGGCGATAATCATGAAGAGCCACATCGAATGTGCCTTCTTGACCTCAAGTACGACGTACGTCACGCCGAAGGCCATGGCCAGCAGTTCAGTGATTTTCCAGAAGAGTTCCATGCGTTAAAAAGATACGGTCATTTTGCAGATTGCGTTGCAGGGCGCCTGCGGGAACAAGCCGGCCTCCGTGTAGGTGGTGCCGTCCTGGAATGCAGCCCGGTAAACCCAGGCATCCGCCTCGTACTTCCTGCTCAGCAAATTATCTACAAAGATAGAAAACTTTACGTTTTCCGTGAGTGCATAATGGCCCTGAAGCGAGAAAACGTCGTAGGCCTTGAGCATTCGGTCTTCACTGGCGGTATTGTCCCAATACTGCTTGCCAACGTATTTCCAGACAAGCTTGAATTCCAGACTCTTGAGCGGGGTAACCGTCACAGCTGCCATCCCGATCGCAGCAGGCGAAAGGAGGATGTCGGTCTTGTCGTAATGCTCGGTTTTCTGCCCCACCAGGTTCCAGTTGTCCGTGTCGTCGTACAAGTCTATGTACTGCGTATAATCCAGGATTTTGTTGGCACTCAGCGTCAGGTTGCCCTCCGCCTTGAGCCAGGGCAGCGGCTGGTAGCCTGCCACCAGTTCCACACCGCGACGGTAGCTTCGCGGAACGTTCTGCTTGATGGCGTATCCCGTTTCGGAAAGTTTACCGGTAGCCAGCAGCTGGTCTTTGTACTCCATCAGGTACACGTTGGCCGAGAGAGCCCAGCGGGGCTGTTCCAGGCGGAAACCGAACTCGTAATCGAGCATCCGTTCGGGCTTGATTTCGTCCGTTTTGCCGGCCTTGATGGACTCCTTGATGTCACTGCGGCTCGGCTCGCGATGGCCCATCGCCACGGACGCGTAAAGTGCTGCGCCAGGCATCACTTGCCAGGTGAAACCGCCCTTGGGATTGAAGAAGTTGTAGTCCCGGCTGTAGACCAGCGAAACGTGGTCCTTGTCGTTACCGGTGATATCCAGACCGATATGACGGTACTGCAGGTCGGCGTAGAGGTTCAGCGCGCCGAGGGGCTGCCATTCGCTGCGCAGGAAGGTGGAGAAGTCCTGCTTCTTACCGGTATTCAGGTAATAGGAATCGTCCTGCGTACCGTCGGCATTCAGGTAGTAGCCGAAGTGGTCGCCGTCATAGTACGACCAGGCCACGTTGGCCACCGCGGAGAGGGTCGGTGCCGTCCACTTCAGTACGGAATTGGCTGCATAATAGCTGTTTGCCATAGCCTGGCGAAGCCAGAAGTCGCCCTTGGCACCGGTCTCCTTGTTCTTGCTCTTGTAGTTCTCGTAATAGCCACGGCCGTCGGTGTAGTGCAGCGTGGAGGTCAAGACCAGATGGGAATTGAACTGGTGCGTATAGACCCCCTGGATGTGCTGCTGCAGGTAGTTGTCGGAGTCGCCCTGGTAACCCTCGATCTGCCCCTTGCAGACCGTCGGGTTGTAGCGGCGGTTGGTCTCCAGCATCTCGGGCGGACAGCCCTCCCAGGTGATACCGGAGTGCTGCAGGCCCATGATGTAGTTCAGTTTGATTGAGTTGCTGCCCTTGAGCCAGCCCAGCGATCCGAAGAGGGAGTGCAGGCGCGCCCACGCGTTGTCCAGATAGCCTTCGGTGCGGTTGGCCGAGTAGCGGATGTCGGCCGAAAGACCGTTTTCCATCCTGCCCGTGCCGGCCGAGAGTGTGGCAACGCCGGTCAGATAGGAGCCGGCAGAAAGTTCCGCCTCGCCGTACGGGCCGCCCTGCGGCAGGGCTGTCTGCATATTGATGCTGCCACCGAAGGCACCGGGGCCGTTGACCGAGGTACCCAGACCGCGCTGCAGCTGCACGGAGTTCAGCATCCCCGCAATGCCGGGGATATTCACCCAGAAGACCTCCTGCGATTCGGCGTCGTTCAGGGTGATGCCGTTGACGGTGACATTGAGGCGCGAAGGGTCGCTGCCTCTCAGGCGCAGCTTGGAATAGCCCAGCCCCGTGCCGCCTTCGTTCATGGAGACGACCGAAGGTTGCAGGGAGAGCATCATGGGCAGCGACGAAAGCGTACTGGCCGATCGAAGTGCCCCTTTGGTAAGATCGGTGTGAGCGACAGGTGTCTTGGAACCAGCCCGGAAGCTGGTAACTACAGTACTGTCAAGCGTTTCTGAAAGGGTCGCATCTTGCGCGACAGCGCAGAGCGGGAGCAGCGCGAAGGCTGCCGATAAAAGCAGTTTTTTCATTTTCTCATTCCTCCGCCGGTATTATCCGGATCAGGTTAAAAGGGTATGTTCTCAGCCTGAGTTGGCACCCCTTGTGAAATTATTTCCGGGCGCAAAGATACAATAATAATGTATATCTTTGTCTCTCGTAAAAGGTTTCCGGATGAAGAAAAGAATCCTGCTGATCGTTCTTGTGCTGGTGCTCTGCGGCGCCGGCGCCATTGCACTTACCAGAGGCAGTCGGCAGGTTGTCAAGACACCGGAGACCAGGCCCGGTGCAGCAGCCGTGAAGGTAACCCGCTGGAACTACCAGCTGACGGGCGACTTCAAGCATGATGCCGGGGCATACACGCAGGGACTCTTTTTCTACGACGGTAAACTCTACGAAAGTACCGGACAATACGGGGAATCTTCCCTGCGGATTGTGGAGTTGGAGACCGGAAAAGTTTTGAAACGCAAGAATTTCGATCGGAAATACTTCATCGAGGGGGCTTGCGTGCTAGACGGCCTGCTCTATGTGCTGACCTGGAAAGAGAACGTCTGCTTCGTCTGCGACCCGGTCACGCTCAACCCCAAAGCCCAACTCCGCTACCGGGGCGAAGGATGGGGCCTCACGACCGACGGCAAGAGCCTGATCATGAGCGACGGAACGGATGTAATCCGCTATCGCAACCCCAAGACTTTCGATGTGGAACGGGAGATTTCCGTGCGTTACAACGGGCAGCCGCTCGCCTGGCTCAATGAACTGGAGTACTTCGGCGGCCACATCTGGGCCAACGTATACGGGTTGGAAATCATTGTCTGCATCGACCCTGAGACGGGGAACGTGATTGAAGATATCGACTGCCGGGGCATCCTCCTCCCCCAGCTGAAGAAGCCCTCTACCGACGTCTTCAACGGCATAGCCTACAACCCCTCCGACGGCGGGCTCTACGTTACCGGCAAGTACTGGCCGAAACTCTTCCGCATCCGGAAAACCAAATAAATCCGTATCTTTGCGGCCCAAAAGGTGGGACAGTCCGTCGCCGCGGCTTTCGGGCCGTGGAGGAAAGTCCGGGCAGCGCAGAGCACCTCCCTGTGGAAAGCACAGACAGGTGTAAACTTGTGAGGGGCGTAACAGAAAACAACCGCCGGCAGGTTTGCCTGCAGGTAAGGGTGAAAATGTGAGGTAAGAGCTCACAGCCGGTGACGGCGACATTACCGGCGTACGCTTCGGAGGGCTGCAAGGCCAAATATACCGGCAGATGAGGGCTGCTCGCCCGATGCCGGGGGGTAGGCTGCGTCAGATAAATGACGGACGCCGCGCGCGTGTAAATGCGGTCCGCGGACACAGAACCCGGCTTATCGTCCCACCTTTTTTTATTTGATATTGATTTTTTACTATCTTTGCAGTCCCATTTGGGTAGCAAGCCACTTTAGCTCAGTTGGTAGAGCAGCGCATTCGTAATGCGCAGGTCGTCAGTTCGAGCCTGATGAGTGGCTCTAAAAAAGGAGGTCAATCGACCTCCTTTTTTTTGAGCGCATCGGCGTTCTACTGGATTATCTGCAGTTTTTCGCGGGCTTCGGAGGCGGGCATCAGGTTGAAGTGCCACCACTCGGAAGCGATGGGCAGAAGACCCTGGTCGGTCATCACTTTGCGCAGGAGGAGACGGTTCTCATATTCGCGCTGGGTGATGCGGCCCTTGGAGAGCATCTCCTGCTCGATATCTGTGCGGGCTTCATCGCCGAAGAAATCGTATTCGGAACCCATCTGGAAAGCGGCGCCGGTACAGTCAATGATGGCAACATCCACCGCCGCGCCGTAGTTGTGCAGACCGTTGCCCTTGTAAGGGTTGGCCACGAACTCTTCGCCCGGCGTACCGACCACCGAGTCCCACATCTCTTTCTGGATGCTGATGGGGCGTGCGGCATCATAGATAATCAGGTTGGCGGTCGCGCGGAGCGACTTCAGCTCTTTGGCGGCTGCCACCACTTTTTCAGCCAGTTCCGGCCGCATGAAGGCCTTGGTGAAGCCGTGGTAAAGCTGATGGCCCATAAAGTTGTAGGGATCCGCGTAGACGAGATGCACCGCGATGGTCGAATCCAGATCGTGGATGTCGATCAGGCCGGCAGCGCGCATTTCAGCCTCCTTGGGCGTGTCGTTCGAAGCATTCTGCCGGCACGCGGTCAGCGCGAAAACGAGCAGCAGGGAGAGCACGTAGATTATCCTTTTCATATCTTATCTTATTGAATCTCAAACAGGTTCAAGAATCCGGTCATCATAAAGACGCTGCGGATGGCGTCGGTGATATTGCGGACAATTACCTTTCCGCCCTTTTCCGCCGCAGCCTTTCGGAGCGTCAGGAAAATCCGGAGACCGGAACTGGAGATATAGGTGAGTTCTTTGCAGTCCATGACAATCGTGCAGTCGGCAAGCTGCGCCAGCGTTTCCACATCCTTGGCGATGTCTTGCGCAGCCGGCGTGTCGAGACGGCCGGCGAGATGGACCAATACTTCGTTCTCTTGCTTTTTAATACTGATTTCCATAGGGTTATATATTTTTTATCATTGTCAGGATATTTCTGTCTCCGCGACGTTCGTAGGAGATTTCATCCATGATGGTACGGACCAGGTGGATGCCAAGTCCGCCAATCGGGCGCTCGTCCAGGCCGGCATCGGGATTGACGTCGGGAGCAGCCGTAGGGTCGAAAGGTTTGCCACTGTCGGACAGGACGAAAGTCAGGGTTCCGTCCGCCGGTTTCGCTTCGATTTCCACGGTGCCCTGCGTTCCTTCCGGATAGGCATAGAGCATCACGTTGGCCACCGCCTCTTCCAGTGCCAGATTCAGGTTCATGGCCAGATCGGCGGGCAGTTGCTGCGCTTCGGCCACCGAATCTACGAACTCGGCCAGGGCGGGGATTTCCTGGATGTCGTTGTGGAGAACGACTTTACGGGTGCTCCCACTCTCCTCGGGCCTGCCCAGATAATGGATGAAGAGCATCGTGAGATCGTCGCTCTGCGGAGCCCCTCCCACATAATCCGTGACCGCCTTTTTGATGTTCTCCAAATGCGCATCCGACCCCTTCTTCCCGCGTAGTGTCGCCTTGACGCGCTCCTCGCCGAACTGCTCGTGCGACAGGTTCTCCGCCTCTGTGAGGCCGTCGGTATAGAGGAACAGCGCATCGTCGTAACAAAGGGCCATCTCCTGCTCGCAAAAACTCATTCCGCCGATGATGCCCAGCGGAAGGTTGGGCTGGACGGGCAGCGGCTTGATGGCGTTGGTCAGCGTGAGAGGAGCATTGTGACCGGCATTGCAATAGCGCAGGTGTCCGGTAGCCAGATCGAGCACACCGCAGAAGAATGTGACGAACATATTGCTCTCATTCATGTCCGACATACTGTCGTTCATGGACGATACGATCTTTTGCGGTGAATCCTCATGCGCGGAAACGGTTCGGAACATCGTGCGGGTCACGGCCATCACCAGGGAGGCCGGAATGCCCTTGCCGCTCACGTCGCCCACGCAGAAGAAGAGTTTTTCATCGCGGATGTAGAAGTCGTAAAGGTCGCCGCCCACCTCTTTGGCAGGGACGATGGTAGCCGACATATCCAGATCGTTCCGCTCCGGGAAGGGCGGGAAGATCTTGGGAACCATCGACATCTGGATGTTGCTGGCAATCTGCAGTTCGCGGGCCATCTTATCCTTGCGCTCGTTAAGTTTGCGGTAACGAATCTGGCTGCGGGCCATCGACCAGAGGATGAAGACCAGCATGGCCACGCCGATTGCCTGCAATAGGAAGACCATCGTGCCTACCCGGCGGAGGCCGCCGTAAATCTCCTCTTCGGGAATAACGACCGACATCGACCATCCGGTCCGCTCCACCGGCGCAAAAAAGACCGAACTGCGTTTGTCGCCGTAGGCCAGCGTCATGTTGCCGGCGTTACCCGCGAGCATTTGCCGGCTCAGGTCGGCCAGGGTGGCGGTATCCTGGGAGTCCATCTGAGAGACGACTTCCCCCACCGTCTGACGCATCACGAGCGACGTGTCGGGGCAGACCATGATCCGGCCGCTGCGGCTGATCATCATGCTGTAGGCGCTCGGGTAAACCTTGACGCTTCCAACGAGGTCCGTCAGCCAGTCCAGCGACATGTCGGCGGTCAGCACGGCGGCCGTGCGGCCAGCGCGGTCCTTGATCGGTACCGAGAAGGTGGTCATCAGAATCTCGCCGCCGCCGATATCCACATAGGGCTCCGACCAGTATCCGGCATCCTGCTCAATAGGTTTCACGAACCATTCCTGAGAGGGATAATCGTATTCTTTGGTAGCCAGTGAACGGAACTGAAGACTACTGTCCGGGCCTTCGAATACATAAGGCGAATAGAGGGGGTGTTTCTTGTTGTATCCGGGAACGAGCGCCACGGTAGAGCCTACCACGACGGGGTTTTCCTCTACAATGCGCTGCGCCACACGGAACAGGCTGTCCGGATAATCGAGCGCCCATTGGGTAATCCAGACGCTGTTGCGGACAGCCGCCTCGGTCTGGTTGACCACATCCATGATCCGGTTGCGGGTGGCTTCCATCTGGCTTTCAGCCCGCAGGGAGGCCTCCTGCCGGATCTCCTTCTGGGAGTAGATGAACTGCACGAGCGAAGTCGCCTCCAGCGTCAGGGCGGCCACGATTACCAGCAGCAGCCCCTGTCCGGCCGATCGCCTCAACTGTTTCTTTTCTGTGGTTGCTCTCATAAGATATTGGCAAGCGCGTCACGGAAGACAGGCATCGGCTGATTCATGTCACGCTCGATAATCAGGGTTTTGAGGCCGGCAAAAGGCCGGATTTCAGCTTCAATGTCGGCCAGCGGGCGGTCTGCACCGAAGTAGGCCGGCGCGAACTTGCGCCAGAACTCGATGGCGAGCGCTTTGGACATGTGGAACGTCTCCTGGATAAAAGGTTCAGGACTCAGGTTGCAGCAGAGGTAGACCATCGCCACGTCGAAGAGATGGTTGCCGTAGCAGAAGTCGCCCAGGTCGATGAAGTAGCGCTTCTCCCCCACAAAAATGGCGTTGCTGTACTGCAGGTCGCCGTGAATGGCCGTATCTTCGTCGGGCGTGTCCGAAATAAAGCGGGCTATCCGGTCTTTCTGATCCTTGGTGAAGAAAGGGTTCTCAGCCAGCAGCCGGTAGTAGCGATCCTTCACATTTTCAAAGAGTTTCGTATCCACGTGCGTAGCATGGAGTTTGAGGCACATCGCAGCGAACTCTTCTGCGAACTGCTGGACTTTTTCAGGCTCGTCCGCAGTAGCGCGGGAGTAGGACTTCTTCCCCACGATGCGATGGAAGCGGATGCCGTAGCGGCCGTCTTCGGTTACCACATATTCGCCGGGTTCCGGTGTAGGGATGCCCATGTCGTAGACCTTGCGCGCCAGCAGCATCTCATCGAGCGGCTGCTGAATCTTGCCCGGGAAATAGAGCTTCAACATCACCGACGGGTCGGTCTTATGGTCGTAGCTCTCGCCGTTGGCACCGCCGCCGGAGAGCACGTAATCGTCCAGAGTGATTTTAATCGGGTCCATCTATTTGGAAAAAACTTGGTTAATCAATTGTTCGAATTCCTGGAAAGCAAAAGTCCCCTCCAGTTCACGGAGTGCATCGGCAAGTCCGCGGTAATGCCATTCGTGGTCTTTGCGGTCCTTCACATGGAAGATGTTCCAGAGGGCATCTCCCTTCACGGCGTAGTCGCGTGCGATGGCGCGCATGTTGGAAAGCTTGTCGCCAAGAGCCACCATTTTGGCATCATGGTTCGCCCTCTTCAGCCGATCGATGGCAGCCTGTTTGCGGGCATGCCAGCTCTCTTCCTCCGAGACCCCTTCAGGCATCTCATCGCTCTCTGCCGCCACCAGAGAGGCAATGCGTTCGCCGAATTCGGCCCGAATCTGCTCCACCGTCACATCGGTATCTTCCACCGTGTCGTGAAGTGCTGCGGCGGCCAGCAGTTCCTGGTCGGGAGTCATGGTCGCCACGATTTCCACAGCTTCCATCGGGTGCACGATGTAGGGATAGCCCTTTCCGCGGCGTTCCGTACCCGCATGGGCGCGTACCGCGAAAACGATAGCGCTGTCCAGCAGGGTTGTATCCAAAGGTTTATTAGCCATAAACTATTGATTCATAAAAGGTAGATCTTTTGTCTGCTCCACCAGGAAACCGGCCATCGCATCGTTGCTCTCCGAAGGGCCGTTGAGCGTGTCCAGCATAAAGCGGAGACCGGCCCGGCCGCCGCCGTTCTTGAGGATATAGGCCGTGCAAAGGTTCTGCGGTGCCAGTGACGAGGAGAGTATATCGATATCGGTCAAGCCTATCTGGAAGCAGGCAATCTGATAGGCCGCCTCCGAGTAATTCTGGATCATGGCTGCAATCTCGCCCAGGGTCTTGAATCCCATCCCTATGAAAAGCGGAAGGAAGCGGGAAAGATCCACCTCCTGAATCTCCGCCTGGTTGAGCGATGCAATCCGACGCGTGAGCGCATCGAAAGGCCTGATTGTGAGATAGCTGCGGAAAGAATCACCGTCCAGCGAAACCTCTTCCAGATTTCCGGAGGCTACCAGATTCTGCACGCGGCGGCGGTAGTCGGATATTTCGCGGCGGATGCGGCTGAACTCATCGTCCACAAGTTCCAGCATGCCGGCCAGCCGGCTGAGATTGCGCAGATAAACCCGTGGAATCTCCACGCCGCTCTTGTAGCCGGTGTCGTGGTTCATGTTCGCCCAGGCGTGCTGGAGCACGGTACGCATCTGCACCTCGAACCGGATCCGGTTGACTTCAGGATGAGAGGGATCGTGGTAAGCCGACTCGGGAATCCGGCAGATATAGTGCAGGGAGAGATAACCGAAGCTGTCAATCTCATGCGCCTTGCGTTTATCCACGGAGTTCTCCCAGTCGATTTCGAAAAGGCGCTCCAGGACGGAGGCAACCTTGTCCACGTCATCGTTGTAGAAAGTGATAACGCGAAACCCGACCAGGTCTGTAATATCCAGGATATCATGGTATTTTCCGCCTTTGCGCTGAATCTTCCCGGCGAGGGAGGACTCCTCCTTGACGCGATGCTCGAGCGCGGCTACGATAATGCCGGCTTCGGCAAAAAAGTCCTTGAGTTTCTGGGGAATCACTTCAGAGAGCTTTTCCAGGACCGGCCGCAGGGTGCGAAACTGAGCCAGTAAAGCCTCTGTCTGAGGATCTAGAGCGGGATGTGTGGACATGCTTGTAGAATAAGATTCTGTAAAAATAACGAATTATCTGTATCAAAGCGCATGCGCACCGTCAGAAATGACTACCGGATAGAGGTTGGGCGCATGACCGAAGGCGGCGGAGAAGCAGTTGCGGGCCGCAACCAGGAAATCGTCGTACTTCTCCTCCGGGACCAGATTGATGGTGCAGCCGCCAAATCCGCCACCCATCACACGGGCTCCCGTAACGCCTTGCTTGCGAGCCAGTTTCACCAGAAAATCCAACTCTGGACAACTCACTTCATAGAGGCGGCTGAGCCCGTCGTGGGTCTCGTACATCCTCTCTCCCACCCGCTGATAATCACCCTTCTCGAGCGCATCGCAGACATCCTGTACGCGGGCGGCTTCACCAATTACATATTCTGCGCGGCGGTAATCCTCTTCCGGAATCTCTTCCCGAACCTCGTCGAGCCAGGACCGGCGGGCATCGCTGAGGAATTCGACCTCCGGGTGCAGCTTGCGGATAGCGGCAGCGGCGTTTTCGCAGGAGGCGCGACGTTGATTGTAGGCCGACGAGGCCAGTTCATGCTTGACGCAGGTGTCAACCAGTACAAGCCGGTAGCCCTGGGGATCAAAGGGGAAATACTGGTATTCCAGGGTTTTACAATTAAGCCGGATCAGTTGGCCGGCTTTCCCGAAACAGGATGCAAACTGGTCCATGATGCCGCACTTGACGCCGCACCAGTTGTGTTCGGTCGCCTGCCCGATCCGGGCAAGGGTGAAGAGATCCAGTGAGCCAGCGAACAATTCATTCAGCGCAAAAGCAAAAACGCTCTCCAGCGCAGCCGACGAGGAAAGTCCTGCACCGAGCGGGATATCGCCGGCGAAGACCGTATCGAAGCCCTCGATCCGGCCGCCCTGATTCTGCATTTCCCGGCAGACGCCGAACAGGTAGCGCGACCAGAGCGGCGAGGGGGCCGCCGCATCGGCCAGATTGAACTCCACCGACTCGGCATAGTCCAGCGAAAATGCCCGCACGCGGTCCGTCCCGTTGGGCCGGATGGCCGCCATGATTACCTTGTCGATTGCTCCGGGCAGCACATAGCCGCCGTTGTAGTCTGTATGCTCTCCAATCAGATTGATTCGGCCCGCTGCGGACCAGCACCGGGCAGTACCGCCGAAACGGTTGGAAAACTCTGTGAGAATACGCTTTTTCATAGCATACAAATATACAAAAAAAGCGTCTATCCGTTTGTTTACGTATAGTTCCGTTTAGATTACGGCTGGTGACGAACGATTTTGCAGCTTGCGGCCAAAACCAAAACACGAAGCACCATGAAAAAGCAAATTTTGTTTCTTTCGGCCGTCATCCTCTGTGCAAGTCTATTCGGCTGCGAATCAGACGGAGCCGGCGGCACTATCTCGTTATCTTTTGCAGAGCCGCTCAGTGCCGGGCCCTCGACACGGGCATTCGCCTATGACACCAATGCCTTTCTGCTGACGGTCAGCAGTTCGGCCGGCGATACCATCTACCAGGGAGTATATGGGAACAGGCCGGCAGAATTGTCGGTCCGCAACGGGACGTATGAGATCACGGCGATTTCCTGTCCGTTCTCCGCCCCGGCCTTTGATACGCCCCAGTACGGCGACCGCCAGATCGTGATCGTCTCCAACGGACAGAACGTTCAGGTTGGGCTGTACTGCAAGTTGATGAACGCAGGTGTCAAGTTCACGTTCGCAGACTCGTTCCGCACACAGTACGGATACGGACATCTTCTGTTGCGCGGCCCAACCGGGGAACTTCCCTATCGTCTGCAAGAAACCCGCACGGCCTGGTTCCCGCCCGGAAACGTCAATGTGAATTATGTGGAAGGCGCTGAGGAAACGCCGCTGTTCAACCGCGTTCTCAACGCCGGGGAACGCCACGAACTCACCTTGAACGCCTCCAGCGACAAGGCCACCGCCGGGTTTTCAATCCGTGTCGATACGACCTCAACGGTGGTGCGTGAGAACATCATCATAGGTCCGGAATATCCTTCCGGCGACGGAAAGACAATGGAGACGGCCTGGGATGTCACCACTGCCACCGCACATCCGGGCGATACGGCATGGGTATGGGGATATATCGTCGGGGGAGACCTGACCGCCAGCGCCATCAAATTCGAACCGCCGTTTGAAAAGAGCTCGAACCTGGCCATCGCCGAATCCGCCTCCGAACGGGAACGGGCCAATTGTTTCTCCGTGGAACTCTCACGGGTTGCAATCCGCAGCAGCCTCAATCTGGCAGACCACCCCGAGAATCTCGGTAAAAAGGTTTTCCTCTACGGCATTATCTCTACCTACTTCTCCCTCCCCGGACTCAAATCGGTCACTGCCTGTCAGTTATAAAAGAACGGCCGACAGGAAAACCTGCCGGCCGTTTCGTGATCCGTTTGGGGCTCGAACCCAAGACCCCAGCATTAAAAGTGCTGTGCTCTACCGACTGAGCTAACGAATCTTTTGGGGATGCAAAGGTAGGGATTAATACGGAATAATCAAACATTTTTTTAGGAGCGTAAAAACGCTAAATTTGCGGAACGATGCAAAAAGAGGAAAAGGAGATACTCGAAGGGTTGAATCCCGCCCAGGAAGACGCGGTCCGCAATACGGAAGGGCCTGCGCTGATTATTGCCGGTGCAGGCAGCGGAAAGACGCGCGTCCTGACCTGCCGGATTGCCTGGCTTTTGGCTCACGGGGTTAAGCCGAACGAGGTAATGGCGCTGACCTTTACCAAGAAGGCTGCGGGCGAGATGAAGAGCCGTATCGCCGAACTGGTGGGCGAACGGAAAGCCCGCTGGATCTGCATGGGTACCTTCCACTCCGTATTCGTCCGTTTCCTGCGCGAATTCGCCGACCGTCTCGGCTATCCCGGGCAGTTCACCATCTACGACCAGTCCGATTCAAAGAGCGCCATCAAACTCTGCATCAAAGAACTGCAACTGGACGAGAAAACCTATAAGCCAGGATTCCTCCAGAGCCGCATATCGCTGGCCAAGAATAATCTATACACGGTAGCCGGTTACAGGAACGATGCCCAGCTGATGGAAGAAGACCGGGCCGCCCGTCGCGGGCGCACCATTGATGTCTACGCCCGTTATGCGGAAAAATGCAAGCAGGCCGGGGCGATGGATTTCGACGACATCCTGCTCAATATGAATATCCTGCTCAAGAATCACCCGGACGCACGCGAAGCAATTGCCGCGCGCTTCCGCTACATTCTCGTGGATGAGTACCAGGATACCAATTTCGCCCAGTATCTGATTATCAAGCGGCTTGCGGAGGCGCACAAGAATATCTGCGTAGTGGGTGACGACTCGCAGAGCATCTACAGCTTCCGCGGTGCACGGATCGAGAATATCCTGCGCTTCCGCAAAGATTACCCCGAGGCACGGCTGTTCCGGCTGGAACAGAACTATCGCTCCACCCAGAATATCGTGAACGCAGCCAACAGCGTGATCGCGCACAATACCAACCGGATTCCCAAGGAGTGCTTCTCAAAAGCGGAAAATGGAGAGAAAGTCCAGCTGATCAAGGCGTTCACCGAGCAGGAAGAGGCTTATCTGACTGCCTCATCGATCGTTGAACGCATATACAGGGACAAGGCGCCATACAGCAGTTTTGCCATCCTTTACAGAACCAATGCCCAGTCCCGTGCCTTCGAAGAGAATCTGCGGCGCAAGAACCTGCCTTACCGCATTTACGGCGGCCATTCGTTCTATGACCGGGCTGAAGTAAAAGATATGCTGGCCTATTTCCGTCTGGTCGTCAACCCGCAGGACGACGAAGCGTTCCGCCGCGTGATCAACGTTCCGGCAAGGGGAATTGGCGACACCTCGATGGAACGTCTCTCTTTGCTGGCCGGCAACAAGAAATGTTCCCTGTTTGAGGCAGCCTCCGCTACGCCCGATGAGATGGCCACGGCAGGCCTTCGCGAGGCCACAGCCGCGAAATTCCGCGCATTCGCCGGGATGCTCGCTCCATTTATCTCGCAAAGCCGCGCAGAAGAGGCATTTACCCTCGCCGCCCGTATCGGTGACGCCTGCGGATATGTAATGGCGGTCCGTACCGACAAGACGCCGGAAGGTCAGGCACGTGCGGAGAATGTCGAGGAACTCTTCAACAGTATCAAAGAGTACTCGGAAGAAGAGGCGGAGATGCGGCGCGAGCTGGCGGACGACGTCCAGGGAGAGGGGATGGAAATCGTGACGCTCAGCGACTTTTTGGAGAATATCGCCCTGCTGTCTGAAGTTGAAAAAGACGATCTTGTTGACGGCGAAGAGAATACCAACAAGATTACGCTGATGACCATTCACGCCGCCAAGGGATTGGAATTCCCCTATGTTTACGTTGCAGGCATGGAAGAGGGTCTTTTCCCCTCGGATTCCCTCAACAATACGGCGGCTGAAATTGAGGAAGAGCGTCGTCTGTTCTATGTGGCACTGACACGCGCCGAAAAAGTCGCTACCGTATCCTACGCCAAGAGCCGGATGCAGTGGGGACATACCGACACGCATACCGTCAGCCGTTTCGTCAAGGAAATAGACCGCCGGTATCTGGAGGGTACGCCTGATAGCGAAGATTCGCCCTTTGGTAACTGGGGCAGCAGCCAGCCGCGCTACACTGCACAGAATTCCTGGCAGCGCCCTTCCCGGCCGCAGTACCAGAGCCAGCCCCAACGACCTGCCGCTCCGCAACCGGTGGCTCGCCCCGCTTTCACCCGCCCCACGCGCCTGCCGTCGGCCAATTTCCAGGCGGATGCCATCGCCGATCTCCGACCCGGACAACGCGTGGAGCACGACCGGTTCGGTTACGGCGAAATCCTTAGATTTGAGGACAACGGGCCGCAGATGAAGGCCATTGTCCGTTTCGACGAAGGCGGCGACAAAACGCTGCTGCTTAAGTTTGCCAAATTACGAATTGTAAAACCATGAGAATCATATTCCTCGATGCGGCAACCCTGGGAGCGACTTCCCTGGAGCCGATAGCACAACTGGGCGAACTCGTTACCTGGCCAACCTCGACGCCCGAGGAGGCTCTGGACCGCGTTCGCGATGCTGAGATCCTGATTGTCAACAAAGTTAAGGTGACCGAGGCGCTGATGGACGCGGCCCCGAAGCTGCGGCTCATCTGTGAAGCGGCTACGGGGGTGAACAATATCGACGTGGCAGCGGCCGAACGACGCGGCATTCCCGTCCGCAACGTGGCCGGCTACTCCACCGAATCCGTGGTGCAGGTTACCTTCACCCTGCTGCTCAGTCTGGTCTGCAAGCCGGAGCGCTACGACGCTGAAGTCAAAGACCTGACCTACAGCCGCAGCGGGCTATTCACGGATGTCAAAACGCCCTTCGCCGAACTCGCCGGGAAAACCATCGGTATCGTGGGAATGGGAACCATCGGCAGCCGTGTAGCCACAGTAGCCGCCGCCTTCGGGATGCGCGTGATCTACTACTCTACCTCCGGGACCTCCCATTGCAGGGAATACCCCAGCGTGCCGCTGGAAACCCTGCTCAAGGAGTCGGACGTCATCAGCATCCACGCCCCGCTCAATGAACGGACGAACGGCCTGATCCGCGCAGCAGAGCTCCGGCAGATGAAGCCGACGGCCGTCATCATCAATATTGGCCGCGGCGGCATCGTGAACGAGGCCGACCTGGCGGAAGCCGTCAGTGAAGAGGTGATTGCCGGCGCCGGACTGGACGTCTATACGACCGAGCCCCTCCCCGCCGACCATCCGCTGCTCCACACGAAGCATCCTGAACGGCTGCGTTTTACACCGCATATCGGCTGGACAAGCGCGGAAGCGCTCGTCCGTCTGGTGGAAGGCATCGCCGCCAATATCCGCAAACCTTTTTAATCAGGAACCATGTCTGAATTCATCCAAGGCAAGACGGTTGTCATCAACCAGCCCTCCTACTCCCTCTATACCCTCTTTTCCGATCCGGGCCGCATAGCCGGCGTTCTGCCGGAGCAGTATCGTGACAAGGTCACCTTCGGGGAAGATACCGTCCTGATACACGTCCAGGGCTTCGAACTGGGTGTCAAGGTTCATAGCCGCACCCCCTTTTCAAAGGTCGAATATGAACACTACGGGCAGAGTCCGTTCCCCTTCTTCATTGCCATTTTCATGGAACCCGCCTCCGACAGCACCACCTATTTTCATATCGAACTTACCGCGGAGCTGAACATGATGATGCGGATGATGCTGGGCGGCAAACTGCGCGAAGCGGTGGATAAGATTACAGACGCCATTGCCAACGCTGCCGCCGGCAAGATGCCGGACAATATGCCGCAAGGCTGGCAGGATATGATGAAATAGCATCGATGCTGCCCGAAGCCTTTATCGCCCTGCTGCAGGAAAGCTATTCTGTCGAAACGGTGCACAGACTGTGTGCAGCGCTGGCGGAATCGCCCTCCGTATCCGTGCGTCGCAATCCCGCCAAAATCAGCGCGGATGCGTTGAAAGCGCATTTCGGAGAGAATGCGGACGGTGCCGTGGAATGGGCCCCGGAAGGTTTGTACCTTAAAGAGCGCCCCTCCTTCACGCTGGATCCGCTGTTCCATACCGGCGCCTATTATGTGCAGGAGGCATCATCGATGGCTATCGGGGCCTTGCTGACGAAGGCATTCCCCGAGGCCGCACATACCGACCTCCGGGTATTGGACCTTTGTGCAGCTCCGGGCGGCAAGAGCACCCATCTCGCCTCGCTCATCAGCCCGCAATCGCTGCTGGTGAGCAATGAGGTGATGCAGCAGCGGGCAACCGTACTGGCTGATAACCTGGCACTCTGGGGCCTGCCAAACGTGGTGGTGACCAACAACGATCCGGCCGATTTCGGACGGCTGGAGAGTTGTTTTGACCTGATGCTGGTCGACGCACCCTGTTCGGGCGAGGGAATGTTCCGCAAGGACGAGGCCTCCGTCACCGAATGGTCGCCCGACACGGTCCGGCTTTGCGCCGCACGCCAGCGCCGGATTCTGGCCGACAGCTGGCCGGCACTCCGTCCGGGCGGAATGCTCATCTACTCCACCTGCACCTTCAACCACCTTGAAGATGAGGACAATACCGACTGGGTATGCCGGGAATTGGGCGGTGAATGCCTCGAGCAGCGACACTTCCTGCCCGGGGCCGACCGGGGCGAAGGATTCTACTGTGCATTGGTCCGCAAAAACGGCGAGGCTCCCCGCAAAACACCACGAACAGCCCGAAGCAAAACACCGGCCGATACGCAGGCAAAAGAGGCGGAAAGGCTTATCCGTCCAGGCTTTACGCTCCGTGAAAAGGTGACGCGCGAGGGCCTCCGGCTGCTCAAAGCCTATCCGGAAGCGCTCGCTGCGGAGATTGAAGCGCTTTCCCAACCGTTGAAAGTTCTGCGCTCCGGAGTGGCAGTCGCCACTGTCAAGGGTCATGACCTGATTCCGGAAGCCGACCTGGCCTATTCAACGGTATTCAACAACGAGGCATATCCCCGCGTTGAACTCGACCGGGAAACCGCACTTCACTATCTGGCCCACGAACCGCTACTGTTCCCGGACCGGCCTAAAGGCTATTTGACACTATGCTTCAAAGGATTGCCGCTGGGGTTCGTCAAAAATCTCGGGAATCGCAGCAACACCCTGCATCCGCTTTCCCGGCGCATCAGAATGGAGATTTAGGAAAAAATATTATCTTTGGCCGTTAATCCGGTGCATCGATGCATACCGTCTATTTCGAAAATCGTTGTATTTCAATTTGTCAGAAGGATGATCTCCCTTCCGGCACCCGGAAAGAACAAATCATAGAATACCGCGGAACAGACTCCATCCGCCAACTTCCCGAGCAGTTCGCCCTTCAAACCGAGATGCCCGACCTCTACCTGGTCTGCAACGACGAGGCGGCCTGCTTTGCCGATTTCTGTTCGCTCTTCACGGAAATCCAGGCCGGCGGCGGATTGGTTTCCAACGACCATCGTGAATACCTGATGATTTTCCGTCGGGGACTCTGGGACCTGCCCAAAGGCAAATGCGAACCCGGGGAGAGCATCGAGACCTGCGCTGTCCGCGAAGTGAAGGAGGAGACAGGACTTTCAGACGTAAAACTGGGCTCCCCCATCTGCATCACCCACCACACCTATCACCTCAACGGTGAATTCTGCCTGAAGCACACCTGGTGGTACCGGATGCAGAACCTGGGCGACGACTCCCTCGCACCCCAGATCGAGGAGCAGATCAACAAAGCCGAATGGATGACCTGGAACGAGGTTCTGGACCACGCTCCGCTCTGCTACAATTCCGTCAGGGAGGTTATTTCCCGCGCAGGTCGGTAACGATTACGTCATCGCCCAGCGCAGCCAAATCCAGCCGGAAGAAGGAATCCGGCCAGGGCGTCTCCATCTTCTCAACCTGAAGGATCCGATAGACGATGGACGACCCGTCCTTCAGGGTGAGTGTGAAAGTATCGCGGGCTGAATCGCTGGTCAGCTGGCTGCCGCCGAAGAGAGCGTCCACATCGCCGCCGAAGATCATCACCTCCCCGGCCGTGGTATCGAAGTTCCAGATGGATGTGCCGTCACCGTAGATCTGCAGTGCGCCGCGCGTCACGCGGAAGCAGGGATACTGCAAATCCAGCGTCCCCATCTCCACGCCCAGTTCCGCACCCTCCGCGGAGAGCATCGTCTCGCTGAAAAGAATCCGCGAGGCGGGAAGGTTCTGCGCCAGCTCCCGTACCTGAACGGGTTTCAGCGGCTGCGCAAATCCCCGGACGGGTGCGAACAAAGCCGCCAGTGCCAGCATCAGCGGCAGGAGGCGGCGGTATGTTGCGATTCTAAACATCTTAAACTATGGTCTGATGGTCCAGAGATTCCAGTTTCCGGTCGAGCGTGTCGAAATCCGAGATCAGGACGGCGCGTGCCTTGCTTCCTTCGAACGGTCCGACGATGCCCGCTGCTTCAAGCTGTTCAATAATCTTGCCAGCGCGCGGATATCCGATATCCAATTTGCGCTGAAGCAGCGAAACCGAACCCTGCTGGGTCTGCACGACAATCTTGGCTGCCTCTTCGAAAAGCTTGTCACGACGGCGCAGATCCACGTCTCCGCCACCTGCATCGCCGTTCTCTTCTTCCGGTTCGGGCAGCGGGAACGGCTGGGAATAGCCGCGCTGGTCCTGAATGAAAGTCGCCAGGTCCTTCACCTCGTCGGTTTCAATAAGGGCACACTGCACACGGGTCAGGTCCATGTTCGGCGCAATGACCAGCATATCGCCGCGGCCGATCAGCCGGTTGGCGCCCGGGGTATCGATAATGGTCTTGGAGTCCACGCTGGAGTTGACGCGGAACGCAATACGGGAGTTGAAGTTGGCCTTGATGTTACCGGTGATGATATCGGTGGTCGGACGCTGTGTGGCGAGCACCAGGTGGATACCCACGGCACGGGCTTTCTGGGCCAGGCGGGCGATCGGCTCCTCAATCTCACGGCCGGCGGTCGTGATCAGGTCGGCAAACTCGTCGATCACCACCACGATATAGGGCATGAATTTGTGCCCGTTGTTCGGGTTCAGCTTGCGGTTCAGGAACTTGGCGTTGTAGTCCTTGATCTGGCGGACGTCGGCCTGCCGCATCAGTTCGTAGCGGTTTTCCATCTCCTCGCAGAGCGACTTGAGGGTGGTGATAACCTTCTTGGTATCGGTAATGATGGCCTCGTCCTCCCCTTCCAGTTTGGCCAGATAGTGTTTCTCCAGTTTGGAATAGAGGGAGAGTTCCACACGCTTGGGGTCCACCATCACGAACTTGATCTCCGCCGGGTGTTTACAATAGAGCAGCGAGGCGATGATACAGTTCAGACCGACCGATTTACCCATACCGGTGGCGCCGGCCACCAGCAGGTGCGGCATCTTGGCCAGATCCAGGAAGAAGGGTTCGTTGGTCACGGTAATACCCAGTGCGAGCGGCAGCTCCATCTTCGCCTCCTTGAACTGCGGCGAGTTGAGCACGCTCTTGAGCGGCACCACGCTGGCGCGCTCATTCGGCACTTCGATACCCACGGCGTCGGTCAGGGTAACCACACGGACGCCCTTGGTACCCAGGGAGATAGCTATATCTTCCTCGAGCGAACGCACCTGCGCCACCTTGATACCTTCGGCCAGGTGAATCTTGTAGAGCGTCACGGTCGGGCTCTTGGCGGCGGTGATACCCGACACGCCAATCTTATAGTTGGCCAGTGCATTGACAATCCGCTGCTTGTTTTTCTCAAGCTCGGAAAGCGGCACTTCGTACCATTTGTCACGGTAGTCGTGCAGGATGGCAAGCGAAGGCATCTCATAGTTGGGCAGGTCGAGACGCGGGTCGAAGAGATGAGCCGCCTCTTCTTCGGTCAGGTTGGCCAGGAAATCGTTTTCAGATGCCTCCACGGCTAGCGGAACCTCCTCCGCAGGGGCTGCTTCCGGAACGGGTTCCGGTTCGGGAGCGGGCTCGAAAGCGGGTTCGGGCACCGGCTCGTAGAAGTCTTCCGGTACGTCGTCCTGCGTGTCGTGGACAGGCAGGACCTCCGGATTCGGCTCGTCATCGAACTGTTCAAAGTCAGGTTCCGGTTCCTCAGCTGTTTCTTCCTCTTCCGCCGCTTCCTCTTCAGGCTGCGGTTCCGGCTCGACCGGCTTTTCTGCCCGGTGGGTCGTGAAGTAGATAAACTTGTCAAACCAAAGAGCCACCTTGTTGCTCAGGAGCATGGCCCAACCCACGAGCAGCACGAAAATCACGCTACCGGCTCCCAGTTTGCCGAGCAGGTTGCAGAGCCACTGATTGGCGTAGAAACCATAAGAGCCGCCCGGCGCACCGCCGAGCAGGCTGCTGCTGAAGAAACTGAAAATGTAGGCAAAGAGAACCGAGAAGATGATGGCGCCCAGGAAACAGACGGTGAATACCCTGACCAGGTTCACCTTCTTGATGCGCAGGAAAAAAGCGGAGAGCGCGCCCACGAAGAGAGGCAGCGTAAAGGCACCGAAGCCGAACAATTTGGCCACAAGCAGGTTGGCCCACAGGAATCCCAACTTGCCTCCGATATTGAAGGCCTTCTGGCCGGGGCTGAAGAGTTCGGGATTCGTCAGCAGGCTCTGGTCCTTGCTCCAGGTGAAGATATAGGAGACGAGGGTCGCCAGCGTGTAGAGGGCGATCAGGGCCAGCAGAATACCCGTAAGCAGGCGGACGTTCCGCCAGAACTGCGAGGGCTTCCGGGCGGCACGTTTTTTCTTCTTCGGGGTCTGCTTCGCGGATTTCTCCGCCGGCTTCTTCTCTTTCTTTTCTGCCATCGTTATTTTCTCTTGCGATTACGTTTCTTCTTATAGTTCTTGCCGCCCTGGCCGTTCTGAAGCATACCGGGACGGGCGAAGTTGGCATCTGCCGCTACCGCGCCGAGTTCAAGTCCCTCAGGGACCTTGAGCCGGCCCTCGGAGAGACGCTCGATATCGGCAAAAATCGTGGCATCCGCCACCGAATCTTTGTTCCAGATCAAGTACTGCTGCCGCATGTAGAGCGCCAGCGCGCGAATCATCTCACGCTTTGCCTCGTCGTCTTCGCGGTCGGCGATGAGCTGGATCATATTCTCGATATTCCGGCCGTAACAAGCGGCCTTCACCGGCCGTTTCTCGATGGGAATCGGCTGGGGTTTGGTCTCGAGATCCTTCTTGTCCGGCACCGGATAGGGCGAATCGATATCGATGTCGTAGCCGGCCATCATCTGCATGTGATCCCACAGTTTGTGCTTGTAATCGACCATCTCCCGCACCTGCGGATTGAGCTGGGCCATTACCTGCACGACGGCACGGATCTGCTCGTTTCGTTTTTCCCGGTCGGGAATGGCTTTCACCATCTCGACCATCTTCTGCACATACCTGCCGTACTCGGGCAGGATCAGTTTCTCTCGCTGGGTATTGTAATCCATATCGGTAAATAATTACAGGTTGGTGACCACTTTGACGGCTGCCGGGATGAGTGTGCACTTCGCCGGCGAGCAGCCGACCGGTTCGCCGTCGACCTCCATGAAGGAAGCGGGGGTCGCATCAATTTCAATCGTATGCTTTGCGCGCGCGGCGATGACCTCTTTCATTTCGAGGATCGTTCCCTTGAAGAGCCGTTTGACGGAGAAGAGAAATTTCCCTTTCCAGAGTTTCTTCACGACGGTCACGTCAAGCAGGCCGTCGTCGATAATGGCCTGCGGGGTCTCCATCATGCCGCCGCCGCAGTACCGGCCGTTGCCGATTGCTACGGAGAAGGCTGGACCTTCGTAGAAATGTTCTCCGTCCACCTTGACGGTAAAGTGCGGACACTTGTACCACATGAAGCCCTGCATCAGGCATTTGTAATACTGCGCATCGCCGCTTTTGCCTTTCTTCTTGGCGGCTTCGAAGAGGTGGCAGACCTGTGCATCGAAACCCAGCCCGCCGATGTTGACCATGTAACGGGTGTAGGGATTGCCGTTGTTGATGGTCTCCACCTTGACGACGTCCTGAATCATCTCCTTTCCGCGGACGATCACCTCGACTGCGGCATCCAGGTCTTTCAGCGGAATCTGGTGATAGCGGGGCCAGTCGTTGCCCGATCCTACGGGAATCATGGCGATGGTAACCTCCTGCGTGGGAACCTCGCTCTGGGTCATCACGCCGTTCAGGATTTCGTGGATGGCGCCGTCGCCGCCCAGGGTGAGAATCTTGCGGTAGCCCGCCTTGAGCGCCTCCTTGGTCAATTCAATAGCATGGTATTTGTATTCCGTGAAACTCTCGGAGTAGGTGACTCCCTTGGCGGTGAGGAGCTCGGAAACACGGGCCCAGGCCTGACCGGCCTTGCCGCCGCCGGAGAGCTTGCTGACGATAACTTTCCAGTCTTTCATAGTTCGTATATGTTCTGCAAATTTACCCAAAATTCCCGTTTCTAATAAAAGAATTTGTATTTTTGTATTTTCAAAGAAAATAATATGGGCAAAATCATAGCGATAGCAAACCAGAAAGGCGGCGTAGGCAAGACCACCACCGCCATCAACCTTGCATCTTCCCTGGCCGTCCTCGAAAAGCGCACGCTCGTCATCGACGCCGACCCGCAGGCCAACACCACTTCCGGCCTCAACTTCGATCCGGACTCCCAGGACAAGCGCACCCTTTACCAGGTGCTGATCGGCGAGCGAAAGATTGAAGAGACCATTCTGGAAACCGATCTGGACTGCCTGCATATCATCCCCTCGCACATCGACCTGGTGGGCGCGGAGGTGGAGATGCTTTCGCTTGAAAACGGCCGCGAGAACCTGCTCAGGGAGGCGATTGCCACCATCCGGGACAACTACGATTTCATCATCATCGACTGTGCGCCGTCGCTCGGCCTGATCACGGTCAACGCCCTGACAGCCGCCGATTCGGTGATCATCCCGGTCCAGCCGGAGTACTTCTCGCTCGAAGGACTCGGCAAACTGCTCAAGACCATCAAGATTGTCCAGACGCGCCTGAACACCGCCCTCAACATCGAAGGCTTCCTCTTCACCATGTACGACGGCCGTCTCCGTCTCCACAACCAGGTGGTTGACGACGTGAAAAAGCACTTCCCCGGCATGTCGTTCGAAACCGTCATCACCCGCAACGTCCGCCTCAGCGAGGCGCCTTCATACGGCAAACCCGCCATCCTCTACGACGCATCCTCCTCGGGTGCGAACAACTATCTGGCACTCGCTCAGGAAATTATCAATAAGAACAACTGACAATGGCACAAAGACCTGCATTAGGCAAAGGATTGGGCGCCCTGCTGGGCGACATCGATGCGACACCGGTTGCACAGGAACCGCGGATTGCCACGGTGACCGTGGCGGCCGACAGCCCGGTCGCCGTCAACGAGATTGCGTTGGACAAGATCGTACCCAACCCTTTCCAGCCCCGCCTCAACTTCGATGAAGAAGCGCTCTCCGAACTCAGCGAATCCATCCGGACCCTGGGCATCATCCAGCCGCTGACGCTCCGTGAAATGCCCGAAGGCCGCTACCAGATTATCAGCGGTGAACGTCGTTTCCGCGCAGCCAGAATGGCCGGACTGACACAGGTTCCCGCCTATATCCGCAAGGCCGACGACGCCGCGATGCTCGAGATGGCCATTGTCGAAAACATCCAGCGCGAAAACCTCGACGCCATCGAGACGGCGCTCGGTTTCCAGCGCCTGATTGACGAATGCTCCCTCACCCAGGAGGCGATGGCGCTGCGCGTGGGCAAGAAGCGCGCCACCATCACCAACTACCTGCGTCTGCTCAACCTCCCGCCGGAGATCCAGAAGGCCATCAAGGAGAACGCCATCAGCGCCGGCCACGCCAAAGCGCTGCTTTCGCTCGACAACCCCAAGGCCCAGATCCGGCTCTGCAACCAGACCGTCAAGGGCGGCTGGTCGGTCCGCACCCTCGAAGAGAAGGTCCGGAAACTGCTGGAAGAGAAGAAGACAGAAAAGGTGGCCGCTCCCGGTCTGCCCGAGAGTTATACCCGCCTGAAAGGACTCTTCGAGTCGCTGGGCAGCGGCGTCTCGGTCAAACGTTCCGAAAAGGGCGGCGGCTCTCTCACGGTCCGGTTCAAGGATGACAAGGAGACGGAAAAATTCCTCGAAGCTTTAGAAAAGTTTAATCGATAGCGGTTCGGAAGGTGCGCTCGAAGGTTCTCTTACTCGGTCTGTTGCTCATGGGCATCTGCTTCGGGGCGGAGGCTCAGTTCCGGCGTGAACTTTCCACCAATACCGGCACCTTCACCAATGTTCCCGGCGCTGCGGACCCCAACAATCCGCAGGTTGCCGACAGCGCCTCCGTGGCGGTCGATTCCACGGCCGGATTCTCCCTCAGGAAACTCATCCGGGGCTACGCCCGCAAGGACACGCTTCCCCCGGCCTATATGTTCGCAGGAGCCTTGGTCGTTCCCGGCGCCTCCCAGATGTACAACCGGGACTGGTGGAAACTGCCGGTCATCTACGGCGGAATCGGCGCGGGCGTAGGAGCCGGCATCTATTTCAATACCCAATGGAAACAGACCGGCGATCCCCAGTTCAAGACCTGGCGTAACCTGAGTTATATAGGGGCCGGCCTCTTCTACTGGGCCTCCCTGCTCGACGGCGTGGTCTGCTACCAGACCGACCTCCGCGCCCCTGTCCCCGCCAAATCCACCCTTTATTCCGCCCTGCTGCCCGGACTGGGCCAGGCCAACAACGGAGACTGGTGGAAGATTCCCATCTGGGTGGGCGGATTCGTGGCCTGCGGTTATGCATACCACCTCAACGATATGGAATACAAGCGCTTCCGTTACATCTACACGGTAGCGAGCGACGCCTCGAGCGGCTACTATGGCGCCGTTTCCGCCAGCCAGGCGGAGTGGTACAAAGATCTCTACCGCAAGTATCGCGACTATTCGGTGCTGGCCTTTGCGCTGGTCTATATCCTGCAAATCATCGACGCCAACGTCTTTGCCTATATGGCAGACTTCGACGTAAGCGATAATCTGGCTTCGCTCCGGCTGGAGCCCGCCGTACTGAATCCCGATTACTCCCTGCTGGCCGCTTCCGGCGTTTCGCCCACGCCCGCACTGGGGCTGAAACTGAACCTCAATTTCTGACGACAGATGAACTATAGAAGAATCGTAACCCTTTTACTTGTGCTGCTCGCCGGCACTTGTACCTATGCCCAGGATACCCTCTCCAACCAGAGGGCGAAACCGCTCGGGCGGCTGAGCAAGAACCACCTTATCGATGAACTTTACCACCAGATCGACTCCCTCCAGAAGGCTTACGATTCGCTCTATGTGGAGTATCAGTCCGTCATCCAGCCGGTGAACGTCGTGGACGACGAAGACATCATTCCTGAAAACGACGTCAACGATACCACTGCCTTTGCGGCAGACTATACTCCGGAAAATATCGATTCGCTGCTGCACGCCTTCTATATCCAGATGGACAAACAGCTCACGAGTTTCGACTTCGAAAGCATGGACCGGGACACCCTGACCTCCAGCATTCCGGATTCGGTCTACATTGCCCGCCTGAACCGCATCAACTCGTTTATTCCACTGCAGTTCAACCGCTACGTCAAGAACGACATCATCCACTATACGGAAAAGATTCCGAACACCACAGCCCGGATTCTGGGACTCGCGCCCTACTACCTGCCGCAATTCGAGGAAATCTTCGATGAATTCGATATGCCTAAGGAACTCAAGGCGATGGCCGTCATCGAGTCGGCCCTCAACGCCAAGGCGGTCTCCCGCGCACGGGCAAAGGGTATGTGGCAGTTCATCTATACGACCGGACGCCGCTACGGCCTGAACATCACCTCGTTCGTGGACGAGCGTTTCGACCCGGTCACCGCCTGCCGTGCAGCCGCCCAGTACCTGAAGGACTCCTATATGATCTTCGGCGACTGGCAGCTGGCCATCGCCTCCTACAACTGCGGTACGGGCAACGTGAACAAGGCCATCCGCCGCAGCGGCGGCAAGACCGACTTTTGGGAAATCTACCCCTACCTGCCCCGCGAAACCCGCGGCTACATTCCCGCCTTTATCGCGGCACTCTATGTGCTCCAGTACTATCCCGAACACGGCATCGTGCCCGCACAGGTCAGCCTGCCCGCGCACATCGATACGATTCACGTCAACAAAATGCTCCACTTCCAGCAGGTTTCCGACAATATCGGCATCCCGATGGATGTGCTCCGCGAACTCAACCCGCAGTACCTGCATGATATCATTCCGGGCACGGAGCGCCAGTATGTGCTGCGCCTCCCCTATAACTACACAGGTCCGTTCGTAGAAAAAGAGCAGGAGATCTACGCCTACAAAGACACCGTCTTCTTCAGCGAGACGGCCATCACCAAGATCAAAGAGAGCGGTAGCGGCGAGTCTGGCGGCCGGATCGTGCACCGTGTGAAGAAGGGCGAAACCCTGGGCGGCATCGCTTCCCGATACCGCACGAGCGTGGCCAACATCAAACGATGGAACGGGCTGCGCAACAATACGATCCATGTGGGCCAGCGGCTCGTCATCTATGGCCGGAATGCAGCGCCCAAGAACACTACGACGGCCAAATCTTCACCCGCCAATGGAAACAAGACGGCCGTCTCCGGCGATTATGTGACGTACACGGTCCGCAAGGGCGACACCCTTTCGGCCATCGCCGGCCGCAACGGCGTTTCGCTGACTACGCTGCTCAATCTGAACAATCTCAACAAGAAGAGCAAGATCTATCCGGGCATGAAACTCCGGATCAGGAAGGCACAGTAGTCGTCCGAAAACCGGACCCAGCCTTCGAGTCCTTTGACAGGGGCGTACCGCACAAGCAGGTAGGCCCCTGTTCCTTTTCCGTAAAACTGCCGGGCACTGTAGCTTTGCGGAAGGCCTTTTTCATAGAAACTCACGCGGGAATCCCAGTCCGCCGTGTCGTAATAAGTCACACGCCCGGCCACCCGCAACCGGTGCCGGAACCCCGAGAAGGCAGCTTCGGCAAAAGCGGCCCCGCCTCCCGGGCCGCCCTGTGCACGGGCGCCCAGCGACCAGTGTTCCGACAGCGACCAGCTGCCGCCCAGCCGCGCCTGCCACCGTCCGGAGTTGTTGCGGAAGATCAACTGGGCGGACGAGCCGTTTGCAAAAGCGCCGGCCATCTCCAGCCGGATTCGCCAGGCCGAGGAAGGACCTTCGTATCCGTAGCGGATCCACGGGTAATAGGAGTACTCCCCGTGGGCGCGCAGGGTCCATACCTTATCCGGATAATAGCGCAGCGAAAGGGTTGCGCCCAGTTGGTCGGCGCAGGCGCTCAGGGTCGAATAGGCATTCGCATGCGTTGCGATATAAGATTTGTCGTAATAACGCAGCAGAAGACTGGTCTCCAGCGCATAGACGGGACTCCAGATAACCCCGGCCACCGCAGCCGGCGCGCCGTGGGCATCCACCGCCGCCTCTCCGAAAATTCGCCATTGCTGACTGTGCCAATATCCGTCCACGCCCAGGTTGCCCCACCAGCCGTCGTATTGCTGATAGCGGTTGTAGTCATAGACTCTCCGGCCGTTGGCTTTGTCGTAGCGGTAGGCCGCTGCCGTGAGGCCGATCCGTCCCCGCGGGAATTCCCGGCCCAGCGCCAGTCCCGTCACCCATTCGTGCATCGTGTGCCGCTTGGCGCATTCCGTATCGGTCCGGTGCAGACCGTCCGTCGCGATTGAGGTGTAGGAGTCTCCGGAGAGGCGGGCATCCACGGCATTGTACGAGGCCAGGAACGTCAGCTGCCAATCGGCCAGCGCCAGGGTCGCCCCCGCTCCGCGAAAGAAGTTGGATTCGTCCGTCGAGATATAGGGTTTCAATCCGCCGGAGTGACGGAGTACCGCGGCCGGCTCACCCAGCAATGCCCCGGCGCGGAAGGATTTCCAGAGCACCAGACCCTGTCCGAAGCGGGCGCTATAATCGCCTGCCACCGCCTGTTGCAGCACTGCATCACGCTGACCGCTCCAACCGGCTGAGAACGAGACAAAATCGGGCAGAAAGCCCTGCTGCCAGGGTTCCCCGGCATCGTGGTCCAGCGTAGCGGCAAGCATCACCTGCGAAGAGCTGACGGTTGCCTTGCCCGTCAGCGACGGAACGCTCTCTCCAACCTTCCACCGACTCCGCAGCAGCGCATCGTGGTGCCAGCGGCGCTTTTCCGGCGGCGCTCCGGGAAGATGTCCGCTACCAAAACTGAAAAACTGCGCGCAGAACGCCGCCTTCTCCGGGGAGAAGCCGTCCACCAGCGCCAGCTCGCCGGCCGAAAGGATATCGCCGAACTCCTTGCGGTGATCCAGGATGCTCTCGATCTGGAAGAGAGTCAGCAGATGGGTCTCCTCCATTTCCTCGCGGGAAAGTGTGTTGATGTCCGGCCGACGGCGAACCAGCGATTCATAGCGCTCCAGCAACGCCTCCTGCGCTGCAGGATCGTCCGACAGCTGTTCGACCAGTGCAGTCGCCTCCGGCGGAAGTGTTTGGGCGTCAAGGCGCCCCTGGAAAGCGGATAAAAAAAAGATTGTCGCGAGGCTGACAATCTTCAGGGCTATCCTCCCTACGATCTTACTCCTCATAGCAAATATGTCTTGAAAAACTATTTTCGTTCGAAGATAATGATTAAATTTGTATGTCCAATCAACAAATCCAGGTATGGCTAAAATCAAACTTCAGAACAGGACTTTCGCTCCCTACATCAGCAACGAAGAAATAGAAAAAGCAATCGACCGCGTCGCCGCCAAGGTGAACGCCGACTACAACGGCTGCACGGATGTTCCCATCATCCTCTGCGTGCTCAACGGTTCCATCATCTTTACGGCTGAACTGCTCAAGCGCCTGACCTTCAACTGCGAGCTGGCCACCATCCGCCTCTCCTCCTACCAGGGCACGGAGACGACCGGCGTCACCCGCAAGGTGCTGGGCCTGACCGTCAGCCTCAAGGGCCGCCGCGTGATTGTCGTGGAAGATATCGTAGATACGGGCCATACCATCACCGACCTCACCCGCATCCTCTCCGAAGCCGGCGCTTCCGACGTCAAGGTCTGCACGATGCTGTTCAAGCCCGCCATCTTCAAGAGCACCATCAAGCTCGACTACGTGGCCATGGAGATCGAGCCGAAGTTCATCGTCGGATTCGGTCTGGACTTCAACGAATTGGGGCGCAACCTCAAGGACATCTACATTCTGGACGAATAATCTGCCATGAAGCATTTCATTCTGTTCGGTCCTCCGGGCGCCGGCAAAGGCACCCAGGCCGCTTTGATGGTCGAAAAATACAATCTGCGCCACATTTCTACGGGTGATCTGCTCCGCCGTGAGATCAAAGCCGGGACGGAGCTGGGCAAGCAGGCTGCCGCCCTCATCGAGAAGGGCAACCTGGTCCCCGACGAAGTGGTGGAAGGAATGATTGCCGGCGAACTGGCCGCGCATCCCCACGTCAAAGGCTTTATCTACGACGGATTCCCCCGCACCGTGGCCCAGGCCGAAGTGCTCGATCGGATGCTCTCTGACCTCGGCCAGAGCGTTACCGGCGTAATCTCGCTCATCATCGACGACCACCTGGTGATGGAGCGCATCAAGCACCGCGCCCTGCTGGAAAACCGCAAAGACGACGCCGACGAAGAGATTATCCGCAACCGCATCGCCAACTACCACGCCAAGACCGAACCGGTGATCGGCTACTACCGCACCGCCGGCAAATACCACGAAATCGACGGCGACGGTTCTATCGACGAAATCTTCGGACGCATCCGCAAACTGATCGGCTAACCTATGGCTGACAGCAACTTCATCGATCACGTAAGAATCTATTGCAAGGCCGGGAACGGCGGCAAGGGTTCGATGCACCTGCACCGGGCCAAGTATGTGCCCAAGGGCGGGCCGGACGGCGGCGACGGCGGCCGGGGCGGCCACATTATCCTGCGCGGCAACAAGCAGATGTGGACGCTGATCCACCTGCGCTACCGCAAGAACATCCGCGCCGAGGACGGCGGGGACGGCAGCGGCCAGCTCAAGACCGGCAAAGAGGGCGAGGATATCATCCTGGAAGTGCCTCTCGGAACGGTGGCCCGCGACGGCGAGACCAACGAGATTCTCTTCGAGATCATGGAAGACGGCGAGCAGCGCATCCTGGCCAAGGGCGGCCGGGGCGGCTTGGGCAACAACAACTTCAAGAGCGCGACCAACCAGACGCCGCGTTACGCTCAGCCGGGCGAATTGGGCGTTGAGGGACTCTTTATCCTCGAGTTGAAGATTCTGGCGGACGTCGGCCTGGTGGGCTTCCCGAACGCCGGCAAATCCACCCTGTTGTCCGTAGTTTCCGCGGCCAAGCCCAAGATTGCCAACTACGCCTTCACCACCATGGAGCCGAACCTCGGGATCGTGAACTACTACGACGACAAGTCGTTCGTGATGGCAGACATTCCGGGCATCATCGAGGGGGCGCACGAAGGCAAGGGCCTTGGACTGAGGTTCCTGCGCCATATCGAGCGCAACGCGATGCTGCTCTTCATGATTCCGGCCGACAGCAAGGATATCGGTGCGGAGTACAAGATTCTCCTGAACGAACTCAAGCAGTACAATCCGGAACTGTTGGACAAGCAGCGCGTGATTGCCATCACCAAATCGGACATGCTCGACGACGAACTCAAGTCCGAAATCCGCCGCCACATGCCGCGCAAGGTTCCCTATCTCTTTATCTGCTCGCTGACGGGCGAAGGAATCCCCCAGTTGAAAGACCTGCTCTGGCGCACCCTCAACCGCGATGAATCCGCTGATTGAGTTCGACCAAAGCCTCTCGCTGGCCCTCAACGGGGCGCATGCGGCCTGGCTTGATCCCGTGATGCTCTTTCTCTCCCGGGTCTATGTCTGGGTGCCGCTCTATCTGGCCTGCCTCGCACTGCTATTCATCCGGCTCCCCTGGCGCAAAGCGCTGGTCGGCAGCCTGATGCTGATTGCCGCCTTTGCCTTCACGGATATCTTTACTCACTGGCTGAAGGAGCACGTCTTCCTGCGGCTGCGCCCCTGTGAAGATCCTTCGCTGGCCGCCCTGGTCCGGTTGCTGGAACCCCACGGAAGCCTTTACGGATTCCCTTCCGGCCACGCGGCCAATACATTCGGGTTTGCGGCTGCCAGCGCCTGGCTGTTGAAGCGCAAGTGGTGGAGCATTCCCCTCTTCTGCTGGGCGGCGCTCGTCTCCTACAGTCGCATCTATGTGGGCAAGCATTTCCTGGGCGACGTGCTGGGCGGCGCGGCCTTCGGCCTGCTGGTGGCCGCCATCGCGATCGGACTGATGCACATCATTTTTAAATGGATTGACAAGCGATGCACTGCCTGATTGATACCTGCACCGATCCCTACTGGAACCTGGCTGCCGAGGAGTACCTGCTCAAGGCCTGGGACGCCCCCGTATTCCGGCTGTGGCGCAATGCGCCGGCCGTAATCGTAGGACGCAACCAGAATGCGCACGCGGAGATCAACCGTCCCTTCGTGGAGGAGCGCGGCATTGCGGTGGTCCGCCGGCTGAGCGGTGGCGGTGCGGTGTTCCACGACCTGGGCAACGTCAACTTTACCTTCATAGACCGCAAGAACGGGGATGAGGCCAGCGGAGCGATGTTCCGCAGGTTCACGGCACCGATTCTCTCGGCATTGCGGGAACTGGGCGTGGAGGCCCGTCTGGAGGGACGCAACGACCTGACCATCGGTGGCGCCAAGTTCTCCGGCAATGCCATGTGTATCGAGGGCGACCGCGTCCTGATGCACGGCACGCTGCTGTTCAGCGCCTCCGTGGAAGCCCTGTCGCAGGCGCTGCTTCCGCGCAAAGAGAAGTACGAAGGACGCGGCGTGCAGTCGGTCCGCAGCCGCGTGACCAACATTGCCAGCCACCTGCCCAAATCAATGGATGTCACGGAATTCATGGCCTTCCTGGCCGACACCGTAGGCCGATCCGGCACCCCGTGGCAGTACAGCGCGGAAGACCTGGCGGAAATCGATAAACTCGCCGACACGAAATACCGGACCGAAGCGTGGAACTTCGGCCGTTCGCCCGCCTTCTCCTTCAATGCCTGCCGCAAGTTCCCGGGCGGGCTGCTGGAGGCGTCACTGGAGATACGGGGCGGCAGCATCCGGGAGATCGACATCCGGGGCGATTATTTCTTCCGCAAGCCTACGGAGGAATTCTGCACAGCGCTGCGGGGCTGCGCCTATACAAAAGAGGCGGTCACCGCCGTTTTGGAGGCGATGACCGTCGACGATTTCTTTTGCGGCGTCAGCGGCTCGGAGCTGATGCAGCTGCTCTTCTGATTACTGGAATCGTTTTTCTTTAGCCTGGACCATCCGGTCTTTGAGCGTTTTTGCACAATCCACGATGGCCGATTCAAAGGTGTCGGCGTTGCGTTCCACGACCATGTCTTCCGCACCCGGGATAATGACCCGGATCTTGGCGTTCTTGTTCAGCGGATCCGGCAACAGGGAGAGGTTCACTTCCATAAGGGCTGCCTCATCGTAGAACTTCTCCAGCTTGGAGAGTTTCTTGTTGGTGAAATCGATGAGTTTCTGGTCGGCATCGAACTTGATGGATTGAATCTTGATTTCCATAATTACCTCCTGTTTTTTGCTCTTGGATGAGCGGTTAAATATGTCTCTTTCAACTGTTCGAACGAGTTGTGCGTGTAAACCTGCGTGGCGGCCAGCGAGGAGTGCCCGAGTATCTCCTTGATGCTGTTCAAATCCGCTCCGCGGTTGAGCAGGTGGGTAGCCAGCGAATGCCGCAGCACGTGCGGCGACTTGCGCCCCGTGAATCCTTCCAGTCCCGTGAGCTCCTTCCGGACCAGGTTGTTGACGTAAGCCGGATAGAGAGGCTTGCCGTGCGGCGTCAGGAAGAAGAAGCCGTCAGGGTTGTCGGGATGCTCCCGTTCATTTCTCTTCAAATATACATCAATTTCCTGACAAATCAAAGCGGGAACGGGAATTTCCCGGGGCTTGTCTCCCTTGCCGATCACACGGAAAACACGCCGTTTTTCATCAAAGTCTTTGATTTTGAGATTGCAGAGCTCGGCGCGGCGCATTCCGGTGCTGTAGAGAACCAGCAGAACGGTCCGGTGGAGCAGCGGCTCGAATTCGTCAGTCTCGCCGCAGCGCCGCAGGGACTGCTCGAAATAGTTTGCCACCGCGGGCTCCGCATAGAACTGCGGCAGGCGCTTCTCCATCTTGGGGCGCGGCACCTTTTTGACCGGGTTGGCCGCGAGCTTTCCGCGCTGCATCAGATAGCGGCACCAGCTGCTGAGGGCGGAGAGATGCTGATTGACGGTGCGGGCGGAAAGGTGACCGTTTTCCATCGAATCGGCAATGTAGCTGCGGATCATCCGGGGTTCGAGCAGTTCCACCGCCTGCTTGTCCGTCAGCTCATCGAGCGTAGTACTGTTATCGTGATAGCCGTAAAAATGCTTCGCAGCCTCCCGGTAGAGGGCCGTCGTGCGCGGGGAATAACGCCGCTGCACGCGCAGATACTCGATGAAATCTTCGAACAGTTGCATCTCTTGACAAAGATACTAAAAAAGAACGACGGACCGCCAAATGACGGTCCGTCGTGATGATATCTATGCACTAATGTGGAATTATTCCTCCTCGAGTTGCATATGCTGTACATAGATGGCCTTGTTCTTCTGCTCGCGACGCTTCACGGACGGTTTCTCGAACGTCTTGCGGGAGCGGAGCTCGCGGACGATGCCGGTCTTCTCGAATTTACGTTTGAACTTCTTGAGAGCCCTCTCAATGTTCTCGCCTTCTTTAACCTGTACGATGATCATAATGCAAACACCTCCTTTTTCTTAGGGACGGCAAAGGTAGGTAAAAAAACGATACGTGCAAATTATTTTTCTATCAGTTTCTTGTATTTGAACCGTTTGGGTTCGGCGTTGCCCAGGCGCATCTTGCGGTTCTCCTCGTACTCAGAATAGGAACCTTCGAAGAAGTAGACCTTCCCCTCCCCTTCGAATGCGAGGATGTGGGTGGCGATGCGGTCCAGGAACCAGCGGTCGTGCGAGACCACCACGGCGCAGCCCGCGAAGTTCTCCAAGCCCTCTTCCAGCGCGCGGATCGTGTTGACATCCACGTCGTTGGTGGGCTCGTCGAGCAGCAGTACATTGGCATTTTCCTTGAGGGTCAGGGCCAGGTGCAGGCGGTTGCGCTCACCGCCGGAGAGCACGCCGCACTTCTTCTCCTGGTCAGCCCCGGAGAAGTTGAAGCGGGAGATGTAGGCCCGGGCGTTCATCTCCTTGTTGCCCAGCCGTACATATTCTGAATTCTCCGCAATGGTTTCGAAAACCGTCAGCTCGGGATCGATCTGCTTGTGCTGCTGATCCACGTAGGCGATTTTGACAGTCTCGCCCACTTCGAAGGTACCGGCATCCGGTTTTTCATAGCCCATGATCAGGCGGAAGAGCGTGGTCTTGCCCGCACCGTTGGGGCCGATTACGCCCACGATGCCGGCCGGCGGCAGCGAAAAGTTCAGATCTTCGAAGAGCAGGCGGTCGCCGAAGGCCTTGCTTACCCCCTTGCACTCGATCACCTTGTTGCCCAGGCGCGGGCCGTTGGGAATAAAGATCTCCAGTTGTTCTTCTTTCTGCTTGACGTCAGCCGCGAGCATCTTTTCGTAAGCGCCCAGACGGGCCTTACCCTTGGCGTGACGGGCCTTGGGCGCCATCCGCACCCATTCGAGCTCGCGTTCCAGCGTCTTGCGGCGCTTGCTCTCCTGCTTCTCCTCCATGGCCAGGCGGGCGCTCTTCTGCTCGAGCCACGAAGAATAATTTCCTTTCCAGGGAATACCCTCGCCGCGGTCCAGTTCCAGAATCCAGCCGGCCACGTTGTCCAGGAAGTAGCGGTCGTGCGTGACGGCAATCACGGTGCCCTTGTATTGCTGCAGGTGCGCTTCCAGCCACTGGATGGATTCGGTATCCAGGTGGTTGGTGGGCTCGTCGAGCAGCAGCACGTCCGGTTCGCGGAGCAACAGGCGGCAGAGGGCCACGCGACGCCGCTCGCCACCGCTCAGGGTGGCCACGGATGCGTCGGGATCCGGGCATTGCAGGGCATCCATCGCACGCTCCAGCTTGGAATCGATATCCCAGCCGCCGGCGTGTTCGATGGCGTCGGTCAGTTCGCCCTGACGCTCGATGAGGGCGTTCATCTCGTCGTCCGACATGGGCTCGCAGAACTTCAGGCCGATCTCGTTGTATTCGGCGAGCAGGTCCATCACCTCCTGAACGCCCTCCTGGACAACTTCCAGGACGGTCTTGGAGGGATCGAGCTGCGGTTCCTGCTCCAGGTAACCCACGGAGTAACCCGGCGCGAAGACCACTTCGCCGCGGGTAGGCGTCTCGATGCCGGCGATGATCTTCATCACCGTGGATTTACCGGCGCCGTTCAGACCGATGATACCGATCTTGGCTCCGTAGAAGAAGGAGAGGTAGATGTCTTTGAGGATGACTTTGTTGTTGTGCGGCAGGATCTTGCTCACACCGTTCATCGAGAAGATAATCTTTTCGTCGGCCATAGTGCAGTCGGGTTAAATCTAACGGATCAGGCCGCGCTGGCGAAGCGCGAAGAGAATGAGGTCGGCAGCCTGCTCACGTCCCTCCCCTCCGGCAGCGGAGATGCAGAGGTCGTAACTGGTGGAATCGCCCCACTTCTTGAAGGTGAAATAGTTGTAGTAGTCAGCCCGGCGACGCTCCTCCTGGGCGATAAACCGACGGGCCACCGGAAGCGTCCAGCCATGATCTGTGGCAATCCGTTCGGTCCGCTCGTCGAGCGGTGCGGTGATAAAGACATTCAGCAGGTTGGGACAGTCGCGCAGGATATAGTCCGCACAGCGTCCCACGAAGATACAGGAGCCCTTGGCCGCGAGCTTGTGCATCACTTCGCTCTGCAGGGCGAAGAGATTGTCGTCTCCCAGATAGGAACGGTGCGCCACCGATTCGGTCAGCGGGCTGACCGTGCGGCCGGTGAAGAGCGAGGAGAAGCCCCGTTTGCGGGGTTTCTCGTCTGCAGGAAAGAATACCTCCGGCGAGAGGCCGCTGTCTTTGGCCACCTCGGCAAGCAGATTCTTGTCGTACATGGGGATATCCAACTGCTCCGAGAGCAGGTTGGCCACCCGGAGTCCGCCGGCGCCGATCTGTCGGCCGATGGTAATGATAAACGGTTCTCTTTTCATAGCTACGCGTTGTTATCGGGAAGTTCTGTCTCCTTGCGGAACTGCCGCTTGAGCTGCAGCAGCATAATCTCGGATACGATGAGCGCCGCCAGGTCGGAGGCGGGCATGCTGAACCATACGCCGTCGTTGCCGAAGAAACGCGGAAGGACGGCCAGGAAAGGCAGCAGGAAGATCAACTGCCGGGTAAGCGAGAGGAAGATGGCCTTGCGGGCCAGTCCCAGGCTCTGGAAGAAATTGGAAATCACCATCTGCCGGCCTACGATCAGGAAAATAAGGACGGTGATGGTAAAACCGTGTGCAGCCATTTCAATCAGCTGCGGATCGTGGGTAAAGAGCGAAACCGCCGTACGCGGGAAGAAAACGCCCACGATAAAGCAGACCGAGGTGACCACGCAGGCGCAGAATACCGTCAGCCGGAATACCCGCAGCACACGGTCGTACTGCCGGGCACCGTAGTTGTAGCCTGCGATGGGCTGCATTCCCTGCGTAAAACCCATCACAATCATCAGGAAGATGAATACCAGACGGTTGACGATGCCGTAAGCACCGATCGCCAGGTCGCCGCCGTAGTGCTTGAACTGGTTGTTGATGAAGATCACCACAAAGCAGGAGGCCACGTTCATCAGGAAAGGCGCCAGGCCGATCGACATGGACCGCTTGGCGATCCCCCAGTCTACGGAGAAGGAGTCGCGGGAGAAGTGCAGCAGTTCCCGCTTGTCGCACAGAATCCGCAAAATCCAGACCAGGGAGATGGTCTGCGAGAGGATGGTGGCGACGGCCGCACCCTGGATGCCCATCTTGAAGACAAAGATGAAGAGCGGATCCAGCAGCGTATTGATGCCTACGGTAAGAAGCGTGGCGGCCATCGCCTTCTGGGGATGGCCGGACACGCGTACGATCGAGTTGAGTCCGAAGTAAAGGTGCGTGATGATATTGCCCAACAGGATGGGAATCATATAGCTGCGCGCATAGGGCAGCGTCTGGTCGCTGGCCCCGAAGAAGCGCAGGATGGGATTGAGGAACACGATTGAGATGACCGTAAAGATAACGCCGATGAGCACGTTCAGGATAAAGACGTTGCTCAGCACACGTTTGGCCGTATCGTAATTCTTCTGTCCCAGCAGCACAGACGTCAGGGTGGCCGCCCCCACGCCCACCAGCGTTCCGAAGGCCGACGAAAGGTTCATCAGCGGGAAGGTGAGCGCCATGCCGGAGATGGCCATCGGTCCGCAGCCCTGCCCGATAAAAATACTGTCCACCATATTATAAATGGACGAAGCCGCCATCGCAATGATGGCGGGCAACGCGTATTTTTTGAGCAGCTTGCCGACCGGTTCGGTCCCAAGCTCCAATGGAACTTTCTCAGCCACAGACTACTTGGCGGTCATTGCCGCCAGTGCGATCGAGTTGAGTTTGGTGTCGATGCTGTCGGCACGGCTGGAGAGCACGCACGGAGCGGCTGCGCCGGCCACGATGGCAGCGGTGCGGACACCGGGGCAAAGCTGGGTATTGACCTTGTAGAAGACGTTCGCCGATTCGATGTTCGGGAAGAGGAGACAGTCGGCATCGCCGGCCACTTCGCTCTTCAGTTTCTTGATGGCGACAGCTTCCTGGGAAAGCGCAACGTCGAGTGCGAGCGGGCCGTCGAGCACGCAGCCTGCAATCTGGCCGCGGTCAGCCATCTTGGCCAGCAGGGCAGCCTCCACGCAAGCGGGCATACCGTCGAGCATCTGCTCGGTGGCAGCTACGGCAGCTACCTTCGGTTTCTCGATACCGAGGGCCTTTGCGGTGTTCACCAGGTACTTGACCTCAGCCTGTTTCTGCTTGAAGTCCGGTGCCGGGATCACAGCCATATCGCTGACGATGATAAACTTGTGGTAGTTCGGATTCTGGATGACCGAAACGTGGCTCAGGACGGCCTTCGGAGGGAGCAGACCGTTTTCCTTGTTGAGGATGCCGCGCATGTATTTATCCGTGCTGCAGAGACCCTTCATCAGGATGTCGCCTTCACCGTTACGGACCATCGAGACAGCCTGTGCAATGCTCTTGAGTTCGTCTTTGTTGTCGACGATCGTGAAGATGGCGGGATCGATGTTCTCGGCCTTGCATACAGCAGCGATCTTGTCGGCGTCGCCCACGAGGGTGGCTTCGACGATTCCAAGCTGGACTGCCTTGCCGGCTGCGGTTACGGTATGGTCATCGACTGCCCATGCAGCGACGAGACGTTTTTTGCTCCGGGAACGGAGCGCTTCGAAAAGTTCTTCGAAATTGCGGATCATGGTATTCTGGATTATTTGAGTGATTTGACAATGTTCATCGTATCGCGGGCGATCACCAGTTCCTCGTTGGTCGGCATCACGCAGACTTTGACCTTGGAAGAAGGTTTGGTAATCATGGCTTCGGTGCCGTGGATGGTCTTGTTGACCTCTTCGTCGAACTCGATGCCGAGGTATTCCAGGCCCTGGATAGCGCCGAAACGGGTGGTTGCGGAGTTCTCGCCGATACCGCCGGTGAAGACAATCAGGTCAACGCCGCCGAGGGCTGCCGTGTAGGCACCGATAAGTTTCTTGATGCCGTAGCAGAGGACGTGCTGCGCCAGCGAAGCACGGACGTTGCCCGCATTGGCCGCCTCTTCGATATCACGGCAGTCGGAGGAGATGCCGGAGATGCCGAGCAGACCGCTCTTCTTGTTGAGCACCTTCTCCACGTCTTTGTGAGAAAGGCCCTCTTTCTCAGCCACGTACGACATGATGGTCGGGTCCACGGTACCGCTGCGGGTACCCATGGGAACGCCTTCCTGCGGGGTAAAGCCCATGGAGGTGTCGATGCACTTGCCGTCCTTGACGGCGGTGATGGAACTGCCGTTGCCCAGGTGGCAGGTGATGATGCGGGAGTTGTTCAGGTCGATTCCGGCGAAAGCGGCTGCAGCTGCGGCTACGAACTTGTGGCTCGTGCCGTGGAAGCCGTAGCGGCGGACGGCATATTTCTCATAGTACTCGTACGGAATTGCGTAGGTGTAGGCGTAATCCGGCATGGTCTGGTGGAACGCGGTGTCGAAGGTAGCCACCTGCGGGACCTGCGGCATCAGTTCTTTGATAGCCTTGATGCCCAACAGGTTTGCCGGGTTGTGAAGCGGAGCGAGCACGCAGAGCTTCTCAATCTCTTCCTGCGACTTGGGGGTCACCAGCGAACTTCCTTTGAAGTATTCGCCGCCGTGTGCTACGCGATGTCCCACGGCCTGGATCTGGTCGAGGCTCTTCAGAACGCCGTGCTCCTTGGAAACGAGCAGGTCGAGCACCGCCTTGATACCTACCGTATGGTCGGGAATCGGCATCTCTACCATGTATTTGTCGTGATCCGGAACCCGGTGGGTCAGGGCGCCCATCTTTTCACCGATGCGCTCGACGAGACCTTTGGCGAGCAGGGAATAATTGTCATCACTCTTCATATCAAGCACCTGGTACTTCAACGAAGAGCTGCCGCAATTCAATACTAATACGATCATATTTCTGGAATTAATGTTAAAAATCGAATAAACTGCGCAAAGTTAACCATTTTTTGGATGAAAACCTGCACCTAATTCTTATCTTTGAACAGTTATGAGGCAAGGTAGGTATATCGTTCTTTGCGCGGCGGCTTTTCTCACCGGAGACCTGACGGGAGGATGGATTCCCCTGCCCGCCTGGTGCTATCTTTCCGCCGCGCTCGGCTGTGCCGCCTGCACATTTTTCCTACGCAGATCTGCGCTTATTCTGATCACATTCCTGCTGCTGGGGGCGGCTGCGGTCCAAACGGCCAGACTGCCCGGTCGGAGTGCCGTGCAGAGCCGGCTCGACGCCCGTTTCCGCAGCGCACAGCAGGCCTGCTCCCGCCGGCTCGACGCCCTGCTTCCCTCCGGCAGCGAACGGGCCGTGGTCAGGGCGCTGGGGCTTGGGGACAAGCGCGAACTCGAACGCACCACGAAGCGGGATTACCGCGCAAGCGGAGCCTCCCACCTGCTGGCTCTCTCCGGACTGCACGTAGGCATTCTCTACAAGTTGCTTGTCGCGCTCTTCTTCCCCTTCGGCGGCAATCCCCGGATACGGCGGCTCCGCAGTCTCGCCGTGCTGGGTTTCCTCTGGTTCTATGCCCTACTTTCGGGAATGAGCGCCTCGATTTCCCGCGCCGTGCTGATGATCACGATCTACGAAGGAGCCGCCTTTGCAAACCGACCGCGGGATGGGTGGAATGCGCTGTCAATCAGCGCCCTGATTATTACACTGCTTCACCCCGAGGCACCGCGTGAGATCGGATTCCAGCTCTCCTTCGGGGCCTGCGTCGGTATCTTTGGCCTTTACCCGCATCTCAAGGGGCTGCTCCGCACCCGGATACGCCCGCTTGCGGCCGTCTGGAGGGGAGCTTCGCTGGCCATCTCCTGCCAGGCGGTCACCTGTATTCCGGTTTGGATCTACTTCCGGAGTTTTCCCCGGTTTTTTCTGATTACGAATCTTCTGACGCTGCCGCTGGTAACGGCAACGCTCTACCTGACCGCCTTCACCCTGCTGGCCTCCGTCACCGGAGTACCGACGAAACTCCCCGCAGCGTTGCTGCAGGGAGTCGTCCGGTTGCTGAACCGCACAGTCGCGCTGATAGCTGCGATGTGATGTCGCGCTGGAATTATTCGAACTTCTGGTTCAGGATTTCCATGATCTTGATGGCGGCCGTAGCGACCGGGGTACCCGGGCCGAAGATGGCCATGGCGCCGTCACGGTAGAGTTCATCATAGTCCTGGGCCGGAATCACACCGCCCACGATGACCACGATGTCTTCGCGGCCGAGTTTCTTGAGTTCGGCGATGATCTGCGGAACCAGGGTCTTGTGGCCGGCAGCCAGCGAGGAGACGCCCACCACGTGAACGTCATTCTCAACCGCCTGTTTGGCAGCCTCTTCCGGAGTCTGGAAGAGCGGACCCATATCCACGTCGAAACCGCAGTCGGCATAACCGGTTGCCACCACTTTGGCGCCGCGGTCGTGGCCGTCCTGACCCAGTTTTGCAATCATGATACGGGGCTGACGGCCCTCCTTCTTGGCGAAGTCGGCGACCATCTTCTTGGCCAGCTCGAACTGATCGTTCTGCTTGACTTCAGCGGAATAAACACCAGTGTTCATACGGATAACTGCTTTATAACGTCCGACAATCTTTTCGCATGCATCGGAGATTTCACCGAGGGTGGCGCGGACCTTGGCCGCCTCGACTGCGAGTTCGAGCAGGTTGCCGGTCTTGGTCTCTACGGCGTGGGTAATGGCAGCGAGCGCTTCCTGGACGGCAGCCTCGTTGCGGTGCGCACGGAGATCCTTCAGGCGGGCAATCTGGCTTTCGCGGACCTTGGTGTTGTCCACGTCCAAAATCTCGATGGGATCTTCGTGCTCCAGACGGTACTCGTTGATACCGATAATCTTGTCGGAGCCCGAGTCGATGCGTGCCTGCTTGCGGGCAGCCGCCTCTTCGATACGGAGTTTAGGGATACCGGTCTCGATTGCCTTGGCCATACCGCCGAGTTTTTCGACCTCCTGGATGTGACCCCACGCTTTGTGGGCCAGTTCGTTGGTCAGGCTCTCGATATAATAGGAACCTGCCCAGGGGTCGATACTGCGGCAGACCTGCGTCTCTTCCTGAATATAGATCTGGGTGTTACGCGCAATACGGGCGGAGAAGTCGGTCGGCAGGGCAATAGCCTCGTCGAGTGCGTTGGTATGCAGACTCTGGGTATGACCCAGCGCAGCGCCCATCGCCTCGATACAGGTGCGGGCCACGTTGTTGAACGGGTCCTGCTCGGTAAGCGACCAGCCGGAGGTCTGGCAGTGGGTGCGCAGCGAAAGACTCTTCGGATTCTTGGGATTGAACTGGTTCACGATCTTCGCCCAGAGCATGCGGGCCGCACGCATCTTGGCAATCTCCATGAAATGGTTCATACCGATTGCCCAGAAGAAGGAGAGGCGCGGCGCAAAGGCGTCCACGTCGATTCCCGCCTTGATACCGGTGCGGATATAGTCCATACCGTCGGCCAGGGTGTAGGCCATCTCGATATCATTGGTAGCGCCGGCTTCCTGCATGTGGTAACCGGAGATGGAGATGGAGTTGAACTTGGGCATGTACTTGGAAGTAAATGCGAAGATGTCGCCGATAATGCGCATCGAGAACTCCGGCGGATAGATATAGGTGTTACGCACCATGAACTCCTTGAGGATGTCGTTCTGGATGGTACCCGCCATCTCTTCGAGCTTGACGCCCTGCTCCAGGCCGGCCACGATATAGAAGGCCAGCACCGGAAGGACGGCGCCGTTCATGGTCATGGAGACGGACATCTTGCCCAGCGGAATCTGGTCGAATAGGACCTTCATATCCTCCACGGAGCAGATGGAAACGCCCGCTTTGCCCACGTCACCCACTACGCGCGGGTGGTCGGCGTCGTAACCGCGGTGGGTGGCCAGGTCGAATGCGACCGACAGACCTTTCTGGCCTGCAGCCAGGTTGCGGCGGTAGAATGCGTTGGACTCCTCAGCGGTGGAGAAGCCCGCATACTGGCGGATGGTCCACGGCTTGTTCACGTACATCGTGGAATAAGGACCGCGCAGGAACGGAGGAAGGCCGGCGGCATAGTTCAGATGCTCCATACCCTCCAGATCTTTGGCGGTATAGAGCGGCTTCACCTCAATCTTTTCAGGAGCGAGCCAGTTTTCGCCTGCCAGGGCGGCGTTGCAACCTTTGGAGGCAGCGCCTGCGTATTCGATATCTTTGTTGAAATCAGGTCTCATGGTTCTTCCTCCCAATTAAAGCGGCTTGATGCCCATCGCCTGCTGATACTCCCTGAGGGTATCGAGGATGTTGCATTTTACGTGGATGTAGTGGTTGATGCCCTTCTCTTCGAGCTGCGGACGGCACTCCGGATCGCCGGCGACCACCAGGATGGCACGGTCGCCGAGCAGTTCGGCAATCTGCGGTACGGCTTCGGCGTATTCGTCGTCGGCCGAGCAGGCTACGACGATGTCTGCCTTGGCGGCCACGGCGGCCTTGACGCCCTCTTCAATGGTTGCAAAGCGGTTGTTGTCCACCACTTTAAAGCCTGCTACGGCGAAGAAGTTGCAGCTGAACTGCGCACGCGCACGGCACATGGCCAGGTTGCCGAAGGTCAGCATGAAGACCACCGGCTGACGACCGCTGCGGTCGGTTGCCAGCCGGAGCGCCTCGAACGGCTGCGCGGCGCGGTACTTGCGCAACGGCTCGGCGATGCGCTCTTCTTCGCATCCACAAGAACAGCAGCCCGTACCTTCACCGGTGACGATTTCCTTGGTAATCTCGTCCGAAGCCTTCTCGAGGAAGTTCGGGAACTGGTTGGTACCGAGAATCGTTTCGCGGCGCTGCGCGAAGTTCTTGTCTTTCTTGTCAGCGACAGCCTTGACTTCAGCCTGGACGAATCCGGCCTTGAAGGCCTCGGTATAACCGCCCTTCTCCTCTACCGACTTGAAGAGTTTCCAGGCGGCGTCGATGATGGAAGCGGTAAGGGTCTCGATATAGTAGGAACCGCCGGCAGGATCGATAATCTTGTCGAAACGGGATTCTTCCTTGAGGATGGACTGCACGTTGCGTGCAATGCGGTTGGAGAATTCGCCGGGAGCGCGGAAAGCGTAGTCGAAGGGAAGCACCTCCAGCGAGTGAACGCCTGCGATGGCTGCGCTCATGGCCTCCGTGGTTCCGCGGAGCATGTTCACGTAGGCATCGTAGACGGTCTGGTTCCAAGAACTGGTAACCGCGTGGACGAAAATCTTCTGCGCGCAGCCGCAGGTTGCGCCGTAGTCCTTCACGATATTGGACCAAAGCACGCGGGCCGCACGGAATTTGGCAATCTCCATAAAGTAGTTGGAACTGATGCCGAAGGTGAACTTCATGCGGCGGCCGATCTCGTTGACGTCGAGTCCGCGGTCCGTGAGGGCGGCCAGGTAATCGCTGCCGATTGCCAGCGCGAAACCGAGCTCCTGCACGATGCTGGCGCCGGCGTCGTTGAAATCGTAAGCCTCCACGTTGATGACCCGGATCTGCGGATACTTTTCAACGGCCTTGATGCAGGATGCGAGAATGTCGTATGCTTTGTCCTGGCAGAACTTGCCGCGGGTGGTGAGCATGTGCAGCGGGCTTACGTCGAAGGAGGCACGGACCTCTTCCGGCTTCACGCCCTCGCCCTCGACATAGGCGAGGAAGTTGGAGATGGTCTCCTCAGCCACCTTGGGACGCACTTCGCAGAAGTTTACCTCTACGGCCGGGAGCGAAATACCCTTGAGAAGCTTTTTGTAGTCTGCCACGGTGAGCGGCTTGCGCTCGTCAATGCAGAAGCCGACGGACTGAACGCCTTTCATCAGGCCGTCCAGGGCCTGTTTGTTGGCCTTTTCAGGGCCGATTTCACAGAGGCAGTAGTCCTGACGCGTCAGCCATTCGTTGGTGGGGACGTTTCCTCTGACGAAGGGGAACTCGCCCGGAAGCGTGCCCAGGAATTTCAAGTCCTTGAGATTCTCGGCACGGTAATAAGGCCTCACTGCAAATCCCTCATGGGTTTTCCAGACGAGCTTCTTGTCGTAGTCGCCCCCCTTGAGGTCTTTGATGATTACCTCGTCCCACTGTTCGGTTGAAACAGGAGGGAATTCAGTAAAGAGTTTGTTAGCCATTGTTAGCGGATTGAATTATGGGGTCGTTTTTTGTTTGTATCAATATTTCGTCTTGACTAATCTGCAAAATTACGATTAATTTTCTACATTTGGAAACCAAAATGGATGCCTCGATGAAACGACTTTTCAGCCTCTTGATTATCACCTCTTTGACCTGTTTTACCGCTTTTTCGCAAGAACCCGACCGCAGCATTGTCTACGCAGTGGACGACAGCCTGATTCTGGGCATGGACCTCTATGCGCCGCAAGATGCCGGGCCCGCTCACCCGTGCGTCATTTTCATCTACGGCGGCGGATTCACCGAGAACAACCAGAAAGCGGAATCGACACGCGCCTTCTGCCGCAAGCTGGCCGACGACGGATTCGTGGCCTTCGCCATCGATTACCGGCTGGGGCTGAAAGGGTTTGTCAGCCACGGAAAGATGGGGATGATCAAGCCTACCCGGAATGCCATCCAAATGGCCGCAGAAGACCTGTTCCGCGCGCTGGACTGCATCCTGAAAAACGCATCCGACCTGCGCGTGGACCCGGAAAAGATTATCCTCGTGGGCAGCAGCGCCGGGGCCATCACCGCCCTGCAGGCAGACTATGAACTGGGCAACCGCACGCCGATGACCGCACAGATTCCGGCGGACTTCCGCTTTGCGGGCGTGGTATCCTTCGCGGGCGCCATCTTCTCGAGCGACGGTGCCGTCAAATACCGCGTCCATCCACCGGCTCCCACCTTCTTCCTGCACGGCACGGCGGACCGGCTGGTCACCTACGGTTCCATCCGGCTCTTCAAACTGGGTTTCTTCGGCGCGAAGCCGCTCATCAAGCGGTTCGAAAAGGCGGGCTATCCCTACATCGCCCTGCGCTACAAGGATGAAGGGCATGTCGTTTCCACAAAAATCATCAAGGAATACGACGCCCTGATGTGGTTCATCGATAAAATGGCACTGGGGAAGGCGAACTACCGGATCGACGTCACTTTCAACGACGTGGACCGCGAACCCGTATGGTTGGACCGCATCGGCCCCGAGGGGATTTACAAATAAATTTCTTACCTTTGCAGGTCATTTTTCAGGAACAGCAGATGAAAGAGATCGAAGACGAAGAGTTACAGCTGCAGCCGCTGGAGTACGGAGACGAGAGCATGACGCATCTCGAGGATATCGAGCATATCCGCCTCCGCCCCGGTATGTACATCGGCCGTCTGGGTGACGGCACCGCTCCGAACGACGGTATGTACGTGCTGATGAAGGAGATTATCGACAACTCCGTGGACGAATTTTCAGCGGGATTCGGCAAGCAGATCAACATTACCATCACGGACAAGCAGATTGCCATCCGCGACTATGGCCGCGGCATTCCCTTCGGCATCAACGCCAAGACCGGAATGAACAACCTGGACGCCGCGGTGAGCAAGCTGCATACCGGCGCCAAATACGACAACAAAGTCTTCCAGAAGTCCGTAGGTATGAACGGCGTGGGTCTCAAGGCCGCCAACGCCCTCTCTTCGCAGTTTATCGTCCAGAGCTTCCGCGACGGCGAAACCCTCCGCCTGGAATACTGCCGCGGCAAGCTGGTCACGCCTGACTTCACCCCTGTTCCCACGTCGGAGCGCAACGGCACGCTGGTCTCCTTCATCCCCGACGGCACCCTCTTCGAGCCCTACGAGTACAACCTCGAGTATATCGAGACGATGCTCCGCAACTACTCCTACCTCAACGTGGGGCTGCGCCTCACCTTCAACGGCCAGGAGTACCGATCGACAAACGGTCTGCTGGACCTTTTGAACGAAACGATCGACGAGGAACCGCTCTACGCCCCGATCCACCTGAAAACCGGGGATATCGAGGTGGCTTTCACCCACGGAAACGGCTACGGCGAGAACATCTACTCGTTCGTGAACGGCCAGAACACCACCCTGGGCGGTACGCATCTCTCCGCCTTCAAGGAGGTGATTGCCAAGGTTCTCAAGGACTTCTACAAGAAAGATTTCAACCCGGTCGATGTCCGCCAGGGCATCATCGGCGCCGTGAGCGTCCGCATCCAGGAGCCCGAATTCGAAGGGCAGACCAAGGTGCAGCTCGGATCAAAATACATGTGGCAGAACAAGCAGGTGGGCACCCACGGCCCGACCATCGTCAAGGAGATGTCCGACTTCCTGATGGCCGACCTGGACAACTACCTTCACAAGAATCTCGACGTGGCCGATATCATCCTGAAGAAGATTCAGGATTCGGAGCGCGAGCGCAACGCCATCTCGAGCATCAGCAAGAAGACCAAGGCGCGCCTCAAGAAAGCCAGCATCCACAACAAGAAGCTGCGCGACTGCAAGATCCATTACGGAGACCGCAGTCCCCTCTCCGACGAGACCACCATCTTCATCACCGAGGGTGACTCCGCGTCGGGTTCCATCACCAAGAGCCGCGACGCCAACACCCAGGCGGTCTTCAGCCTGATGGGCAAGCCATTCAACTGCGCAAAGGCCTCGAAGAAAGACCTTTACGTAGACAAGAACGTGGAGCTCTGCCTGCTTCAGTCCGCCCTCAACATTGAGGAGGGCGTGGACGGCCTGCGCTACAACAACATCGTGATTGCAACCGATGCCGACGTGGACGGCATGCACATCCGCCTGCTGATGCTGACCTTCTTCCTGAAGTTCTATCCCGACGTGGTCCGCGCCGGTCACCTCTATATTCTCCAGACCCCGCTCTTCCGCGTCCGCGACAAGAAGAACAACTTCTACTGCTACAACAGCGCCGAGAAGGAAGAGGCCCTCAAGAAGTTGGGGCGCAACGCCGAAATCACCCGGTTCAAAGGACTCGGCGAGATCTCCCCGGACGAATTCAAGGGCTTCATAGGCAAAGACATCCGGCTGGAGATGGTTCGCCTGACCGGTGAGGACAAGATCGCCGACCTGATTGAATTTTACATGGGAAACAATACCCCCACCCGCCAGAAGTTTATCCGCACCAATCTCCGCAGCGAGATTGAAAACACGGAGGAAGACCAATAATGCGAGCAAAAACAGCCAAGGTACTGCTTCGACTCATGGGCTGGAAGGGCATCGGTGGCCCTGCGCCCGACAAAAAATGCATTTTTCTGGGTGTGCCCCACACCAGCATCGCCGACTTTTTCGTAGCCTGGATTTACTGCCGTTCGGTAGGAATGAAGACCGCCATCATCGTCAAAGACGCCTTCTACCGGTGGCCCTTCCGGAAACTGCTGGACAGCGTGGGCGTAATCCACATTGACCGTTCGCACCCGACCGGCACGGTGAAGAGCGTGATCGACGCTTTCAACAGCCGCGACGAAATGGCCCTGGGCCTCGCCCCTGAAGGCACCCGCGATCCCGTCAGGAACTGGAAGACCGGATTCCACACCATTGCCCGCGAAGCCGGGGTTCCGGTCTATATCTCTTTTATCGACTGGGGGACGAAACGCGTGGGAATCGGCGAGCGGTTCGAATGCACATCGGATGCCCGCGCCGACGTGGTGGCCATTCAAAAGATGTACAAAAAAATGGGTGTCGTAGGACGACACCCTAAGAATTTCGTCTTTCTGGACGAAGTAGAAAAGTCGGCAGAGTAGCCGTTACTTTACTCGCTCGCCATAGGAACGGTCCGTCGTATTGACGCGGATCAGTTCGTCGGTCTGGATGAAGAGCGGAACCATGATTTTGGCACCGGTTTCCAGCGTAGCTTCTTTGAGTGCGTTGGTCGATGCGGTATCGCCCTTGACAGCCGGTTCGGTATAGGTGACGCGGAGCTCCACGTAGGTCGGGAGTTCGCAGGTAAGGCACTTCTCATCATCGCCGTCCACGTGGAAAACCATCTGGACCACCTGGCCCTCTTTCATCAGGTCAGAATTCTCTACGAGATACTTGGGGATGGGAATCTGGTCGAAGGTTTCCGTGTTCATGAAGTTGAATACATCCTCCTCTGCGTAGAGGAACTGATACTCGCGGTGTTCGACGGTAATCACGTCGATCTTCTCGCCCGCGTTCCAGGTCTTCTCCAGAATTCGGCCGTTCTCGAGGTTGCGCAGTTTGGATTTGACAAAGGCGGGACCCTTACCCGGTTTGACATGCTGGAACCATACGATAGAGCAGGGCTTTCCTTCAAAATCGAGATAGAGACCGTTCTTGAAATCAGCAGTTGTTGCCATAAAAGAATTGTATATCTGTTAAAAAAATGTTTCGAGGTTGCAAAAATAGGAAAAATCAGCAAAATAGTGAAGAAACTTTGGCGGCCGTCTCCTCAAGCTGCCACTTGGGGGTGGAGGTGGCGCCGCAGACACCCACCGTGTCGCCCTCGCTGAACCACGAAGGGTCGATCTGAGAAGCGTCTTCCAACCAGCGGGAGCGGGGATTCACGCTCCGGCACAGGTCGAACAGCACTTTGCCGTTCGAACTCTCCTTCCCGCTGACAAAGAGGATTACGGAGTGGGCACGGGCGAAAGCGACGAGCGATTTGTGGCGCGAAGCCACCTGCCGGCAGATGGTGTCGAATACTACCGTGTGGTTGCACCGCGTCTCCACCGCCCGGCAAACCCGCGCATATTCGTCCGGATCTTTGGTGGTCTGCGAAAAGAGGGCGACCGGCCGCGAAGGATCGATCCGTTCCACCTCTTCCAGGCTGCCTATTACCAATGCGGTACCCTCAGTCTGGCCCACCAGGCCGTTGACTTCGGCGTGACCCCGTTTTCCGAAGATCACCACCTGGCCGCCGGAATCTTTCATTCCGCGGTATACCTCCTTGACCTTCTGCTGCAGTTGAAGCACCACCGGGCAGGTGCAGTCGATGATACGGATGCCGTTGGCGGCCGCAAGCGCATAGGTAGCGGGGGGTTCGCCGTGCGCCCGGATCAGGAGCGTCTCGTCGTGAAGGGTGCGGACATCGTCCAGTTCCAGAATCTCCAGCCCCTTGGCCTTCAGCCGTTCCAGTTCAAGCGAGTTGTGGACGATCGCGCCCAGCGAATAGAGCCGCTTCTCACGGGAGAGATACTCTTCCGCCTGGCGGACGGCCCGGACCACTCCGTTGCAGAAGCCGCTGCCTGGATCGATTTCAACGGTAATGTTCATCTCAGAAGTCGATACCGAAACGCTCCTTGAGGATGCCGCCGAGCCACTGCATCTGGTCGTCGAAGGTCATGTGACTGTTGTCCAACTCCAGGGCGTCGTCGGCCTTGCGCAGGGGATTCATCGCGCGGTGCGAATCGATATAGTCGCGCTCCTTCACGTTCTGGAGCACCTCTTCGAAACTGGCCGTTTCGCCCTTGGCCTTCATCTCGTCCAGCCGGCGCTGGGCCCGGATGGCCGGGTCTGCCGTCATGTAGATTTTGAGGTCGGCGTTGGGAAAGACGGCGGTACCGATATCGCGGCCGTCCATCACGCAGCCGTCCGCACCGTAGCGGTGGAGCAGATTGTCCACGAAGTTGCGCACGAAGGGGATGACGGCGATATAGCTCACGTTGCCGGAAATGTCCAGCTGGCGGATGCGCGTCTCCGCGTCGGCGCCGTTGAGCCAGATGCCGTACTTGCCGGTATCCTCGTTGCGGACAAAGGCGATCTCCACCTTGCCGGCATCCAGGTCAGCCTTCAGGGCAGGCTCATCAATCGTATGGTCTGCAGCAATATAGCCACTGTTAAGCGCATAAAGTGTGACAGCGCGGTACATGGCACCGGAATCGAGGTAAAGAATGCCCAGGCGGGCAGCAATCAGTTTTGCAAAGGAACTTTTTCCCGTGGAGGAGAAGCCGTCGATGGCGATGATGATGTTGGGCATAAAGCAGCGTTCTAATCGGTCCACAAATTTAGCCAAAAAACGCTATCTTTGCAAATCAATCCTCATCCAAGAAGCCATGAAGATTCTGATTATCGACGACGCCGAACCCATCCGGATGATCCTCAAGGAAGACCTCGAGACGCTCGAGGGATGCGAGGTTGCAACGGCCGCCAACGGCCGCGAAGGAGTGGACCTGGCGCTCGCCGGAGATTTCGACGCCATCTTCTGCGACATCAAGATGCCGGTGCTCGACGGCCACGGCGTGCTGGACGAACTTGCCGCCGCCGGCTGCGAGACGCCCGTCATCATGCTGACCGGCCACGGCGATATCGAAGATGCCGTCAGCTGCATCAAGAAGGGAGCCTACGACTACCTCAACAAGCCGCCGGACATCTCCCGGATGATGATTTCCATCCGCAACGCCACCGAGAAGACCAGCCTGGTCAAGGAGACGCGCACCCTCAAGAAGAAGGTCCGTTCCAAATACGAGATTGTCGGCGAATCTGCCGCCATCAACCATATCAAGGAGATCATTGACCGCGTGGCGCCGACCGACGCCCGCGTACTGATCACCGGCAGCAACGGTACCGGCAAGGAACTGGTGGCCCGCCAGATTCACGACCGCAGCCAGCGCGCAGGCGGCCCCTTCATCGAAGTCAACTGCGCCGCCATCCCGGGCGAACTGATCGAGAGCGAACTCTTCGGCCACGAAAAGGGCTCCTTCACCTCCGCCGTCAAGCAGCACAAGGGGAAATTCGAGCAGGCGGAAGGCGGAACGCTCTTCCTGGACGAGATCGGCGACATGAGCCTGGCCGCCCAGGCCAAGGTGCTCCGCGTGCTGCAGGAGAACAAACTGACCCGCGTGGGCAGCGACAAGGATATTCCCGTGAATGTCCGCGTCGTGGCCGCAACCAATAAAAACCTGACCCATGAGATCGCGGAAGGCAATTTCCGCGAAGACCTTTATCACCGCCTGAGCGTGATCGTCATTCACGTTCCGAGCCTCTCGGAGCGCAAGGAAGACATTCCGGTACTTGTGAATCACTTTATCGCCCAGGTGAGCGAAGAGATGGGCATCGCCCCGAAAACCATTGCGCCGGAAGCACTCGCCGCCCTGCAGGAACTGCCATGGACCGGCAATATCCGCGAACTTCGCAACGTAACCGAACGGTTGATGATTCTCTGCGGGCCCGTGATTACCCGCGACGATGTGATCGCTTACGCAACCCCTTCAATCTAGACAGCCATGAACCTCGTAGCTATCGTAGGACGCCCGAACGTAGGCAAGTCCACCCTCTTCAACCGACTCGTCGGTACCCGCAAAGCCATCGTCGATGAGACGGCCGGCGTCACCCGCGACCGCCATTACGGCCGCTGCGAATGGTGCGGCACGGAGTTCTCCGTGGTGGATACGGGCGGTTTCACCGTCAATTCGGACGACATCTTCGAGGAAGAAATCCGCAAGCAGGTGATGATCGCGATCGAAGAGTGCGACCTCGTGCTCTTCCTCACCGAGGTGGGCACCGGCATCACCGACTTCGACGCCGAGATTGCCAAGATCCTGCGCCGCAGCAAGAAACCGGTCGTACTGGCCGTCAACAAGGTGGACACCAGCGAACGGATGTACGATACCTACGAGTTCAACGCGCTCGGACTCGGAGAGCCCTGGTGCATTGCCTCCGCAACGGGCAGCGGCACCGGCGACCTGCTCGACGAGGTGGTCCGCCTGCTTCCCAAGGATTCCGTGGCCGAGGAAGACAACGCCGACCTGCCGCACTACGCGATCGTGGGCAAGCCGAACGTAGGCAAATCTTCGCTGACCAACGCCCTGCTGGGCGAGGAACGCAATATTGTCACGCCGCTGGCCGGCACCACCCGTGATTCCATCTCCTCGCATTACAACAAGTTCGGCCACGAATTCATCCTCGTGGACACCGCCGGCGTACGCCGCAAGAGCAAAGTCCGCGAAGACCTCGAATTCTATTCGGTACTCCGCTCCATCAAAGCCATCGAGGAGTCGGACATCTGTATCCTGATGGTAGATGCCACCACCGGTATCGAAGCCCAGGATATGTCTATCTTCAACCTGATCGTGCGCAACCGCAAGGGGTGTGTCGTGGTGGTCAACAAATGGGACCTGGTGGAAGACAAGAGCGCCAACACCATGAAGGAGTACACGGAAGGCATCCGGGCCCGCCTGGCTCCCTTCAACGACATTCCCATCATTTTCACCTCGGTCCTGAACAAGCAGCGCATCCTGGACGTATTGAACGCCGCCAACCGGGTCTATTCCAACTACAGCCGCCGCATTCCCACCTCGGAACTGAACGAGGTGATGCTGCAGGAGGTGGAGAACTATCCGCCGCCGGCATGGAAGGGGAAATACATCAAGATCAAGTACATCACGCAGTTACCCACGAAGTTCCCGGCTTTTGCCTTCTTCTGCAACCTGCCGCAGTACATCCGCGATCCCTACAAGCGGTATCTGGAAAACAAACTCCGCAGCCACTATGACTTCACGGGCTGCACGATGGAGATTTATCTGCGAAAGAAATAGCGGTTACGCCTCAACGTAGAACCGTACGGTGAAGCAGGCGCCTCCCAGGGTGTCGGAGCGGCCACACTCGATGGTGCCGCCCGTCTGCTCGATGATGCCCTTGCAGATGGAGAGGCCCAGACCGGATCCGCCGGAACGGGTGGTGAAGTTCGAGGTAAAGATCCGGTCCACATTCTCAGGCGGAACGCCGGGGCCGTCGTCCTCCACGCGGACCACATAACACTTGCGCCCCTGATCAGCAGGCTCTTCGGTCAGGGAGATGTTGATACGCCCCTTCCCCTGGGACTCTTCGATTGCCTGAATCGCATTGGTAATCAGGTTCGTAAAGACACGTGAAAGCTGCTTGCGGCGTCCCTGGACCACCGGTTCGGAAACACGGCAACGGTACTTGATGGCGATATTGTCGCGGTTGTCGAAGATAATCATCTGCTCGCGGAGAACCGCATTGATATCCACTTCACCCGTCACGTCGTCGGCCGTCCGGGCAATCGCGGAGAACTCGGAAGCGGTTTCTGCAAGGATGTCGATCTGGCTGATCAGGCTGCTGCCGATCTGGTCTACCTTGTCTTCCCAGCCGGGGATGCCGCGCTGCTTGAGGCGGATCAGGTGCTGGATGGTCAGGCGCATCGGGCTGAGCGCGTTCTTGATCTCATGGGCAATCCGGCGCGCCATCTCTTTCCATGCCTGCTCGCGCTCGCTCTGGGCCAGTGCGCGGGTACTCTCCTCGAGCGCGTCGATCATATCGTTGTACGACCGCACCAGTACACCCAGCTCGTCGCGCGTATTCTTATAAGGAATATGGTTCAGCTTGCCGGGAGAAGCCGCAGCGGCGCGCATCTGGTCGCGCAGGTTGCGGATGGGCCGGGACATCGAATTCGACAGCAGCACGCCGATAATGAGCGACGCGATGATCAGCACGAGATAGAGGTTCACGAGCATCACCAGCGTGTGGCCTGTCACAGAGCCGGATGTCCGGGAACGGTACGGGACATAGACGATGCCCACCAGTTCGCCGTCCACATTGAAGATGGGCGCGTAGACGGCATAATAGTTCCGGGAGCCCTCCTCCACCACCTCGGAGAAGCGGGTAGCGTGCATGTGGACAATCTCGTGAAAAGCGTGATGGCTGAGACGGTAGCTGACCGGACGGACACCGGCGTCTTCGGGATTGGATGTATAGACCAGAGAACCCCGGGTATCGTAGACACTGATTTCATAGCGGGTCACCTCTGAGAGATGGCGGACCGCCGCGATGAATTCAGGCGAGGAGAGCGCTTCAGAATCGGAATAATACTGGCACTGTTCGGCCAGCGCACCTTGCACGGCGGCCATCCGTTCCTCCATAAAGGAGACATTGGCATTGTGCCGGAAATTGCTGTTGTAAAAGACGGCCGTGCCGCCGACCGCAGCCAGCGTCACCAGCATTACGCCGGTGGTCAGCAGGGTGATTTTCCGTTTGATGGAGTGCTTGGGCAGGTCGAGGAAGCGGCCGCGCGCATCACCGGAAGTGAAGACAATCAGGACAATCCCGAAGAAAATCAGCAGGTAGGAGAAGGAGACCAGATAGGGAAGCCAGGGACGCGACGGACGCGAGAGAATCGTCGCGTTCCCTTCCGAATAACGGTTGATGAAGTGGACCGTACCTCCGCGGGTAACCATCGAGTACCCCATCTTGTATTCTTCCGGAAGCGACACCGGATAGCTGACGCTGCCCTCCGCGGTAACGAGCCGGTGATCGTTGTAGCAAGCCACTGAGTAGCGGCCCGGAAGGGCGCCGATCGCCGATTCCGTGCTGCGGTGCTTGGACGTAAAGACAAGGAAGAGGCGACGGACATCCCGGCCTTCCTGACTGTAGTACTGGAACTGGCCCAGGTAGGTCAACTTGCCGTCGTAGTTGTTGATCTGCCAGAAATGGACGCTCTGGTCGAGCCGCATCCCCCGCGTGCTGACCATATCATAATAGAATGGGAAGCAGAGCGCGGGATCCGACTGGCTGCCGGGAGCGATATAGTCTCCGGAGGCGCAGACGGAGATCGTCACGTTGTAACGGTCAAGAAGATCCTTGTAGAAATAGCGGTCTATGAGCCTGTTGCGGATCAACTCGCCGGCCTTGACGCCCACGAGGGCCCCGATAAAGGGGTCTTCAGCAATCTCCTGCTCGACTGTGCGGAGGTAGAACTCAAAGGGCAGGTCGTGTTCCACGGCCAGTTTGGCGGTGGTCACACGGTTGCTTTCATATTCCCGTTCCACCCCGAAAACAGTCTCCGCCACCACAAAGAAGAGGGCGAAGAAGACACTGCTCAGGATAATGTTCCGCCAGGAGAAGAGGGAGACGCGCCGGAAACGCCGGGTCAGCAGCAAGGCGGTTTGCAAGGTCAGGAGCAAGGCGAGGGCAAGCATTGCGAAGGTTCCGTAGCAGAGCAGCGTTGCGCCTGTGAACTCGTTGATCCGGAAGGGCTCCAGCACCAGGCTGGAATTCATGATCAGCGACCGGAGCGCCAGGTAGAGGTAGACGGCCAGTGCAGCGGCTGCAGACAGCATGAGCAACGGGGCCAGGATCCGCAGGACAGGGACCTTCCGGCCGCGGCGCTCCACCCTGCGCAGCATCGGAAACCGGAGCGCAAAGAGCAGGTAGGCCACCGAGGCCACGTAGACGTTATTGAGCAGGAAATCGCCGAGCGTCGGGAACAGGGCACTGTCGGCGTAGAGGGTGGGCGAAAAGAGCGGGAAGCTGTGGGCATACTGCCCTGCCAGCAGGACGGCCGCAAGACGCAGCAGAGTCAGCCCGACAAACGCAATGCCGAAGGTCCGCCACGAAGGGTGCCTGAAATGGAGGGCGAAGAGCGCCAGGGCAGCCAGCAGGAAGGAGAGCCACTTCAACAGCCGCCCCATCGAAGAGAATGCCGTGGGAGAATCGGCCACGATGGAGAAGACCGGCGTGCCGTCGGCTGCATGCACGGCAGCCGGCGGATTCTCCGTCACCTCCGCAAGGTGGAAATAGTGCCCGAGGGGCAGCCGGTCCACCTGGATGCCGGCGACAATCTTCACCCGGCGCGAGGTGGAATACCATTTGCTGACAATATAGTGTTTTTCACCCAGGTCCAGATACTGCCACTGATCGCCCAGACTCGCCAGTGGATAGATGCCGTTTTCCGATTCGGAGGCCATTCCCAGGCGATAGGAACCGGGATAGATGTCCCGGTCGTCGTGCTGGATGGGAAATTCGTTGATCCAGGAATGGAGCGTGTCCAGGTTGTACTTGTAGAGCACCATGTCGTCGGGCAGATCGTCCATGTCCAGACAGACGTCGGCCGACTGGGAGAGCGCGTTGCGGATATAGCCCTCGATGATCCGCTCCCTCCCCTGCAGCGCCCTTTCGATCCGGGCGACACGCGAGGCGAGCTGCGATTCGTAGCTGCGGGAATGGAACGAAAAGACGAAAAGGAGAATGGCCAGCGCGCCCAGCATTTCAACCAGGTAGCGGGAGAGCAGGCGTCCGGGACGCGAGGAAAAGACACGCTTCGTTTTCATCTATTCGTGGTGGTAGGGTTCTCCCCGGATAATCGTGAATGCGCGGTAGAGCTGTTCCACAAACACCAGGCGCACCAACTGGTGGGAGAAAGTCATTTCGGAGAGCGAAAGCAGTTCGTCGGCACGGTCGGACATCTGTTTGGAAAAACCGTACGCGCCGCCTACGACAAAGACCAGGTCCCGCGAGCCGTGCAGCAGCTTCTGTTCCAAATCCCGTGCCCAACTGACGGAGGTGAAGCGCCGTCCGTGCTCGTCCAGCAGAATCACGTAGTCCGAATCCTTGAGCCGTGCGGCGATCAGCGCCCCTTCGCGCTCCTTGATCTGGCCGCGCGAGAGTGCGGAAACCTGCTTCAGTTCGGGGATCTCCTCGACGGAAAAGGCTGCATAATGCTTCAGGCGGCCCACATAGTCGGCAATCCCCTCTTTGAGCGGAGCGCCTACCGTTTTACCGACCAGAATCAACTTCAGCTTCATGTGCGCGAGTATTGACTTGTAAAGGTAATGTTTTTTGTCCGTTTTTCAACGCATGGCGTGGCTTGATTTTTGCAACGGTTTCGTCCGCTTTCCGCTGTTATGAAACTGTATCGATTGCTTCCCCTGCTCGCGCTGCTGCTCGCCGCGACTCCCGCCCGGAGCCAGAACACGGTCCCGGCAGGTCTCGTCCCGGCTGCCAGCCAGGATCTCTTTACCCCCATCAGCAAGTATTTTCAGGCCGGAGATTACAACAGCCTCTCCGCCTGGTTTGCAGACAATCTGGAACTGGACCTGCTCGGTTCGAACAGCAACTGTTCCCGCAACCAGGCCCGCCGCATCATGAAGGATTTCTTTGCGGATTATACGCCCAAATCGTTCGAGATTGTCCATAAAAGCGGAAAGGCCCCGATGCGCTATGCAATCGGAGTCCTTCACGCGGGCGGCGAGACCTTCCAGGTCACGCTCTATGTCCGGACCGGCGAGGGAAAGAGCGCTATCCAGCAGCTCAAGATCGAACGCCGGTAAAAGCCTTATCGCTTGAGGTAATAGGTGACCGAGGTCACGACGCGGACCTTCTTGGTCTGCGGCGTATTGCTATCGCGGGCCTCGATGCTGAAGGTACCCTGCGAAGCGGTGCGGATCTTGCCCAGCGAACTGCCGCTGTCCTTGGCGAACTTTTCAGCCACCTGGCGGGCGTTCTTCGTGGCCTCCTCGATCATCTCGGGCTTAATCTCGTTCAAACCCTCGAAGAGGAACTGAGGGGTGGACTCCCAGCCGCTGTCCAGGATGATGTCCCTGCTGAGCAGTTCGCTCTGTGCGGCCATCAGGGAGAGCACTTTGTCCACTTCCGTGGAGCAGACGGTGATGGTGCAGGTCGCCACATAGCGATAGAGTCGCGTGTTGCCGCCGTACTCCTGGGCATCCTTGTCTGACAGGGAGGGAACGGAAACCGAGATGTCCTGCGGGTCGATTCCGCCTTTCTTCAGGAAGGAGATGATGATATCCTTTTTATTCTCGATGGAGCGATAGACCGAACCCAGGTCGTTGCCCACCACTTTGTAGACCACCGGCCAGATAACCTTGTCGGCGGGAACTTCGCGTTCGCACAGTCCTTTGACACTGACGGTCCGTTCAAAGGAACGGAATTCGCGGGCGGTGCGGGGAAGCATCAAACCCAGAAAAATCAGGCCTACCATGATGGCCAGGCCCAGAGAAACTTTGCCTTTATTTTCCATAAGCATAGAGTTATTATATTACAAATATAAGTATTTTTGTAGTTTGAACACGCTAATTCAATCCCGAATATGCTAGAGTGCAAAAATATTACCAAACGGTTCGGCGACTTCACCGCCATCCAGGATATCAACCTGGAGATTCCGGAGGGCAAGATTTTCGGATTACTGGGGCCGAACGGCGCCGGCAAGACGACCCTGATCCGCATCATCAACCGGATTACCATCCCCACCGCTGGCAGCGTCTGGTACAACGGCGTCCCCATGACCGACGAAATGGTCCGCTCGATCGGCTACCTGCCCGAGGAACGCGGCCTCTACAAGAAGATGAAAGTGGGCGAGCAGTGCCTCTACCTGGCCCGGCTGCGCGGAATGACCTCCGCGGAAGCCACATCGGAACTTAAGAAGTGGTTTGTCCGTTTCGGCATCCAGAACTGGTGGAACAAGAAGGTGGAAGAACTCTCCAAGGGTATGGCCCAGAAGGTACAGTTCATCACCACCGTTCTTCACCGGCCGCAACTGCTGATCCTCGACGAACCCTTCTCCGGCTTCGATCCGGTCAATGCCCAGCTGATCCGCAACGAAATCCTGCGCCTGAAGGACGAGGGTGCCACCATTATCCTCTCCACCCACAACATGGAATCCGTCGAGGAGCTTTGCGACGAGATTGCCCTGATCAACCGTTCGAAGGTTGTGGTTTCCGGGCAGACCGATACGATTCGCAGGCAGTACGGCGATAACCGCGTGGAGCTTATCTACAGCGACGCCGAAGGCCGCCATACCGAAATTCTCGATGTTGAAGGCGATACCAACGCCGCCTTGCGCGAAGTGCTCGACCGGGGTGTTACCATCCACTCCTGGCGGGAGTTGGTTCCGCGCATGAACGATATCTTCATCAAACTGGTCACCGACAAAGAATAGGAGGAGCGACGTATGAACATTTCAAAAATCGGCCTGGTCATCGGACATGAATATGCGGTACGCGTCCGCAAGAAATCCTTTATCCTCACCACCCTCCTCACGCCGGTGCTGTTCGGCGCGCTGATCTGCGTGCCGGCCCTCATCATGCTCTGGGGCGGCGGCGGTGAACAGAAAGTCAAGATTATCGACGGCACCGGCGAAATCGCCGCCCGTTTCGAAGACAGCGGCAACGCCCGCTACGAACTGGCCGCCGAAGGCGAGACCCTCGACCTGATGAAAGAGCTCTTCAAGGAGATGGATCTTTATGCCATCGTGGACATCTCGGATTTCAACGAGAAAGATGAAGTTTCCGTCACCACCTACTCCAAGGAGCCGCTCAACATGGAGATCAAGTCGGCTGTCAGCAGCACCGTCAACAAAGCGGTGGAGGACCGCAAGCTGACGCGTTACAACATCAACAACCTGGAGGAGATTATGGCCGACGTCAAGACTGACATCCGGCTGAACACCCTCACGCTCAAAGAGGACGGCAAGGCAGAAGAGGATTCCGTGGAGATTTACATGATTCTCTCCTATGTAATGAGCTTCCTCATCTACATGTTTGTCTTCATGTTCGGCACGATGGTGATGCGAAGCGTGATTGATGAAAAGAGCAGCCGCGTGGTGGAGGTTGTCGTCTCCTCGGTAAACAGTGTCGATCTGATGATCGGTAAGATCGTAGGTGTAGCTTTGGTCGCCCTGACCCAGTTCGCCATCTGGATCGGCCTGACCGCCGCGATTGCCGGCGGCGTGATGGGGGCCGCAGGTCCGAAACTGATGGGCTCGCTCGGAAACACGGAACAGTTGATGCAAATGGCCGCCGATCCGTCGGTGGGCGTCCATCCGGACAACCTGGACCTGCTCACGCAGGCCGCTGCCGACGACAATGCTCCGCAAGCGCTGAAGATGGTCGCCCAGATCCGCAACCTCAACTGGGGATACATCGTAGGGTGCTTCCTGCTCTACTTCCTGCTGGGCTACCTGCTCTACGCGGCGATGTTCGCCGCAGTCGGGTCGGCCGTGGACAACGAAGCAGACACCCAGCAGCTGCAGTTGCCGCTGACGCTGCCGCTGATCATCGGACTCTTTATCATGCTCCATACCTTCGAGCATCCGGGCAGCCAGCTGTCCATCTGGGCCTCCATCATTCCATGGACATCCCCGATGGTGATGCTGGCCCGCATCCCCTTCGGAATCGTGCCGGCATGGCAGCTGATTCTCTCGCTGGTTCTTCTGGCCCTGACCTTCCTGGGCACCGCGTGGGTCTCCGCCAAGATCTACAAGGCCGGCATCCTGATGTACGGCAAAAAATCCTCGTTCAAGGATTTGTGGCACTGGATTCGCATGAAAGAATAATCAAATAATCCCATAACCATGAGCATCAAACGACTCATCTTCCTGTTCGCGCTGCTGACGCTGATTCCGGCGACGGTTTCAGCCCAGGTCCGGTACAACTGGTGTACTGTGCAGATGGACAGCCGGTTCGACAACGGAACGGACCGGACCATCGCCAAAATCATCGAGAAATACAGTCCGCTGGTCGCGCCTCTGCAGGAGATCATCGGTTACAGTGAAGCGGAATACGAGAAGGCGCGCCCCGAAAGCGGCCTCTCAAACTTCGCCGTCGACATCATTCGGGAAACTGCAGAAAAGGCGTGCGGCCAGCACGTGGACGTGGGCCTGACCAACTTCGGAGGCATCCGGACCAGCCTGCCCAAGGGAGCGGTCCGCGTCTATGATATCTTCTCCATCTTCCCCTTCGAGAACCACATCGTCATTTTCGACATCAAGGGAAGCGACCTGCTGAAGTTCTTCAAACAGATGGCCGTTCGGCCGGAAGCGCTCAGCAATGTCGCGCTGGTGGCCAGGGGCGGCGAAATCGTCTCCCTGCAGATCGGCGGCCAGCCCTTCGATATCAACCGTACCTACAGGATGGCAACCATCGATTTCCTGATGGACGGCGGCGACGGCGTGAGTTTTACCAAATGCGCCATGAACAAGGTTGAAACCGGCATCCTCATCCGGGACGCCATCGTAGACTATATCCGGCAGATGAACGCGGAGGGCAAAGTGCTCCGTCTCGTCAAGGACGGACGCGTAATCATCAACGAATAAGGAGGAGCAGCTATGAAACGATTCCTGATTATCATCGCACTGCTGGCCGTCACCGCTCCGTTCGCGGATGCGCAGCGGCTCATAATCCTGCATACCAACGACTCACACAGCCAGATCGAACCCCTTCGCGTAGGCCGTGACAAGGGTTTCGGCGGCGTGGAACGCCGGATGGAATACATCCGCCAGGTCCGGGAGCAGTATGGCAAGAAACGCGTCCTGCTGCTCGATGCCGGCGACTACAACCAGGGTACCCCCTACTTTACCGTAGCCAAGGGCGACCTGGAGATGGAACTGGTCAACGCCATGAAATATGACGTGGCCACCCTCGGCAACCACGAATTCGACAACGGCCAGCAGGAACTCGCGCGCCGGCTCAAGAAGGCCCGCTTCAAGACCCTGACCTGCAACTACGATTTTTCGAATACCTGCCTCCGCAAGCTGGTGAAGCCTTACACGATTGTGCGGCGCGGCGGCATGAAGATCGGCATCGTGGGCGCCACCTCCTACCTGGAGGGGAACGTGATGCATTCGCACCTAGACGGCATGAAACGGTTGAACACCATCGACGAGGTCAACCGCTGGGCCGACTATCTCAAGAACAAGAAGAAATGTGACCTGGTCATCTTCCTTTCGCACCTGGGTTACCGGGGCGGAACTCCGGACAGGCCTTCCGACGAGATATTGGTGGCCGCTTCCCGGAACATCGACCTGGTGATCGGCGGGCATAGCCACACCTTTATCAAGGCGCCCCTTCTCATCAAGGATCTGGACGGCAGGGAGGTTCCCATCGTCCAGGCCGGGTGCCAGGGCGTACAGGTCGGCAAATTTGAAATCTATTAACGAATACGTAATATGGCAGCTAAAAGACTCTACAGAAAACAGCAAGGCCGTATGATCGGCGGCGTCTGCAACGGTATCGCCGATTACTTCGACATCGATCCCACCATCGTGCGCCTGGCCTGGCTGATTTGCATTTTCGCAGCGGGCGGCGGCCTGCTGGCCTATCTGATCGCATTGATCGTCATCCCTTCGGATGGAATCTATATCTCTAAACAATAAGCAATTACCATGACTATCACGATTATTGTCCTTGCCATCGTGCTGCTGATCGTCCTCTGGCTGATCGGCGCACAGCGCAAACTTGTTTCCGCAGAAGAGATCTGCAAGAATTCGCTCAGTCAGATCGGGGTCCAGCAAAACAGCCGCTGGGATGCACTGACCGCCCTTGTCGAACTGACCAAGGGTTATGACGAACACGAATACAAAACCCTGATGGATATCATTGCCCAGCGCACCGCCATCGGCCGCAACGCCACCGCTGCCGACGTGCAGGGCAACGAGGAAAAGATGGCCGAGGTGCTCCGCCAGATCAACGTGGTCGCCGAGCAGTATCCGAACCTCAAGGCAAACGAAATGTACGGCAAGACGATGGACAGCGTAAATACCTACGAGAATCAGGTGCGTACGAGCCGGATGGTCTACAACGACTCCGTCACCCGTTACAACCGGATGGTCCGTCAGTTCCCGGATTCGCTGGCAGCATCGCTTTTCCGTTTCGCGGAGCGGGATTACCTCTCCGAGCCGAAGGGAAAGACCGAAATGCCCTCCATGCGCTGATGAAACGGCTGCTCTGTCTGCTGGGACTGCTCTTCGTCGTTCTGACGGAGGCCGGCGCAACGCGTATCCGCAGCGTGCGCATCGTAGCCACGCTGGACCGCGACGGCTCTGCGACGGTCGTCGAGACCTGGGACGTCCAGGCAGACCGCGGAACGGAGTGGTACCTGGTCAAGGACAACCTCGACCACATTATCATCTCCGACTTCAACGTCTCGGAGAACGGACGGCAGTTTACCAATATCGGCAGCTGGGACGTCGACCGCAGCCTGAGCCAGAAGGCCGGCCGGTGCGGAATCGTCCGCAAAAAGAACGGCTGCGAACTCTGCTGGGGACTCGGTTCGATGGGCGACCATCTCTTTACCGCCACCTACCGGCTTTCCGGGCTGGTCGAATCCTTCCATGAAGCGGACGGGTTGCATTTCCAGTTCGTTTCGCCGGGACTCTCCGCACCGGTTGAATTCGTGGAAGTCCAGCTTGTCCCCGGGGCGGGAGTCGCTCCTTTTTCTGCTGAAAACGCCCGTATCTGGGCTTTCGGCTATTCCGGAACCAGCGCTTTTGCGGACGGAATCATCACGGCCCGCTCCGACACCGCATTCTCCGGGCGGAGTTCCGTAATCCTGCTGGCCCGCTTCGACAAAGGTGTCTTCTCCCCGGCTCACGTGACCGACAAGGACTTTTCAACCGTGCTGGATGGAGCCCTGGATGGATCAGACTTCGGAGATAATGACGAACTCCCCTGGTACGGAGTCCTGTTCATGGTCTTCTTCACCGTCTTCCTCCCCGTTCTGTGCATCATTGCAGCCATCTTATCCGTCCGGAAGCGCAACCAGAAGCTGTTCGGCGTATCGCGGATGAGCCAGATTGACTGGTGCCGCGACGTGCCCTTCGACGGCGACCTTCTCCAGAGCGATTACATTCTCCGGAAGGTCAATACCGTTGCCGGCGGCAGTGCACTGGCTTCCGCAATCATTCTCCGGATGGTGGACCGCGGCCATATCAACGTCCTGCGCAGCGGCCGCGACAACCGTCAGGTGGAACTGGCCTTCAACGACAATGCCCCGCTGGAAACTCTCTCCGAGAGCGAACGGATGCTCTACCGGATGATGAAAGAAGCCTCCGGCAGCGACAGTATCCTGCAGAAAAACGAGTTCTCACGCTGGAGCCGACGCAACACCAAACAGATTGAGCGCTGGATCTCCACGGTAGAAACCGAATCCCGGAAGCGGATTGCCGACAACGGACATGCCGGTGAAGGCGGCCAGGCGGAAGCCCGCAAGGTGATCGGACTTCGGAAATTCCTGAAAGACTTTACCTTGATTGAAGAACGCGGTTCTGCGGAAGTGGCGCTTTGGAACGATTATCTGGTCTTCGGCGCCCTCTACGGAATCGCCGACAAGGTGGCCAAAGAGCTCTCTGAAATCAATCCCAAGGTCTTTGAGCAGACCGTATACAGCGACCCTTACACGGCCCGGCAGGTAGTCTGGATGAGCCGGGGCCTTTCGAACAGCATCACCAATGCGGCGGCTCGTTCCGCATCAGCCGCAAAGAGCGGATTCGGCGGCCGGGCGTCATTCGGAGGCGGCGGCGGATTCCACGGGGGCGGATTCGGCGGCGGAGCAAGATAACAAACGATTTACACTATGGCATCAGTTACCAAGAACTTCTTCCGATTTGGCGTGCAGGTCTGGCACTTCGTCGGACTTCCCATTTTCTTTTTTGCAGTATCCATGATCTATCATCCGCTGGATATCCGCGAATTCATGGACATGGGCCTGGGCAAGCTGGACTTCAACATGACCATCGTCACCAGTATCTTCTTTGGCGTACTGCTCATCTCGCGTCTGATTTTCTATCTGACCCGGAAATCGTTGAATCTCAACCTTCCCCTCTACGCAGCCTGGTGCGCGTCGGAAGTCTTCATCGCCAGCGCCTTTGCGGCTCTCTTCATCAACCGGATGTCGCATGGAACCCTCACCTACTTCTGGGCGTGGGGCAACCTCTTCGGATACGCACTCTCCATCCTCGTTTTCCCCTACACCGTTCTCACCCTGCTGATGATCATGCGCGGAATGCGGGAAGAGGCAGCCGTCGGGACGGAAGACCTCATCCGCTTTCGCGATTCGAACGGGAAACTCAAGCTGACCATCGCCCCGAAGGCCGTCCTTTACGTGGAGTCGAAAGAGAATTATGTAAACATATGCTACCAGGACGGAACCCGGGTGCGGGACTATCTTCTTCGCTGCTCGATGAAACGCGCCGACGAACTGCTCGCCCGCCACGGGATGGTCCGCTGCCACCGCACCTGCATTGTTAACCCCGCACACGTCAATATCCTGCGACGTGACAAGGAGGGGCTGATCTTCGCAGATCTGGACGTGGAGGGATGTCCTTCCATCCCGGTTTCCAAACCGAACTACGACAAACTCTCATCCCTGCTCTAAATCTACGCGTATGACTGTTGAAAGATTCGTTACGGCACTCGGTATTACCGTCTCCGTCTACTGCATCAACCACGGTTCGCTCGCCCTCTCCATCCAGTGGCCGGATTCCGACCGGAACTATACGGTGTGGGTGGATCCGGTAGCCGATTATTACGGAAAAACCGTCGATTTCAGCGGTGTCCCGGCTCCCGATGCACTGCTCGTCACCCACGGGCACAACGACCATCTCGATACGGCGCTGGCCGCTTCCGCACTGCGTTCAGGCGCCGTCTGTATCGGATCTCCGGATGTCTGCGCCCACTTCCCGCAGGCCACCCTGCTGCGGATCGGGAACAGCACGACGCTGACCCCGGGCATCACGGTCACCGCAGTCGCAGCTTACAACAATACGCAGGGCCACACGAAGTTCCACCCGAAGGCGCGCGAGGACAACGGCTATGTGATCGATGTCGAAGGGTTCCGGATCTATGTGGCCGGCGACACGGAGGTGATTCCTGAAATGAAAGCGCTCGCGGGGACGATCGACCTGGCTTTTCTGCCGGTGAACCAGCCCTACACCATGACCGTCGGGCAAGCTGTGGAAGCGGCCCGAATCATAGCGCCGGGGATTCTGATGCCCTATCATTTGACGGACACTTCTCTGGAGGAGCTGTCGGCGGCGCTCGGCAAAGCCCTTCCCGGATGCGATATCCGAATCCGGATGGATTTTCGATAATTCTTCATTTTTTTATAAATTTGTGGTATCATCACTTTAAACAACTGCACTATGGGAAAATTTGAAGTTTCTGTAAGAAAGAACGGCGAATTCCAGTTCAATCTCAAGGCTACCAACGGCCAGGTCATCCTCTCCAGCGAAGGTTACAACACGAAGGCTGCCTGCCTCAACGGTATTGAATCCGTGAAGAAAAATGCCGTGGAAATCAAACGTTTCGAAAAGAAGGTCGCCAAGAACGGCAAACCGTTCTTCTGCCTCAAGGCTACCAATGGCCAGGTCATCGGACAGAGCCAGATGTATGCCAGCGAAAAGACTTGCGACAACGGTATCGCTTCCGTCATGAAGAATGCGCCTGAAGCACCTGTCGTAGAAATCTAATTCAATCGTACTTCGTAAAACGAAAACGACCCTTGAACAACTGAAACCTGGCGAAGCTGCCCGGATTCTGTCAGTAGGCGGAACTGGGCAGCTGCGTCAGCATTTCCTGGACATGGGCCTCATTCCCGGGGCCGTTGTCAAGGTTACCAAGCTGGCTCCGCTGGGTGATCCGATGGAGCTGCTTGTGGGCGGTTACGCCCTTTCTCTCCGTCGCGCGGACGCCCGAAGCCTGACCGTGGAGCCGGCCATCTATGAAGAGCCGGCAGCACCCGCAGACCAGGACGCCGAATGGAGTTCACTCCACCCGGGACTCGGTGAGGGCGGCAAGTACCATCAGAAAGATCACGAACAGCCGCTCCCCAAGGATACGGTCCTCACCTTTGCCCTGGTCGGAAACCAGAACTGCGGAAAGACCACGCTCTTCAACCAGTTGACCGGATCGAACCAGCACGTGGGAAACTTCCCGGGCGTGACGGTCGACCGCAAGGACGGCGTGATCCGGCGTCACCCGGAAACCCGCATCACCGATCTCCCGGGCATCTACTCACTTGCGCCCTACACGGCCGAAGAGCGGGTGGCACGCGACTTTATCATCAAAGAAAAACCGCACTGCATCATCAACATCCTGGATGCAGGCAATATCGAGCGCAATCTCTACCTGACCATGCAGCTGATGGAGCTGGAGGTCCCGATGGTATTGGCGCTCAATATGATGGATGAGGTACAGGGAAACGGCGGCTCCATCCGCGTGAACGAAATGGAGTCCATTCTGGGATTGCCGGTCCTGCCCATCTCCGCCATCAAGAATCAGGGTGTGGACGAGCTCGTGGAACACGCCGTCCATATCGCGAGATATCAGGAAAAACCGGCCCGTCAGGACTTCTGCGACAAAGAGGATTATGGCGGAGCCGTCCACCGTTGCCTTCACGGCATCATGCACCTGGTGGAAGACCATGCGCTTCAGGCAGGGCTTCCGGTTCGCTATGCGGCCAGCCGGCTGATCGACGGCGATCCCCAGGTAGAAAAAGAACTCCATCTCGAACAGAACGAGAAGGAGATGATCGAGCATATTATTCTCCAAATGGAGGAGGAACGCGGTCTGGACCGAAACGCCTCGATGGCCGATATGCGCTTTTCCTTCATCCGCCGGCTCTGCGGAAAAACCGTGGTCAAACCCCGCGAAAGCAAGGAGTACTGCCGCAGCCGCAGGATTGACCGCATCCTGACCGGAAAATGGACGGCGCTTCCCATCTTCCTGGCCGTGATCTCGGCCGTCATCTGGCTCACGATCGACGTGATCGGCGCACCGCTTCAGGAGTTGCTTGCAGGAGCTATCGAGCGACTGGGCAGCCTTACGGAAGCCGCCATGACCCGTGCGGAGGTTGCACCTGCCGTCCGGTCGCTGGTCGTAGACGGCATCTTCGGCGGCGTGGGAACCGTGGTAAGCTTCGTTCCCATCATCCTGCTGCTGTTCTTCTTCCTGTCATTGCTGGAAGACAGCGGGTATATGGCCCGTGTGGCATTCGTGTGCGACAAACTGCTCCGCCACCTCGGTCTCAGCGGCCACAGTATCGTCCCGCTGCTCGTGGGATTCGGCTGCTCCGTGCCGGCAGTGATGGCTGCACGCACCCTGCCTTCCGCGCACGACCGTAGGCTGACCATCCTGCTCACCCCGTATATGAGCTGTTCGGCCAAGATTCCCATCTACGCCTTCTTTACGGCCGCTTTCTTCCCGGGTCACGGCGGATTGGTGCTGGTCATTCTCTATCTTTCAGCCATCCTGGTGGGCATTCTGCTGGCGCTGCTGGCCAAGTGGATCCACCCGCAGCGGGAGCCGGCTCCTTTCGTAATGGAACTGCCCAACTACCGTCTGCCCGGGCTCAAGAACGTAGGCCATCTGCTGTGGGACAAGACCAAAGACTTCCTGCAGCGGGCCTTCACGGTTATCTTCGTGGCCTCCATCGTCATCTGGTTCCTGCAGTCGTTCAATTTCCGCCTGCAGTTCGTGGAAGGCGAAGGAAGCATGCTGGCCTGGATTGCCGGACTGCTCGAACCGCTTTTCCAACCGCTGGGACTGGGCGACTGGCGGATTGTCACGGCACTCATCTCCGGCTTCATGGCCAAGGAGAGCGTCATTTCAACCATGCAGGTGCTCGGCGTCACCGCCTTCCTGACACCGGCGACCGCAGTACCGATGCTGGCTTTCTGCCTGCTCTATACACCGTGCGTTGCGGCCATCGCCGCCGTCCGTCGCGAGCTGGGCAGACGACTGGCGATCTGGATGGTTATCTTCCAATGTGCAGTGGCCTGGGTGGTCGCCTGGCTGGCCTTTTTGATTACGGGAGCCCTGATGGGTTGACGCGATGAACCTCCCTACGCTGATTGTCCTGATTGCGGTTGCAGTCGCCTTCATCGCCGTGGTTTGCGTGATTATCCGCAGGCGAAACCGTTGCGCAACCGGATGCGGGAACTGCCCCTTTGCAGAAGGGTGTCAGCGGAAACGGACCGAAAACGAACAATGAATATAATACTGACAATATGAAAAAGTTTACCATTCTTTTGGCAATCTGCACACTGCTGGTTGCGTCCTGTAAATCCGGCGACGGTGTCATGACCTTCAAAAAAGGCGTTTACACTGTCAATACCACCACAATCGGCAATACTGTCATTGGATATAACGGCGCTACACCGCTGCTGATTACCATTCAGGACGACAAAGTCACGGCTATCGAGGTCCTTGACAACGAGGAGACCCCGCGCTTTCTCCAGCGGGCTGAAGACGGTATCTTCCCGGCATTGATCGGGCGCAGTCCGGAAGAGTTGGCCGGCGCTGAAATCGACGGAGTCGCCGGCGCCACCTACAGCTCCGACGCGTTGATTGAAAACCTGCGCTTGGGCCTGCGTTACTACCTCGACCATAAGAAATAGCGGCTTGAATCTCTGGATTTGCATCGGGCTGTTCGCGCTGACGGCAGCATCCAGCTTCACGCAGCGGGTTACCGGATTCGGTTTCGGTATCCTGCTGATGACGCTGCTTCCGCTGCTGACGCCTACTTATGGCGAAGCGACTGCGCTGTGCAGCCTGCTGGCGATCTTCACGAACCTGATTCCGGCCATCCAAACCCGCAAGAGTTTGAGCTGGAAGAAGTTGCTTCCCATCCTGATCGTATTTCTGGCGACCGCCTGGATTGGGGTGCGGCTTGTCGGGCTGTTGGAAAGCAACCTGCTGAAACATATCGTGGGCGGTGTGCTGATTGCCATCAGCCTCTGGTTTTTCTTTACCGGCGGTCGTATCCGGATGGCCCCGACCTGGCCGGTACAGGCAGGAATGGGAACGCTTTCCGGCCTGATGGGCGGGATGTTCTCCATGCAGGGCCCGCCGGCTGTCATCTATTTTCTGTCAGCCTCCGACAGCAAGGAGCAGTATATCGCACTCACCCAGTGGTATTTCCTGATAGGGAACATCTTTATGACCTTTTTCCGGGCAGGGACCGGCTTCATCTCCATGGACGTACTGAAGCTTTGGTGTGTTGCCATCCCCGGTGTTTTCCTCGGTCTTTTTATCGGTGCCAAGGTCTATAGACGCGTTCGCGTCGAGGAGCTTCGCCGAATCATTTACGCCTTTCTGGCCGTTGCCGGCCTGCTGGCGCTGTTGAGTTAATACATGGATTTAAGCAGCTGGGGCCTTCTGGGTCTGTTTTTGGGGACATTTTTGGCCGCGACGGTCGTTCCGTTCAGTTCGGACGCGCTCTATATTGCCGTCCTGCTGGTAACCAAGCAGCCGCTCCTCTGCCTGCTTATCGGATCGCTGGGCAACTGGCTCGGCAGCGTGACCACCTACTTTCTGGGACGCCTGTGCAAATGGGAATGGCTCGAAAAGACCTTTAAGGTCAGTCGTGAGAAACTCGAGAAGCAGAAAAAGAATATCGACAAGTACGGCGTCTGGATGGCCCTCATCAGCTGGGTACCCATAGTCGGTGATGTCATCTCTCTAGGTTTGGGCTTCTACCGGACACCCGCCTTCTGGACCCTGCTGATGCTCTTTATCGGAAAAGTCCTCCGTTTCAGCGTATGGACGCTGATCTTCCTGTACGTATAACTGCCTGTTAGATTCTTTTGCACTTCCTGAACTGAAGGCCTTTCTTCTGTCGCCTTGCACAGTCCTTGTGAAGTGCGGAGAGTCCACATATAGATTATTATTTATCTCCAGCGCTTGAGCATCGGGAAGAAGCCGCGCATCATCTGTTTGTACTGTTCAGCAGTCATAGGCTCCGGCATCATCTTGTTCACTTCATCCACAAACTGGGCACAATGGTCAATCATCTCCTCCATCGTGCATTCCTGCAGGAACTTTCCGTCGGCATAGCAGTACTTGCAATAGTCGAAGTTAATGCTACCGTCAGCATTTCGACCACAGTCTTCATCTTTTGTTAACGGCATGCCACAGCTCTGGCAGAACTGAGGCAGCTGGCCGGGAACCAGGCGCTTCTCCATTGGCGGGAAGGAGGCCTCATAGGTCTCAAATGCCTCCGGCTGTGCATCGGCCACAAAGTAGCCGGCTGGCGGGCAGTAGGTTCCCTCCCGTTCTCCCCAATATCCTGGAATCAGTTCCTGGGCCAGGAAATAAGGAACCTCGCTTTCGGTCGGCTCTCCGTGATAATGAATCTGGAGTTTGCTGGCCAGATCAAAGCCTGCATGTTTGTAAAAATCGATATTCCCTTCCATTTGCAGCAGCCCGATTCTCATCTCTTTAGCCTTTTTCAGCGCATGCTGCAACAATTTGAGGCCGTAACCTTTGCGCTTGTAATCGGGATGAATGCTGATGGGCCCGAAGGTCCAGGACGGGAAGCGGCTTCCATCAGCCAGCACGATTTCGGCCTTGGAAAACATTACGTGTCCGATGAGGCGGTCATCCTCTTCCATCACGAAGTCCAGCTCCGGGATGAAAGCCGGATCGTTCCTATATTGGTTGAGCACAAAGTGCTCCTGACATCCGGGCCGGTAAACATTCCAGAATGATTCACGCGTGAGGTTCTCCACCTCCCGCCAGTCTTTGGGTTGCTCCAATCGGATATTCATAGTTCAAGTCTTAATACGCGTATGGGGGTGTCCCTGCCCTGATCCGGATCTACCACAGTCTCGCCGGTGGGGATAAATCCGCACTTCTCCATTACTCGACCCGAGGCGGGATTATCGATGAAGTGGCCGCTTATCAGCGATTTAATCTCCGTTGTCTGGCGGATGTGGCCAATCATCAGTTGAAGCGCCTCCGTGCAGACGCCACAGTTCCAGTAAGGCCGTGCCACCCAGTAGCCGATGAGAGGCTCGCCTTCCCGCGCAGGAAGATTGCAGTGGCAGGACGGCCCATAACCCATGGCGCCGATGGGCTCTCCGGTTTCTTTCAACACAATAGCCCAGGTACAGGTAGCGTCGTTGAATACAGTCCGAATTATCTCCAGGCTCTCCTCCACGCTCTTGTGCGGGGGCCATCCTGCACGAGGGCCGACTTCAGGATCCGAAGCATATTTGTACAGCACTCCGGCATCACTCTCCAGCCAGGGACGCAACTGTATTCTATTGTTTTCCATAACACAAAGATAATAATAGCTAGGGTTCAATCCGATCAGTCCGGATAAAATGTCCTTCTTGAATGGCCGCTAAGGTGGCGATACCTGCTACGATAGCGATGGGAATAATAGACCAGGACATCAAGGGAAATGCTATAAAGAGCAGAAGGCCCGTCAGTTTGTTGGCCTTGGTGTGGGGAAAGCATAAACGTTTGTGGACCACCAGTGCCGATACCTGATTGATCAGTTTGATTACGACAATTAGTCCTGCCCATATCCACAGCCACGTCGGAATCTGAAGGACGGGCAATAACCGTATTGCGCAACACACCACGAAGCAGATGTCCGCCACGCTGTCCAGCACGGCGCCTTTCCTGCTTTCGGCACGCAGTCTCCGCGCCAGATAACCATCGGCCATATCACTGACGCCGCACAGGCCATAGATTATCCAGAACGCCGCACTAGCAGGGCTGCAAATCAGCAGGCAGATGGATCCAAGGAATCTGAGAGTAGTTAATATGTTGGGAATGCGCTTCACCAAGACCCGGCAAAATTGAGTTTATGCTGATACAAATATGGATATTCTTGCCGATTCGGCAAAAAATGAGGATTGCTCGCTGCGCGAGCGATCCTTGAGGGGGAGCTTTACAAAAGCCAAAGAGAGCACCGCGGAGCGGTGAGGCCTTTTTCTGTTTCCAGGCTGCGCGAAAGCTGGCTTTCGGCCAGCCTGAAAACAGAAAAAGCAGGACTCGCGTCCTGCTCTCTTTGGTTTTTGTAGCGGGGGGAGGATTCGAACCTCCGACCTCCGGGTTATGAGCCCGACAAGCTACCACTGCTCTACCCCGCGATGTATTGGACCGCAAAGATATGCTCTTTCCGGCAAATTTCCAAATTTAGAGTTTCCCCTCTTCTTTGAGGCGGTTGAAACAAGCGCGGCAGATGGGCTCGTAGATATCTTTTTCGCCGAGTTCTACGAGTTTGTCACTCTTGGAGAGACGGTGCGAATACATGGCCAGGTCGCCACAGCGGACGCAGATGGCGTGGACCTTGGTAACATCGTCGGCCACAGCCATCATGGCCGGCATCGGACCGAATGGATTGCCCAGGTAGTCCATGTCCAGCCCGGCGACAATCACGCGGACACCGCGACGGGCCAGCTCAACGGCCACGTCCACGATGCCCTGATCAAAGAACTGGGCCTCGTCAATGCCAATCACTCGCGCATCACCGGCCTGGGCCAGGATATCGGCGGAAGTGGCAACCGGCGTAGAAGCGATTGCCTTCGCATCGTGCGAAACCACATCGCTGGCCGAGTAGCGGACATCGATCTGCGGTTTGAAAATCTTGATATTCAGGTTGGCAAACACGGCACGGCGCATTCTGCGAATCAACTCTTCCGTCTTTCCGGAAAACATCGAACCGCAAACGACTTCGATGCGTCCGGTATTTTTTGCGCTTTCAGTAAACATTTTTGACTACTTTTGCAAGGTGACACTAACAGGTCACAAAGATAGAAAAAATGTCGAAACTCTACATCGTCCCGACCCCGGTGGGCAACCTGGAGGATATCACCCTCCGCGCCATCCGCATCCTGAAGGAAGCGGACCTGATTCTTGCGGAAGATACCCGGACGAGTTCCGTGCTCCTCAAACGCTACGAAATCGGCACCCACATGGAGGCACACCACAAATTCAACGAGCACAAGACGGTGGAAAGTCTTCGCGACCGGATTCTGGCCGGCAGCACGGTGGTGCTCATCAGCGACGCCGGCACGCCCGGCATTTCCGATCCCGGTTTCCTGCTCGTACGCACCTGCGTAGAGGCCGGCATCGAAGTGGAGACCCTCCCCGGCCCCACTGCCCTGATCCCGGCGCTGGTCAATTCGGGATTCCCCTGCGACCGCTTCTGCTTCGAGGGATTCCTTCCGGTCAAAAAGGGGCGCCAGACACGTCTCAAAGCGCTTGCCGGCGAAGAGCGCACGATGATTTTCTATGAATCCCCGTTCCGGCTGGTCAAGACGCTGGGACAGTTCATCGAAGTATTCGGGCCGGAGCGCCCTGCCTCCGTCTCCCGGGAGATCTCCAAGCTCCACGACACCACCCATCGCGGTACCCTGCAGGAACTTTACGACTATTTTACTCAACACGAACCCAAAGGCGAAATCGTACTGACCGTCAAAGGAGGGAAGACAGATGAAACAGAAAGAGAGAGACGGGAGGAAGAAACGCGCGACTGAGGGAGCTGCCGGCGGGGCCGTCGCCCTGGTTTTCCTGATCATTGGCTTTCAACTGGCGATCTTCGTGACGAAGGTCGTCGAGCGTCCCGCGACGCCGCAGCCGAGTGACGCTCGCACGGCGAGGATTTTTTCATCCGAGCAGGGCGAAACGCCGGAGGCACATTCTGCGACGCCGCAGCCGAGCGGCGCTTACGAAGCGAGGATTTTTTCATCCGAGCGAAGTAAGACGCCGGAGGCAAGGCGTCGCGAAACGTCCGAGGCAAGGCGGAGCAAACTCGGCGGGTACAAAACGCAGGAGGCAAGGCGGAGCAAAATAGAATCTTTCGTCTTCAATCCCAACACAGTCACGCACGACGAGCTCGTCCGGCTCGGCCTCAGCGAGCGGCAGGCGGAAGTAATCGAACACTACCGGGAAAAAGGCGGACAATTCCGCTCAAAAGCCGACTTTGCCAAAATGTATGTCGTCTCCGACAGCCTCTATGAACGGCTGGAGCGTTTCATCGAGATTCCCCGTCTGGAACTGAATTCGGCCGACAGCAGCGCCCTGGTAGAGCTGCGGGGAATCGGGCCCTACTATGCGCGAAAGATACTCAGCTACCGGGACTCGCTGGGCGGCTACTATGAGCCTGAGCAGCTGCTGGAAATCCGCGGCATAGACAGCCAGCGGTTTGCCGGATTGTCCGAAAATATCTTCGTGGATTCCAGCCGGATACGACCGCTTCGCATCTGGGATATCAGCGAAGACAGCCTGGCGAGACACCCTTACGTCGGCAGGCAAAGGGCCCAAAGCATTGCGCGATACCGGCGCGTCTACGCAATGGAACCGCTGAGAAAAGAGCACTACACACTCGAATCCCTTGTACAAGAGAGCATTCTGACGCCGGAACTGGCTTTAAAACTTCGTCCTTATTGCCGTGAATAACACTTGTTTCCTAAAAATATAATTGCTACTTTTGCGGCCGAAAGCAAAACTGACTGTTTAACCAACCAAATAAAACTCAAACAAAATGAAAAAGTTTACTGTTATCGTAATGATGGCTTGCATGGCAATGTTTGCTGTTTCCTGCAAGAACCAGCCGAAGGCTGCCGCTGAAGAAGTCAAATGCGAAAAATGCGCTGAAGGCAACTGCAAAGACGGCGAATGCAAAGGCGATTGCGAAAACCACAAGAGCGTTGAAGACGCTGCCAAGGACGCTGCTAACGACGTAGCTAAGACCGCTATCGAGAAAGCTGCTGAAGAGGCTAAAGCTGCTATCAACAAATAATTGAAGCTCTTTGCTTAAGCAAATCAGCGATTTGACTACCAAGTCAAATCGCTGATTTTTTGTACCTCTTCGCTGCGTTGCTCGCCGGTGGAGAGATTCTTGATGGTGACCCGTCCCGCGGCGACCTCGTCACCGCCGACGATAGCCAGATAACGGATTCCCTTGCGATCGGCATACTCAAACTGCTTGCGAAGCTTTGCGGCCTCCGGATAAATCTCGCAGCGGACACCCCGCTTGCGGAGCGAAGCGACAACCGGCAGCAGCCAGGCCACTTCGGCTTCACCCATATTGGTAAAGAGGATATCGGCAGAGCCGGCCATTCCCTGCGGGAAGAGATTCAGGCCCGAAAGCACATCGTAGATACGGTCTGCTCCGAAGGAAATACCCACACCGGAGAGGCCGGGAAGCCCGAAAATGCCGGTCAGGTCGTCATAACGGCCACCGCCGCAGATGCTGCCTATCTGGAAATCGAGTGCCTTGACTTCGAAAATGGCCCCCGTATAGTAGTTGAGTCCGCGCGCGAGCGAAAGATCCAGCTCCACGTTAATGGACACGCCGGCCTTCGCAATGAGTCCGAAGAGTTCGGAAATCTCGTCCAAGCCCTTGCAGCCCACCTCCGAAGCGGCGAGAACCTCATGCATCCGGGCAACCTTTTCTGCGGTCGAATCGGAAAGGGTCAGCACCGGCTCGATCACGGCGATTGCTTCCGGCGTCAGCCCTTTCTCTGTCAACTCTTCTTTGACTGCATCCAGCCCGATCTTGTCAATCTTGTCAATCGCGACGGTGATGTCGATCAGTTTGTCCGGCGCACCGCAGACCTCCGCCAGGCCGGCGAGAATCTTGCGGTTGTTGATCTTCAGGCAGACCCGGATGCCGAGTTTGCCGAACACCTCGTCCACAATCTGTACCAGTTCCAGTTCGTTCAGCAGCGACCGGCTGCCGATTGCATCCACATCGCACTGGTAAAACTCGCGGTAGCGTCCTTTCTGGGGGCGGTCAGCCCGCCAGACCGGCTGGATCTGGTAGCGTTTGAACGGGAAGGAAATCTCGCCCTGATGCTGCACCACATAGCGGGCAAAAGGAACCGTCAGGTCGTAGCGAAGACCCTTTTCAGGCGGAAGGTCCGCCTTTTCACCGCTGTTCTGAACCCGGAAGAGGAGTTTGTCGCCCTCTTCACCATATTTGCCCAGCAGCGTGCTGAGATTCTCCATGGCCGGGGTTTCAATGCCCTGATAGCCATATTTGACGAAAACCGACTTGACCGTGTCGAAAATGTAGTTGCGGCCGACCATTTCGGCGGTGCCGAAATCTCGCGTGCCTTTCGGAATTGAGGGCTTCTGAACCATAGTATCTGTGGTTTAAGCTTTGTTCTTGATGTAATTGTCAATCGCTGCAGCAGCACGCCGTCCGGCACCCATTGCCAGAATCACGGTCGCTGCACCGGTTACGGCATCACCGCCGGCGAAAACGCCGGGACGGGTCGTTGCACCGGATTCGTCCGCCACCAGACAGCCGCGACGGGTCACGTCCAGGCCGGCTGTCGTTCCGGCAATCAGCGGGTTCGGGGAGGTACCGAGCGCCATGATGACCACGTCGGCCTCCACGTCGAATTCAGATCCTTCCATCGGAATCGGGCTGCGACGGCCGCTTTCGTCCGGTTCGCCCAACTCCATCCGGATGCAGCGCAGGGCGCGGACACATCCTTTTTCGTCGCCGAGAATCTCCACCGGATTGGTGAGCATCCGGAATTCGATGCCCTCCTCCTTGGCATGGTGAACCTCCTCCACGCGGGCGGGCAGTTCTTTTTCGGTACGACGGTAAACGATAGTCACCTGCGAACCGAGCCGAAGCGCGGTGCGGGCCGCATCCATCGCCACGTTTCCGCCGCCGACCACCGCCGTGCGACGGCCGATCCGGATCGGGGTGTCGCTCTCCGGCGACCAGGCCCCCATCAGGTTGCTGCGGGTGAGGTATTCGTTGGCGGAGAAAACCCCGTTCAGGTTCTCTCCGGGGATATCCATAAACTTGGGAAGTCCGGCGCCGGAGCCGATAAAGACGGCTTCATAGCCTTCCCGATCGAGCAGGTCGTCTACCGTCAGCGTGCGACCGATCACCACGTTGGTCTCGATCTTCACGCCGAGTGCGCAGACGTTGCCGATCTCGCTGGCCACCACCTTTTCTTTGGGCAGACGGAACTCCGGGATGCCGTACTGCAGCACGCCGCCGGCCTTGTGGAGCATCTCGAAGATGGTCACGTCGTAACCCGCGCGGGCCAGGTCGCTGGCACAGGCCAGACCAGCCGGGCCGCTGCCGATTACGGCAACACGATGGCCGTTGGAAGGAGCCTTTTCCGCCACGGAAAGACCGTTCTCGCGACTCCAGTCAGCCACAAAACGCTCCAGCCGGCCGATCGCCACCGGTTCTCCCTTGACGCCCAGAATACAGCCGCCTTCGCACTGGGTCTCCTGCGGGCAGACGCGGCCGCAGATGGCGGGCAGCGAACTGTCGCGCGCAATGATGCGGGCAGCCTCGGCGAAATCGCCTTTGGCCACCTGCGCGATGAATGCAGGAATCTGCAGGTTGACGGGACAGTTAGCCACACAACGGGGATTCTTGCAATTCAGGCAGCGGGATGCCTCGGCGATCGCCTCTTCAGCGGCATAGCCCAGGCAGACCTCTTCAAAATTGCGGGCGCGAACCTTCGGATCCTGTTCGCGAACCGGTACTCGTTTCATTCGGTCCATTACGCGTCCCTCCCGATTTTGCATTGGTGGTCTTTCTCCAGTTCCAGGTCGCGGTACATTCCCTGGCGGCGCATCGCTTCGTCGAAGTCCACCTCATAGGCGTTGAACTCCGGACCGTCAACGCAGGCAAAGCGGGTCTTTCCTCCCACCGTAACGCGGCAGGCGCCGCACATGCCGGTACCGTCGACCATCAGGGTATTCAAGCTGACCGTCAACGGGATGCCGGACTCTTTCAGGGCAAGGGTCGTGAACTTCATCATGACCATGGGACCGATTGCTACCGCCTGGTCGTACTGCCGGCCGTCGGCGAGCAGCCGGGCAATCACGCCCGTGACCATCCCCTTTTCACCGTACGATCCGTCGTCGGTACAGATGTACAGATTGTCGCAGATCGAGCAGAGTTCCTTTTCGAGGATAATCAAATCGGCCGTCTTGGCTCCTGCAATCACGTCGATGCAGGCACCCTTTTCGTGCAGGTACTTGACCTGCGGATAGACCGGGGCGGCTCCGAGGCCGCCGGCGATAAAGAGGAAGCGGGTGCCGCGCAGCCGTTCATCGCTCCAGGCTACGAATTCCGAAGGCTGTCCGAGCGGGCCTACGAAATCGGTAAAGCACTCCCCTTCATGCAGGCTATTGATCAGTCGCGTGGAAGCGCCGATAGCCTGGGTGCAGATGGTGACGGTACCCTTCTTGCCGTCGTAGTCGCAGATGGTCAGCGGGATGCGCTCGCCCTGTTCGCGGGCGCGCACAATCAGGAACTGCCCCGGCTGCGCCGCTGCGGCCAGTCGGGGAGCATCCACCTCCATCAGGGTGATGGACGGCGTCAGGACACGTTTGGAGAGGATACGGAACATGGATTACTTACCTTCGGCGGGTTCTGCCACCTTGGCGTCGTATCCAAGCTTGTTGATGGCGGCAATCAGTTTCTCGATGGTCGTCTTTTCCGTGTTGTACTTGATCCAGACGGTCTGCTTGTCAAGGTTGACCTTCATGTCCAGAATGCCCTTCTCGTAGGGAAGATTGGCCTCCACCTTCTTGACGCAGTTCTTGCAGTCAATGGTGGTCACAAAGGTGACCTCGGCGGTCTTTTTCTGTTTCTTGCCGGCAGCATCGGCCTGAAGGGCCACCGCGAAGAGCAGCATGCTCATGAGGCAAAGAGTGAGAATCTTTTTCATATTCGGTATGCTTTTCTGATTATTATATTTTCCAAAGGGTATAGCGCAATCCTGCGTAGGCCATCGTGCCCATCAGCGGGCCCCAGACGCAACCGGCGTTGAAGTTCGGACCGAAGGGCGCGTCGTTGCCCAGGATGGCGTTCTTCTGGCGGAAAGAGGTCAGGTTCTCTCCGCCCACATAGACGTCCAGGCCGCGGAACTTGCGGGTCACCTGCGCGTAGAGCACAGGATAGACGGGCGAAGTCTCCATGCCCCAGGCGTCGGCAGCGAAGCGAGGCAGGCGCATCGGGCCGTTGAGCTGCGCCGTAAAGTCGAAGATCCACTTGTTCATGGGCATCGTGTACTGCATGTTGAGTACGGCCTTGAATCGGCTGGTCATCGGGCGCTCCACCAGTCCCTGTCCGTTGAGGGTCACGCGGGCATTGGTGTAGCGGAAAGTCGCAGTCACGTTGAAACGCTCGAAGGGGTCCGTATTGAAATCAACCTGCCAAGTATCGGTGAAGGAACGGCCGTCCAGATTGTAGATCTCCGTATAACCGGCCGTGCACTCCTGGTCCACGATAACCTGATTGTTGAAAGCGTTGTGGAAGTAGTCGAAACTCAGATAGGTATTCTCCGGATCGAAACCGAACGGAAGATAGAACGTAAGGTTGCCGCCGAATGTCCAGGCGTCTTCCATCGTATCGAGTCCGTCCGCCACCCGGATCAGGCGGCTCGAGGAGAACATGCCCAGGTTGTCGGCGAAGATGTCGGAACAGCGGTAGCCCCGTCCGCCGAGCGCACGGAAGATGATTTCATCCGTGAAGGAGTATTTGAAGTTGGCGCGGGGGGCGAAGAGCCAGCCGTGACGCCAGTTGTATTCGAGGTTCAGGCCGCCCACGAAGGTCAGTTTGTCGGTCGTATAGGAATACTCTCCGAAAGCGGCAAGCGCCGTTTCCGCACGGTCGCGGTTGATCGTCCCGGCAGTCGGCTGCATCACTCCTTCTTCAAATACATCCCGGTTGAAGGTGGCACCGAACTCGATGCGGTGACGTTCGGTGGGTTCCGTATTGAAGAGAATGTTTCCGAAGAGGGACTGCTGCTTTCCGTTGAAGAGCGTCGGGCCGAAGGAAGAGTCGAAACGGTGATTGACGTAATCGGCTACGAAGGCGATGTTGGTGTTGTGTTCCTCTTCGATCGGGATACCCACCTTCACATAACCGTTCACGCCGCGGTTCAGGATGTTAGAGCCCCAGATACCGGCTTCATTGTCCGCAGTACGGTTGCGCGTAGCGCTCATCTGCCCTCCCAGACGGTCTTCGTTGATGAAGCGGAAGCCGAAACGGACCTGCGCGCCGCTGGGATCGTAGTAGAGCCAGCGGTTGGCCACATTGACCTGCATGTTCTCCGGCGAATCGCGGAAGCCGTCGCCGTTCATATCCATGGACATGGCCGTACCGCCCACGTGGGTCAGGATGATGGTGCTCCACTTGGGATTGAGCTGCAGGGCGGAGACCACGTTGGCTTCGAACATGGCATCCGTGCTGCCGTAGAGCTGTACGAAGAGCGGGGTTTCATCCGTAGGTTTGCGGTGCTCCATATTGATCTGGCCGGTAATGGCCTCCAGACCGTTGATGACGGACGAAGGGCCTTTGGCAATCTGGATGCTCTCCAGCCACTGGCCGGGCACGTAAGACATACCGAAAGGGCTCAGCAGGCCGCGCATCACCGGACGGTTCTCATCCAGCATCTGGGTGTAGGTACCCGACAGGCCCAGCAACTTGATCTGCTTGGCACCGGTGACGGCATCGGAGTAACCCACCGTGACGCTGGCCGAATTCTCAAAACTCTCCGCCAGCGCGCAGCAGGCCATCTTGCAGAGGCCGGCCGCCGTGATGACCTCGGTCCTGACCGGTTTGAGTTTGGAAATCCCGGCCTGGCGGGAAGTAACCACCGCCGTCTCCACTTCGTTCTCACCGGTCAGGTAAAAGTCGGCGGACGCGGTACCGGGCGCGACCACCACCGTATCGCGGCTGTAACCCACATAGGTGGCAATCAGCGTGGCCTTTCCGGAAAGGTTCAGGGTAAAGACACCGTCGCCGTCGGTTTCGAGAATCTTTTTCTGTTCCAGGTAGTAAATCTGCGCGAAAGGCAGCGGTTCGCTCTGGCCGTTGCTCTTGCGGGCATAGACCGTGCCCTTGAAATCGAGCGCATGGAGCGGCATGGCGGCCGTCAGCAACAGGAACAGTATGGTGAATCGTCTAAGCATTATCTGCATGGAATCAATCTACAAAAATAAAAATTAGTACCTATATTTGCAAAGCAAACGCGCAGAAGAAAACAAATATCAAGCCACAATATGAAAACTTTCTGGAAAATCTTTTTCGGTTCTTTGCTTGCCATTCTGGTAGCCTCCATTTTGATGTTCGTCATCTTCTTCGGAGTGATCGGCTCCATGATGGGCAAAGCCTCCAAGGGCGCTGAACCGATGGCACGCGAAGCGATCCTGCGGCTCGATTTCCTGAACCCTGTCGCCGAGCAAAGCCAGGAGAATTTCAGCTGGAGCCCGGTCGGCGGGGCCGATTTCTCGAGCAGCATTTCGCTCTACGATTATGTCCGAGCCATCGACCGCGCTGCGGAAGATCCGACCATCAAGTTCATCTATATGATTCCCGACCAGCCGGTCCTCACGCAGAGCCAGGCGGAAGAGATCCGCGCGGCCCTGGAACGCTTCCGCGCCTCCGGCAAAGCCATCGTCTCCTACAGCAACCGGATGACCGACGGCGGATACTACCTGGCCTCGGTCGCGGACAAGGTCTTCATGAACAGCTACGGTGATGCCATGATGATGGGTAAGAGCAGTTCCATGATCTTCTTCAAAGATGCACTCGACCGGCTCGGCATCAACGTGCAGCTCATCCGCCACGGCAAATACAAATCGGCCGGCGAGACCTTCGTCAAGAACGACATCAGCCCGGAAAACCGCGAGCAGAACGAGGTGATGCTCCGTTCCATGTGGAATGCGATGGTAGAGGATATCTGCGCTTCGCGCAATCTGGATCCGGCCCTTTACAACCGCTGGATCGACCGCCTGGAGCTGACAGACGCCCCGAGCCTGCTCGCCCGCGGATTGGTGGACGAACTGCTCTATGAGACTGAAGTCGACGATTATCTCTGCTCGCTGACGGGCGTCAAGAAGGCGGAAGACCTGCGCTTCGTGGACATTGCCCGCTACGCCGGCACCCTCAAGGACAAGACCGCCCGCGGAATCCGTGACAAGATAGCAGTAGTTTATTGTTCGGGCGAGATCGTGATAGACGGCGGAGAAGGAACCCTCGCCGGCCGCCGGATGGCCCGCACGCTGGCCAAAATCCGGCGCGATAGCACCGTCAAGGCGGTCGTTCTGCGCGTCAACTCTCCCGGCGGTGACGCCCAGGCGGCAGAAATGATCAACCACGAAATCGGCCTGTTGAAAGAGGTCAAGCCGGTGATTGCCAGCTATGGCGATTACGCCGCTTCCGGCGGTTACTGGATCTCCGCCCGCTCCGACAAGATCTACACCAACCGCAGTACGCTCACGGGGTCGATCGGTGTTTTCTCCCTGATTCCGAGCGTCGGCAATGCGCTCCGCAAGAAGGTGGGCGTCAATATCGTCAACATCAATACCCACCGCCACAGCGGTATGCTGTCCATGATGGAACCGCTCGACGCAAACGAGCAGGCCTACATGGGCCAGATGACCGAACGGGTCTATTCCGATTTCACCGCCCTCGTGGCAGAAGGACGCCGGATGCCGGTGGAGAAGGTTGACGCCCTCGGTCAGGGACGTGTCTGGACCGGCAGTGACGCTGTAGAACGCGGACTGGCCGATGAGATCGGCACGCTGACAGATGCCATCGAATATGCCGCCGTCGCGGCCGGATTGGAGAGCGGATCCTACCGGATTGCCCAATATCCAGCCGTCAAAGGGATGATGGAGCGGCTGATGGAGAGTTTCTCCAAAACCCGCGTCACCCTCGAATCCATGAGCGACCCCGTTACGGCCCTCGAGAAGAGCTACGCACAGCTCCGCAAAGAGAGCCGCGCACGGGTCTATGCACGCCTCCCCTGGATCTATTCGTTCAACTAGAGTTACTTGACGGGTTCAATCCAAACCAGCGTCCGGGTGGCTTCGGTTACCCGGACGCGGTCGTCTATACGCATCCCGGCTACCGCGACGATGCGCTCCCGGTTCTCCGGGGTCCGGGTGGTAACCACGACCTGACGTTTCTTCTGCTCGAGGTCCAGTTTCTGGTCGACGAAGAAATCGCTGAGTTTCCGGAAGTTCTGCATTCCCAGCGGGCGGAATCGGTCACCGGGCTGCCAGCGGCGGAAACGGAGCGGCAGCGAGAGGCAGTCGGCATCGGCGCAGAGGGTTCCGGCCGGCACGCACCGCGGGTCGAAATCCGCCGGGCGGGCGGTAATCCGAACCTGATACTGCTGTTCAAGCGTTTCCGTATCGGGCTGGGCGAGCGGATAGACCTTCAACCCTTCGCGGGTGCGAAGAGCCGCGTGGGTTGCGCTGTAAAAGCGGCTGCCGCAACGGCCGGCGGCGAGAGAAGACTCTATTGCGCCAAGCAGCGTTTCGTTGAAACCGCAGGGCTCCAACAGCCGGAAGAGCCAGTAGTGACGGAACGGTTCGTCGAGCAGCGCCTTACGGTCAATGACCAGCGCATCAGCTTCAAGACGGCTGATTGCAGGGGCTTTCTGCGCGAAATCCGCATCCAGGATGGCCTGCGCTTCGGCGAAATGGGCCATCGAGCCGGCCACATTCTGCAGGAATGCGGGATTGATGCGCGCAAACTCAGGAAATACAGCCTGCCGGATTCGGTTGCGCGCGTAACGGCAGTCGGCGTTGGTGGCATCTTCGCGAAAGGCGATCCCGCAAGCCTGGGCATACGAAAGAATCTCGGCCCGCGAGAAGTCGAGCATGGGCCGGATCACGGCGCCGTTCACGGGACGGATGCCGGTCACTCCGCGCAGTCCGGTCCCTCGCAACAGATTGAGGAACAGCGTTTCCGCATTGTCATTCAAATGGTGGGCCACTGCCACGTATCCCAAATGCTCAGACTCGAGCAGTTCGGCGAACCAGCCGTAGCGCAAATCGCGCGCCGCCATCTCGATCGAGCAGCCGCGGACCTCAGCCTCGGCCACCGTATCGAACCGGCGGACCAGACAAGGCAGGCCGTGGGCGGACGCCCAGTCACGCACCAGCGCCTCGTCGGCATCGCTCTCCGCTCCCCGCAGGGAAAAGTTGGCGTGCGCCACCACCATCCTCGCATCCTGCACCAATGGACTGTGCAGGAAAAGATGCGCCATGGCCATCGAGTCGACACCCCCGCTGAGCGCGAGCAAAAAGCCGGACCGCCTCCCCTGCGAGGAGGTGAGGCGGCCCAACTGCGTATCGAATCGACGCTGCATCGCGATTATTTCTTCTTGCCGATCGTGTAAGAGAAGCCTACGCTGAAAATCTCCTTGAACTGGACGCCGGCTACCATAATATTATTGCCGTCCGTGTCGAGCACCGGGTTGCCGGCGGAGTCACGTTTGATGGCGCTCTTGATCTTGCTGTCGTAGATCAAGCTGGTACGGAGCGTAACCGAGAAGTATTTGGAGATCTTGGCATCCACGTTGACATCCCAGTTGACCTTGACATCCAGCGGATTGTCCAGGTAATCGGAGAACAACTGGAGGTTGGAGACCACCGTGAAGTCCTTCACTGCAAGTTTGGAGTCGACCTTCACCTGCGCACCGAGTTCGAAACGGCAGAACTGGTCGTCGGCGTTACCGTACTTCGAACGGAGCTCCGGAATGGCCACCATCACCGTCTTACCGGTCAACGGTGCGAAGTTGATGGAGAGGTTCTTGCTGGGCTGGTAGTCCACACCAAGACCGAGGGTCATATAGGCCGGAGCAATCAGCGCGGAGGTCAGCGTCGTGCCGGTGTAACCGTCGGCGAACTGGGAACGGAAGTTGTAGATTGCTGAAAGATAGAGCTTTTCAGTTGCCTTGTAGCCGAACTTGCTGTCGAAGATCAGACGGTCGTCGCTCTTCTTGTAGCCGTCCTCGAAGTTCTGGATGAAACCGTAACCCATCTGCAGTTCGTTGTTCCAGAGAAACTTGTCTTTCTTGTAGTTGGTGTAGCCGTCCAGATAGGTGTTGAGCGAAATGGATCCCACACCGCCGGCTGCCCAGTTCGTCAGGGAGAGCTGGGAGAAACCGACCTGGGTGAGAAGCCCCTTGGTCCAGTTGGAAGGAATAGGTTCGGGAGCGGCCGGGGTTTCGGCTGCCGGCTGATCCTGTGCCAGGGCGGGAACCGCTGCGAGGCAAAGAACCGTTGCAAGCGTGAAAAAAATCTTCTTCATGGTTATATTATTCGTTGATTGTCAGTTTATTAATATGCGCGGGCAAAAACTACGCGGCGGTGGGAAGGCTTGCCGGAATAGACGCAGGTGCCTTCTTCCTCGCAGATGCAGGTATCCATCGGGATGCAGCGGATGGTCGCCTTGGTCTCCTCTTTGATCTTCTCTTCGGTTTCCGTGGTGCCGTCCCAGTGGCAGAGCAGGAACTTGCCCTTTTCGATCTCTTCCTTGAACTGCTCCCAGGTATCCACCTTTTTGATATTGGCGGCGCGGAAGCCGGCGGCCTTGTCGTACAGGTTCTGCTGGATCTTGTCCATCAGGTCGGCAGCGTAATCGGCCAGGCCTGCCTGTGCGACGGATTCCTTCTCCATCGTATCGCGGCGGGCCAGCTCCACGACGCCGTTCTCGAGGTCGCGCGGACCGATCACGACGCGAACCGGCACGCCCTTGAGCTCCCATTCCGCGAATTTGAAGCCGGGACGGAGGTTGTCACGGTCGTCGATCTTGACCGAGAGACCTTTCGCAGCGAGGGAGTCTTTGAGCCGGCGCATCCTCTCGAGGATGGCATCGCGCTCGTCGTCGGTCTTGAAGATAGGCACCATCACCACCTGGATCGGGGCGAGGGCGGGCGGCAGCACGAGGCCGTTGTTGTCCGAATGAGTCATGATCAGCGCGCCCATCAGACGGGTGGAAACGCCCCAGGAGGTAGCCCAGACATACTCGAGCTTGCCCTCTTTGTTGGCGAACTGCACATCGAAAGCCTTGGCGAAGTTCTGGCCCAGGAAGTGCGACGTGCCGGCCTGCAGCGCCTTGCCGTCCTGCATCATCGCTTCGATGGTATAGGTGTCGAGCGCACCGGCGAAACGTTCGTTCTCGCACTTGCAGCCGACGATCACCGGCATTGCCATGTAATCGCGGGCGAAACGGGCGTAGACATCCACCATGCGGCGAGCCTCCTCTACGGCCTCTTCCTTGGTGGCATGGGCCGTATGGCCCTCCTGCCAGAGGAATTCCGCGGTGCGGAGGAAGAGCCGGGTGCGCATCTCCCAGCGTACCACGTTGGCCCACTGGTTGCAGAGCAGCGGCAGGTCCCTCCAGGATTTGATCCAGTTCTTGTAGGTATTCCAGATGATGGTCTCGGAGGTGGGGCGGACAATCAGTTCCTCCTCAAGCTTTGCTTCCGGATCCACGACCACGCCCTTTCCGTCGGGCGACACTTTGAGCCGGTGGTGCGTCACGACTGCGCACTCTTTGGCAAAGCCTTCCACGTGTTCCGCCTCGCGGCTCAGGAACGACTTGGGGATGAAAAGCGGGAAATAGGCGTTGACGTGCCCCGTCTCCTTGAACATCCGATCCAGCTGTTCGTGCATTTTTTCCCAGATGGCGTAGCCGTAGGGTTTGATGACCATGCAGCCGCGAACGGCCGATTGTTCAGCCAGATCTGCCTTGACTACGAGATTGTTATACCACTTGGAATAATCTTCTTCCCGATTGACGACCTCCTTGTTGTCTACCTCTTTTGCCATTTCGTTTGATTTTGGTATAAATGTTGATATATTTGCAATAGAAATTGAGTCGCAAAATTACAAAAAAACTAACATAGGAGGTAAAAATGAGACGCAATCTGTTATACTGCCTGGCCTTCGCGGCATTGGCGCTGTCGTTGAGCTCCTGCGGAGTTTACTATACGACAAGCTACTCGACTTCCCCCCGTGTTGACGGAATCTACTACCGGCCTACGGCAGCCTCCCGGCTTGCCGTGGTCGAGTCTACTGTCCCTCAGTATAACAACTACCAGACGGAAGCCCCGGCTGAGACCTACTTCGAAACCGATCCCGAAACCGGCCGCATCTACCTGGCGGACGGAGTCTCCTACGAAGAGCTTCTCCGGAAGTTCGACAGCCCGACCTACAACGTCACCATCAACTACGGCGGCTGGTATGACCCCTGGTACAATCCATGGTGGGGTTCCTGGCGCTACCGTCATCACTATTACAGCCCTTACTATCGCGGCTACTGGTACTCGAGCTGGTACGATCCGTGGTACTATGACAGCTGGTACACCTGGAGCCGCGGCTACTACTACGGCGGCTGGTACAGCGCATACAGCTGGTACGATCCCTGGTACTGGGGATCTCCCTACTACCACCACTATTACTACCACCCGCACCACCATCACCATCACCCCGATCCGGGCTATCACGGAGGCCATCACCACAGCAAATACCGCCCCGGCACGGTCTACGGCCACCGTTCGGCATCCAACTCTTCGATGGCACAGCCGGTCAGCGGAAGGGCCGCTTCCATGGGCAGCGCCTCGAGCTCCAACGGCGGACACCGCTCCGTCTCCAGCTACGGCGGCCTGAGCACGCCGACTCCCAAGAACGGCAATACCTCCACCACGGTACGCAGCGGCGGCGGACGACGCACCAGCGGTTCGGGCAATGTCTCTGGCAACTCGGGCGGCAACCGCTCCAACTCCGGCACCGTACGCAACACTTCCGGAGGGTCCCGCACCACGGCCACTTCGCGCAGCTCGAGCAACTCCGGCGGATCGCGCAGCACGGTTTCCGGCGGATCCCGCTCCACGAAGTCCTCTTCGAGCTCCTCGGTAAGGTCTTCCGGTTCTTCGACGAGATCTTCCAGTTCTTCCAGCCGCAGCAGTTCCTCCTATTCCGGTGGCAGCCGCAGCAGCTCCAGCAGTTCCAGCGGCGGCAGCCGCAGCAGTGGAAGCAGCAGCAGTCACAGCAGCAGTAGCAGCAGCCACAGCGGTGGCGGCCGGAGGTAGTTCTCCCGACTTTAATCGTTCATTTTAAAAGAAAAAGATATGAAACGCCTGATATCCCTTGTCGGAACCTTGTTGATTGGCGTTGCAGCCTTTGCACAGGGACCTGCCGACGCACTGCGATTCGCACAACTCAATTACGAAGGGTCTGCCCGCTCACTGGCAATGGGTAATGCGTTTACCGCCCTCGGCGGCGACCTCGGCGCACTCGCCATCAACCCGGCCGCTTCTGCCGTCTACCGCTACAGCGAAATGTCCTTCTCGCTGGGCTACAACAGCGCAAGCATGACCTCCATCAGCGATGCAGACCTCCTCAACTCACAGTATTCCCGCAAGGACGGTCGCATGACTTTGCCCAACATCGGCCTCGTCGCCACGCTGGAGACGGGCAACGTGAGCGGCCTGTTCAACTTCAACTTCGGCTTCGCCCTCAACCGGATCGCCAACTTCAACAGCGTCACCGCAGGTGCCTGCCGGACGGCGAACTCCACCATGCTCGGTTCGCTGGCCGCCCGGGCAGCCGGCATCGAGGAATCGGTACTTGCCTTCGACGACACCAACAACTACAATCCGTACAGCGGATCCAACGTTCCCTGGGCCGTGATCCAGGCTTATGACGCTTACGCCATCAGCCCGATTACGGGTTCCACCAATTCCTATATCGGTTCCACCGAGAACATCGACCCCTCCGACGTCATCACGGTCGGCGGTCCGATCGACCAGCTTTACTTCAGCAAACACCGGGGCGGTATCTATGAAATGGAGATGAACCTGGGCGGCAACTTCGGCGACAAGCTCTACCTGGGCGCCAACCTGAACCTCCACATCGTGGACTATTCGGTCACCGAATTCTACTCGGAGACGCCTGTAGATCCCACGCAGTTCCAGGATGGTCTCACCTACTTTGCAACCCAGTACTACCAGAAAACGGAAGGTGCCGGCGTCAACCTGAAAGTCGGAGCCATCTACAATCCGTTCCCCGGACTGCGGCTGGGCGCCACCATCCAGACGCCGACCGTCTATTCGCTGACCGACGTTTGGAACCGGGCCATGAAGACCGAATTCGACAACGGCAACGATTACTACCGTGAGAGTCCGGACGGCGCGTATGAATACGACCTCGTCACGCCGATGCGCTGGAGCGTCGGTGCAGCCTACACCGGCGAGCGCGGCCTGCTCAGCATCGATTATGAGAACGTGAATTACGCCGGTACCCGCCTTTCGGAGAAAGGGGCCATGGATACGGAATTCCGGACCGAAAACCGCAAGATGAGCGAAGGATTCACCTCGTCGCACCTGCTTCGTGTCGGTGGCGAATACTGGGCGACCGATCGCGTTGCGGCCCGCATGGGTTACAATCTCTACACCACGCCCGGCAACCTGCTCGACGACGACCTGAAAGTGGCTTATTCCTACCCCGCCACCCGTTTTATCTCCGCCGGTCTCGGCTTCACGCTCGACAATGACGGGGATATGCTGCTCGACATCGCTTACCAGCGGATGCTCAACCAGAAAGACACCTTCACGGTCTACGACGACTACGACACCTTTGCAGCCCCGGTTTTCAACGGAAACCACCGCACCGACAAAGTGATTGTTTCATTCATTTGCCGATTCTGATGAAACTTTTTTGCGATTCCTGCGTATAATTAAATGTTTTATCGCAATTATCGCAATCCATGAAGCTTTCACAATTCAGATTCGAACTGGAAGACAAGCACATCGCCAAGGAGCCTTCGACCTATCGTGACGAGTGCAAACTGATGGTGCTCCACAAGGACACCGGCGAAGTCGAATACCTTAAGAAAGATGCGGACGGCAAAGTGCTGAAAGATGCCAAGGGGCATCGTCAGTTCCTGCAGTTCAAGGACATCCTCGACTACATGAACCCGCACGACCTCTTCGTCTTCAACGACGTCAAGGTCTTCCCTGCCCGCCTGCACGGCAATAAAGAAAAAACCGGTGCGGAAATCGAAGTATTCCTGCTCCGCGAACTGAACCCGGACCAGCACCTGTGGGATGTTCTGGTCGATCCTGCGCGCAAGATCCGTATCGGCAACAAACTCTATTTCGGAGAGAACGACGCCCTGGTGGCCGAAGTGATCGACAACACCACCTCCCGCGGCCGTACCCTCCGTTTTCTCTTTGACGGTACGCCGGAAGAGTTCCGCCAGACCCTCTATCAGCTGGGCGAACTGCCCATCCCCAAATGGATCCGCGAACACGCCAACGAGTCCGACAAGGAGCGTTTCCAGACCATCTATGCGAACCCCGACCATGAGGGCGCCGTGGCCTGCCCGGCCGCCGGTCTCCACTTCAGCAAGACCCTTTTCAAGCGGATGGAGATTGCGGACATCGACTCCACGTTCCTGACGCTCTACATGGGCAACGCCCACTTCCACAAGGTGGATGTGGAGGACCTCTCCAAACACAAGATGGATTCCGAGGAACTCATCATCACCGAGGAAACCGCAGATGCCGTCAACCGGGCGAAACGCGGCGGCCATAAAGTCGTAGCAGTCGGTATCACCGTCATGCGCGCGCTCGAAACCTATGTGACCACCACGCACGAGATCCGTCCGTTCAAGGGCTGGACCAACAAGTTTATCTTCCCGCCCTATCACTTCTCCATTGCGGACGCCTTCATCACCAATTTCCACCTCCCGCTTTCCACGATGCTGATGACTACGGCGGCTTTCGGCGGCTATGAGAACGTGATGAACGCCTATGAAATCGCCAAGAAGGAGGGCTTCAAATTCGGCACCTACGGCGACGCCATGCTGATTGTTTAGCGTTTTTTAAAAAAGCGCATTCTGACCAAACGGCCGATTTTGTTCCGGTTGGTAACCATCGTAAGAGTCAGACTCCTATCTTGCAAGCGATATGGAGTCTGATTTTTTTGTATGCGCCATTGCGCTGAGCAAGGTATTCGCTTTCCAGTGCGCTTCGGGGAGAGCGTTGATCGAACACTTCGGCGGCCCGCAGGCCGTCTTTTCTGCAGGAGCCCGGAAGATTCGCGAAGCGCTCGGGTCGGGAAGCGGCGATTGGATCGACAAACTGTTGGACAGGCAGCTGATTGCGTGGGCGCGGGAAGAGTGGCAATGGAACAACCGCTACGGAATCCGCCCCCTCTACTATGATCACCCGGAATTCCCGCGGCGCCTCAAGGAGTGTCCCGACGCGCCGATCGTGCTATATGTCAAGGGTGACGCCTGCCTGGATGCCGAACGGATGCTGGCCGTGGTCGGCACGCGGCGGGCTTCCTACTATGGCCGGACCACCTGCAAACGGATCGTGGCCGACCTGGCCCGCAATCCCAAGGCGCCCGTGATCGTAAGCGGGCTTGCCTACGGAATCGACGCAGCCGCACACGAAGCGGCCCTCGAGACCGGTATACCGACCGTTGCGGCGCTTCCCGGATCGCTGGAGCAGATTTCGCCGCCCGGACACCGCGACCTGGCCCGCCGGATTCTCGAACAGGGTGGTGCGCTGGTAACCGACTTCGCCCGGGGCGACGGCTACTCCCCCGTCCAGTTCCTGCGACGCAACCGCCTGATTGCCGGACTCTCCGACGCCACGCTGCTGGTAGAATCGTACGCCAAGGGCGGCGGCCTGCTCACCACGGGCCTGGCCAATTCCTACGGACGCGAAGTCTTTGCCCTTCCGGGCCGGAGCACCGATGCCGGAAGCGAGGGTTGCAACCGGCTGATCGGCGCCAACCAGGCCCGGTTGATCAACGGAGCCGCCGATTTGGAACTGGCCATGAACTGGGAACCGCCCCGCCGCCGAAAGGCCATCCAACGAACCCTGGATTTCGGTGATGACCCGCTGCGCAGGGCCATCGGTTTGATTCTGGCAGAACGCTCACCCATCGGATTCAGCGCCCTGCTGGATGCGCTGCGCGAACGCCTGAGTGCTTCCGGCACGGCAACGGCGGTCATTCCCGATGCCGCCGCCCTCTCCGCGCTGCTGGTGGAAATGGAAATCGAAGGCAAAATCGCCGCCCTTCCGGGTGACCGATATTCGCAGGGAATTGCTACCTTTGCATGATTGGCAACGGAAGTATGGCAGTTTTTGTCGACACACATTCGCATATCTACGACGAGGCCTTCGCACAGGACCGGGAAGAGGCGCTTGCGCGGTGCGTGGCGGCGGGTGTGACCCGACTTGTGCTGCCGGGCATCAATGCGGAGGCCTACGCCCCCATGTGCGCCTGCGCCGACGCCCGCCCGGAGATGATGTTTCCCTGCATAGGCCTTCACCCCACCGATGTCGGTGAAAACTGGGAAGAGGAGATGGCCTTCCTGCGGGGGCACCTGCATGAACGGAAATTCTACGCAATCGGCGAAATCGGGCTGGACGAGTACTGGTCCACCGAGTTCCTGGACCTGCAGAAACGGCTTTTCGCCGAACAGATCGAGATTGCCGCGCAGGAGGATCTGCCCGTCATCATTCATAGCCGCGAGGCGACGGAAGACATCTTCCGCGTGCTGGAGGAGACCAAAGGGATCCCCGTCCGCGGCGTGTTCCACGCTTACTCGGGCAGTTACGAAACCTACAAACGCTGTTTGAAATACGGTGACTTCAAATTCGGGATCGGCGGCGTGCTGACCTACAAAAAGGCGGGCATCGCCGAAGTGGTGACCCGGATGTCGCCCGACGACTGGATTCTGGAAACCGACTGCCCCTGGCTCACCCCCGTCCCGCATCGCGGCGAGCGCAACGAAAGCAGCTATATTCCCCTGGTGGCGGAGAAACTCTCCGCGCTTACCGGACTATCCCTTGAAACGATTGCCGAACGCACTACGGCCAATGCCGAAAAGCTTTTCGGACTCAATAATTTACAACCATGAAACCTTCGATTCTCCTCATCTACACCGGCGGTACCATCGGGATGAAAAAAGACCCCGAAACCGGCCACCTCAAGCCCTTCGATTTCGCACAGATTTCCGAAGAGGTTCCGGAACTGGCCAAGTTCGGTTACCATCTCGAATCGCTCTCTTTCAACCCCATTATCGACTCGTCTGACGTCCGTCCCGAGTTCTGGGTGAAACTGGCGGAGATTATCCGAGACCAGTACGACCTGTTCGACGGGTTCGTGGTGCTTCACGGCACCGATACGATGGCCTATTCGGCTGCAGCCCTGAGCTTTATGCTGGAAGATCTGGAGAAACCGGTCATCTTCACCGGCAGCCAGCTGCCGATCGGCATGCTCCGCACCGACGGCCGCGAGAACCTGATTTCCGCCATCGAGATTGCATCGGCCAAGGGAGCGGACGGTCACGCCCGGGTTCCGGAGGTCTGCATCTGCTTTGACAGCAAGCTCTTCCGCGGCAACCGGACTGCCAAGCTCAACGCGGAGGACTTCGGCGCCTTTTCCAGCCCGAATCTCCCGCCGCTGGCCGACGCCGGCATTCACATCCGGTTCGACGACGCGCTGATCCGCCGTCCCGCCGTCTGGGGAAAACCGCTGAAACTGCACACCCGTCTGGGTGCGGACGTGGCCATCCTGAAGATATTCCCGGGCATGAGCCGCGCCTATGTCCGCGCCGTGCTTTCTGCCGAAGGTTTGCGCGCCGTGGTGCTTGAAACCTACGGTTCCGGCAACGCGCCGTCGCTCGACTGGTTCCTCGAAGAGTTGAAAGCCGCCGCAAAACGCGGTATCATTCTGGTCAACGTGACCCAGTGTCCGGCCGGCAGCGTGGATATGGATGCCTATGTCAACGGCGCCATTCTCAAGGATGTAGGTGTTATCAGTTGCCACGACATGACCTCCGAGGCTGCCCTCACCAAGCTGGCCGTGCTGCTGGGTGAATGCGCCGACAACGAAGTTGTAAAACTTCGGATGCTCGAAAATTTAAGCGGAGAAATTTCGTTTGAACGTTAGTTTTTCCGATTTTTTGTTGTAAATTGCGGATTATTTCGAGCCCAGCGGCTCCTGATTTTGAATATAACTAACTAAAACATTGTTTAATAACTAATTACAAAAAACCTATGAAAAAATTTTTCATGTTTTTGGCAGTGGTTGGCGTAATGTCAATTTCTGCTCAGTTCCAGGCTAACGCACAGGAAGCGCAGACTGATCCTGCCGCTACCGAAGAAGTTGCTCAGGCAGCCGACGAAGTCGTCGCTCCCGCTGACGAAGAAGTCGTCGACCCGTTTGCAGCAGGCAAGAGCGACCAGCCCCTCCACCAGCAGCTGAAGAAGCTCTTCATCGACGGTGGTGCAGCTTTCATGTCTCTCGTGTTGTTGTGCCTTATCCTCGGTCTGGCTATCGCAATTGAAAGAATCATTACCCTGAGCCTTGCGCAGATCAACACCAAGAGCTTCGGCGAGAAGATCGAAGAGAAGATCAAAGCCGGTGACTATGACGGTGCTCTCGAAGTCTGCCGCAACACCCGCGGTCCTGTGGCCAGCATCTACTACCAGGGTCTGCTCCGCGTCAAGGAAGGCCAGGACATCGAAAACATTGAAAAATCCATCATTTCCTACGGTTCCGTCCAGATGGGCGCTCTCCAGAACGGTATGACCTGGATCTCCCTCTTCATCGGTATCGCTCCGCAGTTGGGATTTATGGGAACCGTCCTCGGTCTGATCGAAGCCTTCAACGCTATCGAGGTTGCCGGTGATATCAGCCCTGCACTGGTCGCAGGCGGTATGAAGGTCGCCCTCATCACCACGGTCGGCGGTCTCGTTGTCGCTATTATTCTCCAGCTGTTCTACAACTACCTCATCCAGAAGATTGATTCCATCGTCGTCGATATGGAGAACGCTTCCATCGACCTCGTTGACACCCTTGTCAAATACAGAAAATAACCTGTCGGGCTTATGAAAAAAATGAAAATCGTTGAGATTGCACTCCTCGTCATCTCAGTCGTCGTATTCATCATTGCGTTTGTCGGTATCAAGAATATCGACTCCCCGATGCTGAATATGTACCTGGGTTGGGTGTACATCTTGATGGCTTGCGCTCTGATTGCGACGCTTGCATTCCCGTTGGCGAATGCATTCAAGAACAAGAAGAGCCTGATCAAGCTGCTTGTCCTTATCGCAGCGGTTGTTGTGATATTCGGCGGTGCTTATCTCATTGCCCCGGGATCTCCTGTGGAGATGAACAACGAAGTACCCGTATCTCAATTCAAATTCGCTGATACTGCTCTCTACATCGTATACCTCTTCGTGGCAGGCGCTTTCATAGCACTGCTCTGGAGCGGCTTGCGCAAGGCAATCAAAAAATAGTTAATTGGTATGGCATCAAAAAAGACTCCTGAAATTAACGGCTCGTCAATGGCGGATATCGCTTTCATCGCGCTGATATTCTTCTTGATGGTGACCACGATGGACAAAGAGGAAGGCCTCCAGAGGCGTCTTCCCCCGCTGCCGGCTGAGGATCAGAAGGTAGAGGACCAGAAGGTCAACCGCAGGAATATCATCCAGGTGAAGATCAACGCCAGCGACAGATTGTTTGCCGGTAATGAACCGATGGATGTCAGCCAGCTGAAAGATAAAATCAAAGAATTCCTGACGAATCCCTCCAACGATCCGAACCTTCCCGAGAAGGAAGATATCGACATCGAGGGAATCGGTACGGTCAAGAAATCGAAGGGCGTCATCTCCCTGCAGAACGACCGCGGTACCACTTACAGCAAGTATATCGCCGTTCAGAACGAGTTGATCAAGGCGATCAACGAAATCCGTGATGAGTTCTCGATGCAACACTACGGACGCGTGTTCAGCCGTCTGACTACGGAACAGCAGGATCTGGTCCGTAAGGCAGTTCCGCAGAACATCTCCGAGGCCGAACCGAAAGACGTCAAGAAAAGATAGGAGGATTCAGTATGGCAAAATTTGTTAAGAAAGGCAAAGGCGGCATTCCGCAGCTCAATACCTCGTCACTCCCCGACATCGTGTTCATCATCCTGATGTTCTTCATGGTGTGTACGAACATGCGTCAGGGCGAACACAAGGTGAAGGTGACCATGCCGCAGGCATCCGAAATCGCCAAGCTTGAACGCAAGGACCTCGCATCCTATATTTATATAGGTACGCCGCTGCCGCAGTATGCTTCGCAGTATGGTACCGAGTCCCGTATTCAGCTGAATGACTCTTTCCGGACCATCGACGATATCCGTGACTTTATCGCATCCGAGCGTGAAAACCTCAGCGAGGTTGACCGCCCGTTCATGACCGTCAGCATCAAGGCTGACCAGGATACCCGCATGGGTATTATCACCGATGTCAAGCAGGAACTCCGTCGCTGCTCCGCACTGAAGATTATGTACGGCGCCACCAAGGGCGGCAAGGTTCAATAATCTGCGCTGAAATGAAGAAGGGTGGCCTCAGCGTCACCCTTCTTTTTGTTATTGAAAGATTGTTCCTTCAATGAAAAAATCCACATTATTTGTCAGTCTCGCCCTGACATTGGCGCTGATGGCCACCGGTTGCAGCAGCAACAAGGCGAAATACGTTTTTTATTTCATAGGCGACGGCATGGGATTCTCCCACGTTTCGCTTGCAGAAGCTTACCTGGCACAGGAACGCGGTGACGCCTGCGCCCAGGATCCCCTCACGTTCACCCAGTTCCCCGTGTTGGGCATGGCGACCACCTTCTCCGCCAGCAACCCCATCACCTGCTCTTCGGCAGCCGGAACCGCCCTGGCAACGGGCTACAAAACCAAGAATCGTATGTTGGGAATGAATCCCGATTCATTGCCACTCCAGAGTATAGCCTACAAGATCCATGAAGCCGGTTATAAGGTCGGCATCATGACCACGGTTGGCATCAACCACGCAACCCCCGCTGCGTTCTACGCGCACAACGTCAACCGCAGCGATTATTATCCGATCGGCCTCGAACTGGCTGAATCGGGCTTTGAATTCTTTGGCGGCGGCGGATATCTCCACCCCACCGGAAGTGCCCAGCTTGAAGAGCCGCTTCCCTATCTGGGCGACGCGGCGGAAGCTGCCGGCTACACCTTCGCCCGCGGACTGGACGAATTCGCGCAAAAGAAATGCGACAAGATTATCCTGACCCGCGAAAAAGACTACGAGGGTGCGCTGCCCTTCCGTTTCGGCTGCGGCGAGGACGAACTGAACCTGGCACAGGTAGTCGATGCAGCCATCCAGGTGCTGGAAAAGAACAGCAAAGGATTCTTCCTGATGGCCGAGGGCGGTCTGATTGACTATGCGGCCCACAGCAACAACACGATTGCCACCATCTTTGAAACGCTCGATTTCGATCAGGCGGTTGCCGTGGCTTACGAATTCTACAAGAAGCACCCCAAGCAGACGCTGATTGTGGTGACCGCCGACCACGAGACCGGCGGCGTCACGCTCGGCCGCGAGCGAGGCTCTCTGTTTGACCTGACCGTATTCGACGAGGTCCAGACCAACGAATCCTCGAATGACGTTGAACTTTATATGAACACCGAGGCTGTGCAAAAGGAGTATACGGAGAAAGCCCATATCGGCTGGACCACCGGAGGCCATACCGGCGGAGCCGTCCCCGTCTGGGCAATCGGTGCCGGCAGCAAGCAGTTTGCCGGCCGCCAGGACAACACCGATCTCCCGCGCAAGATATGCAAGGCCATGGGTGTCGCATTTGAATAAACCATTACCGTAATGATCAAGAGAATCAAGGAAATACTTCAGGAAGCCCCGGGCGGAGAAGTCCTGGTGAAAGGTTGGGTCCGCACCAAACGCGGAAACAAAAACGTGGCCTTCATCGCCTTAAACGACGGCTCCACCATCCATAACCTGCAGATTGTCTGCGACCCTGCAAAATTCGGCGAAGAACTGCTCAAGCAGGTCACCACGGGTGCCTGCCTGGCTGTGACCGGAAAGTTGGTGGAATCGCAGGGAAGCGGCCAGGCCGTGGAGGTACAGGCTGCCGCCATTGAAGTGCTGGGCACCGCCGATCCGGAGACCTATCCGCTGCAGAAGAAGGGACACAGCATGGAATTCCTGCGCGAAATCGCCCACCTGCGTCCGCGCACCAACACCTTCGGCGCCGTGCTCCGCATCCGTCACGCCATGGCGTTCGCCATCCACAAATACTTCAACGACAAGGGTTTCTTCTATCTTCATACCCCGCTCATCACCGCATCTGACTGCGAAGGTGCCGGCGAGATGTTCCAGGTGACCACGCTGGACCCGGAGAACCTGCCGCGCAACGAAGAGGGCAAGGTGGATTACACCAAGGACTTCTTCGGCCGCTTCACTTCGCTTACCGTAAGCGGACAGCTGGAGGGTGAACTGGGAGCCACCGCGCTCGGCAGCATCTATACCTTCGGTCCCACCTTCCGTGCGGAAAACTCCAATACCCCGCGCCACCTGGCCGAGTTCTGGATGATTGAGCCGGAGATGGCCTTCTACGACGTAAATGACCTGATGGACCTCGAAGAGGACTTCATCAAGTATCTGGTCCGTTACGCATTAGACAACTGCCAGGACGATCTGGAGTTCCTCAACAAGATGATCGACCCGGAGCTGATCGATCGCCTCAAGAGCGTGATTTCCACCGAGTTCGTCCGCCTCACCTATACGGAAGGTATCGACATTCTGCTCAAGTCCGGACAGAAGTTCGAATTCCCGGTATCCTGGGGCGTGGACCTGCAGAGCGAACACGAGCGCTATCTGGTGGAGAAGCACTTCAAGAAGCCGGTCATCATGACCGACTACCCGAAGGATATCAAGGCGTTCTACATGAAGCAGAACGACGACGGCAAGACGGTCCGCGGCACCGACGTACTCTTCCCGAAGATCGGCGAGATTATCGGCGGCAGCGAACGTGAATCGTCGCTCGAAAAGCTGCAGCAGCGTATCGACGAACTCAAGATGGACACCACCAACCTCTGGTGGTACATGGATACCCGCCGGTTCGGCACCTGCCCGCACAGCGGATTCGGTCTCGGTTTCGAACGACTCCTGCTTTTCGTGACCGGCATGGCCAACATCCGGGACGTCATCCCCTTCCCCAGAACTCCCAAAACTGCTGAATTCTAATACGTTATGCTTATTATCGGTATCGCCGGGGGTTCCGGTTCAGGCAAGACGACCGTCGCCCGCAAAATCACGGAGAAGATGCACGACCACGTGGTGGTCATCTCGCAGGACTCCTACTACAAAGACCAGAGCCACCTTCCGCTCGCAGAGAGGCAGGCGCTCAACTTCGACCATCCCAACGCCATCGACTGGGACCTGCTGGTGCAGAACCTTCGGGCGCTGAAAGAGGGCAAAGATGTGGAACAGCCGGTCTATTCCTATATCACCTGCTCCCGATCCACGACGGAGACGGTCCACATCTCCCCCGCCCCCATCATTGTGGTGGAAGGCATCCTGATCTTCAACTGCAAGGAACTGGTGGATGAACTGGATATCAAGGTCTTCGTGGATGCCGATGACGACGACCGCCTGATGCGTGTCATCGCCCGGGACATCCGCGAACGCGGCAAGGACGTGGAATGGGTGATGGACCGCTATACCAAGACGGTCAAGCCTATGTACCTGCAGTTCATCGAACCCAGCAAGCGCGTTGCCGATATTATCGTTCCGCAGGGCGGTCACAACCGCGTCGCCATCCAGATTCTGACAGCCACCATCAAGCATGCGCTGAAGGAGAAGGAAGAGGAGTAATGGCGAAGCGCAAGATAAGCGAAGAAAAAAAGGCGGGACTCTACACGACACTGGCGTTTCATCTCGTCGCGCTGATTATTATTCTCCTGGTTACCATCCACTCGATGGCCGACCAGGAGTCTTCGTTTGTCCTGGACTTCACCAAACAGGAAGAGTTGGAAGCACGGCAGAAAGAGGCGGCTTTCAAAGATCAGGTCAGCCGGGAACTGGACGAACAGATCGGCCGTCCGCGGGAAATCCGCAATGCTGCCGTCGATGTGGGACGGGCGCTCAAGGACGACCGGCACAAGAATCCCGCCGAGGTCTATAACGAAGCGGAGGAACTTCAGAAGCGGCTCGACGCTTCCCGCCGCGAAGCGATGGCGGAAGCCGCCAATGACGAATCGGTGGAGATTTCCAAACAGGAGAAGCCGAAGGATGATACCCCCGCATATGTGGGTCCCAGCGTCATTTCGTGGCTGTTGGAAGGACGGACCAAGTACAGACTTCCCGTGCCTGCCTACCAGGGTTTCGGGGCGGGCGACGTCTATGTTTCCATCCTGGTCAACCGCAAGGGACGCGTAGTCGGCGCAAAGGTCAACGAAGCGGTTTCCACTCCGGACCCCCAACTGTGGGAGTTTGCCCTCAGGGCAGCCAGAAAGTCGGTTTTCAACGCCGATGCCAGCGCTCCGGAGCAACAGGCGGGAGAGATTGTTTACCGCTTTGTGAAACAATAGTTTTTTTAGTAATTTAGCGAACTATTCCGAATCGAAATCAATATTTATAGAACCGATATGAATCCGATACTTGACTACAACATCAATCCGCTGGTGAGCCAACTGGGCAAACTTCCGCAGGAGTTCACCAAAAAAGACATCATCCGTTTCGTCATTGAAAACGACATCCGAATCGTCAATTTCCGCTATGCTGCGGCTGACGGCCGGCTGAAGACCCTCAACTTCCCGGTGACGAACTACGCTTACCTGGACAGCATTCTCTCCTATGGAGAACGGGTGGACGGTTCCAGTCTTTTTCCCTACATTGACGCTCATTCCAGCGATCTCTATGTGATTCCCCGCTTCTCGACGGCCTACCTGGATCCGTTTGCAGACACGCCGACCCTGGGCCTGATCTGCTCCTACTTCACAAAGGACGGACTGCCGCTCGAAACCGCTCCGGAATACACGCTCCGCAAAGCCCACAAAGTCTTCCAGGAGCAGACCGGATGCCGTTTTGAAGCCATGGGCGAACTGGAGTACTATGTTGTAGACAATGACGACGAACTCTTCCCTACCCCGGACCAGCACGGATATCACGAATCTTCTCCCTTCACCAAGTTTGAAGCATTCCGCACCGAAGCGATGCGCCTGATTGCCAAGGTGGGCGGCCAGATCAAGTACGGCCACTCCGAGGTGGGCAACTTCCGCCAGGACGGCAAGATCTACGAACAGAACGAAATCGAGTTCCTCGTCAATCCGGTCGAGACCGCCGCAGACCAGCTGCTGATGGCCAAGTGGATTCTCCGCACGCTGGCTTACCAGTACAATCTGGACGTGACCTTCGCACCGAAGATCACCGTAGGCAAGGCAGGCAGCGGCCTCCACTTCCACACCCGTATCATGAAGGGCGACAAGTCGATGATGATCGAGAACGGCCGTCTCTCCGACCTGGCCCGCAAGGCCATCGCCGGCTATATGAAATGCGCCGCCGGCCTCACCGCCTTCGGCAATACCAACCCGACCTCCTATTTCCGTCTCGTGCCGCACCAGGAAGCGCCCACCAGCATCTGCTGGGGTGACCGCAACCGTTCGGTGCTGGTCCGCGTGCCGCTCGGCTGGACCGGCAACAACGACATGGTGGCGCTCGCCAACCCGCTCGAGGCCGGCGAAACCTATGCAGCCCCGAGCAAGCAGACCGTGGAGATGCGTTCCCCGGACGGAAGTGCCGATATCTACAACATGATGGCAGGCCTGGTCAATGCAGCCCGCATCGGTATCAACATGCCGGACGCCCTGCAGGTGGCTGAAGAGACCTACGTCGACGTGAACATCCACGCCAAAGGCAACGAAGCGAAACTCCACTCGCTCAAGCAGCTCCCGGCTTCGTGCTACGAATCGGCCCTGATGCTCGAGCGCAGCCGCGCCCTCTTCGAAGATGCCGGCGTCTTCAGCCCGGCGCTGATCGACGGCACCATCGCCATGCTCAAGTCCTACGATGACGCCCGCATCCGCGAGCAGGTTGGCCAGCATCCGGCTCTGATGAGCGAACTGGTCAAGCGTTACTACCACTGCGGATAATCGCGCATCCTCAGGGACGGAACTGCTGATTCGGAAACGATGAGTACCTTCCGCCGCATATTGCAATACGGGAAACCCTACGGCCGTTACTGGCCGCCCTACCTGCTGCTTTCGATCCTTTCGGTCGTATTCGGCATCGCCAATTATGCGCTGCTCGGCCCGTTCCTGACCGTACTCTTTGAGAACGAAACCATCACCGTCACCGCGCGGCCCGAGTTCGCTTTCTCGCTGGACTACGTGAAGAGCTTCTTTTCGTGGCTGCTGGCCGACACCATCCAGTCGGGCGGCGTGTTGCGCGGCCTGCTGCTGGTGAGCGGATCGCTGGTGGCAGCCTGTTTCCTGGCCGACCTCTGCCGCTATCTTTCGCAGCGAATCCTGGTGAGTCTCAAGACGCGAATGATGGGCAACCTGCGGGACGACCTCTTCCGAAAGGTCGCTGCAATGCCGGTGGGCGGATACGGCGAGACCCGCAAGGGGGATATCCTCTCGAGCGTCTCCAACGACGTAAACGAGGTTCAGAACAGCATCGCGGGCAGTTTCCACGTGCTCTTCCGGGAGCCGCTGCTGATTGTCGGTTTCCTGGCCATGCTCTTCTACATGTCCCCCAGGCTGACGCTCGTTTCCCTGATTGCCCTGCCCGTTTCGGCCCTGGTCATCACCCGCATCACGCGGCGGCTTCGCGCCGAAAGCGTCGAGACGCAGAGCCTGATGGGCCGCATTCTCAGCCACTTCGACGAGGCCCTGTCCGGAGCCCGTATCATCAAGGCGTTCCGGGCGGAAGGTTATGTGGGGAAGCGGTTCTCACAGACCAACGACGCCCACCGCCGCTCGCTCCGCCGGGTTTGGAACCGGCAGGAGATGGCCTCCCCTGTTTCGGAATTCCTGGGCATCACCATCGGTGCCGTCGTTCTCTTCTACGGCGGATGGCTCAACCTTCACGGCCAGCTCGGGATGAGTTGGGAGAGTTTCATCGTCTACATCATGTTCTATTGGAAGGTGCTCGAACCGGCCAAGGCGCTCTCCAATTCTTACGCCCAGATTCGCAAGGGGTTGGTTTCCGGAGAACGAATCTTCGCCCTGCTCGACGCCCCCGATCGGATCAATGAAATACCTGATGCAAAGCCTGTTACCAGCTTTGAAACAGGCGTGGAGTTTCGCGGGGTCACCTTCTCATACGGTGGAGAGCCGGTACTCCGCGACGTCAGTTTCACCCTGCCCAAAGGCAGGATGGTGGCCATTGTGGGCCCTTCCGGTGCCGGCAAATCCACACTGGCCGACCTGCTTCCCCGTTTCCGCGACGTGGCGGAAGGAAGCATCCTGCTCGACGGAGCGGATATCCGCTCGCTGCGGCTCTCCGACCTTCGCAGCCTGATGGGAATCGTTCCGCAGGAAGCGGTCCTCTTCAACGACACGGTATTCGGCAACATCGCTTTCGGACAGGAGAATGTCACGATGGAGCAGGTAGTCGCCGCAGCACGGATCGCCAACGCAGACGAATTCATTTCCAAGATGGAGAAGGGCTACCTGACCAATATCGGAGAGGGCGGCGGAAAGCTTTCCGGCGGCCAGCGCCAGCGGATTGCGATTGCCCGTGCCGTACTCAAGAATCCCCCGATCCTGATTCTGGACGAGGCCACCTCGAGTCTCGATACAGAAAGCGAACGCCTGGTCCAGGAAGCCCTCGCCTCCCTGATGCAAAACCGTACTTCACTGGTGATTGCGCACCGTCTCTCGACCATCCGCCACGCTGACGAAATCATCGTCCTTCAGGAAGGAGCGATCATCGAGCGTGGAACTCACGACGAATTGGTTGCAAAAGACGGACTTTATTCGCACCTTTGTAAGTTACAAGACTTTTCCTAAATCGACTGTTATGAAAAAATCATCCTCTCTCAACGCCCGCTTCGAAGAGTCCCTCAAGAAAAACTGGGACCGCCCCGCGCTTTCCGACTACCACGGCAAGACGTTGACTTACGGCGAAGTAGCCGAGATGATCGCAAAAATCCATATCTTTTTCGACTCCTGCCATATCCAGAAAGGCGACAAGATTGCCCTCTGCTCCAAGAACCAGGCGAACTGGACCGTGGCCTACCTGGCCATCCTCACTTACGGCGCCGTGGTGGTGCCGCTGCTGCACGAGTTCAAGCCGGGAGCCATCCACCATCTGGTCAACCATAGCGATGCCAAGTTGCTCTTCATAGGCAACGTCATCTGGGAGAACCTCAATGCGGCTGAGATGCCAGACCTGGAGGCGATCATCACCCTGACGGAATTCAATGTGGCTTATGCCCGGAAAGAAGAGTACATCACCGCCCGGGAAACGATCGCAGACCGCTTCCGGATGCGCTATCCTGATTTCGGCCCGGACGATATCGATTATTACGAGGACAAGCCCGAGGAGTTGGCGCTTATCAGCTACACCTCCGGCAGTACCGGCTTCTCCAAGGGCGTGATGCTTCCCTACCGTTCAATGGTCTACAACATCGATTTTGCCTATACGGCTGAGCCGCAGATGAACAACCAGTCGAAGATCGTTTCGATGCTGCCGACCGCCCATATGTTCGGCATGCAGTTCGAGTTCCTCTACGAATTCTGCATCGGTGCCCACATCTTCTTCCTCACCCGACTCCCGAGTCCGAAGGTAATTCTCGAGGCCATGAAGGAGATCAAGCCGAACCTCGTAGTCTCCGTGCCGCTGATTCTCGAAAAGATTTACAAGAACATGCTCTTGCCCTTCATCAGCAAGAATTATATCAAGATGTTCCTCTCGCTGCCGATGATCGACCAGATTATCCTCAACACCATCCGACAGCGCCTGATCGACGCATTCGGCGGACAGTTCGAGGAGGTGATCGTGGGCGGCGCACCCCTCAACCGCGAGGTGGAGGCCTTCCTGCGCCGCATCAAGTTCCCTCTCACCGTGGGCTACGGCATGACGGAGTGCGGCCCGATCATCAGCTACACCCACTGGGACAAATGCCGCCTCTACGCCTGCGGCAAGGCCACCCAGAAAATCGATCTCAAGATTGATTCACCGGATCCGGAGAACATCCCGGGCGAGATTCTGGTCAAGGGCGACAATGTCTTCCTGGGCTACTACAAGAATCCGGAGGCCACCAAGGCCGTGCTCGACCACAAATGGCTGCGCACGGGCGATATGGGCGTGATCGACAAAGACGGTTACCTCTACATCCGCGGCCGCAGCAAGACCATGATCCTGGGTCCTTCCGGACAGAATATCTATCCGGAGGAGATCGAGAGCAGCATCAACAACCTCGCCTATGTGGGCGAATCGCTGGTGGTCGAAGGCGAAGAGCCCGGCAGGCTGACAGCCCTCATCTACCCGGATTTCGACTCGATCGAGCAGGACGGACTGCCGGCTGACAGCGCCTCGCTGACCAAGATGTTCATGGACGAGATGAAGGTGACGAACCTTGAGCTTCCCACGTATTGCAAAGTCACCGAGGTCAAGATCTTCCCGGAAGAGTTCGAAAAGACCCCGAAGCGCAGCATCAAGCGCTATCTCTACCACCGCTAATCACCCGATACCATGACCGAATCCGAAAAGAAACAGCATCAGTTCGACGGCAGCTATCTCGATATGGCCTCCGTCTGGGCCCGCAACTCCTATTGCAAACGCCGCCAGGTCGGCGCACTGATTGTCAAAGACCGGATGATTATCTCCGACGGCTATAACGGCACGCCTGCCGGATTTGAGAACGTCTGCGAAGAGGACGGCGTTACCAAGCCGTACGTGCTCCACGCCGAAGCCAACGCCATCACCAAAGTTGCCAAAAGCAGCAACAGCAGTGACGGAGCCACCCTCTATGTGACCGCATCGCCCTGTCTGGAGTGTGCGAAACTGATTATCCAATCGGGCATCAAACGGGTGGTTTACAGTGAAGAATACCGTATTACGGACGGTATTGACCTGCTTCGCCGCGCAGGCATCGAAGTGGTAAAGTATGAGAAGGCCTGACCGGAAACAGGTGGGCGGCATCCTGCTGGCCGTCCTGGTTGTCATCGCTCTGGCCGTCCTGATTCAGGCACTTGGCCTCCGTGAGCGGCGGGCCGCCGGCAATGCGCCGGTGGTGTCGGCTTCCCAGGCCTCTGCGGAAAGCCGCCAGAACTGGAACAAGCTGACGGTTATTCTGGACAACATCGCCGCCAACTATGTGGATACACTCAATGCGGCGCAAGTCACCGAAGATATCCTCCCGCTGATTCTTTCGCAGTTGGATCCCCACTCCGTCTATCTCTCTCCAAAAGATCTGCAGAGCGCCGACGAATCGCTGATGGGCGAATTTTTCGGTATCGGGATCCAGTTTTCTGTGCCCGAAGACACGGCCGTGGTCAGCAACGTGATTGCCGGCGGGCCTGCCGACAAGGTGGGCGTACTCTCGGGCGACCGGATCGTGAAGGTCAATGACATACCGATTGCCGGAGTCAGCATGCCGCAGGATTCGATGGTGCGGCTGATGCGCGGTCCGCGCAATACGCACGTACAGATCGGCGTGCTGCGTGACGGAGAAAGCGTCTCCTTCGACATCGTGCGCAGCAAGATTTCTGAAAAGAGCGTGGATGTCGCCTTTATGGCAAACGACACCACCGGCTATATCAAGCTTTCGAAATTCACCCGCACCAGTTATACCGAATTCATCAAAGCGGCCCTGGAACTGCGGGAGAAAGGTATGCAGCGCCTGATCTTTGACTTGCGCGGCAACAGCGGCGGCTATATGGACCAGGCACTCCTGATGTGCAACGAATTTCTGGAGACGGGACAGCTTGTGGTCTATCTGGAAGGAGCCCACCGCAAGCGGGAGGATTTCAAGGCGGACGGCCGCGGCCACCTGCGCGACATGGACCTTTCGGTGCTCATCGACGAGAATTCCGCCTCGTCGAGCGAAATCTTTGCCGGTGCCATGCAGGACAACGACCGGGGCACGATTTACGGTCTGCGTTCGTTCGGCAAGGGGCTCGTGCAGGAACCCGTCTACTTCTCCGACGGCAGCGGGATCCGCGTGACGGTCGCCCGCTACCATACCCCAACGGGCCGATGCATCCAGAAGCCCTACACGGACGATTACGCCTATGACATCTACGACCGCTACCTCAACGGCGAGATGATGTCGGCCGACAGCATCAAGGTCAACGATTCGCTCAAATTCGTCACCCCGGGCGGCAAGGTAGTCTACGGCGGCGGCGGTATCATCCCGGACGTATTCGTACCGATCGATACGACCCAGGTGACGGACTTCCTGGTAAAGTGCAACCGGCAGAGTCTCCAGTACAAGTTCGTAAGCCAGTTCAGCGACGCGCACCGCTCCCGCCTGCGTGGCATCACCACCCGGGAGGCGCTGGACGCTTTCCTGAAGACGTTGGATCTGAAACGGGATTTCCTGGCATTCGCCGCTACGCGCGGCCTGCACCCCACTGCGCAGGAGTGGTCCGTCTCCGGAGAGTTGATGCTCACGCAACTGCGTGCGATGATCGGTCGCGCCACCCCGCTGGACGACCTGGGCTTTTACCCCATTTACCTCACGATAGACCGGACCGCACAGGCAGCCCTGAAAAACTAGTTCCCGAGTTCGGAGATGAACTTGATGCGGACCAGACGGATTTCGAGTTCCGTGTAGTCGGGCCCGAGCGCCTTGAGCGCGTCGTTCAGTGAATCTGAATCGGCCTCTTCCTTGAAATAGGTATAGATATCGTCCAGAATGTCCGGATCCACCTGCTGTTTGATGTAATAGTCGATATTGAGGCTGGTTCCGCTGGCGATGATGGCCTCCACATTGTCGAGCAGTTCGTCAAGCGTCATGTCGCGGGCCTCCGCGATATCCTCGAACGGCAGTTTGCGGTCGATTCCCTGGATGATCATCAGGCGGGCCGATGTCTTGGTGGGAGCGGAACGGACCACGAGGTCATCCGGCCGGATGATTTCATTCTCTTCAACATACCGGGCTATCAGCTCCACGAAGGGCCTGCCGAACTTGCGGGCCTTTCCTTCACCGACGCCCTGGCAGCGCACCAGGTCTTCGACGGTGGTCGGATAGAGGATGGTCATGTCCTGCAGTGAAGGATCGCCGAAGAGAATCCAGGCCGGAAGATTGAGCCGCCGGGATTCCGCCTTGCGGAGATCCTTGAGCATGGCGAGCAGCACTTCATCGCCGCCGCCGGCACTGCTGGCTGCGTGCTTGATGGCTGCCACTGCGGCATCTTCCTCGTCATCGTCTTCACCCTCCACGAATTCCCGGTCTTCAGTCAGCATCAGCGGGTGCGGGTTGGCCAGGAAGTTGCGTCCCTCTTCCGTGATGGTGACCAGACCATAGCGTTCGATGTCCTTGTCGAGCAGGTGCAGCAGGATGCCCTGGCGGATAACGGCGGTCCAGAAACGGGCGCTGCGGTCCTTGCCCTCGCCGAACAGCGGGTGACGGTGGTGGTTGTAGGATTTGACCACCGAATTGGTCTCGCCCAGCAGGATATTCGCCAGGTGCTCCGGACGGAAGTTTTCCTTGAGGGAATCGATCAGTTCGAGCACGATGGCCATCTCTTCCTGGCCGTCGAACTCTTTCTTGGGATAGAGACAGTTGTCGCACGCGCCGCAGTTGTCCTGCTTGAATTCCTCACCGAAATAGTTGAGCAGGAAGAGCCGCCGGCACTGGTTCGATTCGGCGTAGGCGCGGGTCTCACCCAGCAGCTGGCGTCCGATCTCCTGTTCGGAAACCGGCTTACCCTGCATGAACTTTTCGAGTTTCTGGATATCCTTGTAGCTGTAGAAAGCAATGCACTGCCCCTCCTGTCCGTCGCGGCCGGCACGTCCCGTCTCCTGATAATACCCTTCGAGACTCTTGGGAATGTCGTAGTGAATCACGAACCGGACGTCGGGCTTGTCGATACCCATGCCGAAGGCGATGGTAGCCACGATCACATCCACCTCTTCCATCAAAAAGGCGTCCTGGTTGCGCGAACGGGTGGCCGAATCCATCCCGGCATGATAGGGCAGCGCCTTGATGCCGTTGATATTGAGCAGTTCGGCAATCTCCTCCACCTTCCGGCGGCTCAGACAGTAGATAATGCCGCTCTTGCCGGGATTCTCCTTGATGTAACGGATAATATCGCGCTTGGGATTGGATTTGTCGCGGATTTCGTAGTAGAGATTGGGGCGGTTGAAGGAGGACTTGAAGACCCTGGCGTCGGGCATGCCCAGATTCTTCTGGATATCCGACTGCACCTTGGGCGTAGCCGTGGCCGTGAGGGCGATGATGGGCGCGCGGCCGATCTCTTCCACAATCTGGCGGATGCGGCGGTATTCCGGGCGGAAGTCGTGTCCCCACTCGGAGATGCAGTGGGCCTCGTCAATTGCGTAGAACGATATCTTCAACTGCTTGAGGAAGGCGACGTTCTCTTCTTTGGTCAACGACTCCGGGGCAACGTACAACAACTTGGTACGGCCGCTGACCAGGTCGTCTTTCACCTCCTTGATCTGCGCCTTGTTGAGCGAAGAGTTCAGGAAGTGGGCGATGCTCTCGTCGCCGTTCGTGAAGCCGCGGATGGCGTCGACCTGATTCTTCATCAGGGCGATCAGCGGCGAGATGACGATGGCCGTTCCCTCCAGAAAGAGGGCGGGCAACTGGTAACAGAGCGACTTGCCGCCGCCGGTCGGCATCAGGACGAATACATCCTCTCCGGCCAGAAGGGCGTGGATAATCCCCTCCTGATTTCCCTTGAAAGCATCGAAGCCGAAAAAGTGTTTGAGTTTCGAATGGAGTTCTTCCGAAGTGACCGTCATGCCGCAAAGTTTTGACCTAACGAAATTAAGCAATTTTATCTATATTTGCAACTCTATTTGTGAATCGATCGTTTTATGAGAGAAAGAACGCTCTCCTCCGGGCAAGCGGCAGCCACAAGCTCGCAACGCTATTTTACCAAGTTCTTCGAAAGAGAATCGGCCGGCGGCGTCCTGCTTCTGATCAGCACCGTAATCGCCCTGATCTTCGCAAATGTTCCCTCCCTTCAGCCCGTCATCGGCTTCTGGAAGGTTCCGTTTAATCTCAAAATCGGATCCTACGCGGTCTTCGGTCCGGAATTCACCATCGGCGACTTCGTCAACGACGCCCTGATGGCCGTCTTCTTTTTCACCGTAGGCCTGGAAATCAAGCGGGAGATGACGGTTGGACAGCTCTCCTCCGTCAAGAAAGCCACGCTGCCGGTCTTCGCCGCGTTGGGCGGAATGATTTTCCCGGCGCTGATATTTACCGTTTTCAACCACGGCAATCCCGCCACGGTTCACGGATGGGGTGTTCCGATGGCCACCGATATCGCCTTTGCGGTCGGAATCCTGGCCCTCCTGGGCAAAAAGGCCCCCATCGGCGTCAAGGTCTTCCTGACCGCCATCGCGATCGCAGACGACCTGGGCTCCATCGTGGTGCTGGCCGTTTTCTATCCGACACACGCCATCCACCTGCTTTGGCTCGGCCTGGCGCTGGTGGTGTGCGCAGTCCTGACCATCGCCGGCCGCCTGGGCGTCCGCAAGGTCTGGGTGACGGTGATCGGCGGCATCGCACTCTGGTATCTGGTCTACCTCTCCGGCGTCCACGCAACCATCGCGGGCGTGCTGCTGGCCATCACGGTGCCCTACAAGACCCGGATCAACGAGCTGCGCTTCGGCGTCAGCATCCAGCACCTGCTGGACAAATTCAAGAAGGTTTCCAACGCACAGGTCGAGACGCTGGCCAATACCGAACAGCTGCACGTGATTCACCAGATGTCCGAACAGCTCGACGAGGCCGAGCCGCTGATGCACAAGTTCGAATCCAACCTGCAGCCCGTCGTGAACTTCCTGATCATGCCCATTTTTGCACTCGCCAACGCGGCCGTGGTGCTCCATATGGACTTTTCGGCACCCGGGGTGACCGGTCTTTCGCTGGGTATCTTCCTGGGCCTGCTCTGCGGCAAGCCTATCGGTATTTTCCTTTTCAGCTGGCTGGCCGTCAAATGCAAGCTTTCGGCCCTGCCCGACGGAGTCTCCTGGAAACAGGTCCTGGCGCTCGGTGTGTTGGGCGGTATCGGATTCACGATGTCCATTTTCATTGACAACCTGGCCTTTACCGATGCTGCGCTGGTCGATACAGGCAAGGTGGCTATCCTGATTACCTCCAGTACCGCCGCCATAGTCGGTTACTTGATCTTCAGCGCATTCTCCAAGAAAATGAACGGAACAAAACAATAAACAACAATCATTATTCTGTTATGAAAGCACTTAAACTTATTGCACTGTGCGCTGCGACGGCAGCCATCCTTTGCTCCTGCTGCGGTGGCAAAACCGCCAGCGGCAACCAGCCGAAAGGCATCACCCGTGAGGACGTGAAGAACGCCAGCTATATGATCGGCTACAACTTCGGTCAGATTCTCAAGGGCAACAACTTCGGTCCGATGGATCTCGCCCAGATCAACAAGGGTATCAAAGACGCCTGCGCCGACGTAGAACTCGACCAGGAGGTTTTCTATGAGACCCTGAACGGATTCCTCGAGAAACGCAACAACGTCATCAAGGAAGAGAATGAGGCGAAGGCCGTCGAATTCTTCGAAAAGAACGGCAAGGAAGACGGCGTGGTCACCACCGAATCCGGCCTGCAGTACAAGGTCATCCGCGAGGGTAACGGCGTATTCCCGACTTCCCTGACCGACAAGGTGGAGGTCAACTACGAAGGCAAGACCCTCGACGGTGAAATCTTCGACTCCTCCTACGAACGCGGCGAAAGCGTCAACTTCGGCCTGAACCAGGTGATCAAAGGCTGGGGCGAAGGTTTGCAGCACATTGACGAAGGCGGTGAGATTCTTCTCTGGATTCCCGCAGAACTCGCTTACGGCGACCGCGGTGCCGGTGAAAAGATCCAGCCGGGTGCAGCCATCCACTTCCGCGTGGAACTGATCAAGGTCGTCAAGGACGAAGAGGCTAAATAGTCAGCCAGTCGATTTCCGGATCGCGGGCCCAGTAAGTAAGCTGTTTCTTGGCGTAGTGACGGGTGTTGCGCTTGATCAGGCGCACGGCCTCCTCCAGGGGATACTCCCCATCGAAATAGCGGAACATCTCGCGATATCCCACCGTATTGAGCGCGCTCAGGTTGCGATAAGGAAGCAGCCTGAGCGCTTCTTCTTCCAGTCCCTGCTCCATCATCCCATCCACGCGGGCGTCGATACGCGCGTAGAGTTCCTCGCGCGGGCGCGTGAGTCCGATCTTGCGGATGGCGAACGGGCGCTCCTTGCGCCGGCCGCTCCGGAATTCCGAATAGGGCCTGCCCGTGGCGATACAGACCTCCAGCGCACGGATGATACGCTGCCGGTTGGCCGGATCGATCCGCGCGGCCGTGTCCGGGTCCAGGCGGCGCAGCTCGTGCCGCAGCGAAGCGAGTCCCTCTTTCTCAAGACGCTCCGTCAGGGATGCACGAAGGGCGGGGTCGGCAGGCGGAAAGTCATCCAGACCGTTGCAAAGGGCATCGATGTACAAGCCCGAACCACCGGTCATGACCAGGGTATCGTGGGTTTTGAAAAGCTCTTCCAGCAGGGCGAGCGCCTCCACTTCATAGCGTCCGGCCGTGTAGTTTTCCGTAATCGAGTGAGAAGCTATGAAATAGTGCCGGACGCGGGCAAGCTGTTCGTCACTCGGACGGGCGGTGCCGATCCGCATTTCGCGGAACAGCTGGCGGGAATCGCAGGAGATGACGGGAGAATGGCAGTCCAGCGCCAGATCGATGCTGTAATCTGTCTTGCCGACCGCCGTGGGACCGAGTACGATGAGGAGCTCGGACATCGGGTCTATTCTTCTTGACCGAAGTCCTCGTCTACCAGCAACTCGCCGTCTTCATCGCCGTCGTTTTCCTCCTCTTCCTCGTCGTCATCAAAACCGATATCGTCGTCTTCGGCGCCAGGGCGGGAAGGTTTGGCGGGAACATACGGTTCCGGATCCACGTAACGGGTGAACTGGTCGGGGTTGTCTCCCTTACCGTCGAGTTGCAGGGGATATACTTCGCGTGGACTGTAGGGTTCTTCTCCCAGCAGGGTAATGACCAGATAGCGGCGACTGTGCATCTCGAAGATGTAGCGGACTTCCGCCGCCTCGCGCCCGGCAAGGTCGGCAAAGGTGACGCGGTCCATCGAGCCGTCGCCCATATCGAAGAGGCAGTAGCGCCCCTGGCGGACACCGGCCGCATCCCGGCTTTCGAAATAGACCATCTGGTCCGGATCGAATCCGTACTGGTTGGCAAGAAAGGCGTGGAAAGCAAAGAGATTCATCTCTGCCCTGACGGCATATTCGCGGAAGAAGATTTTGCTCTCGGGGAGCGTGACGCGTACGCGGTACAACATAAGGCAACTCTATATTCCAATTGCAAATCTATAAAAATTGCCGTACTTTTACAACACCAATGCAAGAAGAAAACCGCACCCCTACCGACCGCTATCGCAGCATCGAGGCCCCTTCCACCGGGTCTTACAAGGACAACGGCAGCAAGTTCCTCGCCTTCGCCTGTCCGGTGGAGACTGAAGACCAGGCCAAAGAACGGATCGCCGCGCTGCGCAAGGAGTATTTCGATGCACGGCACCACTGCTACGCATACCGGATCGGGCTGGACGGCGCCATCTGGCGTGCCAACGATGACGGGGAACCCTCTTCGACCGCAGGCCGTCCCATTCTGGGGCAGTTGCTCTCTGCGGAACTCAGCGACATACTCGTGGTGGTGGTCCGCTACTTCGGCGGCGTGAAACTGGGCGTACCGGGTCTGATCAAGGCCTACAAGACCGCTACGGCAGAGGCGCTCGCCGCCGCCAGGGTCGTGGAAAAGACCGCCTGCGCCACCTGCCGGATCCGCTTTGACTACACCCGGATGAACGACGTGATGAAAATCATCAAGGATTGGAATCTGCAGATCCTTTCACAGCAGTTTGAGAACAACTGCGAAATCACTGTCAGAGTGGGACTTGCAAAGGTCGACGCTTTTTGTGAAACGCTCCGTTGGGCGAATGTCGAAATTATTTGACAACTGGCGGAATTCTTCTTACCTTTGCCTGATATCCGAAACAATTGTTCAACATTTTTAAAACGTTCATTACTATATGAAAAAAGTCTACAACTTCAATGCCGGCCCGTGCGTTCTGCCGCAGGCTGCCATCGACGGTTCCATCGAGGCCCTCAAGGACTTCGCAGGTACCGGTATGTCAGTGATCTGTGTATCCCACCGTTCCAAAGAATGGGATGCAGTTATGGCTGAAACCCGTGCCCTCTGGCGCGAACTTCTCAATATCCCCGAGAACTATGAGATCCTCTTCCTCGGCGGCGGTGCTTCCCTCCAGTTCCTGATGGTTCCCATGAACCTGCTCGAGAGCAAGGCCGCTTATCTTGAGACCGGTGTCTGGGCAAAGAAGGCGCTCAAAGAGGCGAAAGGCCTTGGCAATGCAGTTTGCGTGGCTTCTTCCGCTGACAAGGTTTACAACTATATCCCGAAGGGCTACGAAATCCCCAAGGATGCAGACTACTTCCACATCACGACCAACAATACCATCTACGGTACCGAGATCAAGTATGATATGGATTGCCCGGTAAACCTGGTTGCAGATATGTCGTCCGACATCATGAGCCGTCCCGTCGACGTGAGCAAATATGCGCTCATCTACGGTGGTGCTCAGAAGAACGTGGGCCCTGCAGGCGTCACCTTCGTGATCATCCGCAAGGACATCCTCGGCAAGGTTACCCGCTACATCCCTACGATGCTCAACTACCAGACCCACATCGACGGTGAATCGATGTTCAACACCCCGCCGGTATTCTCCATCTATGCCATGAAAGAGACCCTCAAGTGGCTCAAGGGCATCGGTGGCGTCGAGGCTATCCACAAACTCAACGTGGAGAAGGCAAAGATGCTCTACGATGAAATCGACCGCAACTCCATGTTCATCGGCACCGCAGAGAAGGAAGACCGTTCGATCATGAACGTCTGCTTCGTGATGGCTCCCGGCAAGGAAGAACTCCAGGACGAGTTCATGGCATTCGCCAAAGAACGCGGTATGGTGGGTATCAAGGGTCACCGCAGTGTCGGCGGCTTCCGCGCATCCCTTTACAACGCTTGCCCGAAAGAGGCAGTCGAGGCACTCATCGCCACCATGCAGGAATTCGAGAAACTTCACAAATAATCTTCAGAAATCATGAAAGTTCTCGTAGCAACCGAAAAGCCTTTTGCAAAGGCAGCTGTCGATGGCATCCGCGCCATCGTCGAGAAGGCAGGTCACCAGCTCGCTCTCCTCGAGAAATATACCGACGTCGAGCAGTTCTACGCAGCAGTCGCTGACGCAGACGCCCTGATCGTCCGCTCTGACAAGGTCACCGCCGAGGTCGTCAAGCACGCTCCCAAGCTGAAGATCGTGGTCCGCGCAGGTGCCGGTTACGACAACCTCGACCTCGCTGCCTGCACGGCTGCGAACGTAGTGGCCATGAATACCCCGGGCCAGAACTCCAACGCTGTCGCAGAGCTCGCTATCGGCCTGATGATCTACATGAGCCGCAACCAGTTCACCCCGGGTACCGGCCGTGAACTCAAGGGAAAGACCGTGGGTATCCACGCATACGGCAATGTCGGCCGCCTCGTGGCTATGATCGCCAAGAACGGTTTCGGCATGAACGTCATCGCCTTTGACCCGTTCGTCCCCGCTGAGAAGATGGCTGCTGACGGCGTGAAGGCTGTGGCAACCATCGACGAACTCTATGCTGGTTCCGATTTCCTCTCCCTCCACATCCCTGCAACCGCAGAGACCAAGGGTTCGATCGGCCGCAAGCTCGTCTCCAAGATGCCGAAGGGTGCCTGCCTCGTGAACACCGCCCGCAAGGAGGTGATCAACGAAGCCGAACTGCTTGAGGTGCTCGCAGAGCGTGAAGACCTCAAGTATGTCACCGACATCGCTGCAGAGCGCATGCCGGAGTTCAAGGAGAAGTTTGGCAATCGCGTCTTCGCTACCCCCAAGAAGCAGGGTGCAGAGACCGCAGAGGCCAACATCAACGCCGGTCTGGCTGCAGCAAACCAGATCTGCGACTTCTTCGCAACGGGCAACCGCAAATTCCAGGTCAACAAATAATCGGTCCCCGATATGGTAAAAGTAAAACCCTTTGCAGCCATCCGTCCTCCCAAGGCGATCTCCAAGGAGGTTTCCGCACGTCCCTACGACGTGATGAACTCCGTGGAAGCGCGCGCGGAAGCCGGCGAGAAATCGCTGCTCCATATCACCAAACCGGAAATCGATTTTGAACCGATTGCCGGCGAGCACGAACAGCGCACCTACGACAAGGCCGTAGCCAACTACAAACTCTGGAAAGAGCGCGGCTGGCTCAAGCGCGACGCCAAGGAGTGCTACTACGTCTACGCCCAGACGATGGAAGGTCGTACCCAGTACGGTATCATCCTCTGCGCCAACACCGACGACTACGCTACGGGCGCCATCAAGAAGCACGAACTCACCCGCAAGGAGAAGGAAGACGACCGCATGATCCACGTCCGCATCCAGAATGCGAACATCGAACCGGTCTTCTTCGCTTACCCGGACAATGCGGAGATCGATGCCATCATGTTCCGTTACATCTCCCGCGTTCCGGAGTACGACTTCGTCGCTGACGAAGACGGTTTCGGCCACAAGCTGTGGGTGATTGACGACGATCGGGACATCGCCCGCATTACCGAGATCTTTGCAGGCATTCCCGCTTTCTATGTAGCTGACGGTCACCACCGTACCGCTGCTGCGGCACGCGTGGGCGCCGAGAAGCGCAGCCAGAATCCGAACCACACCGGCAAGGAGGAGTACAACTACTTCATGGCTGTCTGCTTCCCGGACAACCAGCTCAAGATCATCGACTACAACCGCGTGGTGAAAGACCTCAACGGTCTGAGCGGCAAGCAGTTCTTCGAGGCGCTCCAGAAGGATTTCATCGTGGAGTGCAAGTGCGACTGCACGAAGGACGGCGGCAAGTGCGACTGCGAGTTCCCTTGCCACTGCGAATGTTCCGAACCGTACAAACCGGCCGGACTGCACAACTTCTCGATGTACTTCGAGGGTGTGTGGTATTCGCTGACCGCAAAACCCGGTACGTATAACGACAACGACCCGATCGGCGTGCTCGACGTGACGATCCTTTCGAACCTCGTGTTCGACAAGATTCTGAACCTCGGTGACCTGCGCACCTCCAACCGCATTGACTTCGTAGGCGGCATCCGCGGCCTGGGCGAACTCAAGAAGCGTGTGGACAGCGGTGAAATGGTCGCAGCTTTCGCGCTCTACCCGGTCTCCATGCAGCAGCTGATCAACATTGCCGACACCGGCAACATCATGCCGCCGAAGACCACCTGGTTCGAGCCCAAGCTCCGCAGCGGCCTCGCTATCCACGAGCTCGACTAACCTGTCGTCATCAACTTCAAAAACGGCCATCCTCACGGAAGGCCGTTTTTTTATTGTATCCGGATGGCGGTGATGAGGCGGCCGCATTCGGGACCGTCGCGGCGGGCGGACCAGAAGCGGGCGTCGGTGTAGGTGTCGATGCCGGTAACGGTGATGCGGCCGGCAGGGACGCCGAGCGATTCCAGCAGCCAGCGGTTGGCCTGCCAAAGATCGATATGCAGGCCGCCCTGCATGGTGCCCGGCACGCGGGGACCGTGGTCCGAAAGGATCAAATCCATCGGGAACCCCTCTTCTGCGAAGCGGTCTGCCACCTCCGGCCCCACCTGGAAGGAGTCCGCCGAGATGCCCGGGCCGATCAGGGCATACAGGTTTGCGGGGTCGGTCCCGAAACGGGCGGTCATCCGGGAGACTGTTTTGACGACAATCTTCAGGACGGTCCCCTTCCAGCCGGCATGTACCGCCGCAACCACTTTATGGACCGGATCATACAGCAATACCGGAATACAGTCTGCCGTACGGACACCGATGCCGAGCGCACGATCGGCGGTAATCGCGGCATCGCAGTCGTCGGGCCGGCGGCTGGATCGGTCGACCACGGCTATCCCGTCACAGTGTATCTGCTGGGGCTGAAGCACCGGCCAGGGAAGATCCAGTGCAGGACCGTGCCGATAGGGAACACCGGCGGGGCGAAGCGTGGAAAAAGCTTCCACGCCCGGGGCAAAATCATATTTCAAATGATTGCTTTCCATGATGGACAAATATAACAAAATCCAGCAAAAATTGCTTATTTTTGTGGGTTGTACCGCAAGTGCGGCACTGTCTTTGCAGACAAATACAAACTATAATAAGCATGGAAAACCAGAAACAAACGAACTACACGCCGGTTATCATCGTGATGTTCGCGCTCTTCTTCATGATTGCCTTCGTCACGAACCTGGCAGGTTCGATGGGCGTGGTGGTCACCAACCAGTTCGGCGCCAGCAAGGCCCTCAGCCAGTTGGGCTCCCTGGCCAACTTTATTGCTTATGCCTGCATGGGTATCCCGGCGGGCTTGATTCTCAAACGGAAAGGCTATAAATTCACAGCGCTGTCGGCCGTCATCGTCGGCTTCACCGGCGTAGGAATCCAGTTCCTCTCGGGTTACGTGGAGAGCTTCTTCGTCTATGTGATGGGCGCCTTCGTGGCCGGCTTTTCGATGTGCATGCTCAACACCGTGGTCAACCCGATGCTCAATACGCTGGGCGGCGGCGGCAACCGCGGCAACCAGCTCATCCAGTGGGGCGGTTCCTGCAACTCGATCGGCGGCACGATTGCCCCGTTCCTGGTAGGCTGGCTCGTAGGCGGTTCCATCAAGGATGCAACCGTAGCCAAAGCGGCGCCCGTGATGATCATCGCCATGGCCATCTTCGCAATCGCATTCATCGTCATTCTGCTTACCCGGATTCCGGAACCGCATATGGAAACGGCGGAAGAGAGAGCCGTCCGCAAAGCCGGAAATGCTTCGAAAGACAAACACAGTCCGCTGAGTTTCCGTCACTTTGTATTGGGCGCGATTGCCATCTTCTTCTATGTGGGCATCGAGGTGGGTATTCCGAATACAGCCAACGTATACTTCTCCGGCCTGGAATGGGTAGGACCGGCCATCGCCGGCACATTCATCAGCGCCTACTGGCTCTGCATGCTCTTCGGCCGATTGATCGGTGCTTCCATCGGCGGCAAGGTCTCCGGCAAATCGATGCTGGTCTGGACCTCTTCGGCGGCAATCCTTTTCATTGTTTTGGCCATCTTCATCCCTGAGTCCGTGACGATCGGCGGCAAGGCTCCCCTGAGCCTGCTCTTCCTGACGCTCTGCGGCCTCTGCACTTCCGTGATGTGGGGCGCCATCTTCAATATGGCGGTGGAAGGACTCGGCAAATACACAGCTGCAGCTTCCGGTATCTTCATGGTGCTGGTCTGCGGCGGCGGTATCATTCCCTTCCTGCAGAACCTGCTGGCCGATGCAACGGTCTTCGGCGGCAAGGTGGGTTCCATGAACAGCTACTGGCTGATTGCCGTCTGTCTGCTTTACCTGATCTACTACGCACTGCGCGGATCGAAAAACGTCAACAAAGATATCCCCACCGAGTAATCATTTAATAGAATGAAACGCATATTTACTCTTCTTACCCTCGCTCTTCTGGCAGTTTCCTGCGCACGGCAGAGCGATACCTGCACCGTCGTGGGCGTCGTGAAAGGCGAATACAACCCTGAAGGCGCTCAACTGCTGTTCGGCACTCCGGAAGGATTGCTCGACAAGGTCGAACTGGCCGAAGACGGAACCTTTACCTACACCTGCCCCGCATCCGTAACCACCCCGCTCCGGATTATCCTGCGTGAAGCCCGCGATCCCCGCCCGAGGTATCGTGCAGAACTTCTCCCGGAAGGAGGCACGGTGCGTGTCGCGCTCGACGAAACCTCTACCGTCAAGGGCGGTCGCATCAACCGCGAATTGAGCCGCTTCAACGAGATTTCTTCTTCCGTCAACAAAGAATTCCGCAGACTCTACGAAGCGGGAAACGAGGACGAAACGATAGTAGAGAAACTGAATAAGAAACTGGACAGCTACTGCAAGAAGGCATTGCGCAGGAATCCCGACAACTGGATCGGCCTTCAGGCCCTCACCTCCCGGATGTATGAGCTTTCGCTCGAAGAGTTGGACGCGCGCCTGGCAACCGCCGGCGAATTTGTCCGTGAGAACAAACGCATCCAGTCCGTCCGTGAAAGCAAGGTGGCGGAAGCGAACACTTCCGAAGGCAAGCCCTTCGTTGATTTCACCGGCGTGGCCCCGGATGGCAGCAAAGCATCCCTTTCTGATTTCGTAGGACGCGGATCCTACACGCTCGTGGACTTCTGGGCTTCCTGGTGCGGCCCCTGCCGGCAGGAGATGCCCAATATCCGCCAGCTCTGGGACGACTTCGCAAGCCGCGGTTTGCAGGTAGTGAGCGTCGCCGTCTGGGACGGGGACAATTCCAAGAGCCGCAGCGCTATCGAAGAGATGGGCATGGCATGGAACCATATCTTTATGGGTGCGGACCACACCCCGACCGAGATTTACGGGATCGTGGGCATTCCGCACCTGATTCTTTTCGCTCCGGACGGCACCGTCTACAAACGCGGTCTGCGCGGCAACGAATTGATCGACACTGTTTCGGAACTATTCAATTAACAACGATACGATGAAAAAATTCTTTCTGTTTTTGACGACCCTTCTGCTGGCCGTCACTGCAAACGCCCAGGTAGACCCGAACGCTCCCCTGCAGCGCGATCCGAACCTGCTCTACGGCAAGCTCGACAACGGGATGACCTACTACATCATGCACAACGACCTGCCTGCACAGCGGGCAGAGTTCTACCTGCTGAACGAAGTTGGCGCTATCCAGGAAACGCCGGCCCAGAACGGTCTGGCCCACTTCCAGGAGCACATGTGCCTCAACGGTACCAAGAATTTCCCCGGTAAGGGCATCATCAGCTTCATGGAGAGCATCGGTGCTAGCTTCGGCGGAAACGTCAACGCTTCCACCGGCCAGGAGTACACCATCTACATGTTCACCAACATTCCGGTCACCCGGGAGAGCATCATCGACTCCACCCTGCTCGCCATCCACGACTACGCTGCTTTCGTGACCAACGATCCGGTCGAGATCGACAAGGAGCGCGGCGTGATCATCGAGGAGTGGCGTACCCGCCGTACTGCCGACTGGCGCATGATGGAGAAGACCTGGGAGACCCTCTATCGGGGTTCCAAATTCGAAAACTGCAATATCATCGGCACCAAGGAGAACCTCGAGACCTTCCCCGCTGAAGAACTCGTGAAGTTCTACCAGACCTGGTACCGACCGGATCTGCAGGCAGTCGTCGTGATCGGCGACATCGACCCGCAGCAGGTACTGGAGAAGGTCAAAGCAGCTTTCGCCGACATCCCTGCACGGGAGAATCCCGAACCCAAGGGCGTCTACCGCACCCCGGACAATGAGGAGCCGATCGTAGGCATCTTCACCGATCCGGAGGCTCGCAGCACCCAGGTTACCGCCTATGTCAAGTCCGATCCGCTACCCAAGGCTTACCTGAGCTACGGCGTCGGCTACATGATGGATCTTGTCAAGGATATCATCAACTCCATGTTCTCGGAGCGCCTGACCGATATCGCTCATCAACCTGATGCTCCTTTCCTGTACGCCAACGCTTACTGGACCCGCGAAAACGCCTTCATGGACGCTTTCGAAATGTCGGCCACCACGAAAGACGGTGAAGCAGAGAAAGGCTTTGCCGCCCTCCTTACCGAGGTAGAAAAGGCTCAGCGTTACGGCTTTACCCAGGCTGAATACGATCGCGTCAAAACCAATATGATTGCCAATGCAGAACGGAACACCTCAAACGCCTCTACCCGCAAGAGCCCTACGCTGGTTTACGAGGCAATGACCGACTTCCTCTACGGCTTCCCGATGATGGCCCCCGAATATGTAGAGAGCCAGTTGAAAGGCTATCTGGCCATGATTACGATTGACCAGATCAATCAGATTGTGGCTTCGACCGACTACACCAAGAACCTGGTCATCATCTACCAGGCTCCCGAGAAAGAGGGCCTCACCCACCCCACCGAGGAGACCCTGAAGGGAATCGTCACGGCTGTCAAGGCTGCTGACATCCAGGCCAATGAGGCAGAAGAAGAGATGGGCGAACTGCTCGACGCTTCCAAGCTTAAGGGCAGCAAGACCCGCAAGGAGACCGGCGGCCTCTACGGTTCTACCGTCTGGACGCTGCGCAACGGCATCCGCGTCACCATCCGTCCTTCGCAGTACAACAAGGAAGAGGTGCTCTTCAAACTTAGCGTACCGGGCGGCCAGTCCCTCATTGAAGATGCAGATATCGCTTCGATGGACAACAACGTGCTGACGCTCTACAACCAACTCTGCGGTCTGAGCGAATTCCCGGCTACGAAACTCAATAAGATGCTTACCGGCAAGATTGTCAGCGAGAATCCTTTCATTGACGAACTCCACCACGGTATCAACGGTTCCTGCGCCCCGAAGGATTTCGAGACGCTGATGCAGCTGGTTTACCTGCAGGTGACCGCTCCCCGCTTCAACGCGGACGAGTTCGCACCCGGTATGGCACAGCTGAACGCAATCGTTCCGAACCTCGAAAAACAGCCGAACTACATTCTCTCCAAGACCTACCTGGAAACCGCTTATGGCAACAATCCGCGCCAGGCGCTGATTTCCATGGAAAAGGTCGGCAAGATTTCTCTGGAATCGTTCGAGCGTTCCTACCGCAAGCTTTTCGCCAACATGGCGGGCGCCAATGTGATCATTACCGGCAACTTCGACCCGACCACCGTCAAACCGCTGGTCGAGAAGTATATCGGTTCCCTCCCGACCAAGAAGGCCGGCAAGTGGATCGACCGCAACGTCGACCTCGTTCCCGGCAAGGTTGAGAATATCTTCACCACGAAGATGGATACCCCCAAGACCAGCTGCCTGATGATTGCCAGCGGCAAGATGACCGCTGACCCGAAGAGCCGCCTGATCATGAGCGTTCTGGAAGGCTGTCTGAACCAGCTCTATACCGAGACGGTCCGTGAAGATGAAGGCGGAACCTACGGCGTTGGCTGCCAGGGTACCCTGGTCAGCATCCCCAAGGAAGAGGGCCAGATCTTCATCCAGTTCGACACCGATCCCGACCGTGCAGAGAAGTTGATCGCACTCACCTACGACGGCCTCAAGTCGATGGCTGTCACCGGCCCGAGCGAAGTATTCCTGAATAAGACCAAGGAGAACCTGCTCAAAACGATTCCGGAGAGACGCATCAACAACTCCTACTGGAGCTCCTGCCTGATGAACTACTACAATACCGGCAACGACCTCGACGCCAACCGTGAGGAACTGATCTCCTCCATCACCGTCGAGGATGTCCGTGCATTCACGGCAAAACTGCTCGACCAGGGCAACCTGATCAAGATCGTGATGAATCCGGAAAAGTAATCAGGATTTCAACCCATGACGACTGGCGCCGCTTTTCAGTGGCGCCAGTTTTCGTCTGAGGGGTTGTCGCGAAACTGAAGAATGCGCGATTTCCATTCAGGCGTGATGTAACCGGTCTCGGCCGCCACCTCGACCAGCGAGTCGAGGTTGGAGAGGGAGTGGTTGATCACGTTTGCGGCAGCAAGCCGTTCCACGCTCTTCTTCATGCCATAGGTAAAGATGCTCACGATGCCGAGCACTTCGGCGCCCTCTTCACGCAGAGCGTCCACCACTTCGATGGCGCTGCCGCCCGTGGAGATCAGGTCTTCGATCACGACCACTTTGGTGCCGGGATCCATCTTGCCTTCAATCCGGTTGGTACGGCCGTGGCTCTTGGCTTCACCGCGCACATAGCCCATCGGAAGATTGAGCAGCGTGGCGGTGATGGCGGCGTGGGCGATACCGGCCGTGGAGGTACCCATCAGCATCTCGCAGTCGGGATGATACCGGCGGACCAGTTCTGCAAGGCCAGCCTCAACCTTTTCGCGCACGGCGGGTGCGGAGAGGGTGAGACGGTTGTCACAGTAAATGGGGCTTTTGATGCCGCTGGCCCAGGTGAAAGGATCTTCGGGGCGGAGGAATACGGCCCCTATCGAGAGCAGTTCTTTTGCGATGGTGCGTTCCATATCGAAGTTTATTACTGATTCAGAAAGTCTTTCTTACAACGGCGCCATGCAGCGACCGGGTCATCGGCGGCGGTGATGGGACGGCCCACGACGATATAGTCGGAGCCGATCTCCCGGGCGCGGGCCGGCGTGGTGATGCGTACCTGGTCGTCTGCGGCCGCATCGGCAAAACGTATACCGGGGGTGACGGCCAAAAACTCCGCTCCGCAGGCCTGCTTTACCATGCCGGCCTCCAGCGGCGAGCAGACTACGCCGTCCAGTCCGGCTTCACGGGCATTCTGGGCATAGTGCACGATCGTATCGTTGATGGAGGCGCCGATCAGCAGTTCCTTCTGCATCCGTTCCTCGCTGGTGGAGGTCAACTGCGTCACGGCAATCAGCAGCGGGCGGGTGCCGTCTTCACGCGTGAGGCCTTCCAGCGCCGCGCGCATCATCTCGATGGTGCCGGCGGCATGGACGTTGGTCATGTCGATATCCAGTTTCGTAACGACCCGCATGGTTTTGCGGACGGTATTGGGGATATCGTGCAGCTTGAGATCCAGGAATATCTTGTGCCCGCGCCGCTTGATCTCCCGGACGATCTCCGGTCCGGCGGCATAGAAAAGCTCCATGCCGATTTTGACGAAGGGTTTCTCCCCTGCCGGGAAACGGTCCAGGAAAGCGAGGGTTTCCGCTGCTCCCGGGAAGTCACAGGCGATGATGACGTCTTTTGCCATATTAATTGATTTTCAATTGTTTCAAATCTTTCAGCCCGAGGCGTTCCATGACGGCGGGCAACTGTTCGATGATCTCCTTGCAGGCATTCGGGTTGACCAGGTTCGCGGAACCGACCTGCACCGCTGCGGCTCCGGCCATCATCATTTCAATGACCTCTTCTGCAGTTGATACGCCGCCGCAACCCATCACGGGAATCTTGCAGGCGTGTGCCACCTGGTAGACGGCACGCACGGCGATCGGGAAAACGGCAGGGCCCGAGAATCCGCCCGTCCCCGCGGCCACGACCGGTTTGCGGGTGCGGATGTCGATGCGCATGCCCAGCAGCGTATTGATCACCGTCAGGCCGTCGGCCCCTGCCTCTTCGCAGGCACGGGCGATGGCCACGATATCGGTCACATTCGGGGTCAGTTTCACGAACACGGGCTTGGACGAAACCGCCTTCACGGCCCGGGTGACCGCAGCGGCCACTTCAGGATCGGTACCCAGTGCCATTCCGCCGCCGTGGACGTTGGGACAGGATACGTTGACTTCGAGAATATCGATATCGGGGCAGGCTTCCGCCTTTTCAGCACAGTAGGCAAAATCTTCCACGCAGAAGCCGCTGATGTTGGCGATAATGGGTTTGCGATAGATGGCCCGGAGGGCGGGAACCTTCTCCGAGAGGAGTTTGTCGATGCCGGGATTCTCCAGGCCCACCGAATTGATCAGCCCGTCGGGGCACTCGGCAATACGGGGCAGCGCGTTCCCGAAACGGGCGTCACGCGTGGTGCCTTTGAGGGAGATGGCGCCCAGGATGTTGATATCGTACCATTCGGCCAGTTCCAGGCCGAATCCGCAGGTACCGCTGGCCGGAATCACCGGGTTGTCCAGGCGGATGCCGCAAAGGTCTGTGGAAAGGTCTACCATACGAGTTCCTCCTTTTTGAACACCGGCCCCTCCTTGCAGGTTCGTTTGGGGCCGGAAGTGGTCTGGCAGGTGCAGCCGTAGCAGATGCCCGCGCCGCACCCCATCCGCTCCTCCGTGCTCACCTCACCGGGTTCACGCAACTGGGTGCAGAGCGCCTTGAACATGGGCCGGGGACCGCAGGCATAGAAATAATCCGATTTGAGGACGCACATCCGGATGGCGTCGGTCACGAAACCCTGGCATCCGGCGGAACCGTCGGCCGTGGCCACGATAACGTCGGCACCGGCCGCCTCGAGTTCCTTTTCGAGAAAGATATCGTTCTTTGTGTTAAAACCCAGAACCGCAGTCACGTGACGGTCAGCCTCACACAGCTGTTTGCAAAGCAGCAGGAGCGGTGCCACGCCCACGCCCCCGCCTACGATCATCGCCTCCCCGCTCTTCGGGCAGGCTTCGATATCGAATCCGTTGCCCAGGCCGCAGAGCAGGCTGAGCGAAGTGCCGGGCTGCAGCGCCACGAGTTCCGCCGTTCCTTTGCCCACCACTTTGACAATGAGCGTCAGGATGTCCGGCTCGCAGTCACAGACCGAAATGGGACGGCGCAGGTAGAGACCCGGCACCGATACCATCACGAACTGGCCTGCCTTGCGCAAGTCTGCTGTGTCACCGGAAAGGCGCAGCCGCCAGGTGGCCGCCGCAATCTCTTCCGTGGAGATCAGGGTAAAGGTTCTTTCACTTGCCATATTGATAGACGGGAATTCCGTTTTTGAGGGTCATGCAGATGCGGCCTTTCACCTTCCACCCTTCGAAGGGGGTGGAGCGGCCTTTGGAGAGGAACTCCCGGCTGTCCAGGGTGAATTCGGTGCACGTATCGATCAGCGCCAGGTCGGCTTTCTCTCCAACGGCAAGTCCTCCGCCGATGCGGAAGATGCGGCGCGGCGCGGCGCTCATAGCTTCGATAAGCCGTTCCAGCGAAATCCGGCCCGTTTCCACGAGGCGGGTGTAGAGCACAGGAAAGGCGGTTTCCAAACCCACGATGCCGTTGGCGCTTCCGGCGAACCCGAGCGATTTCTGGGCGGCCGTGTGCGGAGCGTGGTCCGTGGCGATAACATCGACGGTACCGTCCAGGAGCCCTTCGATCAGGGCTTCGCGGTCGTCGGCCGTATGGATGGGCGGATTCATCTTGAAACGTCCGTCGTCCTGAAGATCGTCTTCGCACAGGGTCAGATAGTGCGGAGCGGTTTCGCAGGTCACCCGGACGCCGCGCGCTTTGGCAGCGCGGATCAGTTCCACACTGCGGCGGGTGGAGATGTGGCAGACGTGGTAGCGGCAGCGGGTCTCTTCAGCCAGGACCAAATCACGTGCAATCTGGCTCCACTCCATTTCCGCCGTATCTTTTTTGGAAAGGTCTTCGCAGTGGGCTACAATCAGGCAGTCTTCGCGGGCGGCCTGCTGCATGGCGCGACGCATCACGCCGTCATCCTGCACGCCGCTGCCGTCGTCTGAAAAGGCGATGCAATGCGCTTTCAGGGCTGCCATATCCACCGGTTCCAGACCGGCCCGGTTCCGGGTGATGGTGGCGTACGGGAATACGTCGATGACCGCGTCGCGGTCGATAATAGCCTGTTCGATGGACAGCGTTTCGGGAGCATCGGGTGCGGGTTCGAGATTCGGCATGGCACAGACCGCCGTATAACCGCCGCGCGCCGCAGCGAGCGATCCTGTGCGGATGGTTTCCTTTTCCGGAAAACCGGGCTCGCGAAAATGGACGTGGACATCGGCCAGACCGGGGACAGCGATTAGTCCGCCTGCATCGACAACAGGGATTCCGGGAGTTTGCAGATTCTGGCCGATTTCAGCGATATGCTCCTCCCGAATGAGGATATCGGCTTCCCGGAGGCCGCCTTCGGCCACCAGTCGCGCGTTTTTGATTATGCAGGTTCCGTGCATTTCCAGATAAAAAAATAGACAGCCTGAGCTGCCTTCACCACGACCCCTTCATCACTTGGTGTTATTGGTGCAAAGGTACACTTTTTCCGGCAATCCATCGCAAAAAACTTTTCAACCGTATATTGCTGATAAATTTCCCGAAAACTCCCCTTTGCATTCACTGGAACGCGTTATCTTTGTGCTTTGACTTAGTCAAAGCACTAACCCATGAAAAAAATCTACACAGGCAAGACCAAAGACGTCTTCGCGCTCGAAAACGGCAACTACCTTCTCAAATTCAAAGATGACTGCACCGGAAAGGACGGCGTGTTCGATCCGGGCGAGAACTCTGTCGGACTGACCATCGACGGCGTCGGTGACGTCAATCTCCGTATGTCTATCTATTTCTTCGAGAAAATCAACGCAGCGGGCATCCGCACCCATTATGTCAGCGCCAACCTGGCCGACACTACGATGGAGGTGCTCCCGGCCAAGGTATTCGGCAAAGGACTGGAAGTCATCTGCCGCCACAAGGCAGTCGGAAGCTTCTACCGCCGCTACAATGATTATATTGAAGAGGGTGCCGATCTTCCCGCCTATGTAGAAACCACTTTCAAGAACGATGAAAAGGGCGATCCCCTCGTCACAAAAGAGGGGCTGATCGTACTCGGCGTGATGTCCGCAAAGCAGTACGACGACATCGCCGAAATGACCCGCCGCATCACCCAGATCGTGGCAGACGATCTCAAAGCCAAAGGACTGATTCTTTACGATATCAAATTCGAGTTCGGCTACGACAAGGACGGCAATGTGATGTTGATCGACGAAATCGCCTCCGGTAACATGCGCGTCTACAAAGACGGCAAGTATATTGACCCGATGACCCTTTCCAAACTTTTCTTCGCCAAATAGCGTATGAAAGTCAGTATCATCATGGGATCCAAGAGCGACTGGGGCGTCATGTCCGGTGCCTGCGAGATCCTCGACCAGTTCGGCGTGCCCTATGAGAAGAAAGTTCTCAGCGCGCACCGCACCCCCAAGGCCTTCTCCGACTATATGGCCGGAGCCCGCGACCGGGGCGTAGGCGTCGTGATTGCCGGAGCAGGCGGAGCCGCCCACCTTCCGGGCATGGCCGCCGCGCTGACCGACCTTCCGGTGATCGGCGTTCCCATCAAGAGCGCCGCGCTGAACGGGCTCGACTCCCTGCTCTCGATTGTCCAGATGCCTTCGGGCATTCCTGTGGCCACCATGGCGATAGACGGCGCCAAGAATGCAGCCCTCTACGCCGTGGCCATCTTCGCGCTGCATGATGGCGCACTTGCCGCCGCGCTGGCGGAGTTCCGAAAAAAGCAAGCAGACAAAGTCCTTCAAACAGAGCTGTAGGATGCAACCGCACAGAATTTTTGTAGAAAAGTCTTCGGAGTTTCAGGTTGAGGCGCAGAGTCTCAAAAATGAGTTCAACGAAAACCTTTCTCTCTCCCTCCATTCCCTCAGGTTACTGATCGTCTACGACCTGTTCGGGTTTACGGACGCTCTCCTCGAAAAGTGCCGCTATACGGTTTTCGGCGAGACCGTCACCGACCGCGTAACCGACGACTGCCCGCTGGAGGGCAAGCGCTACCTGGCCGTTGAATTCATTCCGGGCCAGTTCGACCAGCGCGCCTCCTCGGCCGTAGACTGCGTGCACCTGATCGATCCGGAAGCCGACGTTCAGATTCGCAGCGCGCGGCTGCTGATCTTCGACGACGACCTGTCGGATACAGATCTGGAAGCCATCCGCAACTACTATATTAATAAGGTGGAGGCCCGCGAGAAGAACCTGGCCCTGCTGGCGCCTCCGGGTGCGGCGGATGTGCGGCCGCTCGCAACGCTCGATGGGTTCACGGAGATGCCGGAGAGCGAATTTGCCGGCTTCTGCCGCCGCTGGGGACTGGCCATGAATACCGACGACCTGCGCGAAGTGGTGCGCTACTTCCGCGCGGAACGACGGAACCCGACCGAGACGGAACTGCGGATTCTGGATACTTATTGGAGCGACCACTGCCGTCACACCACCTTTACCACTGCCCTGACCGGCATCCGGATCGAGGACTCCTTCCTCAAATGCGATATCGAGGCCACGCTGGAAGAGTTGCTGGCCATCCGCAGGGAACTGGGCCGGGACAAGAAGGATCTCTGCCTGATGGAACTCGCCACCATCGGCGCCCGTTACCTTCGCAAGAAGGGCCTGCTGGACGATATGGAGCAGAGTGAAGAGAACAACGCCTGCAGCATTTACGTGAATGTGGACGTGGACGGCCGCACGGAAAAATGGCTGCTCCAGTTCAAGAACGAAACCCACAACCACCCGACCGAAATCGAGCCGTTCGGCGGAGCGTCGACCTGTCTGGGCGGCGCCATCCGCGACCCGCTCTCGGGCCGGGCATATGTGTACCAGGCAATGCGCGTGACGGGTGCCGGGGATATCTGCAGGAGCGTCGCCGAAACCCTGCCGGGCAAGTTGCCGCAGCGCGTGATCACCCGTAAAGCGGCTGCCGGCTACTCCAGCTACGGCAACCAGATCGGCCTGGCCACCACGCACGTCCGCGAAATCTTCCACGAAGGTTATACCGCCAAGCGAATGGAGGTGGGTGCCGTGGTCGGTGCCGTCAAGGCCGATGCGGTCCGCCGCGAGAGCCCCGCTCCGGGCGACAGGATCCTGCTGCTCGGCGGCCGGACCGGCCGGGACGGAATCGGCGGAGCGACCGGCGCGTCCAAAGAGCACAACGAAGCGTCGCTCGAAACCTGCGGCAGCGAAGTCCAGAAAGGTAACGCCCCCGAAGAACGCAAACTGCAGCGTCTGTTCCGCCGCAAAGAAGTCACCTGCCTCATCAAGAAGTCGAACGACTTCGGCGCGGGCGGCGTGAGCGTCGCGATCGGCGAACTCGCTCCCGGACTGGACATCTGGCTGGAACGGGTCCCCGCCAAATACAGCGGCCTCAACCCCATGGAGCTGGCCATCAGCGAGTCTCAGGAACGTATGGCCGTGGTAATCGAGGCAAAAGACCTTGCCGAATTCATCCGTTATTGCGGTGAAGAGAATATCGAAGTGACTGAGGTGGCCGAAGTGACCGACCGCGGCCGCATGCGGATTTTCCACCGCAACGAGACGGTGGCCGATCTCTCCCGCGAGTTCATTGACAGCGCCGGCGCACGCCATATGGCCAGCGCGCTCATCATGGCTCCCGAAGAGAGCAATCCGTTCCGCCAAGAGCCGGCGGGGCGCACCCTGGAAGAGAAACTCTGCAGCCTGATGGGCGAAGCGAACGTGGCTTCCCAGAAAGGAATGGTTGAAATGTTCGACTCCACCGTGGGCCGTTCAACCGTGCTGATGCCCTACGGCGGCGCACGACAGGCTACCGAGACGCAGGTCTCCGTGCAGAAACTGCCCGTTGACGGCCATACCGAAACCGCCAGCATGATGGCCTTCGGTTACAACCCTTATCTTTCCTCGTGGAGCCCGTATCACGGTGCTGCCTATGCCGTGGTCGAAGCCTGCGCCAAGGTGACGGCGGCCGGCGGCGATTTCAGCCGGATGCGCTTCTCCTACCAGGAGTATTTTGAAAAGATGACCTCCGAGCGCAGCTGGGGCAAGCCCCTCGCCGCCCTGCTCGGAACCCTGAAGATGCAGCTCGCCTTCGGTCTGCCGGCTATCGGTGGAAAAGACTCGATGAGCGGCACCTTCGAACACCTGAACGTCCCGCCCACCCTGATTGCCTTCGGCGTCACCACCGTGGACGCACGCAAGGTCATTTCGCCCGAGTTCAAACAGGCGGGCCACTCGCTCTGGATGATCGATCACCGGCCGCTGAGCGACGGCATGCCCGACACCGAACAGCTGCAGGAGAACTGGCGCGCTATCCGCGAGAAAATTGAAGCGGGCGAAATCGTTGCCGCGTGGGCTCTCGGATTCGGCGGCCTGGCAGAGGCGCTGGCCAAGATGGGATTCGGCAACAATCTGGGCGCCGAAGTCAGCTGCAGCGACGCGGAACTCTTCGACAACACCTGCGGGTCGATCCTGGTGGAGGCGACCGGCGAACTCTCCGCACCGTGTGCGCGCCGGATCGGCAGCGTCATTGCGGAACCCGAGCTCCGGATCAACGGAGAGACGATCGCCCTCGAAACTCTTGAACGGGCGAATGAAGGCCGTTACGACAAGATTTACCCCGCCAAGGTACAGCCCGCCAGCGTGGAGATGCCGGCTTTTGCAACCGACGCCGCACCCGCGCCGGTCCGCACTTATCCCGGAGCGGCTATCGAGCATCCGCGGGTCTATATTCCCGTCTTCCCGGGCACCAATTGCGATTACGACACGGCCAAAGCCTTCCGCGAAGCGGGAGCCGAGGTTCGCCTGGGCGTCTTCTGCAACCTGACGGCCAAGGATGTGCAGGATTCGATCGCCCGGATGAAACGGGCCATTGACGACTGCCAGATTCTTGTCTTTGCCGGCGGATTCTCCTCCGGCGACGAACCGGACGGCAGCGGTAAGTTTATTGCCAATGTACTGAACAACAAAGAGATTGCGGAATCGATCAACGGCCTGCTTGCGCGCGACGGTTTGATTCTGGGTATCTGCAACGGATTTCAGGCGCTCGTCAAGAGCGGTCTGCTGCCCTTCGGCAAACTGGGCTGCGTGACCCCGGATTCCCCCACCCTCTTCCGCAACGACATCAACCGTCACGTCTCGCAGATGGTTACCACCCGTGTCGCTTCCGTGAATTCTCCCTGGCTCCGCGGCATGAAGCCCGGCCAGCTGCACGCCATTGCCGTCAGCCACGGCGAGGGCAAGTTCGTGGTCAGCGAAGCCCTGGCCCGTCAGCTGTTTGCGGCCGGGCAGGTCGCCTTCCAATACGCCGACCCGCAGAATGGGAAAGCCACGATGGAATCGCCCTTCAATCCCAACGGCTCCTGCTGCGCGATTGAAGGAATCATCAGCCCCGACGGGCAGATTCTGGGCAAGATGGGCCACACGGAACGTTACGAGCCGAATCTGTTCAAGAATATCTACGGCGAGAAAGTACAGCCGCTGTTCCGCAACGCAGTCGAATATTTCAGAAAAACAAAAGAATAGTATCAGGATATGAGTATTTTCGGAGTTTATGGCGCTCCAAACGCCGCCAACCTCGTCTACTATGGACTTCACGCCCTGCAGCACCGGGGACAGGAAGCTTCCGGTATCGCCGCTTTCGATGAGAACGGGAATGGCCTCCGCCACCGCGGACTCGGACTGCTGGGCGAGGTGTTCAACCAGGGCATCCTTGACGGTCTCAAGGGCAGTATCGCAATGGGTGGCGTCAAGTACGCCAATGCCTCCAAGGGCGGTCTGGACAATGTGCCGCCGCTCTTCTTCCACCACCATTCGGGCGATTTCGCCATTGCGAACGACGGCAACCTGATCAACCGGGAAGAGGTGGTACGTTATCTGGAATCGCGCGGTTGTATCTTTATGACCGATACGGACAGCGAACTGATGGCCTGCCTCATCAAGAAAGAGTCCGACGACGCCCGTATCTTCAATATCGTCAGCGCACTTCAGAAAATGGAAGGCGGTTTCACCTTCCTGATCATGACCAAGAACCGCCTCTACGCCTGCCGCGACCGAAACGGCATCAAGCCGCTGGCGCTGGGCAAGCTGGGCGACGGCTACGTGGTGAGCAGCGAGACCTGCGCCTTCGACCTGGTGGGTGCCACCTTCCTGCGTGACGTAGAACCGGGCGAGATTGTGACGATTGACCATCACGGCCTGCGAAGCATGCTGTACGACGAACATCCGCGCCGCCTGATGTGCGCTATGGAGTATATCTATTTCGCCCGCCCGGACAGCGACATCGACGGGTGCAATGTCCACGCTTTCAGGAAAGAATCGGGTCGGCGTCTCTGCCGCGAATGTCCGGCCGACGCGGATATCGTGGTGGGCGTTCCCGACTCCAGCCTGAGCGCCGCGATGGGTTATGCGGAAGAGTCTGGCCTGCCCTATGAGATGGGTCTGGTCAAGAGCAAATATGTGGGACGCACCTTTATCGAGCCTTCGCAAAGCATGCGCGAACGCGGTGTGAAGATGAAACTCTCCGCCGTACACAGCATCGTGGACGGCAAGCGCGTGGTGCTGGTGGACGACTCGATTGTCCGTGGTACCACCTCCCTGAAAATCATCAACCTGCTGCGCGAAGCCGGAGCCCGCGAGGTTCACGTGCGAATTGCCAGCCCCATGATGACCCACCCCTGTTTCTACGGCGTGGACACCTCCACCAAAGAGGAGCTGCTCTGCTCGCACCGCACCCTCGAGGAGGCGCGCGTCAAGATCGGCGCCGATTCGCTGGGCTACCTGAGCCCCGAATCAACCGTCGCATCCTGCCCGGGCCGCGAGTCGCTCTGTCTCGCCTGCTTCACGGGCAAATATCCGACCCCTATCTACGATCACGAAACTGAAATAAACAAATAGACCTATGGCAGAGAGTTACGAGAAAGCAGGCGTCAACCTGGAGGCAGGATACGAAGTGGTCCGCCGCATCAAACAGCACGTGGCCTCCACCGCCCGGAAGGGTTCGATGGGGAACATCGGCTCTTTCGGCGGCATGTTCGACCTTTCCACCCTCGGCATCCGCGAACCGGTGCTGGTTAGCGGAACGGACGGCGTGGGCACCAAGCTGAAGATTGCCTTCGCAATGGATAAACACGACACCATCGGAATCGACGCCGTGGCGATGTGTGTCAACGACGTGCTTGCACAGGGCGCCGAACCACTGATTTTCCTGGATTATGTGGCGTTGGGCCACAACATTCCCGCCAAGGTCGAAGCCATCGTGGCCGGGGTGGCCGAAGGATGCCGCCAGGCCGGCTGCGCGCTGGTAGGCGGTGAGACGGCCGAGATGCCGGGTATGTACGAAGACGGAGAATACGACATTGCCGGCTACACTACCGGCGTGGTGGAGAAATCCAAACTGATTGACGGCAGTAAGGTTGCCGTGGGCGACGTTCTGGTGGGCATCGCCAGCAGCGGCGTTCACTCGAACGGTTTCAGCCTGGTGCGCAAGATTGTGGCGGATGCCGGAAAGAATTACACCGATTCGATTCCCGAGTTCGGCGGCCGGAAACTGGGCGAAGTCCTGCTGACCCCTACCCGGATCTATGTCAAGCAGGTACTGGACGTCATCCGGCACTGTGACGTGCACGGCGTGGCGCACATCACCGGCGGCGGATTCGACGAGAACATCCCGCGCGTGCTCCGCGAGGGCCAGGGTCTTGAAATCCGTGAGGGAAGCTGGGAGATTCTCCCCGTCTTCCGGATGCTGGAAAAGTGGGGCGGCATTCCGCACCGCGAAATGTTCAACATCTTCAACATGGGTATCGGTATGGTGCTCGTGATGAACGAAAGAGAGGCTGCAGAGGCCATCCGGATCCTGGAGAGCCACGGCGAAAAAGCTTCGGTGATTGGCCGCGTGACGGACCGGCCGGGCGTAAACATCATCCTGCAATGAAACCGATAGCCGTATTTGCCAGCGGAAGCGGCACCAACTTCGAGGCGATTGCCCAGGCCTGCGCCGACGGACGGCTGAACGCCCGTATCGCGCTGATGGTCTGTGACAAGCCGGGAGCCGCAGTGATTGCGCGGGCGGAACGATTCGGCGTGGAGTGCTTCGTCTTCGATCCCAAATCGTACCGCTCAAAGGCGGATTACGAGGCGGAGATCGTGCGGCGGCTGGACGCCTGCGGCGTGGCGCTCGTCTGCCTGGCCGGCTACATGCGGATTGTGGGCGACACCCTGTTGAAGGCCTACGGCGGCAAGATCATCAACATCCACCCGTCGCTGCTGCCCGCTTTCAAGGGGGCGCACGCCGTGGAAGACGCCGTGGCTTACGGTGTCAAGGTTTACGGAATCACCATCCACTGGGTCAACGACCAGCTGGACGGCGGACAGATTATTGCCCAGCGGGCCTTCCCCTATGAAGGAAACGACCCGGAGGAGGTTCACCGGATCGGTCAGAAAATCGAACATCAACTCTACGTAGAAACAATAGCAAAACTTTTATAATGAGAGCTTTAGTCAGTGTCAGCGACAAGACCGGCCTGGTCCCCTTCGTACAGGGACTCCAGGCGATGGGCTGGGAAATCATCGCCACCGGCGGTACGCAGCGGCTGCTCGAGGAGAGCGGCGTGCGCACGATCGGCATCAGCGAGGTCACCGGCTTCCCGGAGATCTGCGACGGCCGTGTCAAAACCCTGCATCCAAAGGTGCATGGCGGCCTCCTGGCCCGCCGCGATATCCCCGCACATATGGAGACCCTGCGTGAGAACGGTATCGAAACCATCGAACTGGTCTGCGTCAACCTCTATCCTTTCCGGCAGACGATCGCCCGCGAAGGGGTGACCATGGAAGAGGCCGTCGAGAATATCGATATCGGAGGCCCGTCCATGCTGCGCAGCGCTGCCAAGAACTGGCGGGACGTAACGGTGGTTTGCGATCCCGCGGACTACGGCACCATCCTCGACGAGATCCGCGCCGGCGGCAACACCACCCCCGAGACGCGGCTGAAACTCTCCGCCAAGGCCTATTCGCACACCGCCTCGTACGACATGTGCATTGCCCGCTACATGCGTGCGCAGGCCGGTCTGCCGGAAAAACTCTATCTGGAATTCGATATCAAACAGTCGCTGCGCTACGGCGAGAACCCCCACCAGAAAGCCGACTTCTTTGCGGCTCCCGCTGCGGAGCCTTATTCGCTGGCATTTGCCGAACAGATTCAGGGGAAAGAGCTTTCCTACAACAACATCCAGGATGCCAACGCCGCCCTGAACATTGTCCGCGACTTTGACGAGCCCTTCTGCGTGGCGCTCAAGCATATGAATCCCTGCGGCGCAGCCGTGGGCAAGACCGTCGAAGAGGCCTGGCAAGCAGCCTACGAGGCCGATACGGTCAGCATCTACGGCGGTATCGTGGCCGTAAACCGTCCGCTCACCGCCACGGTGGCGATGGGAATGAAACCCATCTTCCTGGAGATTGTCCTGGCTCCGGACTTTACGCCGGAGGCGCTGGAGATTCTCTCCGCCAAGAAGAATCTCCGTGTAATCAAGGTAGATATGACCCGCTGCGAACGGGAGATTCCGCAATATGTGGGCGTAAACGGCGGCATGCTGGTCCAGCATCTCGATACCGCAGTTGAAATCCTTACCCCGGAAATGTGCGTTACGGAGAAGAAACCGAGTGCCGGGCTGATGGCCGACCTACAGTTCGGCTGGAAGATTGTCAAACACGTCAAATCCAACGCGATTGCCGTGGTTCGCGACGGTCGTACCCTGGGAATCGGCGCCGGTCAGATGAACCGGGTGGGTTCGGCGGAGATTGCCCTCAAGGAGGCACAGGCCGCCGGATTTACGGAGGGCCTTGTGCTCGCATCCGACGGTTTCCTCCCGTTCGGCGACACGGTGGAACTGGCCGCCCGCTACGGCGTGAGTGCGATTGTCCAGCCCGGCGGCAGTATCCGCGACGAGGAATCGATTGCCAAAGCCAATGAACTGGGCATCACGATGCTCTTCACGGGCGTCCGTCATTTCAAGCATTAGAGGCGCATGAAAGATAAAAAAGTACTGGTCGTAGGAGGAGGTGGGCGCTGCCACGCCATCGTGGACGCACTGCTCCGGTCGCCGCAGGTGGCGCAGGTCTTCTGCGCACCGGGCAATGCCGGAATCGGCGCGGTCGCGACGAACGTTCCCATCCGCGATACCGATATCCCTGCACTGCTGGACTTTGCCCGCAACCAGGCAATCGACCTGACGGTGGTCGGCCCCGAAGCGGCGCTGGCGGCCGGCATTACCGATGCCTTCCGTGCGTCCGGTCTCAAGATATTCGGTCATACAAAGGCCGCTACGCAAATTGAGAGCAGCAAGCGGTTCGCCAAGGAACTGATGCAGAAATACGGAATCCCAACTGCCGGCTACCGCGAATTCAGCGATTATGCCGAGGCGCGCGCTTATGTGGCGTCGCGTCCCTTCCCCGCCGTGCTCAAGTACGACGGGCTGGCAGCCGGCAAGGGCGTGGTGGTGGCGCAGGATCTCGCCGAAGCGGAAGCCGCGCTGCGCGACATGCTGCTCGAAGAGAAGTTCGGCGCGGGCCGCGTGATCGTGGAAGACTTCCTCACCGGCCCCGAGTTCTCCTTCATGTGCTTCGTGAGCGGGGAACACGTGGCGCCGATGCCCCTCTCGCAGGACCACAAGCGCGCCTTCGACGGCGACCAGGGTCCGAATACCGGCGGAATGGGCGCCTACACGGGGCTGCCATTCATTACGGAAGAAGACGAAGCATTCGCTTTCCGGGAGATTCTCTGCAAGGCCGCGCATGCCATGTGCAGCGAAGGAACGCCGCTTTCCGGCGTTCTCTACGGCGGACTGATGAAAACTCCGCAGGGCATCAAAGTGATCGAGTTCAACGCCCGCTTCGGCGACCCCGAAACGGAGGTGGTTCTGCCGCTGATGGAGAGCGATATTTATGCGGTTTTCGAAGCGGTTGCAACCGGCGGCGGGATCCCGCAGATTATTTGGAAGAATTGTGTAACTTTGGGGGTTGTACTGGCCTCGAAGGGATATCCCGGCGGATATGCCAAAGGGTTCGAGATCCAGGGAACCGACACGGTCAAAGCAAAGCTTTTCCATATGGGCACTGCGCTTCGGGAGGGCAAGCTTCTGACCGCGGGCGGCCGTGTGATGATGGTCGTGGCGGAAGGCCCTGCGGTAGCCCAGGCCCGCGAAACGGCCTATTCGGAACTCCGGAAGATCCGCTGCGAAAACCTCTTCTGGCGAAACGACATCGCACATTGTGCGCTCGATAAAGACACTGATTGATATGGCAACGATTATAGACGGAAAACGAATTTCCGAAAACCTGAAGGAAGAGATGAAGGCGCAAGTCCTTGCGCTGGAGAAACAGTATGGCCGCCGTCCCGGTCTGGCCGTCATCATCGTGGGCGAGAATCCCGCCAGCCAGGTCTATGTACGCAACAAGGTCAAGGCGGCTGACTTCGTGGGACTCCGTTCCATCCAGATTACCCTGCCCGAATCCACTACGGAAGCCGAGCTGCTCGCGCAGATCCGCGCGCTGAACGAAGATCCCGCAGTCGACGGAATTCTCGTGCAACTGCCGCTTCCCGCCCATATCGACGAGGAGAAGGTGATTGACGCGATTGCACTGGAGAAAGACGTGGACGGATTCCACCCCGGCAATGTCGGCGCCCTCTGGCTCGGAAAGCCCTGCGCCGTCCCCTGCACCCCGAAGGGCTGCCTGCATCTCATCAAATCGACCGGCATTGAAATCCGCGGCTCGCTGGCCGTCGTGATAGGCCGGTCGAACATCGTGGGCAAGCCGATGGCCAAACTGCTGCTCGACGAGCACGCCACCGTGGTGATGGCCCATTCCCGCACCCGCAACCTGGGTGAGATTACCCGGCAGGCAGACATTATCGTGGCCGCCGTGGGCAAACGCAATGTGGTGACGGCCGATATGGTCAAGCCCGGTGCCGTGGTCATCGACGTCGGCATGAACCGTGACGACGAAGGCAAACTCTGCGGCGACGTGGACTTTGCCGGCGTCAAAGAGGTGGCCGGATATATCACCCCCGTTCCGGGCGGAGTCGGTCCGATGACCATCACCGTTCTGATGCAGAACACCTTGGAGAGTTTTATCAAACGCGAATCAAAGAAAGTTTAACCCTATATGAATCAACACGAAAGAAGAGTCGGGACTGTGTCCCGCGGTATCCGGTGCCCGATTATCCGGGAAGGAGACAACATTGCTGAAATCGTAACTGCCTGCGTGCTCGAAGCCGCAGCAGAGGAGGGATTTGCGCTGCACGACCGAGACGTGATTTCCATTACGGAATCCATCGTCGCCCGTTCGCAGGGCAACTACGCATCGGTCGACGCCATCGCGAAAGATGTCAAGGCAAAAACCGGCGGCGAAACGGTGGGCGTCATCTTCCCCATCCTCTCCCGCAACCGTTTTGCAATCTGCCTGCGCGGTATCGCCAAGGGTTGCAGGAAGATTGTCCTGATGCTCAGCTACCCGTCCGACGAAGTCGGCAACTCGCTGGTCAGCCTGGACGCGCTGGACGAAGCCGGCGTCAACCCCTACTCCGACGTTCTCACACTGGAGCGCTACCGGGAACTCTTCGGCGTTGTCCGCCACGAGTTTACCGGAATGGATTACGTGCAGTACTACGGCGATCTGATCCGCGAATGCGGCGCCGAAGTTGAGATTGTCTTCGCCAACCGGCCCAAGACCATCCTGCAGTACACCGACACCGTGATCTGCTGCGACATTCATACCCGGTTCCGCACCAAACGCATCCTCCAGGATGCCGGCGCGCGTATCGTACTGGGACTCGACGACCTGCTCGACGCACCGGTGGACGGCAGCGGCTACAACGAGCGCTACGGCCTGCTCGGCTCCAACAAGGCGACCGAAGACACCGTCAAACTCTTCCCGCATCCCTGCAAGGAACTGGTTCTCGACATTCAGGCCCGGATTCTGGAAGCAACCGGCAAGCACGTGGAGGTGATGATCTACGGCGACGGCGCCTTCAAGGATCCGAAAGGCAAGATTTGGGAACTGGCAGACCCGGTGGTCTCGCCCACCTTTACGGACGGCCTGATTGGAACACCCAACGAGCTGAAACTCAAGTATCTGGCCGACAATGAATTTGCCAATCTCAAAGGGGAAGCGCTCCGCGACGCCATCTCGGCCAGCATCCGCGCCAAGGATGCGGACCTCAAGGGCAAGATGGTTTCCGAAGGCACCACCCCGCGCCAGCTGACCGACCTGATCGGTTCGCTCTGCGACCTCACCTCCGGATCGGGTGACAAGGGCACCCCGATCGTGCTTGTACAAGGCTACTTCGACAACTATACCAGCGAATAACGATGAGAATCGGTTTTGACAACGGAAAATACGTGCGCATCCAGTCGGAACACATCCGCGAGCGCATCGCCCAGTTCGGGGACAAACTCTATATGGAGTTCGGCGGCAAGCTCTTCGACGACCACCACGCCAGCCGCGTCCTTCCCGGATTCGAGCCGGACAGCAAACTGAAGATGCTGACCCAGCTGATTGACGACGTGGAGATCATTATCGTCATCAGCGCCCTCGATATCGAGAAGAACAAGATCCGGGGGGACCTGGGCATCACCTACGATGAAGACGTGCTGCGCCTGAGGGACGAATTCCGCAGCCGCAACTTCCTGGTAGGTTCCGTCGTCATCACCCACTACAACGGCCAGGCCAGCGCCGACGCTTACCGGGCAAAGCTCAAACGCAAGGGTATCAAGGTCTATTATCACCACACGATCGAGGGTTACCCCAACAACGTGGCCCTGATCGATTCCGACGAAGGGTTCGGCAAGAACGACTACGTGCAGACCTCCCGTCCGCTCGTGGTGGTCACCGCACCGGGACCGGGCAGCGGCAAGATGGCCGTCTGCCTGAGCCAGCTCTACCAGGAGCAGAAACGCGGCATCAAGGCCGGATACGCCAAGTTCGAGACCTTCCCTATCTGGAACCTGCCGCTCAAGCACCCCATCCAGATGGCCTACGAAGCCGCTACGGCCGACCTGAACGATGTCAATATGATTGACCCGTTCCATCTGGAAGCGTACGGCAAACTGGCGGTCAACTACAACCGCGACATCGAAATCTTCCCGGTACTCGACGCCCTCTTCGAAGGCATCTACGGCCAGAATCCTTACAAATCGCCCACCGATATGGGCGTGAACATGATCGGATTCTGCATCAGCGACGAAGAAGTGTGCTGCCATGCGGCCAAAGACGAAATCATCCGCCGCTACTACACCGCACTCGACAGACTGGCCACCGGCGATGTCAACGACAGCGAGGTGAACAAGATTGCCCTCCTGATGAAGCAGGCGCAGATCACCACCGAGTTCCGCCGGACCACAGTAGCCGCCAGGCAGCGGATGGAAGAGTCCGGCGTACATTCAGCCGCCATCGAACTTCCGGACGGCCAGATCATCACAGCCAAGACCTCGCCGCTGCTGGGCCCCAGCGCCGCCCTCATCCTCAACGTGACCAAGCACCTGGCCGGAATCGATCATGGCGTCAAACTCATCCCACAGAGCATGATCGAGCCCATCCAGAAGACCAAGGTATCCTACCTGCACGGCCACAACCCCCGCCTGCACAGCGACGAAGTGCTGGTGGCGCTCTCCATGCTGGCGCCGCAGGACGACAACTGCCGCCGCGCACTGGCCCAGCTGCCTGAACTGCGCGGATGCCAGATGCACTCCACCGTGATGCTCAGCGAGGTGGACCGCAAGATTTTCAAGAAGTTGGGAGTAGATCTGACCTGCGACCCCGTCAAGAAGGGCTAGGTTCTACTGCAGAAACAGCCGCGGATCATTGGTGATGACCCCGTCCACTCCTTCGGGGAGTTTGGCGGGGTCGTTCAACGTCCAGACCTTCACCTCTTTGCCCGCCTCGTGCATCTGTCGGATGAAACGGCGGGAGGCGAAACTGTGATGGATATTGAAAGAGGAGATATAGTGATACTTCTCCAGTGAGAAACGGGTGAGGTGCATGTCGAAGCAAAGCCCGAAGGGGAGGCGCATCACGAGCAGTTTCTCCAGCCGGAGAGTATTATCCAGCGCATAGAAGTTCTCCAGAACCAGGTCATCGAACGACTGGAAGACGGTGGTCTCGCGCATGCCGGCCGCGTCGATTGCCGCCAGAATCTTTGCTTCTATTCCCGGGTACTGGTCTTTCCGGTTGCGCTTGACCTCCAGGAGCAGGTTGCAGCGCCCCTTGACCACTTCCAGAACTTCTTCCAGCGAGGGAACCGTCTCTTCGGTCGGCTGGCCTTCCGCGTCCACGATGCGGGCTGCCTTGATCTGGGCGAGCGTCATCGACTCGATCTTCCCCTTGGTGTCCGTCGTGCGGTCCAGGGTCGGGTCGTGGCAGACAATCAGGGCGCCGTCGGCACTCTGGTGCACATCAATCTCCACGGCATCCGCACCGGTTGCAATCCCTTTCAGGATACAGGATATGGTGTTTTCATACCCCAGGAAAGCCCCGCCGCGGTGGGCGGTGACGGTCATGGCGGTTGTCTGGCCTGCGCAGGAAAAACCGAAGGTCAGGAGTAAAAGAGCGATTGCAAAGCCGGATTTTTTCATGGTTGAGGATGATTTTATGCAAAGATAGCGATAAATAATTGTTGCGATTGCCTCCAGATTTTCTTATATTTGACCAAATTTTCCTACTTAAACCTACTTAAACCTTTTCACTATGGAAAAAATTGACATCATCAAAACCATCAAGGACGGTTGCACCCTTGGCTTCAAGAACTTCTGGCCTATTTTCCTGACGGTGCTCCTCTACGTGCTTACCTGCTGGATTCCCTATGTAAACGTGGGTACTACCATCGGTTTCTACAAGGCAATCATCGCAATCGGCCGTGGTGAGAAGATTGAACCGACCGCCATCTTCAAGAAAGAAAACTACGCTTATTTCAGCGATTTCTTCCTGCTGATGGGTCTGATGTGCATGGGTATGCTGGTTGCCGGACTTCTGTTCCTCGCTCCCGTCATGGCAATCGCATGGATGTTTGCATTCTTCTTCCTGATCGACAAGAAGCTCCCTGCACTCAAGGCAATCAACCTCAGCTACAAGGCTACCCTCGGAGAGAAATGGCGCATCTTCGCCATCCTGCTGCTCTGCGGTCTGGCAATCGGTATCGTTTCCTGCATCCTGGGTCTCATCCCGTTCCTGGGTGGTCTGCTCGTCTTCTGCGCAACCCTCATCTTCATGGCAATCATGATGGCAGTGGAGAGCGTGATGTTCAACCACTTCTCCAAGAAGGCAGAGGCTATTGCAGAATAGTCCTATCTTCTGAAAAGCAATCGGCGGTCCATCCGGGCCGCCGATTTTTTTTATGTCAGGGAGGAGATCAGTCCGATCAGTTTGCGGAAGAACCGCTTGTAACGCGGCGTCGAGAGAATCTCTTCCAACGTAATCTCGCGGCAAAGGGCCAGGTCTTCTTCGAAGATAGCCTTGTTGCGCAGGGCCGTCTCTTCGTCGTAGATATAGGTATTCACCTCATAGTTAAGGTTGAAACTGCGGTTGTCGATATTGGCACTGCCGATGCTGGAGATGTAGTCGTCGGCTACGAAGGTCTTGCTGTGGATGAACTCCCCGCCCCGCTCGAAGATGCGGACACCCGCCTCCAGGCACTGCCGGTAGTAGGATTTATTGATGGAGCCCATGAAGATGGTATCGTTTTTCCTGGGAATCATCAAGCGCACATCCACGCCGGAAAGGGCTGCGGCCTTCAGGGTGTTCAGCACTGCCTCCGGGGGCGCAAAGTACGGGGTCTGAAGATAGACGTATTTCCGCGCGTTGAGCAGCACCCACTCGTAGCTCATCTGCAGGACGGGCTGTCCGGTATTGGGTTCGTCCTGGACGACCTGCACCAGTTTATCCTTCAGGGGAGCGGTCTGCTCCATCGTGGAGCCCTGAAGCATCGGATAATAGTGAGGCAGCGGATGGTCCAGGCGGCCGCCGCCGATAATCCATGAGTCCAGGAAGATGAACTGCAGGGCAGCTACGGCGTTGCCTGTCAGGCGCAGGTGGGTGTCGCGCCAGACCTGGAAGTAGTTGTTGTTGATGTTCATTCCGCCCGTATAGCCGATCTTCCCGTCAATGACCACGATCTTCCGGTGATTCCGGTGATTGAGGCGGGTAGGCAGTTCCAGGAGGTGTCGCCTGGGGTCGGTGAACTTCAGCACCTCGATTCCGGCGCGGCGCATCCGTCCGTAATAGCCCGGAAAGAGCGAGAAGTTCACGATATTTTCGTTGATAAAGCGCACCTTGACGCCCTCTCTGGCTTTTTGGATCAGGACGTTGCGGACATCTTCGCTGCCGCTGTCGGTACCGAACCGGAAATACTCGATATGGATGGATTCCTTCGCGTTGCGCAGATCCTCCAGCAGCAGTTCGTATTTGCGCTTTCCGGAGGTGATGATTTCAAAGGCGGTGGCATCTGTCGCGCAGGGATGGAACCCCTTGCCGAGAAGACGCGCCAGCGGACGGAACTCTTCCCGGATCGAATCGTCACAACTGTGGCCGAAGAGCAGGTTGGAGAGCTCCGGACTGGTCTCGGCTTCGAGCAGGGCGGTATAGCGGCGGTGCCGGCGTTTGAAGAGGTAATGGTACCGGTTGTTGATGCCAAAAAGCAGGTAGAGCACCACGCCCACGACGGGAAGCAGGGCGATGGCCAGAATCCACGCAAGTTTGGCTGCAGGTGCCGTATCATCGAAAACTACGACCACAATACTGCTGACCATCAGCAGAATGACGAAAACGGTAAGAAAGGAGTGCCAAAACATACCCGGTATTCTTATGCCAAAGATAAGGAATTTCTTACATTTGCAGACAGAATCCAAACGAAAGCGAGATGATCAAGATTATCGTTGACTGCTATGGCGGCGACCACAGCCCGCAGGCCAATATTGACGGCGCCCTCCGTGCGCTCGAAAAGAATACCGACCTTTACCTGATCCTGACCGGCGACGAAACGCCCATCCGGGCCTGCCTGGAAGGCAAGTCTTATGATACCAACCGGCTTGAAGTAGTACACGCTCCGCAAGTGATCACCTGCGATGACAAGCCCACCGACGCCATCCGCATGAAGCGGGACTCCTCGATGATGAAAGGCATCATGATGCTGCGCGACTGCGACGATATCGCGGGAATGGTCAGTATCGGATCGACCGGTGCGCTGGTGACCGGTGCGCTGGTGCGGCTCGGCCGGCTCCGCGGCGTTATCCGTCCCACTTTCTGCCCGATTCTGCCCACCATGAAGGGCGGAATCGTGGGAATCTGCGATTCCGGTGCAAACGTGGAGGTCGACAGCGCCATGCTCCGCCAGTTCGCCATCATGGCCTCGCTCTACCTGGAGAATGTCTATGAAATCAAATCCCCCCGTACGGCACTGCTCAACGTGGGCGTCGAGCCCGGAAAAGGCGACACCATCCGTCAGGAGGCCTACGGCCTGCTCAAGGAGACCGAATGTCTCAACTTTGTGGGCAACATGGAGAGCCGTGACCTGCTCGGCGGCAACTATGATATCGTGATTTGCGACGGGTTCTCCGGCAACGTCCTGACCAAGACCACGGAAGGAACAGCCCTTGAGATGCTCAAGTTGCTCAAGGGAAAAATATACACCCGTACCCGCTACAAGATCGGCGCCCTGCTGATGAAGCGGATGTTCAAAGAAATCAAGGATTTCATGAACTATCAGAACTACGGCGGCAGCGTGCTGCTCGGCACGTCCAAGGTGGTCGTCAAAGGCCACGGCAGCGCCAAGAGCGTCTCAATCGAAAAGTGTATCGACCAGGCCTACAAGATGCAACTCAGCGGCCTCGGTCCCAAGATCGAAGCCGAACTGGCCAAGTACGAGCACTACGAGGAGTAAACAATAACCACAATCCGCTACCTTCTAGAGCGGCACTTCTGTCTCAGCGTCATACCGGAATGATTCTTCCCCGTCTTTGGGAGGAATTGAATTCCCTGTGGTTTCGGACTGTGTGTCCACAATTGTGCGGTTATTATCGTTATTACAGGAAAAGAGGAGCGCAATCAAGACTAACGGAATGAGATACACAGTTTTACTCATAGCTGCTTCTTTCTGGCACCGAGTCACTTCAATTGAGGCATCTACCCGGTTTGTTTTCTGAAACGATTACAAAGATAGACCGTAACTCATTGTGGGATAATGAATTCCGGATATCTTTCGTTATCGCTTACGTGCCGCTCTTTTGTGTTATCTTTTGAATAGAATCCGGGAGACACAGACAGAATATCTGTTTGTGTTTCGTTTTTATTCGCTTACTTCGCAGTAAGTAACAACCATAATCCTATCAAGATGGAACTGACCCTTCAAGATTTTTTCAATGCGAATCCCATCACCGAGGACCTGGGCGAACTGGGAGGCGAGAGCCAGAGCATCTATGTTGATACGGCCAAAGCTTTTGCACGCAACTTCTATCAACCGATTTATCTGGTCGATTTCTACACCCGAAAGATTATCTACATCTCCGGGAATATGCGGTACCTGTGCGAGGGGCTGGCGAACGGCACCCACGGTAATTCGAACGCTATATATTACGATTCCATCCCGGAAGAAGAGAGGGATATGCTGAAAGAAATCGCCATCAAGACCTTCGAGCAACTGTATTCCATCCCTGCAGAAGAACGGAAGGACTGGAATCTCTCATTTTCGGTCCACCTGCAACGCCACAACCGGAAACGGCTGTTGCTTCACAGGGCCGCACCGCTGAAACTGACCCCGGAGGGGAAGGTATGGCTGGTCATGTGTACTTTTTCCCTGACTTCTGAAAAAAAGGCCGGCTCGCCCGTTTTGCGCTGTTACGGTCACCGGGATTACTTCTTCTATTCCCTGGAGAGACACGTATGGTATTATCGGGAAGGTTTCTCGCTGACGGACATGGAACGGGATGTCCTGCTCTATTCGTCGCAGGGCTACACCATGAAGGAAATCGCCAGCCGTATCTGCAAATCCGAAGATTCGGTCAAATCGTACAAGCGCCAGCTCTTTGCCAAATTAGGCGTCAAGAATATTACCGAAGCGGTCTGCTCCGCCGTCAACAACGATTTGCTGCAATGACAGCCGCTTAGAAAGCGGCGATCAGTTCGTCGTTGGTATAGGCGTCCGCCCCGTAGCAGGTCTTCAGGTAGGAAAGACCGTAGAGGTAATCCTCTTCCGTAAAGGAATTGGTGGCTTCCTTGGCAACGACCACATCGTAGCCCAGGCAATAGGCGTCGGCAGAGGTGTGACGGACGCACATGTGTGCGTGAAGACCGGTCATAATCACCGTTTTGACACCGAGTTCGCGGAGCAGGATATCCAGGTCGGTCTGGAAGAATCCGCTGTAGCGACGCTTTGGAACGATATAATCGCAGGCAGCCGGCTTCAGTTCGGGAATCACCTCCGCACCTGGTGTGCCGGCAATGGCATGGTCACCCCACAGCGCTAGTTCCCGGTCGATACCGGGCAGGTGTGCATCGTTGCAATAGATGACAGGAACGCCGGCCTTGCGGGCAGCGTCGAGCAGCCGTGCAGTTGCAGGGACGATTTCACGGGCACGGTCGCAGCCGAGTGCTCCGGTAACGAAGTCATTGAGCATGTCAACGACCAGAATGGCGGGTTTATTGAGTTTTTTCATTGCGCAATAATTATAGTGTTCTCGTAACTGCAAAGGTACAACAATCCGCGGGATTTTTCAGTTCGGAAGTTTTTTTCGAACTTTACGCAAAATAACCGGAAAGATGAAAGATTACCTTTTCAAGACCGAGATGACGACCCGCGATTACGAGTGTGACGTCCAGGGCGTCGTCAACAACGCCAATTATGTGCATTACCTGGAAGCTACCCGGCACGCCTGGCTGCAGGGCGAAGGGTTTTCATTCCGCAAATGGCACGACGAGGGAATCGACATGATGGTCTCTGAAATCGATATCCGCTACAAGACTCCGCTCAAGGGACAGGAGAAGTTTCTCTCATGTCTCAACCTGCACCGCGACGGAGCCCGTTTTGTTTTTGAACAGGACATCTACCGCGAGGAAGACGGACAGCTCTGCGTAAACGCCACCGTCTCCGTGGTCTGCCTGGTAAAGGGCCGTCTCACGAGGGGCGACGAGGTGGCTTCCCTGTTCGGGAAGTATCTTTGATAAAGGATTTGCATTTCCCGGAAAAAGTGTATCTTTGCACTCCCGATCGGGACCTTAGCTCAGCTGGTTTAGAGCGCATGCTTCACACGCATGAGGTCAGCAGTTCAAATCTGCTAGGTCCCACCAAAAAGCTGCCAGTATGACTCTAACAGTTCGTAAAAGAAGGTTTCTGGCACTGATCCCGCTCTCCGTCCTGATTGTGCTGCTTGCACTGGACATCTCTATCTTTGGAGCGGATTCCATTTTAGGAGCTTCCCAAGTGGCCCTGCTGGCGGCAGCCGGAGTCTGCATCGCCATTTCAACGTGGGTCTATAAAGTTCCCTGGAAATCTTTCGAACAGACGATTTCCTCCCATGTCGGAGATATCGCCGTCGCCATCCTCATCCTGCTGCTGATCGGAGCCATTTCCGGCACCTGGACCCTGAGCGGAATCGTTCCCACGCTGATCTGCTACGGGCTCAAGATCATCAGTCCCAAGGTATTCCTGCTTACCGCCTGTCTGCTCTGCGCGATCGTTTCGCTGCTGATTGGATCCTCCTGGACCACCATTGCTACGGTGGGTGTGGCTCTGCTGGGAATCGGACGGGCGGAGGGCTTTTCCGATGCGCTCACGGCCGGCGCCATCATTTCCGGCGCCTACTTCGGCGACAAGATTTCACCGCTCTCGGACACGACGGTGCTGGCTTCCTCCATCAACCGGGTGGACCTCTTCGCCCATATCCGCTACATGCTGCTGAGCACCGGTCCTTCGATGATTATCACCCTCGTAATTTTCACCGTCATAGGACTTTGCCACCCGGTGGCGGACCAGGGGCAGATGACCGGATATGCCGAAGTGCTGCGCGCCCATTTCAACATCACTCCGTGGCTGCTGATCGTGCCGTTGCTGACGGCCGTGATGATCTGGCGAAAGATGCCCGCCGTCGTGGTGCTGGCCCTTTCCACGCTGGCCGCAGCCGTAGCGGCGCTTATTTTCCAGCCGGACCTGCTTGCCTCGATCGGGGCTGGCGTGACGGACGGAAGCCGCGCGCGCCTGCTTTTCACCGGCGTGGTGGAATCCATCTACAACAGCGTCTCCGTTGAAACCGGCAGCGAAGCGGTGAACCAGCTCGTTTCACCGCGCGGCATGATCGGAATGCTCAACACCGTCTATCTGATTCTCTGCTCGATGACCTTTGGGGGCTGCATGCGGGCCAGCGGAATGATTTCCGACCTGGCCGGGATCCTTACGCCCCTCACCCGCACACGCACCGGACTGGTGGGCACGACTGTCGTGACCGGTACCGCACTGAACGGCATCGTGTCGGATCAGTATCTCTCCATTATCCTGACTTCCAATCTCTACCGTGAACGGTTCGAGAAAGAGGGCTATGAAATGCGGCTGTTGAGCCGAAGCGTGGAAGACTCCGCGACGGCCACCTCGCCCCTCTTCCCCTGGTCGAGCTGCGGCATGACCCAGGCTGCCATCCTTTCCGTACCCACGCTCGTCTACGCCCCCTTCTGTTTCTTCAACATTCTCTCACCGCTGATGTCCGTCTTAATTGCTGCCATCGGCTGGAAGATTGTCCGGAATAAACAATGAAACGCATTATTTTCCTGATGATTACCCTCTTGTCGGCCAATCTGGTCCAGGCACAGGCTGCCCGGCCCGGTTCGTATGTAGATCCATTTATCGGTACGGCGGGAATGGGGCACACCTTCCCCGGGGCCTGCGTCCCCTTCGGCGGCGTTCAGGTGAGTCCCGACACCGACAACATTCCCCATAATATCGGGGGAAAGTATCAACCGGAAGTCTACTCCCTCTGTGCAGGCTACCGCTGGGACGATCCCACCATCGTGGGCTTCTCGCACACGCACCTGAGCGGCACGGGCCATTCGGATCTGGGAGATATTCTGCTGATGCCCGTGACCGGACAACTGCAACTCGATCCCGGCACCGCGGAACAGCCTGAATCGGGCTACCGGAGCCGCTTCAGCCACGAAACGGAAAAGGCCACGCCCGGATTCTACGGGGTCACGCTGGATGACTACGGCATCCGGGCGGAATTGACCGCCACCACCCGTACGGCACGGCACCGCTACACCTTTCCGGCCGGCAGCGAGCGGCACCTGATTGCGGACCTTACCCACGGAATCTACAATTACGAAGGCAAGACCCTCTGGGCCAGCGTACGGATGCACGGCGACAGCCTGCTCACCGGATACCGGCTTACGCAGGGCTGGGCGCGCGAGCATTATACCTACTTCGCAATCCGGTTCTCGCGGCCGGTGAAGTCCTATGGCTACAGCGAACGGATTCGATCGCCTTACCAGGGTTTCTGGAGGAAATTCGACATCCACCACAACTTCCCCGAGATGGCCGGACGCGGCATCGTCTGCTGGTTCGACTTTGACTGGGCCGGCGACGATACGCTGGAGGTGGAAGTGGCCCTGAGTTCCGTTTCAACGGAGGGAGCGCTGAAGAATCTGGAAGCCGAATCATCCGGAAAGAGTTTCGAAGATATTGCCACGGCCGCAGCCGCGAACTGGGACCGCGAACTGGGCAAGTTGCAGGCCGCCGGAGAACCGGAACAGCTGTGCATGCTCTATACGTCGCTCTACCACACGATGATCAACCCGTCCGTCTACAGCGATGTGGATGGTTCCTACCGCGGTCTGGACGGCCTTATCCACCGCGCTGACGGCGACAATTACACCGTCTTTTCGCTCTGGGACACCTACCGCGCCGAGCATCCGCTGCTTCTGCTGATGCATCCGCAGCGCGCCCGCGACATGGCCGTCTCGATGCTGGACCACCAGGAGCAGAGCGCGCACGGACTGCTGCCCATCTGGTCGCTGATGGGCAACGAGGGCTGGTGCATGACCGGCTATCACGCCGTTTCCGTGCTGGCCGACGCACTGGATGCGGGGCTTGACCTGGATGGCAACCGGGTGTTGGAAGCGATGGTCGCCACCTCCACCGTGCCCTACCTGGAAGGGCTGGGCGACTATATGGAGAAAGGTTATGTGCCGCTTGAAGCCTCTGCAAACGGAGCGTCCGTCACACTGGAGTATGCCTACGACGACTGGACAATTGCCCGGACGGCGCAGCTGTTGGGACAGGATTCACTGGCTGCGGCTTATTTCGCACGTTCGCAGAACTACCGCAACCTCTTTGACGGGAAGTCTCCTTTTGCCCGCGCCCGCCACAGCGACGGCTCCTGGAAAACGCCGTTCGATCCGCGCCAGACCTACGGCGAAGGATTCATCGAAGGAAACTCCTATAACTTCACGTTCCACGTTCCGCACGACGTAGAGGGCCTGATGGGCCTGATGGGCGGGGAGAGGCGTTTCCTCCGCATACTGGACACCCTGTTCCGGGAACCGCTTGCTCCGGAGTATTATGCCGACAACGAAGATATAGAAGCCTCCTGCCTGATTGGCGGCTACGTGCACGGAAACGAGCCTTCGCACCACATTCCCTATCTGTTCCGGTGGACTTCAAAGCCTTGGTTGACAGACTACTGGATCCGGGAAATCATGGAACGGATGTACATACCGCGCCGGGACGGATTGGGCGGTAACGACGACTGCGGCCAGATGAGCGCCTGGTACGTCTTCTCCGCGATGGGTTTCTACCCCGTATGCCCGGGCAGCGGCGAGTTTGTCCTGGGTGCGCCTTTCCTTCCGGAGATGAGCCTGAAGTTGGATGGCGGTACAACCTTCACCATCAAAGCCCCGGGGGTAAGCAGCAGGAACCGGTATGTGAAATCGGTCAAACTCAACGGGAAGCCTTACAAGAAACGCACGATTGCCCGCGAGGATATCCTTCGCGGCGGCGTGTTAGAGTTCGAAATGTCGCCGAAAGCGCGGTAAAGCGTTACTCCGCAAAAGCGTAGGAGAACCCTTTCACCTGATCCCAGGCGCCGCGGGTAAAGTCGGGAACTTCCACCGGCCGGCTGCCGTTCTCGATGGAGAGGCGGGAAAGCGGCGTGATGCAGCACCACTCGGCCAGGTCATAAACGTCGATATCCATCGGCAGACCGTTGCGCAGGCAGTAAACCATGCGATAGTCCATGATGTAGTCCATTCCGCCGTGGCCGCCCACCTCCTTGGCCAACTTCTCGAGTTCGGGCGTCAGGATCGGGCTCGGATAGGCAGCGAGAACCTCGTTCGCGGCATCGTTGCGGTAGATCTTTTCGTGCGTTTCGTCCTCGCGGAAGCAGAGCATCGGAACGGGATACTTGGCCGCATAGCCGTCGGTTCCCACAATCTGGTACATCCGGCTGTAGGGACGCGGCGTCATCACGTCGTGCTCCACGAGAATGGTCTTCCCCTTCTCGGTACGGATCAGCGTGGAGGTCTGGTCGCCGGCGGCAAAGGTGACATCGGGCTGACCGTAGAGGCGCTCCGACATGCGCGCGCCGTTGAAAGGTTCGGTATCCATCGCCACCAGCGTCTTCATCCGGTCGCCGCGGTGAATGTTCAGCGCCTGGCAGACCGGGCCGAGACCGTGGGTGGGATAGAGGTCGCCGCGGTGTTTCTGATTCTCCTGCAGGCGCCAGTTGCCTGCATAGGCCTTCCAGTACGGGTCGAGATTGTGCAGATAAGCCCCTTCCGCGTGGATGGGCTCCCCGATGGCACCGGCCTGAACCATGGCGAGCGTGGCCATTTCAAAGAAATCGTAGCAGCAGTTTTCCAGCATGATGCAGTGCCGGCGGGTGCGCTCCGAGGTATTGACCAGCGCCCAGATGTCTTCCAAAGTGCCGGCGGCCGGAACCTCTACGGCAACGTGTTTGCCGCACTCCATGGCATAGAGGGAAACGGGGACGTGATGGCTCCAGTCGGTGCAGATATAGACTAGATCCACATCTTCCTGTTCGCAAAGTTGCTTCCAGGCATCGTCTGCGCCGGTGAATTCCTTCGCCGCGGGTTTGCCCAGGCTGGCGAGATCTTTCTGGCTGGCGGCGATCCGTTCGGGCAGAACGTCGCACAGGGCGGTAATCACGGCACCGGGCACATAGGAGAGCCGCACGACGGCATCTCCACCGCGCATGCCGAGTCCCACGACACCGATCCGCACGGTTTCGAGCGGTTCGGCCGTCAAGCCTAGTACGTTCTCCTGTCCGGCCGGGCGGGCGGGAACTTCGGTTTTCAGAATTGCGTTTTGATTGCACGCGCAGGCCATCAGAACCACGGCGGCAAGAAGGATGGATTTCAGTTTCATAACGGATCGGTTTGATGACAAAGATACGATTTCCGTCGGATTATTCTTTATCTTTGCGCCCCGATGGAAAATGCTTTACACGGACATTACGGATACCGGAGAATCCTGAAGGCGATGTGGCCGATGGTGCTGATGTTGATGGTGACGTCGGTGTACAGCATCGTAGACGGATGGTTTATTTCCAATTACGCCGGCAGTACCGCTTTCGCGGCAATGAACATCATCTGGCCGGCGCTGGCCATTGTCGCAGCGCTGGGCCTCATGGTAGGCGCTGGAGGCAGCGCGCTGGTATCCAAGACTTTCGGCGAAGGCGAGCCGGAAAAGGCGAATCGCATTTTCACGATGCTCATCCGGTTGACTTTTCTGGTGGGCGCCGTCATTTCGGTGGCGGTCATTCTCCTGATGCGGCCGCTGGCTATCGCGCTGGGCGCAGAGGGCGAAATGATTCGGCCGGCCGTCATCTACGGCACGATCCTCACCCTCGCGATGCCGGTCTATATGCTACAAATGGCCTTCCAGCCCTTCTTTATGACGGCGGGGCGGCCTCGGCTCGGTACAATGACCAGCATTGCGTGCGGATTGGCGAACATTGTACTCGACGCGCTGTTCGTGGCCGTATTCGGCTGGGGCCTTACCGGTGCTGCCATCGCCACGGCCGTTTCGTTCCTGGTGGGCGGCGGAATACCGCTCTTTTATTTTGCCTCCCGGCGCAACCGCACCATCCTGCAGTTCGTAGCCGGCAGCGCATTCGACGGTCCTGCCATCCGGCAGTCCTGCCTCAACGGAATGTCCGAATTCGTGGGTAATATCGCCTTCAATATCATCGCCATCTGCTATAACCTACAGTTGATGAAGTACATCGGCGAGAACGGCGTTTCAGCCTATGGGGTACTGATGTATGTGGGATTCATATTCGGATCGGTGTTCATCGGCTACAATATGGGAATATCCCAGGTCATCTCGTATAACTACGGGGCCGGCAATAAGGCAGAATTGCGCAGCCTGTTGAAAAAGAGCCTTGCGCTGATCGGAATCTGCAGCATCGTCATCACGCTGGCCGTGCAGTTCTTCGCGCCGGCGCTGTCCCGGCTGTTCGTAGGCTACGACGAAACGCTCTGCGGTCTCACCGAGCATGCATTGCATATCTATATGAACTCGTTCCTCGTCTGCGGATTCAACATGTTTGCCTCCGCCTGGTTCACGGCACTGAACAACGGGCCGGTTTCGGCGGTCGCCGCCTTTTCGAGAACGCTGGTATTCGAAGCGGGGTGCGTTTTCGTACTTCCGCTCCTGTGGGGTATCGACGGCATCTGGATGGCCGTCAATATTGCGGAAGTACTGGCCCTGATCCTGTCCGCCAGCCTGATTCTCGCCTTCCGCAAGCGCTACGGTTATTGAAGCTTCTCTCGAAACTTCTTTTCGTCGATGATGAAGCGCTCGTGGGTCCCCTGCCCGACGATGCTGTCACCGTAATAGACCGCCACCCGGAAGGTGATTCTGCGGCGGTCCACGCCGATTACTTCCGATTCGCACCGGACCGTCTTTCCCACCGGAACGGCCAGGTCATGCGTTACGTTGACGAGCGTTCCCACCGTCTCCTCGCCCGCGGCCAGATGGGGTTTGACCAGAAGGAGGCTCGTTTTCTCCATCAGGGCGATCATGGCCGGCGTGGCGAACACCAGCACGCTTCCGCTGCCAATATGTTTTGCCGTCAGCTCGGGCGTCACGACGATCTCCTGAGTTCCTTTGATTCCGATTTCCACCATAAGCTTTGATATTTCTTTCCAAAGATACAAACAAAAAAGCGAGCCAGGAAGCATTTCCCGACTCGCTTTTTGAAGATTCAACAATCTTAGTATTCCTCTTCGTTAAAGAAGAAGTCGTCTTTGGTCGGGTAGTCCGGCCAGATGTCTTCAATGGCTTCGTAGATTTCGCCGTCGTCGTCGAGGTCTTCGAGATTTTCGACCACCTCGAGAGGTGCGCCGGAACGGGTCGCGTAATCAATCAGCTCTTCCTTGGTTGCAGGCCAGGGAGCGTCTTCCAGCTTGGATGCGAGCTCAAGTGTCCAGTACATAATCGAAAGTGTTAAAAATTATTGTTTTAACTATCAAATGGGCCGCAAAGATATAAAAAAATCTTATTCGCAAAACTATTATTTCTCAGGTATCCACCGGTCCTCTCCGGCAGCCGGATTCCCGCTCAAAAATCGAGCCAACGTGAAGAGATAATCGGAAAGCCGGTTCAGATATCGGATGCCGGTTTTGTCGGCTTCCGTGAGGGATTCCATGGCCCAGGCAGTCCGTTCGGTCCGACGGCAGACGGTGCGGGCCACATGACACTCCGCACTGATACGCGGAGAGCCGGGAATTACGAAGGAGGTGAGCGGCGGCAACTGGGCGTCCATCCGGTCGATGGCCGCCTCCAGGAAAGAGATGCGTGCCTCGTCCAGCACCGGCAGTTTGGGAATATCGCGGCCGGCGGCAAAATGGGCGGAAACCAGCATCAGGTCGTCCTGAATGGTGCGCAACTCGCTGTCTAGGGCGGAAAGATTGGCATCGAGCACTCCGGCGCGGAGAATGCCCAGCCAGGAGATCAGTTCATCGGCATCGCCGTAAGCGCAGACCCGGGGGCTGCCTTTTGCCACGCGTTCTCCTCCTACGAGGGAGGTCTGTCCGGCATCGCCGGTCTTGGTATAGATCTTCATATTGTCAAGCAATGATTGGATTCCTGTTCAAAGTATCTGATTCGATACGCCCGTCGCGCAAGCGGATGATCCGGCGGGCATGGCGCGCGATATCGTCTTCATGCGTCACCAGTACCACCGTGTTGCCGGCCGCATGCACGGCTCCGAAGAGGCGCATGATCTCGATGGAAGTGGCCGTATCCAGGTTGCCGGTGGGTTCGTCCGCCAGGATCAGTGACGGACGGGTGACCAGCGCACGGGCCACCGCCACGCGCTGCCGCTGGCCGCCGGAGAGTTCCCCGGGACGGTGGTTGATGCGCTCACCCAGCCCGACCTGCTCCAGGGCAGCCTGGGCGCGGACACGCCGCTCGCTTTTGCCGACACCGGCATAGCGCAGCGGGAGCGCCACGTTTTCAAGGGCATCGTAGCGCGGAAGCAGATTGAACGACTGGAAGACAAATCCGATTTTCCGGTTGCGGACGGCAGCCAGTTCATCATCGGAAAGGCCGTCCACAGCCACCCCGTCCAGCCGGTAGCGGCCGGAGGTGGGAACGTCCAAACACCCGAGAATGTTCATCATCGTAGATTTGCCCGACCCCGAAGGGCCCATTATGGCGACATACTCGCCCTGTTCAATCGAGAGGGAGATCTCCTCGAGCGCCGTGACCGACAGGGCGCCGGTCCGATAAACCTTGGAGAGCGCCTCCATTTCAATCACTTTGCCCATCGCCGCCTCCCTTCCCTGATTGCCAAGATAGCAATTTTTGACCGATTAGAAATATAATTCTTACTTTTGTCATTTCAAGATAGACTCAGACATTATGTCAGATTTCGATAAAATCAATTTCGACGAGACCCGCACCCGCGAACTGGCGCGCCACTATAAGGAGATCCTCCGCCTGCTGGGTGAAGACGCCGACCGCGAAGGACTGTTGAAAACCCCGGAACGGGTGGCCAAGTCCATGCAGTTCCTGACCAAAGGATATCAGGAAGACGGCGCCGCCATCCTGCGCGCCGCGATGTTCAAGGAGGACTACCGCCATATGGTGCTGGTCAAGGACATCGAACTCTATTCGATGTGCGAGCACCATATGCTTCCCTTTTACGGCAAAGCCCATGTGGCTTATATCCCGAACGGCTACATCACCGGCCTGAGCAAGATTGCCCGCGTGGTGGAGACCTTCGCACGCCGCCTGCAGGTTCAGGAGCGGCTCACCGTCCAGATTCGCGACTGTATCCAGGAAACCCTCAATCCGCTCGGCGTGGCCGTGGTGATCGAGGCCGCCCACATGTGCATGCAGATCCGTGGTGTCCAGAAGCAGAATTCCATCACCACGACTTCCGCTTTCACGGGCGGATTCCTCACCGACAGCCGGACCCGCAGCGAATTCCTCACCCTGATCGGTGCCAAACTGCAATAAAGAACCCACGCTATGAAAATTGTTATCGCAGGAGCCGGAGAGGTCGGATGTCACCTGGCCAAGATGCTGAGTGAAGACTATCACGACCTGACCATCATCGACAACGACGAGACCCGTCTGGCCACCGTCAGCGAGACGATGGACGTACTCACCAAACTCGGGGAGCCCACCTCGATCGAGGTGCTCCGCAGTGCCGGCGTGGCCGAAGCCGACCTGTTCGTGGCGGTCAATCCCGCCAAGTATCAGGACGTCAACCTGATTTCCGCCGTCATTGCCAAGGAGATCGGCGCCAAGAAGGTTACGGCGCGTATCAATAACGCCGAGTACCTCTCTCCCGAGAACAAGATCATTTTCAAGGACCTGGGCATCGACCTGCTCTTCTATCCGGAGCGGATTGCAGCCACCGAGATCGTGGACCTGCTCCGCCAGAGCGAAATGTCCGAGTTTATGAACTTCGCGCACGGCCGCCTGCAGCTGGTTTCCTTCCGCCTTTATGAAGGTTCCGGCCTGATTGACAAACGGATGAGCGACTTCGACTACCCGAAGGACAACCTCCCCTTCCGCGCCGTGGCCATCACACGCGGCGACGAGACCATCATCCCGCAGAGCGACACGATCCTCAAGGCGCACGACCTGCTCTTTGCGATTGCCCGCCGCGAATCGGTCAGCGAGCTTATGTCCTATTCGGGCAAGGAGGATATCAACATCCGCCGCATCGCCATCCTGGGCGGCGGCCGGATCGGCGAAATGGTGGCCCGCGACTTCGAAAAGAGCGCAGAGTTCGTCAAGATTATCGAGATCAACAAGCAGCGCTGCGAATACCTCTCCGAGACCCTCCAGAAGACAATGGTCATCAACGGGGACGGCCGGAATTCCGACTTCCTCTACGAAGAGGACGTCCGCACCTGCGACGCCTTCATCGCCGTCACCTCGAGCTCCGAGACCAACGTCCTGGCCTGCGTGGCCGCCAAGAAGATGGGCGTTTCCAAGACCATCGCCGAGGTGGAAAACCTCGAATACATCTCGCTCGCGGAGGAGATGGGCATCGACTCGGTCATCAACAAGAAGCTGATCACCGCGGGCCGTATCTTCCGCTTCACCCTCTCCGACAAGGTGCGTACGATCAAATGCCTCAACGGCTCCGATGCGGACGTGATTGAGTATATCGTCAATCCGGAGAGCCCCATCACCAAGGCGCCCATCAAGGATCTCCACTTCCCGGAGAACGCCGTCATAGGCGGCATCATCCGCGGCAGCGAGACCATCATCGCCGTGGGCGACACGCAGATCAAGCCCTACGACCGGGTGGCGGTGTTCGCACTTCCCGACGCGCTCAAGGCGGTGGAGAAGTTCTTCGCCTGATCCTGTACCATAACCCGCTTCCGAAAGACCGAGACCGTGATGCCATAGGTCTGGCGGAAGCAGTATTTCATTCTCCGTTCGTTCAGGAATCCGCTCTTCTGCGCAATCTCCTCCGTGGTGACCTGCGAGAGCGGGTCGCGCTGCATCAGGTCTACGGCATGCTGCAGGCGATAGGCGTTGACGTAGCGCATGAAACTCAGCCGGTAGTAGGTGAGCGCACGCGTGATATAGGTGCGGTTGACTCCCGTCGCGCGGGCGAACTGGCTCTCCGAGAGCGCATATTGCAGATAGAGTCTTTGGCTCGCCATGGTCTGCTCCATCATCAGGAAGACCGTTTCCGGCCGGCGTGCGGTACCGGCATTGGAAGGTGGAGCTCCGCCCAGCAGACAGACCCACCTGCGCAAAATGCGGAGGCACCATAACCTAAGATTTCTTGATTGCACTCCTTCTGTAGTTCTTGCACCACTCGGCCGGCGTGTAGCCCGTATTCCGGCCGAAAGCCGTCGTGAAGGTGGTCAGCGAATTGAATCCGACCAGCTGGCCCAGCTGCACGATGGAGAGATTCGGATTACCGCTGAAAAGCCGCATCGCCTCCCGGATCCGGTAGGAATGCACCAACTGGCAGAAGTTCTTTCCGGTCTTGATGCGGATCACTTTCGAAAGATGCGTCTTGTTGGTAAGCAGCCGCTCCGCCACCTCGGTGATGCGGATATCCGGACGCAGGTAGAGCTTCTCCCCTTCAAAGAGGAAGAGCAGCCTCTCTTTCAGTTCCTCATCTTCATCCGTTGGGGAATCATCGCGCAGGAGCTGCCGCTGTTTCGGGGTGATGGCATAACCGCTCGTCAACATATGCGGAGGCTGGGGAGCGGGCGGCCGGGGCGTCCGCTTCCGCAACAGCAGCACGGTCAGGACGACAATCACGACCGTCATGAGAGTAAAACCCGATGCAATAAGAATACTATTGACCATTTCTTTGTTGTTTTGGTGCCTCGAAACTAATCAATGGGAATGTTTTAGGAAAAAGTTTGAACTAATAGGGACCTCATACCCCCGTTTTTTTAAAAATGTGTAGCTTTGCAAAAAGGACTGAAAAATTTCAAAAAATGAAAAAATTCCTGCTTCTGGCCACGCTTGCACTGGCTCTTTTCTCCTGCTCCAATCAACCGAAGGCTACAGAATATCCGATGTTCTGGACCTGGATGGAAAACCGGGCCGGGCTCGATTTGGACTCGCTGTTCGCCCATCTGGACGAAGCGGGCATCGACGGACTGATGCTGTACCTGCCGGATACCGAAGGGTATGAGAAGGCTGTGACACTGGCCAGGGAGCACGGAATCACCCTCTACGCCTGGATCTGGACGCTCAATCCGCGGGGCGACCGTCAGCGGTTGCTGGAAGAGCATCCGGAGTGGTTCGATTGCAACCGGGACGGCTATTCGCTGAAAGATTACAAGGCGTATGTCAATTCCTATAAGTTCCTGAGCGCCGCGCTGCCCGAAGTGCGGGAGTATGTCAGGGAGAATGTGCGCCGCATGTGCGAAATGGACGGCATCTCCGGTATTTGCCTGGACTACTGCCGCATCGTGGACTGCGTGCTGCCGATCAGCCTGAGCTACAACTACAAGATCACCCAGGATACGGAGGTCTATCCGCAGTGGGACTTCGGTTACCATCCCGCCGCACTGGAGCGTTTCATGAAAGAGTACGGATATGACCCGCGCACGCTGGCCGATCCTTCCCGTGATGAAAACTGGTGCCGCTTCCGCGAGAACCTTATCAGCGAGATAGCCAATCTGGCGGCGGAAACCGCGCACAGTTACGGCAAGGCGGTCGCCGCATCACCCTTCGGCACGGTGAAGCTCGCCTCCTTCATGGTGGCCCAGAACTTCCACGACTGGGATCTGGACCTCGTCTTCCCGATGGTCTATTCCGATTTTTACACCATGGAATCCGGCTATGTCTATGACGCTGTGCGCCAGAACGACCGTGACCGCAATCCCAAGACGCAACTCTACTGCGGACTGGGCGCCGAACTCGGACAGGGCGAGACGGACGGCGACCTGCCGCGCCTGATGGCCGATATGGACGCTGCTTTTGCCGGCGGTGCACAGGGCATCAGCCTCTACACGGTGGCGGGCCTCAACACGCCGGAGAAGCGCCGGGCATTCAAGGCCTATGCGGACAGCATGCGCGTCGTGCGCAAGGCGAACGGGGGCGTGATTCCGCCCGCAAAAGACCAGGACTTTTCGCTGGAACCCTTTGACCATCCGGAACTGATGCAGGTCATCCAGCGCAACATGCAGCGTCTGGTGGCCGGTGAGGCCATCCATCAGAAGAGTATCAACGGCATGACCCCGGACGACCGGACGAAGGTCTATCCGCCGCTCGATCTCGGCGAGTGGGAACTGGCCTTCCAGAACGACCGGCTCACGGTTTACGAAGTACCCGACATGGCCAGCAGGACCGATTTCCAGGTACTGATCATCACCTACGGAGGATTGATCTCCGGCTGGGATGTGAGAAAGATCTAAAAAAAGGGCTGCCCGAACGGCAGCCCTTTTCATTATTTGGCGGTCTCGCGTTTCAACCGCTCCGTGAGCAGCGGTACGACTTTGCCCAGATCGCAGACAATGCCGAGGTCAGCCACGCTGAAGATCGGCGCGAATTTGTCTTTGTTGACGGCGATGATGGTCTCGGATTCCTCCATGCCGGCCAGGTGCTGGATGGCGCCGGAGATACCGAGTGCAAAATAGACGGAAGGACGCACGGTCTTGCCCGTCTGGCCAACCTGACGGTCGTGCGGCATGATGCCGGCGTCGACCATTGCGCGCGACGAGGAGACCTCTCCGCCGAGTACGTCAGCCAGATTCTGAAGCATGTCGAATCCCTCCTTGCAGCCGACGCCGCGGCCGCCGGAAACCAGGACCTTGGCTTCGGTGATATCGACGGAGGCTTTCTGCTCCTTCACGTTCTTCACCAGTTTGACGATAAACTTACTCTCGTCGAAGACCGGCTTGAAGGAAACCGTCTCCCCTTTCCGGCCGAAATCCGGTTCTGCCTTGGGCATCACGCCGGGGCGGACGGTGGACATCTGCGGACGGTGCTCCGGGCACTTGATGGTAGCCATCAGGTTGCCGCCGAACGCCGGACGGGTCATTTCGAATTCGTGCGTTTCCTCGTTGATGGTCAACTTGGTGCAGTCAGCGGTCAGACCGGTGCCCAGACGGGCAGCGATACGCGGCGCTAGGTCGCGGCCGATGGTCGTTGCACCGAACATCAGGATCGAGGGCTTGAACGCGTTGATGGCCTGGAAAACGGCCTGCGTGTACTGCTCCGTAACATAATCCTTGAGCAGCGGCTCGTCGATGACCACCACCACATCGGCGCCGTAAGCCACGAGGGTCTTCGCCTCTTTGGCAATACCGCATCCGGCCAGGATGGCCACCACTTTTTCATTCGTTACTTTCGCCAACTCACGGGCTTTGCCGATCAGCTCCAGAGCTACCGGCTGAATCTCACCGTCCCGCTGTTCTGCGAATACATAGATATCTTTATATTCAGAAAAATCCATAGCGTTAGTTTTTAGACGGTTAGATAATGTGTTTTTCCTTGAGTCTGGCCACGATCAGCTCAACTGCCTGCTCAGCGTCCACTTCGTGGATCTGACCGGGCGCCTTGAGCTCTTTGGTGAACGATTTGACGACTTTGGTGGGCGAACCCTTGAGGCCGAGTTCTTCGTCGGGCAGGCCGAGACGGTCTGCGCCCCATACCTCAACCTCTTTGTCGTAAGCGTCCACGATGCTGCCCACGCTCATGTAGCGCGGCTTGACGGCGGAGGCCAGGCAGGTCAGCAGGGCTTTGCCCTTGAATTCCAAAACCTGGTAGCCGTCTTCGGTTTCGCGGGTCACCGTATAGACCTGGGTCTTGTCGTTGTATTCCAGACCCGCCACGTAGGTAATCTGCGGGATGCCCAGGTGCTCGGAGATCTCCGGACCCACCTGTGCGGTGTCACCGTCGATAGCCTGGCGGCCGGCGATGATCAGATCCCATTCCAGCTGGCGGGCAACGCCGGCAATCTGCTTGGAGGTAGCAAGCGTATCGGCACCGCCGAGTTTGCGGTCGGTCAGCAGGATCGCGCGGTCGGCACCCATTGCGAAGGCCTCGCGGAGAATGATTTCAGCGGCGGGAATACCCATCGTGACGACGGTCACTTCCGCACCGAATTTGTCCTTGAGCTGGAGGGCGAACTCCAGACCGCCCTTGTCGTCCGGATTCATGATGGCGGGAACGCCTTCACGGACCAGGGTCTTGGTTACCGGATCAATCTTGATCTCGGTCGTATCGGGAACTTGTTTGATACAGACTAAAATTTTCATCTTACGCTCCTCCTACTTGATTTTACCGAACAGTTTGCCTGCAATGACCATCCGCTGCACTTCGGAAGTACCTTCGTAGATCTCGGTGATCTTCGCGTCGCGCATCATGCGCTCCACCGGGTACTCACGGGTATAACCGTAACCGCCGTGGAACTGTACGCACTTGGTGGTGACTTCCATCGCCACCTCGGCAGCGTAGAGCTTGGCCATGGCTGCATCGGCAGAGAAGTTGACCTTGGGATTGGCCACGTGCTCGTCTTCGCGGAAAGCCGCGCTGCGGACCAGCAGACGAGCCGCCTCGATCTTGGTCTTGAGGTCGGCCATCTGGAACTGGGTATTCTGGAACTGTGCGATCTTCCTGCCGAACTGCTTGCGCTCCTTGGTGTACTTGACGGTCTCGTCGAGGGCGCCCTGGGCGATACCCAGCGCCTGCGAAGCGATCCCGATACGGCCGCCGTCGAGCGTCATCATGGCAATCTTGAAGCCTTCGCCCACGTTGCCCAGCAGATTAGCCTTGGGAATGCGGACATTGGTGAAGATGAGCTCGGCCGTGGCGCTGCCGCGGATACCCATCTTGAGTTCCTTCTTGCCGATCGAGAATCCGGGGGTCGTAGCCTCCACGATGAACGCGGAGATACCCTTGGTTCCCTGGGACTTGTCGGTCATCGCAATCACGATGTAAACGTTTGCATGGCCGGCGTTGGTGATGAAAATCTTGTTGCCGTTGATCACCCACTCGTCCCCGTCCAGCACGGCCGTGGTCTGCTGACCGGCGGCATCGGTGCCGGCGTTGGGCTCGGTCAGACCGAAAGCGCCGATCCATTCGCCCGAAGCCAGCTTGGGAACATATTTCATCTTCTGCTCTTCCGTGCCGAACTGCAGGATCGGAGAGACGCAGAGCGAAGTGTGGGCCGAGACGACCACACCGGTCGTCGCGCAGCAGCGGGAGAGTTCCTCCACCGCGATGGAGTACATCAGGTTGTCGCCGCCGGCGCCGCCGTACTTTTTAGGGACGGGAATACCGAAGAGGCCCAGCTTGGCCATCTTTTCCACCGTCTCCTGCGGGAAGCGTTCCTGCTCGTCGATTTCGGCCGCAAGGGGTTTCACCTCTTTTTCGGCGAACTCGCGGATCATCTGCCGGAACAGTTCCTGGGTTTTATTGAGATTGAAATTCATATCCGTGTACGGTTCTGTTAATACTTATAGAATCCTTCTCCGGTCTTGCGGCCGAGCAGGCCTGCGCGGACCATCTTGCGGAGCAGCGGGTGCGGGCGGTACTTGGGATCGCCGAACTCCTTGTAGAGCACTTCCATGATGGCCAGGTTGACATCGTTGCCAATCAGGTCGGCCAGTGCCAGCGGGCCCATCGGGTGGTTGGCACCGAGCATCATGCATTTGTCGATATCCTCAGCGCTGGCAATACCGTCTGCCAGGATGCCGACCGCCTCGTTGATCATCGGGATCAGGATGCGGTTGACCACGAAGCCGGGAGCTTCCTTCACCTCGACGGGCTGCTTGCCGATCGAAGTTGCCAGGTCGATCACGCACTTGCAAACGTCGTCGCCGGTCAGCTGGCCGCGGATCACCTCGACGAGAGCCATACGGTCTGCCGGGTTGAAGAAGTGCATGCCGATAAACTGGGCGGGACGCTTGGTGCAAGCGGCGATCTCCGTGATACTCAGCGAGCTGCTGTTGGTAGCAAAGATCGTTTCGGGTTTGCAGATGCCGTCCAGTTCGGTGAAGATGTCCTTCTTGAGCTGCATCTCCTCGACTGCGGCCTCGATCACGAGGTCTGCATCGGCGAAGGTGGCATAGTCCGTGGTGGTGGTGATGTTCTTCAGCAGGGCGTCGACAGCCTCCTGAGTCATCTTGCCTTTTTCGACCAGTTTGCCGTAGCCTTTGGCGATAGAAGCCATGGCTTTGTCCAGGCTGGCCTGGGTGCGGCTTTTCATGACGATCGGCATCTGGGCTGCAAAGGCTTTCACAATACCCTTGGCCATGGTGCCGGTTCCAATAACGCAGATTTTCATAAGCTTACTATATTAATAATTGATTATTTCCGTTTAAAGTCGGCTTTCCGCTTGTTCAGGAAAGCGTCCATACCCTCTTTCTGGTCGTCCGTAGCGAAGCATTTCGCAAACCAGCGGTTCTCGAGTGCGAGCGATTCGTCGCGGTCCAGGTCGTAGTTGCCGTTGATGCAGGCCTTGGCATAACTGACCGCGATGGGGGCGTTCTTCAGGATGGCTGCAAGCAGTGCATCCACAGCGCCCTCCAGCGCCTCCGGTTCCACGACCGAATTGACCAGGCCGATGCGCAGGGCCTCGGCGGCGTCGATCATCTTGCCGGTATAGATCAGTTCCTTGGCCATCCCCTGCCCGACCAGCTTCGGGAGCCGGTAGGTGCCGGAGAAACCCGGAATGATGCCCAGACCGACTTCAGGCTGTCCGAATTTGGCCTTTGCCGAGGCGATCCGGATGTCGCAGGCCATGGCCAGCTCGCAGCCGCCGCCCAGCGCAAAGCCGTTGATGGCGGCGATCACCGGGAACGGGAGATCTTCAATCTTCTTGAAGACCGCAGCGCCGCGCCGGCCGAAGTCGAGACCTTCCGCCTCGGAGAGATGCGCCATCTCGGAGATGTCGGCACCGGCCACGAAGGCTTTGCCCTCACCGGTGATGACCAGCGCGCGCGTCGTCGCAGGCAGGCTCTCCACCAGTGAGTCCAGCTCGGAGAGAATCGTAGAATTGAGCGCGTTCAGCGTAGCGGGAGAGGAGATGGTTAAGCGCACCACCCCTTCCGGGCCGTCGGACACTTTCAGGAAACGATAGTCCATCTCGACGAGGGATTACTGGGCCATCGGCTTGAGGTCCTTGGCAATGATGAGTTTGGCCTCGGTTGCCTCCTGAACCTGTTCTACGGTGAACTCGGGATTGATCTCCTTGAGAACGAGACCTTCCGGCGTGACATCCATCACACCCATCTCGGTGATGATCATGTTGACCTGGTGCGCAGCCGTCAGCGGCAGGGTGCAGTCTTTCATGATCTTGTGGTTGCCTTTCTGGGTATGCTCCATCGCCACGATCACGCGCTTTGCGCCGACTACGAGGTCCATGGCGCCGCCCATACCGGGAGTCAGCTTGCCGGGAATCATCCAGTTCGCCAGGTTACCCTTTTCGTCGACCTGCATGGCGCCCAGGAAGGTGCAGTCCACATGGCCGCCGCGGATAATCAGGAAGGAATCAGCTGAAGAGCAGGCATAAGCGCCGGGGAAAGCGGTAATGTAGCCGCCGCCCGCGTTGACGTAGTCTTTGTCTTCTTTGCCGGGTTCGGGAGCCGGACCCATGCCCACCAGGCCGTTTTCGGACTGGAGCGTCACTTTCACACCTTCAGGAAGATAGTTCGGAATAGCGGTCGGCAGACCGATACCGAGATTAACGATGTCGCCATCCTTGAGTTCGAGAGCCGCACGGCGTGCGATGGTCTCTCTGATTTGATTCTTATCCATAAGTGAATGATTTTGATATATTGTTATTTCTTAGTATTCATTCGTTTGACGAATTCCTGCGCGACGAACGACGCCACGTCGTCGGCATAGGTACCCGCACCGAAACCGGCGTCGAAGCCCAGCTCCTTGGCCAGTTCGTGCGAGATGCGCGGGCCGCCGCAAACCACGATCATCTTGTCGCGGAGGCCCTCAGCCTCGAGCAGTTCGATCAGCTCCGTGAGGTTCTGGATATGCACGTCTTTCTGGGTCACCGTCTGCGACACCAGCAGGGCGTCCGCATGCAGTTCCAGCGCCTTTGCGATAAACTCCTCGTTCGGAACCTGGCTGCCCAGGTTGTAGGCTTCGAACATGTCGTAACGCTCGATGCCGTAATGGCCGGCGTAGCCCTTCATGTTCATGATGGCGTCGATTCCCACGGTGTGGGCGTCGGTGCCCGTGGAGGCACCCACGACAACCAGTTTCCGGCCGATATTCTGCCGGATGTACTCATCGGTTTCCTTCATCTCCATGACCGAAGATTCCACCTTCGGCACATAGATGGAGGTATAGTCTACGGTAAAGACCGTGCTTCCGTAGCAGTTGAAGAAGGTGTAACCCGGGGTGAGTTCCTGGTAGAACACCACCAGCGGGTTGTTGAAGCCCATCTCTTTCATCAGCTGCTTGGCAGCTTCCACCGCCTCCGGGCCGCAGGGAACGGGCAGCGTGAAACTCAGCTGCACCTTTCCGTCGTTCATCGTGTCACCGTACGGTTTTACTTTGGTCAGATCCAAGGTCTTGTCGAAATCCTTGGCATCCATCGAATAGAGTCCGCCGCTCATCTTTATCTCCTCCCTTTCATTAATTCAATAAACGGATTGAAATACTGTTCGCCCTTGGGAACCACGCCGTCCAGGCCCTTACCGCCGTCTTTCGGACGCTTGACATCGCCGAACTTGCCCTTCTCGAGCGCATTGAAGAGGCCTTCCTTGACCAGTTCTTCGAGCAGTTCCACGGCCCGGTCGAGCACGAGCGCCGCCCGCTGGCGGATGATGCCGCCTTCCTTGAACTCCATCTCCTCGCCGATATCGCGCATATTGTTGAAGATATAGCGGGCATTCTCGATGGAGAGGTAGCGGTCGCTCATGAACGGGGTGTGGATGGCCTCGGTAGGCATGCCCAGCAGCTGGATGCCCTGGTGGGTCCAGATGCCGATCATATTGAAGAGCGCATCCTGGATGTGGCCGCGGAAGATGTTGCCGGTCATAAACTTGGTAGGCGGCATGTACTTCAGCGTAGCCTTCGGGAAGATTTCCCGGGTCATCTGCGCCTGGGCCAGCTCGTAGAGGAAACCGTTGGTCAGCATGGGATCCATCTCGAACGCGTGTCCGAGTCCCATCTGCTCTTCGGGCAGGCCGGCCAGCAGGGCCAGCTGCTCGTTGATGATATCGGAAGCCAGCACCGTGTGGGCCGCCTCGACCGCATCCGCAGTGGTCAGGTAGTTGTCCTCGCCCGTATTGATGATGACCCCGGCGAAGCCGTTGATCACGCGCGAGAAGTACTGGTCCACCAGCGTGCGCTGCATGTTGATGTCGCGGAACAGAATGCCGTAGAGCGCGTCGTTGAGCATCACGTCGAGTCCTTCGAAAGCGCCCATGATGGCAATCTCCGGCATGCAGAGGCCCGAGCAGTAGTTGCAAAGGCGGATATACCGGCCCACCTCTTCGCCCACCTTGTCCAGGGCGGCGCGCATGATGCGGAAGTTCTCCTGGGTGGCGAACGTTCCGCCGAATCCTTCTGTCGTGGCACCGTAAGGCACGTAGTCGAGCAGGGACTGGCCGGTGGTGCGGATCACCGCAATCACGTCGGCGCCCTGGCGGGCACCTGCCTCGGCCTGGATCACGTCTTCGTAGATGTTACCGGTGGCCACAATAATATAAAGGTAGGGTTTGGGACCCTCGCCCAGCGTTTTGAGATAGGATTCGCGACGGTTGCGACGCGCACGTATTCGCTCGATCGAGCCGTTGATGACGGGCTGCAGGGCCGCGTCGATCTTCTTGCGGTCGGAGACGGGAATTTTGGTCAGATCCAGGGTTCCGGCCGCCACCGCCTCGGCGATTTCCTGCGGCGTCTTGCCCGTGGCGACCATGGCGCTGCCCATGTAGAACATCACGCCCTGGTTCAGCACGCCGGCGCCCTTGAGGGCGTCTACGACCACGTTGGGCAGCGGAACCTGATTCTCATCGACTCCGTCAATGCCCAGCAGGCGGCAGATCGTACGTTCCACGGCCACGGTCGTGTAGCCGTCGGCGAAAGACTGCACGTCTTCTGCAATCTGTCGCGCCAGGTGCCGGGCCCGATCGACCTTCCCCTGATCCAATCCAAGTTTACTTTTATTCATATCGTTGTTTCATTTTCGTTTCTGCCAATTCTATCCAGCGCGGCTCGATCCCGAGTTCCCGCGCAATATTGAGTGCCTCGTGCGGCACTTCGTGGCTCGCAGTCTTCACGAGCCGGTAATCCATGGTCATTCCCTTCGAACCGGGAACCAGTCCCTGCACCTTCCAGCACTGGCCGTCATGCGCCACGGTATAGTGGGTGGTCATGACCAGCGCCAGGTTGGAGCGGTCCGCCAGCAGTTCCAGCAGGGCGGAGACGAGTGCCGTGCCCTCCACCGGATTGGTGGTCCGGGCGGGTTCGTCGATCAGCAGCAGGACGCGGCCACCCTGTTCAACGGCAACTACGGCGCGGTCTATCCGCTGCATCTCTGCCGCGAAGGAAGAGAGTCCCGTCTTTTCGCTCTGTTCGTCGCCGATACAGAAGCGGATGTCGTCGAACGGCGTCAGGACGGCCGAAGCGACCGGCAGCGCGAACCCGAACTGATACAGGTATTGGATCATGCACAGGGTCTTGAGCGCCACGGTCTTGCCGCCCATGTTGGCACCGATCACCGTGGCCGGTTCTCCGCACCGGAACGAAAAGTCCACGGGCTGGAATTCCCGCCGTTTGGCTTTCAGGGCCGCACGGACGCCCGGGTGGAACATCCCCATGATCTCCGCGGTTTCTCCCGATGCGGGAATTGTCAGCCCTTCCGCATGCATCTGCACGGCCAGGGCCAGGGAAATATCCAGGTCGGCCATCGCCTGCAAGGTCTGCTGCAGCGAAGCGGCGAACGGGCGCAGCTTGTCGCTGAGGATCTTCTTGATCCGGTCTTCTTCGCTGTCCAGCTGTTCCCGCAGTTCGGGATCGTCCGGATTCTGCTCCACGGCATCGCGCAGTCGGCGCAGATCCACCGAATAGGAGTCGTAGAGGTAGAAGGTCCCGATCTTGAGTCCGTCCGGATCCAGGATGCCGATCACGGTATCGAGGTCCGTACCCATCGAGAGGGATTCGGCCAGCAGGGCCATATGCTTGATTTCAAAGAAATCGATCTCGTCCAGCACGGCACCTTCCGCCAGGGAGGCGAGCGTGCCCGAGATGTCGCGGAGACCCTGCAGGCGGAAGCGCATGTCTTCCACGCGGCGGCGGTCGCTCACCACCAGGTCGTAGAACGAGCGCAAGGTGGCGTACGCGGCGTCGATCCGGGCAGAATCGGTCATCATTTCCCGATCCAGCAGGACTTTGCGCGCGTAGCCGCTCTGCAGCCCCAGTTCGTCGAACAGGTAGCGGATGCCGCAAGGGCTCTCAACGATTTCTCTAAACTTCATAGTCGTTTTTAACGATATCATATACGGGCAGACCGATCCGTTCTGACAGTTCCCGGCAGAGGATGTCCGAATCCAGGACAATTCCGTTGGGTGCCACCGGGTTGACCGTCACGGCCAACAGTTCGCTCTTCATCCGGACCGAAATCCGGCCGCCATGGCGGACAAAGGCGCGGTAGAGATCCTGCGAGCAGAACACCTTGGTGAAGTCGCCTACAACCAATTCTATCTCTTCATCTCCCATCGACTGGCGGACCTTCTGCAACAGGCGGTCGGTCAGTGCTCCTTCCACCTCGATCACGCGGTTCCCCTTGAGGTCGGCCGCTTCCGGAGAGGAGAACGAAGAGACCCGGAGCGCGGGTTCTTCGCCCAGATAGAGCGGCAGGCGGATCAGCTCCACCACGAAGGCCGTCTTGGAGACCAGTTCGCGGATGTTCGCGGAGAAGGCCGCTCCCGTCGAAAGGATCATCGCCTCGCTTACTGCGGGCGAGGCCGTGCTCAGGCGGGAGAGCGCACCGTCAATCAGGATCAGGTCTATCCCTAAATCATTCAATGAACGCATCCATCGTTTCAGGGCCGAAGCGCTGGAAGGGCCGCTCAGCAGCACTTTCCCCTCCTGGAGGGCTTTGGCCGTCACCACGCGCCCGAGGGCCGTGTCCTCATCGCTCACCGCGTACAGCTCGGAGAGGGGACGTTTCTGCCGGAAATGCTTTTCGCTCGTCGCAAAGAACATCCCCTCCCGTACTGTAATCTCGGGCTTGACGGTACCGGTCACCTGATCGGTCGTTTCCCCGTCGATCCCGATAGAGGTTACCGCCACGTTGAAATAGTCGAGCGGCAACCGTTTCAGGATGTAGTTGAGACACTCTGTCTTGCCGGCATTCTTGGCGAGGCCGACGATCGACACGCTGCGATGCTTGAGTATCTCCCCTACAAAAGGCATCTACCGGCGGTTTTTGCTGCGTTCCTTGCGTTCAAGGTAAGCAGGTTCGATAGCCATGCCCTGGCCTTCGAGCAGTCCGGCCACGCCCTCGAGCTTCTTCTGGCACTCGGGGCAATGGCACTCTTCGTGATACTCTGCCGGTTCCGTGTAGGTGGTGATCACGCCTTCGAAGTTGCGGAGGACCACCTTGCCCGGAGCCTGCGAGATCACGTACTGCGGCATCACCGGGGTCTTGCCGCCTCCGCCGGGCGCATCCACCACGAAGGTGGGTACTGCGTAACCGGAGGTGTGGCCGCGGAGCGCCTCGATAATCTCGATACCCTTGGAAACCGGGGTACGGAAATGCTCCAGACCCATGGAGAGGTCGCACTGGTAGATGTAGTACGGACGTACGCGCATCTTCACGAGTTCGTGCACCAGGTGCTTCATCACGTGGACGCAGTCGTTCACGCCGCGCAGCAGCACGCTCTGGTTGCCCAGCGGAATGCCGGCGTCGGCCAGACGGGCGCAGGCGGCAGCCGATTCGGCCGTCACCTCGTTCGGATGGTTGAAGTGCGTATTGAGCCAGATGGGATGGTACTTCTTGAGCATGTTGCAGAGTTCCGGCGTGATGCGCTGCGGGCACACCACGGGGGTACGCGAGCCGATACGGACGATCTCCACATGGGGAATCTCGCGCAGCTTGCGGATAATTTCCTCCAGCCATGCGTCGCTCACCATCAGCGCGTCACCGCCCGAAAGGAGCACGTCGCGCACCTGCGGGGTGTTGCGGATGTATTCGATAGCCTTTTCAATGCGCTCACGCGGGCTTTCGTCGTCTTTCTGGCCGGCGAAACGGCGGCGGGTGCAGTGGCGGCAGTACATCGAGCACATGTCGGTGATGAGCAGCAGCACGCGGTCCGGATAACGGTGCGTCAGGCCCGGAGTCGGGCTGTCCTCGTCCTCGTGGAGCGGGTCCAGGAGGTCGGCGGCAGCCTGATGGGTCTCGGCAGCCGTAGGGATGCACTGGCGACGAATCGGGTCGTGCGGGTCATCCGGATTGATCAGCGAAATATAATACGGCGTGATAGCCATTCGGAGAGTCGAGAGGCATTTCTTGACACCCTCTTCCTCTTCCGGCGTCAGCTTGACATACTTCTTGAGCTGGTCAAGCGTCTCGATCCGGTTCTTGACCTGCCACTTCCAGTCGTTCCACTGGGCGTCGGTCACCTCCGGAAAGAGTTCTTTTCTGCGGGAAACGTTCATACCCTATGCGTAAAGCTCTTCAAAAATCTTACGGAGTTCGGGGCTTTCGCGCAGTTCCTGGAGGGTAAATTCAGCGTGGCCCTTGGTGTAGCCGTTACCCATGATCATGTTGACGTCAGCGCCGATACCTTCAGCACCGAGGGAAGCCTTGGTGAAGCTGGTAGCCATGGAGAAGAAGTAGACGATACCGTCGTCCTTCGTGCAGAGGACAGCCGTCATTTCCTGGTCGGGAACGTTGACGCAGTTGATGGTCACGTCGGCCATCTTGCCGCCGGTGAGGCGTTCCACCATTTCGTAAACCTGAACGGGAGTCATACCTGCAGCGCTCTCCACGATGTCGCAGAAGCCGAGGTCTTTGATACGCTGGGTGGATTTGGGGCTGTTGGCGATACCGATCACCTTACCGGTCACGCCGACGCGCTTCTTAGCCTCGTAAGCGCAGAGCATACCGCTCTTGCCGCCTGCACCGAGGATGACGACGGTCTGGCCATACTGGCAGAGTTTAGCGGTCTGTGCGGGAGCACCTGCCACGTCGAGTGCGCTCAGGGCGAGTTTCTCCGGCATATCGTTCGGAATCTTTGCGTAGATACCGCTTTCGAAGAGGATGGCCTTACCCTTGATGTCGACCTGGTCGACGTCGGGACGGATGGCGAGAATCTCGTCAATGCGGAGCGGGGTGAGGCTCAGGCTGACGAGGGTAGCGATACGGTCGCCTTCCTTGAGGTCGATCTTGCCCTTGAGGGCGTCGCCGATCTTCTCTACCTTACCGAGGAGCATACCGCCCGAACCGGTACGACGGTTGCGGTGCTTGCCCTGGAGTTCCACATTGAGGAACATCTCTTTCTTGATCTCCTCCATGATCTTTGCTTCGCTTGCGCCTGCGCCGGCCTGCTGCTTGGCATAGTTGTGAATGTCCGTGAAGGAAGCGGAGTCGATGTTCAGGGTCTGGACGTCGATCAGGATCTCGTTGTCCCAGATCTCATCCATATTGTTGTTGAGTTTGTTTGCGGGTTGCGGAAGGACGCCGACGGGTTCGATGACGCGGTGGGTTCCGTACTTGTTGCCGTGTTTCTGTGCCATATGATTGATTAATTACGTTTTATGTTGTTGTGTATCATTTATCTTGCTTTCAGTCCCAGAATCTCGCGGGCCTCTGCGCTGGTGGCGACGGGACGGCCCAGTTCGTTCGCCAGGCGGACGACCTTGGCGACCAGTTCGCCGTTGCTCTTGGCCAGAACGCCCTTCGAGAGATAGAGGTTGTCCTCGAAGCCCACGCGGACGTTGCCGCCCATGGCGATGGCTGCAGCAGCCATCGGGAAGGCGTGGCGGCCTACGCCCGTCACGGTCCAGGTGGAACCGGCGGGGATGCCGTTCACGAGCCAGCAGAGATTTGCCACGGTGGCGGGGGTGCAGCCGGGAACGCCCAGCACGAAGTTGAACTGCATGGGTGCGCCCGGGACATCGCCCTTGCGCGCCATCGTCAGGATGGTGTCGAGGTGGCCCATTTCGAAGCACTCGTATTCCGGCTTGATGCCGCGCTCGATCATGCGTTTGCCGAATGCGCGCATCGTGGGCATCGTATTGTCGAAGATTTCGTCGCCGAAGTTGCAGGTACCGCAGTCGAGGGTAGCCATTTCAGGCAGCGGGTTGGTATCGGTGGACTGGAGACGCTCGTCGGGGGTCATGCCCACTGCGCCGCCCGTGGAGGGAATCAGGATGACGTTGGGGCATACCTTGAGGATGGCCTCTTCGCACTCCTGGAAGCGGTCGCGGCTCTGGGTCGGCTTGCCGTCGTCCCAGCGGACATGGAGGTGGACGATAGCCGCACCGGCATCAACGGCCGATTTGGCTTCGCGGACGATTTCGTCTACGGTATAGGGAACATTGGGGTTCTGCTCTTTGGTAACCTCTGCGCCGCAGATGGCGGCGGTGATGATCAGCTTGTCCATTACTTACGCTGGCATTTCTTGGGGGTTACACAGGTACCGCTGGCGCGGCAGACAACGATGGGCTCTTCGAGCAGGTCCGCTGCGGAGTCGGAGATATCGGGACGCGGAGCGATCACCTTGCGGGCCTCGAAGACCATCTTGCGGGAGGTATTGCCTTCCGAAACGATTTCGCCCGTGGCTTCAATGAAGTCGCCGGCGTAGACCGGAGCGATGAATTCCACCATGTCGTAAGCCTTGAAGAGGCCCTCGTCACCGTCGCGGAGAATGAGGAGTTCGGTAGCCACGTCACCGAAAAGGTGGAGCATGTGGGCTCCGTCGACGAGGTTGCCGCCGTAGTGCGCATCCTTGGCGCTCATGCGGACGCGAATGGTCGATTTGTACTTTGCCATCTTCTTCGGGGGTTACTGTTTGACATAGATGTAGTCCACGAAGAGGGCGGGCGTATGAACCGATTCGGGTTCGATCTCACCGACCTTCACGAGTTTCTCGGCCTCGACGATCACCGTCTTGGCCGCCTGTGCCATCATGGGGTTGAAGTTCTTGGTGGTGCCGCGATAGAAAATATTGCCGGATTCGTCTACGATGGAGCCGCCCAGGATTGCGAAGTCAGCGCCGAGGGGTTTCTCCAGCAGATAGTCCTTGCCGTCCACGTTGATGATCTGCTTGCCCTCCTGGACCACGGTACCGATACCGGTGGGAGTCAGGAAGCCGCCGAGGCCTGCGCCCTTGGCGCGGATGCGCTCTGCGAGCGTACCCTGGGGCACGAGGTTCATCTTGAGTTCCCCGTTGTTCATCTGTTCAATGGAAGCCTTGCTGCCGCCGATGTAAGAAGCGTAGATCTCCTTCACCTGGTGGTTCTCGATCAGCTTGCTCCAACCCTGTCCGTCGAAGACGGTGTCGTTGCAGATGATGGTGAGGTCTTTTACGCCGCTCTCAGCGAGAGCATCGACAATCTGTCTGGGCGATCCTGTAGCCAGGAAACCGCCGATCATAATCGAAGCGCCGTCCGGAATCATGGAAACGGCCTCTTTCAGCGAAATTTTCTTTGCCATAATGCTATGCGTTGTTATAATTTGTTCGTGTTTTCTTACGATACGTGCAGACGTAGTCTGCATAATCCGCAAATTTAGTCAAATTTGGGATTAAATCCAAAGAAAAAGTAACAACGCTGAAGCGGGCCGGAATGATTCCTGCGGTTCCCTAACGGCGGATTTTGATGCGGTCGAATCCTTCGCCGTAAACGCCCGAAACCGAACCGATTGAGGTAAAGGCGTTCGGGTCTTCCTGCTTGATGATCACCAGCAACTGGTTGAGCTGCGATTTGCGCGCCACCACCAGCACCACCTGGATGTCGTCTTTGGAGTACCAACCCTTGGCGGAGATGACGGAAACACCCCTTTCGCTCTCCTGCATGATGCGGTTGGCAATCTGCTCGTACTGCTTGGAGAAGATGAAGAGCTGGACATTCTGCCGGTTGAGCTGCATCATGTGATCCAGGGTGAAGGTCTCCACGCCGGCAATCACGTAACCGAAGATCACCGTGGCGAAGCGTGCGCCCCAGCCGGAGGCCTCGGGAATGATGAGTGAGCTGGCAATGATGACGATATCCAGGAAGAGCAGCACGCGTCCCGTGGAGATGTTGTACTTGTTGCTCACCATCAAGCCTATAATGTCGGTGCCGCCGCTGCTGCCGCCCACGTTGATCATGATGGAGATGCCGAATCCGGAAATCACACCGCCCACGATGGCGCCCATCAGCTTCCCGTTATCCACGCCCACGGCCTGGATAAACTCCGCCGGGATGAGTTCCGGAATGATCCGGAAGCAGATGGAGATGACGGCCACGGCATAGATGGTCTTGGCGCCGAACCCCTTGCCCAGGTACTTGACGCCGAGAATCAGCAGCAGGCCGTTCAGGATAGCGTAGGAGTAACTGATATTGAACCCCGTGGCATACTGGATGATGGCGCAGATACCCGCCACACCGCCGGTAACCAGGGAGTTGGGCAGGATAAAGACGGACCACCCCACCGTGTAGATGAGGATGGCCAGCGTGATGACCAGATAATCCTTGATCAGGCGGACGATTTTCTTATTCATATCAGCAGACGATATTGATGATTCTTCCGGGAACGACAATCACTTTGCGGATGGCGGCGCCGGCCAGGTAGCGGGCCGTATTTTCATCCGCGCGGACCACGGCTTCCACCTCGGCGGGCGTCATGCTCTTGGGCAGCACCAGTTTGAAGCGGGTCTTTCCGTTGAAGGAGACGGGATACTCCACGTCGTCTTCGCGGGTGTAAGCCTCGACATACTCGGGGAAAGGAGCATAGGCGATGCTCTCCGTGTGGCCGAAGAGGCTCCAGAGCTCTTCTGCAATGTGCGGCGCAAAGGGCGAGAGCACGATTGCGAGCGGTTCGAGGATCGCGCGCTTGTTGCACTTCAGATCGGCCAGTTCGCCCACGGCAATCATGAAGGCGCTCACCGTGGTGTTGAAAGAGAAGTTCTCGATGTCGGACTGCGCCTTGCCGATCAGTTTGTGCAGGGCCTTGAGTTCGGCCGGCACAGGCGCCTCTTCGCTCACGCAGAAAGTGTCGTGGTCGAAGTGCAGGCCCCACAGTTTGCGCAGGAAGCGGTGCACGCCGTCGATACCCTTGGTATCCCAGGGCTTGGACTGCTCGAGCGGGCCCAGGAACATCTCGTACATGCGGAGCGTATCGGCACCGTAGCGGTCGCAGATGTGGTCCGGATTCACCACGTTGAACATGGATTTGCTCATCTTCTCGATGGCCCAGCCGCAGATATACTCCCCGTCTTCGAGGATGAATTCTGCGGTCTTGTACTCCGGATTCCAGTTGCGGAAGGCTTCCAGATCCAGGCGGTCGTTATGCACGATGTTCACGTCCACGTGGATCTCCGTGGTGTCGTACTGGTCTTTCAGGCCGCACGAAACGAAGGTATTGGTGTTCTTGATGCGATAGACAAAGTTGGAGCGGCCCTGGATCATGCCCTGGTTGATCAGTTTCTTGAAGGGCTCCTTCTCGCACACGTAACCGCAGTCGTAGAGGAACTTGTTCCAGAAACGGGAGTAGATCAGGTGGCCGGTGGCGTGCTCCGTACCGCCGATATAGAGGTCCACGTCGCGCCAGTATTCGTCGGCCTCGCGGCCCACGAGCGCCTGGTCGTTGTGCGGATCCATATAGCGCAGATAGTAGGCGCTGCTGCCCGCAAAGCCCGGCATCGTGCTCAGTTCGAGCGGCCAGCCGTCGATGGTCCAGCCTTTCGCGCGGCCCAGCGGCGGTTCGCCCGTCTCGGTGGGCTTGAACTCGCTGATTTCCGGCAGTTCGAGCGGCAGGCTCTCCACCGGCAGCGGGGTGGGAATTCCGTCCTTGAAGTAAATGGGGAATGGTTCGCCCCAGTAGCGCTGGCGCGAGAAGATGGCGTCGCGCAGACGGAAGTTGATCTTGCGGTGGCCCAGGCCGTGCGATTCTACGTAATCAATGGCAGCCGGGATGGCCTCCTTGACGGTCATGCCGTTCAGGAAGCCCGAGTTGCACATGATGCCGTCCTTGGCATCGAAACTCTCCTGCGAGACGTCGCACCCTTCGATCAGCGGGACGATCGGCAGATTGAAGGTTTTGGCAAAGGTATAGTCGCGGCTGTCGTGCGCCGGCACGGCCATGATGGCGCCGGTACCGTAGCCGCTCAGGACGTATTCGGAAATCCAGACGGGAACCTGCTCTTCGGTCAGCGGATTCACCGCGTAGGAACCGGAGAAGACGCCGGTGGCCTTGCGGGTCTCCGCAATGCGCTCGCGTTCCGTCTTCTTCTTGGTCTGTGCGAGGTATTCATCCACGGCGGCGCGCTGTTCGGGAGTCGTAAGGCGGTCCACCCACTCGCTCTCGGGTGCCAGCACCATGAATGTGACGCCGAAGATGGTGTCGGCCCGCGTGGTGAAGATGGTCATGTCGTAGGTTTCACGGCCGTTGGAGACCTTGAAGTCGATCTCCGCACCCTGGCTGCGGCCGATCCAGTTGCGCTGCATCTCCTTGAGGGAGTCGGTCCACTCGAGCGACTCCAGGTCGTCGAGCAGGCGCTGGGCGTAGGCCGAAACGCGCAACTGCCACTGTTTCATCTTCTTCTGTTCCACCGGGAAGCCGCCGCGGACCGAGAGGCCCTCTTTGACCTCGTCGTTGGCCAGCACGGTGCCCAGCGCGGGACACCAGTTCACCGATGTTTCGCCCTGATACGCAATGCGATACTGCATCAGCAGGTCGGACTGCTCCTTGGGGGAAAGACCGTCCCAGCGGCCCTCGGCCCTGAACTTCGCGATGAGCGTATCGATCGGCTCTGCCTTGTCCGTCTCCGGATTGTACCAGTGGTTGAACATCTCCAGGAAGGCCCACTGCGTCCACTTGTAGTAAGCGGGATCGCAGGTTCGCACCTCGCGCGACCAGTCATACGAAAATCCGATGCGGTCCATCTGCTGGCGGTAGCGGGCGATGTTTTTCTCCGTGGTGATGGCCGGATGCTGTCCGGTCTGGATGGCATACTGCTCGGCGGGAAGACCGAATGCGTCATAACCCATCGGGTGCAGGACGTTGAAGCCCTTCAGACGTTTGTAGCGGCTGTAGATATCGCTGGCGATATAGCCCAGCGGGTGGCCCACATGCAGTCCGGCCCCGGAGGGGTACGGAAACATGTCCAGCACGTAATATTTGGGTTTGGAAGGGTCGGTCTCTACGCGGAAGGTCTGGTGGTCAGCCCAGTAGGCCTGCCATTTCTTCTCGATTTCCTTGAAATTGTATTCCATCCTGATGAAAGGTGTAAAGTGTACGTACAAACTGCAAATGTAGCACTTTTTTGGTTACCTTTGCGGCCTGAAAAACACTTCTGTCTATGCAGGGAATTTGGACCGTCTTGCTGCTCGTCGTTTCGAACGTTTTCATGACATTCGCATGGTACGGCCAGCTCAAACTCAACCAGATGAATATCGGCCGCGACTGGCCGCTGATTCTGGTCATCCTCGCCTCCTGGGGCCTGGCACTTTTCGAGTATCTCTTCATGATTCCGGCCAACCGGATGGGCTCTTCCATCAACGGCGGTCCCTTCTCGCTGATGCAGCTCAAAATCATTCAGGAGGTCATCTCCCTGACGGTCTTCACCCTCATCGTCACCTTCGTCTTCAAGGGCGAACCCATCCACTGGAACCACCTCGCCGCCTTCCTCTGCCTGGTAGCCGCAGTCATCTTCTGCTTCTGGAAATAGTTTTCCCAAAGACCTGCTAACGGGTCAGGCGGAATTCGATGGGGAGGACCAGGCGGGTGCGGACGGGACGGCCGGCGATCTTGCCGGGAATCCACTTGGGCGATACGGAGACGACCCGGACGGCCTCTGCGTCGAGCAGCGGATCAACGCCGGTGACAACCTCAACGTTGGAAACGCTGCCGTCTTTTTCTACCACGAAACCTACGGAGACGCGGCCCTGAATTCCCTCTGAAACAGCTTCCTGCGGATAGCGGAGATACTTGTAGACCCAGCTCTTCAGGAAGTGCCGCTCGTCCGCGTGGAAGAACTGAGGGCGGACGTCGCAGTCCGCTGCAGGATAGAGTGTTTCACCCGAAGGAGCGGCCTGTCGGTTCTCCAGTTGGGCGGCGGGTGCGGAGGCAACCGTCAACAGGAAGTTGAACAGGTAGTTGCACTGCCGTTCCATGTTCTTGTAGAGCACCAGTTCCGGGGTATCCGAAACCGTGCGGTATTCGCGCGTCTTGCCGGTGGTGAAAAGGAAAACCGGGATTTCCCGCTGATAGAAAGGCAGGTGGTCGGAGGTTTGCAGAGTCCCGTTGAAAGGGACCGGACGCACGGCCGGCTGCCGCTCCAGCGTCCGGCTGAGCAGCGTGTCGACCTTCTGCTTGGGCAGCGAAGAATAGACAGTAAATGGGTACTGCGCGTTGCCGCGGCCCAGCATATCCAGGTTCACCATGGTCCGGACGGAACCGATCTCGGTGAAGGCACGGTTGACAAAATACCACGATCCGGCCGTACCGCACTCCCCCGCCCCGAAGGCCGCAAAAACCACCGAACGCGGGAACATCCAGCTGTTTGCCGCCACGAGCCGGGAGAGCTCGATCAGCGTGGCCACGCCGGAGGCGTTGTCGTCGGCACCCGGATAGATGCGCGTCTGCCGGCGGCCGTTCACCGTGACCGACAGCGCACCCATGCCGTCCATGTGCGCACCTACCACGATATACTCGTTTCGCAGCCTGCGGTCGTACCCCTCCACGATGCCCACAATGTTGCAGGAGTGGAGCGTAGCGGTGGAATCGGCAATCGAGAAATCCTGACCGGACTCGTCGCAGAGCATCTGGAGACCGGCGTCGCGCAGGGCGCGGTAGATATAATCGGCGGCCAGCGATTCTCCGGGCGATCCGGCCTGCCGGCCCTGCAGTTCTTCAGCACACAGATAGGCCACGTGGCGGCGCAGGGCGGGCTCCACGTTAAAATTTTGTGCAGCGACCAGGGCCGCTGCACAAAACAGAATTACGAGGGTTATCGCACTTTTGCGAAACATTACTTCTTGTAGAAAGGCATCTTCACGACTTTGGCCTTCAACAGGCGGCCGCGGACGTCGATGTAGATTTCAGTATCCGTTTTGTTGAACGGTACATCTACATAACCCATGCCAATCGCCTTCTTGACGGTCGGGCCCATGGTACCGGAGGTAACGTGACCGATCTGGTGGCCTTCTGCGTCGCAGATGGGCATTTCGTGACGGGCGATACCCTTGTCGATCAGTTCGAAGCCGACGAGTTTGCGCTTCACGCCCTCAGCCTTCTGGGCTGCGAGGAATTCGCTGTCGACGAATGCGCCCTTGACGTCGTTGAACTTGGTGATCCAGCCCAGACCTGCCTCGATGGGCGAGGTGGTATCGTCGATATCGTTGCCGTAGAGGCAGAAGCCCATCTCCAGGCGGAGGGTGTCGCGGGCACCGAGGCCGATCGGCTTGATGCCATAGGGTTCACCAGCCTCGAAGACTGCTTTCCAGAGTTTGTCGCCGGCTGCGTTCGGTGCATAGACCTCGCATCCGCCGCTGCCCGTATAACCGGTGGTGGAGAGAATGACGTCGGGAATGCCGGCCACCTTCAGTTCCTTGAAAGTGTAGTACTCCATGTCCATGATGTTCTCTTCGCAGAGTTTCTGCATCACCTCCATTGCCTTCGGGCCCTGGACAGCGAGCTGGCAGGTCTCGTCGGAGAGATTGCGGAGATCTTTGCCGATCTCGATGCCGAACTTAGGAGCATGGGAGCAGAGGTGGTTCCAGTCCTTCTCGATATTTGCCGCATTGACTGCGAGCAGGTATTTCTCCGTGTTGAAGCAGTAGACGATAAAGTCGTCCACGATACCGCCCTTGCCGTTCGGGAAGCAGGTGTACTGTGCCTTGCCGGGGAAGAGAGCAGCTACGTCGTTGGTGGAAACATACTGGAGGAAAGCCAGCGCCTTGGGGCCGGTCACCCAGATTTCGCCCATGTGCGAGACGTCGAAGACGCCCACGCCTTCGCGGACCACTGCGTGTTCTTCGTTGATGCCGGTGTACTGGATCGGCATGTTATACCCTGCAAACGGAGCCATCTTGGCGCCGAGCGCGATATGCTTTTCGGTAAATACGGTGTTTTTCATTTATTGTTGGTTTAATATGGAATTTCGGTTATTTGTGGCGTCCCCAGGCGGTGTCGTAGATCCAGGTGTCGGAGGGCACCGTGCCGGTCGCGATGATCTGGGTCAGCTTGCGGTAAGCCTCCCGGAAATTGTCGGTCGTGTAGACCGCGACGCCGGTAAAGCCCGTTTTGAACGGGATGACGAAGGGCTGCTCGCCCGCCTTTTCCATTCTGGCGGTCATTGCCTTGACATTGTATTCCTTGACATACGAGCCTACAACAACGCAGTAACGTTGGAGATTTCCGGTCGAAACCTTGGAAGCCCCGGCGGGCGTCTTGACGGGGGCAGCTTCGGCGGCCTGGGCCTCGAGCGCTGCGGCCTCTTCTGCACGGGCGATCGAGTCGCGTTCGGCTTTCTGCTGAGCCTCTTTCTCGACGCGAATGCGCTCCAGGTCGCTGGAAGTGGGCTTGCCCATCATAGAACGAATCCGGTCGCAGCCGGAGAACAACAAGACGGCTGTCAGAAGCAGCGCAAAGATGCGGATCGGTTTCATAAGGTCTGCGGATAAGATTTGGGACAAAGGTAGTATAAAAAGTAGAAAAAGCGTATCTTTACAAATCAAAAAGAAGTGCGTATGGCGATAAACTTCAAAACGATCCGGGAAAGGTTCCGGGAACGGCTCAACCTTTCCTCGTATATAGATGTGGAAGCGGCGGTGGAGAACATCCGTGGCAGCATCTACTTCCGCGGACCGAATGTCTGGATTCTGGGTACGGCCATCATCATCGCATCGGTCGGCCTGAACGTCAATTCCATTCCGGTCATCATCGGCGCGATGCTTATCTCCCCGCTGATGGGGCCGATCATGGGATTCGGCCTGGGCCTGGGCACCAACGATACCCAACTGATCCGCAACTCTCTCAAGAACCTGATGGTGATGGTCATCATCAGTATCTGCGTCTCAGGCGCCTACTTCCTGATCTCCCCGCTGGCGATGGAGAATCCCACCGAACTGCTTGCCCGCACCAACCCGACCATCTACGATGTGCTGATCGCCCTCTTCGGCGGTGTGGCCGGCATCATCGAAACCTCCCGCAAGGAGAAGGGCACCGTGATCTCCGGCGTGGCCATCGCCACTGCCCTGATGCCGCCCCTCTGCACGGTGGGTTACGGCCTGGCCACCTTCAACATGCACTATCTGTTCGGGGCTCTCTACCTCTTCTTCATCAACAGCATCTTCATTGCGCTGGCCACCTATCTCGCCGTCAAGTGGCTCCACTTCCCGGTGGTCCATTATGCCGATGTCACCAAGAACCGCAAGACCAAACGGAACATCATCATCGGCCTGATCATCATCATTATCCCGAGTATCTTCTCGGCCGTCAAGGTAGTGGGCGAAAACAACTTCAACCAGAATGCGAAGGCCTTCCTGCGCGAGAATAAAACGCTGGACCGCACCTATATCTACGATTCGCACATCGACTTTGCCCGCGGCAAGGGTACCCTCACCATCCAGATGGCCGGCGCCGCCCTTTCCGCCAACGACCGCGAGCTGCTCTACCGGTCGGCGGAGAGCCACCGGATAGACCGGGACCACCTGATCATCAAGGAAACCGGTCTGGCCCGCACCGACCTTTCCGAGAATGAACTGATCCAAAGCATCTTCGAACGCAACGACCAGGAGACCCAGCGGCGCGACAAGGAGATCACCAAACTGCAGGACGAACTCAAGTCGCTGCAGGGCCGCGAGCTGCCGGTGGTCCAGATTGCCCGCGAGCTCAAGGCGCAATACCCTGAAATCATCTCCCTCAGCATGGGACGAGGCAGCGAATTCGACCTGACTTCGCAGGAGGGACGCGAACTGGTGATTGTCGTGATCGCCAGCACCTCCCGTCTGGACAAGGCCACGCTGGACCGTATCCAGAAATGGCTGGCCACCCGTGTTGAAACCGAGAACATCCGAATCTTCAATGAACAAAAGAATATATCTGCAGGAAATTGACCCCGTCGACATCTACGGCGTCAACAACAAATTGATTGACCTTTTTGCCAGCCACTTCCCCAAGGTGAAGGCGGTGGCCCGCGGTTCCGAAATCTCTCTCGTGGGCGCCCAGGCCGACCTGGACGACTTTGAAGTCCGGTTCGACACGCTCTGCCGGCTGAAAGCCACCAAGCCGGCGCTGACCGAATACGACGTGGAGTCGCTCTTCGAAGGCGACGGCGCGCCGCGCAACCCGGAAATGGGCCAGGTGGACCTGAGCGAAGGCAACGAACACATTATCGTCTACAGCAACGAAGGACGCGCCATCCGGGCACGGACCAAGAACCAGAAGAAGCTGGTGCGGGAATACTACCGGAACGACCTGCTCTTTGCCGTGGGACCGGCCGGAACCGGTAAGACCTACACGGCGATCGCCCTCGCCGTCCGCGCCCTCAAGAACCGGGAGGTCAAGCGGCTGATTCTCACCCGCCCCGCCGTGGAAGCGGGCGAACGGCTCGGCTTCCTGCCCGGCGATTTGAAAGACAAACTGGATCCGTATCTCCAGCCGCTCTACGATGCCCTGCAGGATATGATTCCGGGCAAGAAGCTGCAGAGTTTCATGGAAGACGGCATCATCCAGATCGCCCCGCTGGCCTACATGCGCGGCCGGACGCTCGATCATGCCTTCGTGATTCTGGACGAGGCCCAGAACACGTCGCTGAACCAGCTGAAGATGTTCCTCACCCGCATGGGCGCCGACTCGAAGTTTATCGTCACGGGCGATATGACGCAGATCGACCTTCCGCGCAAGGAAGACTCCGGCCTGGCGAAGAGCATCGAGCTGGTCTCCGGCATCAAGGGAATCAGCGTCATAGAATTCGGGCGGGAAGACATCGTCCGTCACCCGCTCGTCACGAAAATCGTAGATGCATTTGAGAAGGCCTAGCGCCTAGAGAGCCCGGACGCAGCGCACGGAGGCCGCAAAGTCGCTCTTGCTCGTAGAGGACATCGGGAAGGTGTTCAGATCGCCGTAGATATAACGGTAGTAGGCCCTGTCGGCGTCTTTTTCCGTTGCCGTCCAGAAGAAAGCGTAGTTTCCGTAGCCGTTGAAAACGGAATGATTGGCCGTAACGCCGCCGACCGGAATCGCATTCCAGCCGCTGGTGTTCGAATGGTCGTTGTAGGGAGAGTAAGCCCACATCCGCTCACCCAGGAAAAAGGCCGGCGCGGAGAGTTTGTCGCCCATCGTCTCCCAGGTATCCGTAAAGGCGGACGGAGATCCCAGGACGGCTGCGGCCAGATCTTCGAAATCCTCTTTCGTAGGCACCTTCCAGCCGGCGGGGCAGGCACCCTGCGGGCCGCCCGCGAGACCGGTGGCTGAAACATTGCCGGTCGCCTCTTTCCAGGTATAAAACCGGCCGAAGAGGCCTTCCGTTACCGGCGAACTGAGATAGACGCATCCGGCACCGTCCCAGCAAAGATTCCTGGCAAACCACTCCAGCGAACCGATCTTGACGGTCGGATAGACCTTTCCGTCGCGCGGATCGGTGAAAGAGGTTGCGGAAGGCTTGAGTCCGGTCAGCGCCGCACCGCCGGTCGTATCGACGGTCGTGAAGTAAACGGTGGTGGCCGTCTGGTAATAGCCTTCAGCATGCGCTACGGCGGTGATGCCGAACGTACCCAGACTGTCAGGCACGCGGAAAGAGACGATCCGGGAGATCACCGTATCCGGGAAGATCTCCGGGGAGGTCCACTTGTAGGTCACCTCTGCCGGATTGGTAATGCCGGATACCTCTACCGTGACGTGCGAATTCCGCTGGACGTAGCTCGGGAACGGGAACGAAAGCGTCCCCTCCATATAGCTTTTCGTCACGGTCTCTTCCTCCCCTTCACAACCGACGGCAAGAAGCGTCAGCAGCGACAGGGAAAGAATGGCGAGATATTGGAACGGTCTTTTCATCCGGCGTTTGTCAAACAGTCTGCAAATATGCATATTTTTTGGGCGTTTGCCAAGTTTTATGGTATTTTTGCCGTAAATCCAACGCCAAAACTGTGCCACGATGCGCGCCTCCGCCCACTTCCTGTTACCCCTGATGGCCATGCTCCTGCTGCTGGCAGGATGCGGCCCCGCCAGGGAGCGCTACGTGCGGATGGAGGGATTCGCGCAGGGAGGCACCTGGCACATCATCTGCTCACTGCCCGCCGGCGTCAAACCGGCTGCAGTCCGCGACAGCATAGACCGGCTGCTGCTGGAGATTGACGCGTCGCTCTCCGGCTACAACCGGGGCTCGCTGCTGAGCCGTCTCAACGCCGGCGACGACCTTCCGCTCGACGACCATTTCCTGGTCAACTTCCGCCTCTCCGAACAATACTGGCGCGAAAGCGAGGGGGCCTTCGACCCTTCGGCCGCCCCTCTCTTCGACCTGTGGGGATTCGGATTCAAAGAGGCCGGAGCGGTACCCACGAAACGGCAGATCGACTCCGTACGGACATTCATCGGAATGGACCGCTTCCGGATTGACACGCTCGGCAACGGCACCTTCCGCCTGCACAAGGCCGATCCCCGCTGCCGCCTCAACTTCAACGCCATCGCGCAGGGTTACACCTGCGACCGCGTGGCCCGCTACCTGGACGCGCTTGGCAGCAGCAACTACCTGGTGGAGGTGGGCCGCGAAATCCTCTGCAAAGGCCTCAGCGCCCGCGGCGACAAGTGGAAGATAGCGGTCGAGACGCCCGCCGCCGGCGGAGAGCGTTATTGCGAAGCGAGGATTATTTCATCCGAGCGAAGCAATAACCTCGGAGCCGAGGCGGAGCGTAGCTGTAACCTCGGAGCCGAGGCGGACACAATCGAAGTATATCTCAAGGATACGCTGCAGCTTACAGACTGTGCCGTGGTGACTTCCGGAGACTATCGAAAATACTATGTGAAAGACGGCAGGCGCTACGCCCACACCATTGATCCGCGGACCGGCGCACCCGTCACCCACGGCCTGCTCAGCGCCACCGTCATCATCCCTTTCGAATCCGACAGCGGTCGCGTACAATGGGCCTGCGCACGGGCAGACGCCTGCGCAACGTGGTCTATGGTAGAAGGAAAAGTGGTCCGCTAGCGCCTAACTGTTGCTGTTCTGCATCAGGAAGGTCTTCATGAAACCGTTGATATCGCCGTCCAGCACGGCCTGCGTATCGGTCGTCTCGTAGCCGGTGCGGAGATCCTTGACCATCTTGTAGGGATGCAGCACATAGGAACGGATCTGCGAGCCCCACTCGATCCGCTTCTTCTGGCCCTCCAGTTCCGCCTGCTTCTCCTGCCGTTTCTTGAGCTCCAGGTCGTAGAGATGGGACTTCAGGATGCGCAGTGCGTTCTGACGGTTGTCCAGCTGGGAGCGGGTTTCGGTATTCTCTACCACGATGCCCGTGGGAATGTGGCGGACGCGGACGCCCGTTTCAACCTTGTTGACATTCTGGCCGCCGGCACCGCTGGAACGGTAGGTATCCCATTCCAGGTCGGACGGGTTGATTTCGATTTCGATGGTATCGTCGACCAACGGATAGACAAAGACGGACGAGAAGGTGGTCTGGCGCTTGCCCTGCGCATTGAACGGCGAGATGCGCACCAGCCGGTGCACGCCGTTTTCAGCCTTGAGGTAGCCGAAGGCGTACTCCCCTTCAAACTCGAGCGTACAGGATTTGATGCCGGCCTCGTCGCCGTCCAGGACATCCGAAACGTGGACCTTGTAGCCGTTCCGTTCGCCCCAGCGGGTATACATGCGCATCAGCATCGACGACCAGTCGTTGGATTCCGTGCCGCCGGCACCGGAATTGATCTTGAGGATGGCGCCCAGGTTGTCACCCTCCGCGCTGAGCATATTGCGGATCTCCATGTCGGAGATGGCGCCTTCGAGCACGGCAGCCGCCTTGTCGATATCGTCCGAGGCGTCTTCGCCGAAATCCATCAGCGTCTCCAGGTCTTCATAGAGCCGGGCCAGCCGGTCGCACCCCTCCACCCAGTAGCGCACGGTGGCCGTCTGCTTCAGATAGGCCTCCGCCGCCTTGGCATCGTTCCAGAAATCGGGCGCTGCGGCGCGCTCCGTCCGGGTTTTCAGTTCTTCTCTCTTCGCAGAGAGGTCAAAGACACCTCCCCAACGTCTCGATCCGCTGTTTATAGTCTTTAAGTTGTTCTGATACGATCATAGGTCCGTTTGATTTGTTCGTAGTCGTAACCCCGGCCCAGGCCGAAGCGAAGCAGTTTCCGGTAGAGGACGGATTCATCCGTTTCCCCGCGCAGTGCGTGCAGTTTGTTCCGCAGCAGGGCGGCCAGGCGCGCATCCGCTGCCGGGGCGTCGATCTCCCCGAGGGCGGCTGCAACGGTTTCCGCCGGAATCCCCTTCGCCTGCAAAGCTACTTTAATTTTGAGACTTCCCCAACCCTGCAGCGAACTTTTGTCGCGTGCGAATGCGGTGGCGTAGCGGAGTTCGTCGATATAACGCTCCTTGCAGAGGGTCTCCACGATTCCTGCGGGATCTTCCGCTTCCAGGCGCGCCAGTTTGGCGAGTATCTCCTTGCGGCAATACTCGCGGCGGCTGCAGAGCGCCATCATCCGGTCCAGGGCCTTGGCGCGTTCCATTGTCAGAATGAATAGCCCAGCGCCGCGTAAGCCTGCGGACGGCCGGCATAATTGGACCAGCGCACGCTGAACTCCAGCGGGCCCACCGGCGTAGCACGCAGATAACCGAGCTGGAGGCCCCATGTCAATCCGTTTGCGAAGAGGGCGCCGACCGTATCGCCCGAGAGGGCGAAGACCGGCGAGAAAGTAATGTGATTCGGTCCTGAGATGTTGTAGCGACCCTCCAAGGAAGCGACGGAGAGCTGCTTGCCGAAGGGGTGGGCAAAACTGAAGCCCGCGAAAGGAATCTGCTGGTCCATATAGCGCCCGCGGAGCGAACCGCCCATCACGTTCATGAAGATCATCGGCACCTGTTTGCCCAGCAGGCCGCGGTGCCAGAGGGAAGGGATGACCGTCCACTTGTCCCCGAACGAAAGGGCGCCGGTCGCATGGAAGTCGAACGCTGCGAAAGCGTTCCCGCTCCCGCTGCCCAGATACTGGTGGAAACCGCCGTCCGCCGCCCAGCCGCGGGTCGGGAAATATTCGTCGTTGCGCGAATCGTAGCGGGCGTTCCCGTAAGCTCCGGCAAAGAACTGACGGCTCTGCGTGATATCGTACGACGCGAAGACGGGCAGCCCCTTGTCGTCGAACGAACGGTAGCCGAAGAACATACACTCCAGACCGCCCTCCATGTAGATGTTCCGGTAGTTCTGCGACGCGAAATTGGTCCGGAGACGGTGGCCCGTATAGGCGAGGTTGTAGTCCGAATAGTTGTTCAGCAGGTTGAGTCCGGAGTAGCGGAAATTGTACTCCACATTGAACTTGGTATGCGAAGGGAATGCGTACGTATAGAGAATCGAAGCCTGCGGATTGACGGAGAGCCGGCCGGTCACGGAGAACGACGAACCGGAGAGGATATTGCGGTTGATGGAGACGTTCATCTGGATGGCGGAGACCTCCTCCGCATCCACGCGGAATCCGATCCCGAAGACCGAGTTGAGTTCCGCTTTGAAGAAGATGTCCATGTCGTAGGGCTGCTCGTGCCCCTTGAGCGTGTAGGTCACGGACTTGAAGAAACCGGTGTCGTAGAACCGCTTGATGGCTGCGGTAATCTCCGAGCCCGCAATGCGTGCACCGGAACGGATGGGACAGTTGCGGAAGAGGAACGCCTCCGCCTCCGGCGAAAGGCCGTGAATCTCCACCGTGCCCAGGCTCACGCTGTCGCGGTCCAGGTGAAGCGCCTTGTCGTATTTGCGTCCCCGGAAATCCGGACCCACGAGATGTTCCGCACGGTCCTGGGCGCAGCGGTCCAGGTAATCGCGCAGTTTGCGGATGTCGGCAATCTTGAGCATGGCGGCGTCGTAGCCGTTCTGCACCAGCGTGCTGATGCTCTCCGGGTCGAAACTCAGCGTGCTGAAGCCTTCGGTGTCGGGGTGGATGAAGATGTCGGTATTCTCGATGGCCTTGCGGTCCTTCTCTTTGGTGTACATGTCGTAGAGACTGCCTATCATGTCGCCGATGTTGTTGACCTCGCTGTCGGTGAGGCCTTCACCGGAACCGAACTTGACGCCGATCACCACGTCCGCCCCCATCTCGCGGGCGATGTCCACCGGATAGTTGTTCAGCGCGCCGCCGTCCACCAGCACCCGGCCGTTCTTGCGCAACGGCGCGAAGTAGCCCGGAATGGACATCGACGAACGCAGGGCGTCCACGAAATGGCCGCTGTGCCAGACGACCTCCTCGTGCTTGACCAGGTCCACCGCCACGCAGGCAAAGGGGATCGGCATCTTGTTGAAATCCAGCGAATCCAGATAGCCGACCGCCAGCGAAGTGAAGAGGTTGTAGATATTCTGGCCGTCTACCAGCGCCATGGGGATATTGTTCAGCAGCGAACGGGCGGGCGCCGGCTCGCGGACCGGCATGGGACCGATCAGCGAATCCAGGATCTCCGCGCCCCGTTTCTTCCGCAGCGCGTAGGGATCGATCGAGAAGGGGACCTTCAGGACGTAGAGGCTGTTGTAGAGTTTGTCTTCGAACTGGACGCTCTCGCGGGCGGACTTGTCGCTCATGATCACGTCCCAGTCCTGCGTGGAGATCAGCGAATCGATCTCGCTTGCGGTATAACCGATCGCATAGAGGCCGCCGATAATGGAACCCATACTGGTCCCGACCACCATGTCGATGGGGATGTTGTTCTCTTCCAGCACTTTGAGCACGCCGATATGGGCTGCGCCCTTGGCTCCGCCGCCGGCCAGCACCAGGCCGACCTTGGGACGGGCAGGCTGCTCCTGCGCACGGGCGGAGAAGCTCCCCGGCAGCAGGGCTAGCACCAACAGGATACCGATGACAATCCGTTTCATTTTTTCAGTCCTTTTCCGGCCAGCAGGCCGCATGCCGCCATCACGTCTTCACCCCGCGAAGCGCGGAGCGTGGTGGTGATGCCGCCCGCGTTCAGGCGCGCCTTGAACGCCTCGACGGAGGCCATCCCCGCCGGCTGCAGCGGATAGTCCGGAATGGTGTGGAACCGGATCAGGTTGATGCGGCATTCCAGTCCTTTGAGCAGGCGGATCAGGGCGTCGGCATGGCGCGGCGTGTCGTTGTGGCCGGCAAAAACAATATATTCAAAACTCACGCGGCGCTGGCCGGTGAAATCATATTTCCTGATGAGGCCGACGACCTCCGCCAGCGGCCAGCCCTTCTGGACGGGCATCAGCGCGGCGCGCTCGTCCGGGAAAGGATCGTGGAGGCTGACGGCCAGGTGGCAGCGGCTCTCTTCGAGGAATTCAGTGAGGTGCGGCAGGTCGCCCACGGTGGAGAGGGTGATGCGCTTCGGGCTCCAGGCGAAGCCCCACGGTGCGGTCAGGACCTCCAGGACGCGGCGCACCACCGCCCAGTTGTCCAGCGGCTCGCCCATTCCCATGAAGACGGCGTTGGTCAGTTCGGCGGCCTCGTCGATCGAAAGGAACTGCGAAAGGATCTCCGCCGCATCCAGGTTGCCGTGCCAGCCTCCGCGGCCGGTCATGCAGAAGGTACAGCCCATCTTGCAGCCCACCTGCGAAGAGACGCAGACCGTGGCGCGGTTGCGCGTGCCGTCGTCTTCGTCGTCCGGAATCATCACCGTCTCGATAAACTTGCCCGGCACCGAGGTGGGGAAGAGATATTTGCGCGTACCGTCCTTGGAAGTGACGCTGCCCGAATAGGCCGTACGGCCCACCTCGTAACGCTCCGCGAGCACGGCGCGGGCCGCCTTGGAGAGGTTGGTCATCTGATCGAAGGAAGTTGCGCCCTTCTGGTAAAGCCACTGCGCGATCTGACTCCCCGCAAAGGCGGGCAATCCGGCTTCTACAGCCACGCTGCGGAGCTCTTCGAGGGTCTTGCCGAGCAATTTTTCCTTCATCGAAAAATCCTTTAGAAACTGCTTTGTAATGGTTCACGAAAAGATTTACGAGGATATTTTAGATGATTTTTTCGGGTTTTCAAGGGCGCATAGGGGCTCCTATGTAACCGAGAAAAGCCGGAAAAAGCACTAAAATAGACCATCAAGATTGAAGTTAATCATTACAAAACAGTTTCTCAATCTTTTTGCAAAAATAAGTATATTTGCAAGACCAACCAATGCGATTAAACAACAATTAAAGAACAACAGATTATGGCAAATGAAGAAAAGCTGAAAGCACTGCAGGCGACGATCGCCAAAATCGAGAAGGATTTCGGGAAGGGAACAATCATGAAGATGGGAGACCAGCCTACCTGGGAAGTTTCTACAATCGCATCCGGTTCCATCGGGCTCGACCACGCCCTGGGTATCGGCGGTTATCCGCGCGGACGCGTCATTGAAATCTACGGTCCGGAATCCAGCGGTAAGACCACGCTGGCCATCCACGCAATCGCAGAGGCCCAGAAACAGGGCGGCATCGCCGCCATCATCGATGCGGAACACGCATTCGACCGCACCTACGCATGCAACCTCGGCGTCAATATCGACACCCTGCTCATTTCCCAGCCGGACAACGGCGAGCAGGCCCTGGAGATTGCGGACAACCTGATCCGCAGCGGTGCGGTGGATATCGTCGTGATTGACTCCGTGGCTGCCCTCACCCCCAAGGCAGAAATCGAAGGCGAGATGGGCGACAATAAAGTGGGCCTCCAGGCCCGCCTGATGAGCCAGGCCCTCCGCAAACTCACGGCCAATATCGCCAAGACCAATACCTGCTGCATCTTTATCAACCAGCTGCGTGAAAAGATCGGCATCCTCTTCGGCAATCCGGAGACCACCACGGGCGGTAACGCCCTCAAATTCTACGCTTCGGTACGAATCGACGTACGCCGCGTCACCCAGATCAAAGACGGCGAGGAAGCCCTGGGTAACCGCACCCGCGTCAAGATCGTGAAGAACAAGATGGCGCCGCCTTTCCGCAAGGCTGAGTTCGATATCGTATTCGGTGAAGGTATCTCCAAGATCGGCGAGATCATCGACCTGGGCGTGGAGTTCGGCATCCTCACCAAGAGCGGCTCGTGGTTCAGCTACGGCGATTCCCGTCTGGCACAGGGTCGCGACGCGGTGAAAGCCCTGCTCAAAGACAACCCGCAGCTCTGCGAAGAGATCGAGGCGAAGATCCGCGAAAAACTCAAGACCGTCAAAGACTGATCCCTCAATGGCGAAGATCATCCTTACCGGCGACCGTCCCACCGGCCGCCTTCATATCGGGCATTATGTAGGTTCGCTGCGCCGCCGCGTGGAACTTCAGAACAGCGGTGAATACGACGAAATCTACATCATGATTGCCGACGCCCAGGCGTTGACCGACAATGCGGACAACCCGGAAAAGGTGCGGCAGAACATCATCGAGGTCGCGCTCGACTATCTTTCCGCCGGGCTCGATCCCGACCGGTGCCATATTTTCATCCAGTCGCAGATCAGCGAGCTCACCGAGCTCACCTTCTTCTATAATAACCTGGTCACGGTACAGAGGCTCCAGCGCAATCCCACCGTGAAACAGGAGATCAAGATGCGCGGCTTCTCGGAGACGGATGACGGAAGCGACAACAAGGCCGGTACCCCGGTCGGGTTCTTCTGCTACCCCATCAGCCAGGCGGCGGACATCACCGCCTTCAAGGCCACCACGGTGCCCGTGGGCGAAGACCAGGCGCCGATGATCGAGCAGACCCGCGAAATCGTGCACAAGTTCAACGCCACCTACGGCGAGGTGCTCGTGATGCCGGACATCCTGCTGCCCGACAACGCGGCCTGCCTGCGCCTGCCCGGTACCGACGGCAAGGCCAAGATGAGCAAGTCGCTGGGCAACTGCATCTACCTCTCAGATTCTGCGGAAACGCTCTGGGAGAAGGTGCGCGGCATGTTCACCGACCCCGGCCACCTGCAGGTCAGCGACCCGGGCAAGGTGGAGGGAAACACGGTCTTCACCTACCTGGACGCCTTCTGCCGGGACGAGCACTTCGAGAAATTCGCCGACTGCTTCGTAGGCAAGAAATCTTCCTTCACGTTCCACAACCTGGACGAGGCCAAGGCGCAGTACCGCGCCGGCGGCCTGGGCGACATGATGCTCAAGAAGTTCCTCTATGAGGTGCTGAACGACACGCTGGCCCCCATCCGGGAGCGCCGTCATGCCCTGGAGCAGAATATCCCTTATGTCTACGAAGTACTCCGTAAGGGCACCGAAGCGGCTCACCGGAAGGCATCCGCTACGCTGGCAGACGTCAAGAAGGCCATGCGCATCAACTACTTCGACCCCGGCGTGCTGGACGAACTCATCCGCGAACAGCAGGAGAAATACCGGTAGAAAAACACAAAAGAAAAAGGCGGCGGGAATTACTTCCTGCCGCCTTTCGTTTTCAGTCCCTGCGAACTGAAATGTAGTCCCTACTGGAGTTGAACCAGTGACCTCTACATTATCAGTGTAGCGCTCTAACCAACTGAGCTAAGAGACTGTATAGAAATGGAAGACAAATACAAGCAAGAGAACGAAGCAGGTTTCAGATCGTGCTCCAAAAAGGAGGTGTTCCAGCCACACCTTCCGGTACGTCTACCTTGTTACGACTTAGCCCCAATTATCGGTCTTGCCTTAGGCCGCTCCTTGCGGTCGCGGACTTCAGGCACTCCCAACGTTCATGGCTTGACGGGCGGTGTGTACACGGCCCGGGAACGTATTCACCGCGCCATGGCTGAT